>JAWLBD010000017.1:0-102020 GCA_041395145.1 Verrucomicrobiales bacterium | reverse complement strand
GATGCGCGCGCTTTGATCGCCGCCAAGCTCGATCCAGAAGCCGCCGCGCCGTCCGATGAATAAGGTGGTCGTCACCGGGATCGGCTTCGCCTCGAGCATCGGCGTGGGGCGCGGCGATGTGCTCGCCAGCCTGCGCGACCTCCGCCACGGCTTCGCGCGGCGGCAGCTTCCCGGGTATGGCGCAGGACCGGAGTTGGTCTGCGGCGCGGTGCCCGGATTCGATGTTTCCAGCAGCGATTGGCGCGACTGGGCGTTTCCCGGCGCGGAGCGTTTCGAGGGCGGCTTCCTCCGCGCGCTGCCGCCACACGGTCCGTTTGCGCTCGCCGCGCTGGAGGAGGCGCTGGGCGAGGCGGGGCTGGCGCGGGACGATCTGGGCGGCGGAGACACCGGGTTGTTTTGCGCGTCGCCCGGCTCGCCCCAGCTACTTTTCCACCACCTCGGTCGCATGGCGGCGAGCGGCTGGCGCCGCGCGGATCCGCTCGGCATCGTCAGCTCGGTCGCCGGGACCTTGAACTTCAACCTCGCCGCCTACTACGGCATCACCGGCGCGAACTGCGGGTTCGTCTCCGCCTGCGCATCGTCCAGCCACGCGCTCGGCTATGCCTTCGACGAAATCGCGCTCGGCCGGCAGGAGCGGATGTTGGTCGTCGCGGCGGAGGATGGATCGGCGGAGAGCCTGCTCCCGTTCCTCGGGATGCGCGCGCTTTCGCAGAACCCCGATCCGGACACCGCGAGCCGCCCGTTCGACGCGCGCCGCGACGGCTTCGTCGGCACCGGCGGCGCGGCGGCGCTGGTATTGGAATCGGCGGGCGCGGCGCACCGGCGCGGCGCGAAGGCGCTCGCCGAGATGCGGGCGTGGGCGCAGGCGTCCGACGGCTTCAACGTGGCGGCTCCGCATCCTGATGGGCGCGGCATCCAGGCGGCGATGGCGCGCTGCCTCGCGGCGGGCGGAGCCTCCGCCGGAGAGGTCGATTGGGTCAACGCCCACGCGACCTCGACGCCGGCCGGCGACCGGGCGGAGGCGCAGGCGCTCAAGGCACTCGGTTTTGCCGACGCCGAGGCGGGCGCGCTGGTTTCGAGCACCAAGGGCGTGACCGGCCACGGCTTGTCCTACGCCGGCGCGCTGGAGGCCGCGCTGTGCATCCTTTGCCTGAACGAAGGCATCGTGCCGGGCAATGCGGCGCTTGCCGAGCCAGATCCGGTCTGCGACGGGCTGCGCCTGCCGGTCAAAACGGAGCGCCGCGACCTCCGGCTCGCCCTCAACAACAGCAGCGGCTTCGGCGGCGCGAACGTCTGCCGCCTCTTCGCCCAACCCTGACCCCCTACCTCTCCGATGCGCGACGCGATTGTCTCTAACATGTTCACCATCGCCTGGATCGGGATGCTGCTCGGCGTCCTCTCCGGCGCGGCGATCGGGCTCTTTTTTCACCGCGAGGATTGGATGGGTGGATACCAGAGCTACCGGCGCCGCCTGACCCGGCTCGGGCACATTTCGTTTTTCGGCTTGGGCTTCATCAACTTTTTCTTCGCCATCAGCCACCATCTCGCCGGGGTCGAGGTCGCCTTCGCCAAACCGGCGGCGGTCGCCTTCTGCCTCGGCGCGGCAACCATGCCGGCGATCTGTTTTTTGAGCGCTTGGCGGAAGCCGTTTCGCCATTTGTTTTTCATCCCGGTCACCAGCGTGGCGGCCGGCATCGTCCTGACCCTCGCGGGCTGGCCGCGCTAGCGAACTCACCTTTTCACCGATCTGCCTATGAAACTCGGACTCATCGCCATGAGCGGCGTGCGCTGCTACAACAAGGAATTGATGGACTTCGGGCTGACGCTGCCCGGCTTCCTCGAGCGGAGCAAAGTGATCGCCTCGCTGCCGAGCCTCGGGCTGCTGACGCTTGCCGGGATGACGCCGGATGCCATCGAGGTCAGCTACCTCGAAGTCGCGGATCTCGATGCGCTGGAGGGCGGGCTGCCGCCGGGCGAGTTCGACGTGGTCGCCATCTCGAGCTTCTCGTCGATGATCAAAGACGCCTACGCGCTGGCCGGCAGGTATCGCGCGGCGGGCTCCACCGTGATCCTCGGCGGCTTGCACGTCACGCTCATGCCGGACGAGGCGGCGGCGCACGCCGACATCATCTTGATCGGAGAGGCGGAGCCGCTCTGGGCGACGATCCTCGCGGACATCCAGGCGGGGCGCGCCAAGCCGCGCTACGACGCGCGCGCGATGACGTTCGACTTTGCGCAGTCGCCGATGCCGCGCTTCGACCTGCTCGATATCGACCAGTATAATCGGCTCACCGTGCAGACGCAGCGCGGGTGCCCGTATGACTGCGAATTTTGCGGAGCCTCGATCCGGCTGAACCCGAAGTTTCGCACCAAGCCGGTCGAGCGGGTCATGGCGGAGATCCACGCGATCAAAGAAATCTGGGCGCACCCGTTTATCGAGTTTGCCGACGACAATACGTTCGCCGACAAACGCCACGGGCGGCGCCTGGCCGAGGCGCTGGCCGGCGAGGGCATCCGCTGGTTCACCGAGACCGACATTTCAGTGGCGGACGACCCCGCGTTGCTCAAGGCGCTCTCGCAGAGCGGCTGCGCGCAGATCTTGATCGGACTGGAAAGCCCGCAGCGCCCTGCCTTGGCGGCGGTCGAGCAGCGGGGCAACTGGAAGCACCGGCAGGTGGACCGCTACCGGGATGCGATCGCCCGCATCCAAGACGCCGGCATCACGGTGAACGGCTGCTTCGTGCTCGGGCTGGACAACAGCGACGCCAGCTCGTTCGACGCGGTCTATGAATTCGTCGAAGAGACCGGTCTCTATGAGGTGCAGATCACCGTGATGACCGCGTTTCCCGGCACGCCGCTCTATCAGCGGCTGGTGAAGGAAGGTCGCATCCTGCGCGAGGGAGCGTGGGAGCTTTGCACGCTCTTCGATGTCAATTTTCAGCCGAAGCACATGAGCGTCGAGGCGCTGGAAACCGGCTTTCGCGAGCTGGCGGGCAGGATCTACGACGAGGCGTTCATCGAGCGCCGCCGCCGCCGGTTTTTGAAACGCCGGAACGAAGTGAGGCAGGCGGAAGCGCTCGCCGCCGCCGCCGCTTCCGCCAATTGAAAGCGGATTCAGGTTCTAGTTCGGGTCGACGATGCGGAGCCGCAGCATCAGCGTCGGCTCCGGGCGGGTGATCGCCGCTTTGATCAAAATGTAGTCATCGCCGGGTTCGTCGCGGATGGTGGATTCGAAGATTCCCTCCGACGACCAATTGCGCAGGTCCGTGGACCATTCGGGGACGCCGTAGGTGCCTTGTGTGTTGCGGGCGCGCCGGTAGATCAGGCAGAAGACCGCGCCGTCATAGATAGGCGTGAGCGCCCCCTCGCTGTCGCGCGCGTCCGGGTCCAGCCCCATGAAGCGTTCGACGAAGATGCTCAGCCCATCGCCGTCGGCGTCTTCATCGCCCGGCGTGTAGGTGTAGGCTCCGTTGAGTTGGGCGGTCATGCCGAGCACGTCGATGGAGACGTCGGCGGACCCGGCGGCTCCGGGCGGGGCATCGCATTGCAAGGCGGTCCGGCTGAGGACGGTGACGTTCGCGGCAGGGCGACCGCCGATGCGCACCCCGATCCCATCGGCAAAGTGATTGCCGGTCAGCGTGAGGCGCTCGCCGCCCAGGGTAGTCCCGGTGTTGGGCGAGACGTTGGCCAGCGCCGGCTGGTCGGCGAACCAGACCCCGACCGACCAATCCTGCGCCGGCGCGCCCGCCATCACGTAGTCCCCAAACTGCCGCCAGAAGGCATTCCAGCGCGCGGGTCCGAGGATCGTGAACGTCCCTGCCCCCGACTGCCCGGCGGATAGCGTGCGGGTCGATTCCGCGATCACCGGACCGAAGGGGAAACGAAGGTCCGAGAAGGTCGCGGCGGCGCTGTAGATGCTGCCGCCGATGGTGAAGCGCGGCACCGAGCTGCTCGTGTTGTGCCAGAGCAGGTCTTCGGGGTCGTCGAACGGTCCGGGGATCGCGTTGATGATCGGGATGAAAGCGTATGTCTCGAACCGGACGCGCCCGGCTCCGGGCAGCGTGATCGGCGCGGTGGCGCTGCCTTGCGGATCGTCTTGCCCGGCGGCGTCGAACCAACCTTTGGCGGTCGTGAGCAGGCGTTCTGCGGCGAGCGCGGGCGGTGCCCCGGCGGCTTGATAGGTGAAGGCGTTCGCCTTTTCGCCGAAGAGCCCCCAGGGTCCGCCGTAGTTCCACGGCTGGTTTTCGATGTCTGGGTTCAAGACGCGGACATCGACCGGACCCGCGATGCCCGGCGGCGTCAGGCAGCTCAATTGCTGGCCGCTCACCCACGTCACGTTCGTCGCCGGGATGCCGCCGAAGAGAACCACGGCGTTTTGCCCAAAGCCGGAGCCGCCGATCACCACGGACTCGTGCCCGCCCACCGATCCCGCCGCCGGCGCGACGCTGGCGACCGCCGGTCCCGGCAGAAAGATGACCTCCACCGTGTAGTCTTGGTCGGGCGTCGACTGAAACTCGCCCCAGATGTTGTATTCCGCCGGACCGCGGATCTCGATGTCGAGCGTGCCGGCCCCGGGGCTGTCCCAGACGCTGGAGCAAAATGCCGGATCGCTGCCGGGCGCGTTGCACACCGGGCTGAGCGCGGTCGCCACCCCATTGAACGTGATGCGCTCGACCTGCGCGTCGTAGCGTTCGAGGTTCTGGGTTTCGCGGCGGACCGGCGAGATCCAAAGATTGATGGTGAGCCTGCCCGGTCCGGGCACCGCGATGCTGCTGACCGGGATCGTCTGCCGGCTTCCGCCATTGAAGACGCCGGGTTGCCCGGGATTTCCCCGTCTTGGCTGAACAGAACGGATTCGCCCGCGCCGACGCCGCCCACGCCCAGCGTGACCGCTTTGGTCCCGGTGTTGAACGAAGTGTCGGTCGCCCGGATCTCCAGCGTGCGCGACCAAGGCGGTCCGCCCAGCGCGGCGAAGGTCGCGGTATTGGTCGCCGCCCAGCGGCGTGGCGGTCGCCCGCTCGCCCGCGTCATCCGTGTCGCCGTCGCCATTGACGTCGAAGAACGCGATCACCGAGGCGAGCTCGACCGATTCGGTCACCGTCAAATCGACGGTCAGCGGCGCGCCAAGGGCGAGGTTGGCTCCGCGGGCGGGCGAATCGATCGTGATCTCCGGCGCTTCGATGTCGTTAGAGGTGTGGACGATTTCGAGCACATAAGTTTGCTCGGGGTGTCCCGAAAATTCGCCCCAAATGTTCCAGGTGCCGGGACCGAGCACGGCGAAGTCGAGCGTGCCGCCTTCGGTGACTTCGATCGTCGTCGAAAAGATCGCCGGGTTGGACCCGAAGGCGTTGCATTGTATTGAATTCCGCAGGTCTAAATCGGTGCCGTTAAAATTGATAAAGCGGACATAGGGATCCGCGCGCGAGATGTTTTGCACTTCTTGGCGCACGTTCGGCGTCGCGGTCACCGTGAAGGTCAGCAAGCCGGATCCGGGCACCTGGATCGGATCGTAGTCGATGGTCTGCTGCCGCCCGCCGCTGAATACGCTCGACTGCGCGGGAATGTAGCCGGCTGGATCGGTGAATAGCACGGACTCAACCGGCACGAATCCGCCGACGGTCACCGGAGAGTCGACCGGCGTGACATTGCCCGCCGTATCGGCAATCTGCGCGCGGATCGTCCTGGTGCCCGATGGTCCGGTGATGGCGGGGAAGCTGGCGGTAAAGAGATTGGCACCTGCGTAGCCGGCAGTCGCTTCTTCGTCGGTCCCGTCGCCATCGGTATCGAAAAAGACCGCGACTTCCCCCACCGCGATGTTGTCGGTCGCTAGGATTTCGACGCTCAGGTCGTGCGTCCCATCCGGCTCGATCGGCCAGCCCGGCGGCGGGTTTTGGATGACGGCGGCCGGGGCATCGAGGTCGGGGGCACGGACTTCGACAAATCCCGTTTCCTCGGTCTGGTATCCGCTTGAATCGACCGCCGAGAGCCGGAGCGACCGGGTCCCCGGCGCTCCCGAGACATTGGCGAAGACGGCTTGGTAGCGCCCCGCGCCGAGGTGGGTGGCGGCGATTGATTCGCCAAGGTCATCGACATCCCCGTCGCCGTTGATATCGAAGGTGGCATGGGCGGCAGCGACCGCGAAGTCATCAGTGATGGAAACGTCGGCGGTGAGCGCTTCGCCGATCTCGACAAATTCGTCGGCGGCCGGATGGTCGATCTGGATCCCGGGCGGCGATACATCGACGGGATCGAGGAGGACCTCTAAAGTATAGTTCTGCTGCGGGTGCCCGAGAAAATCCCCGTTCTCGGCGACCGTGGCGGGACCGAGGATCTCGGCGACGAGCTGCCCGCCGCCCGGCGGGACGACCCAATACGAACTGCAGATCGCGGGCGAGCAGCCGGGTGGGTTGCACGCCGGGTGCAAAGCGATCTCGCGCCCGTTGAAGAGAATCTTTTCGACCGTCGCCTCGTGGCGGTCGCCGGGTCCGCCGCCGCTCAGGCGGATTGCCGGGGTTGCGGTGACGTTGAGCGTCAGCCGCCCGGAACTCGGCACGGCGATGGCTGCCGAGGTTCGCGTCTGCCTCGAGCCGCTTAGCGTCCTCGTGCGGCTGGAAGGCGAAACTCCCGTTCTCGACCCGCAGCGATTGGCCGACTGGGCGGCCACGTTCACCCCCCTGACGAAATGCCCCACGTTTCGCGACCGGTCGTAGGCGAGCGCGATGATCGCCCGCGTTCCGGCGGCCCCTTCGATGCCGGTGAAGATCGCCTTGAAATCGCCAGCCTGATCATCGTATTCCGCAGCCACTTCCTCGCCGGGATCGCGGGTGTCGCCGTCGCCGTTTTTGTCGAAGACGATGAGCACATAGGAGAGCGCCTCATCGTCGGAGGCGACCGCCGTGACGAGGAGCGAATCGCCATTGCCCACGCTGAACCCGCAGTTGTCGCCGGCGGGAGAGGTGACCGCCACCGTGGGCGGCGTCAGGTCGAGCGCGGGTGGCGTCCAATCCTCCACCGTCAGCTCATAGGGTTCGCCCGGGCGCCGGAAGCGGCTTTTGCCAAAGCTATTGCCCAGGAAGAATCCGGAGCGGAAGATGTCGTATTTGATGTAATCCCATTCGTTCAATCCGGTCGCGTCCGCGCCATCGGAGTAGCTGCCGATCACCTGATATTCGCCCCCGGGAAATTGGCCGATGATATTGTAGCGCGGCGACTGGGGTCCGTTGCGGGGATCGCATTGCTGCCAGCGCAGCGGCGCATCGACCGCCGTCCGGGTCTGGTGGGAATAGCTCATCAAAGATTCGAACCCGTGTGCTTTGAAGGCGCAGTGATCGCGGCCGCCGTGGCGCAACCCCAGGGTGTGCCCCAGCTCGTGGGCGATCGTGCGCCACTGGAGTTCGCCATTGCCCAGCCAATGGCCGCGGTTGACGCCGAATCCGCCGAGCGTCATCAGCAGGTCGTTGCCCGGCCGGGAGTGGAAGTTCGGCCAATAGCGGAATTCCACCTCCGATAGCCCGCTTGACCCGTGGAGCACGGCGTAGAAGCTCGTCGCGTCGGGAGGCGTTTCCCAGGGTGCCTCGATGTAAAGCGTCGATCCCTGCTGCCCGGCGATCAGCCGAAGTTGCCCCGCCCCCGTGCCGCTGATGATCTTGAGGGCGTGGCCGCCGAAGGATCCGCCATACCCGTCGTAGGGCGGATCGACGCTCACGAGGTAGTCTTCGCCCGCCGACTGGACCCGGCTGGTGAACGCCGTCCCATCCGCCTTCTCGACGAACGAGTGGAAGTCGGCGAGGACGACATACTTGAAGGCGAACTCCCGCGCCCGCATGTCATTGGTCCCAAAGTATTCGCTCTTGATGTCGTGCATGGACGCGGTCGAAACGCCTTGGACGAGCTTCGATTCGGACAGCCCCATATAAACGACATCGATGTGGTCGTCCGGATTGCCCGCCTTCCGGATCAGATCGCCGCCGTCCAGATAGGCGAGGTCGTTCGGCATGTTCTGCGAGTAGGGGCGGAACGTGTCGTCCAGCCCGGGACCGGCGTCGATGTGCAGGGTGACGCCGGCGGACCCGTCGGGATTGAGGACCGGGGCGTCGGCGAACATGTCGGCGAGCGCCTTCGTCACGCCGGGAGCCGGGCGGTTGCGCCACCACTCCGCCGCGCCCGCATCGCGGTCCCTGAGCCAATCGATCTCCATGAACAGATCCTTGCGGAGCCGCTTCGCCCCCATGGCGGGTAGGTTGAGTTCCGGCGCGCCGTCGCCGTCGATGTCGATCCCGTCCCGCTCCCAATGGTCGAGCAGCCCGTCGCGGTCGCTGTCGATCTGGATCGCCCGCACGACTTTCACCGACCCGCTGGCGGTGAGCGCGCTAAATGCCACGCAGTGGTCTCCGGGGACCGGGTCGTGCACGTTCCCGCCCGCATCCCGGTGCGGGATGGCGATCGGGTCGTAGAGCGTGAAGTCATCGATGCTCTCGCCGCCGATCACATCCGCGAGCTGGGCGACCGGCACCGGGGATGCCGCGTTGGTGTTGACGGTCCGGTAGGATGGCGGCGATCCGCTGGGGCTGAGGTCGCGCTCCAGCTCGACCTGGATCGTCCAGATCCCTTTGTTTTGGGAAAAGTAGAGCGGCCACGGGCGGCGCGCCGAATTCTCGATGCTGGCGCCCGACGGCGTGGCGACAAAGACCAGCGTCACCCGGTCGCCGTCCCAGTCGCTATCAAATCCGGCGGCGGGTGGGGGAGCCGTCTGGTGGATCACCCCAACCCGCTGGTCGAAATCAAATTCGGAGAAGGTGATCGGGTTGCCTTCCTCGTCGCAGGCGATGACCTCGGATTCGTCGATCACCTTGATCGGCGACGCCAGGCTCCAGTGGCTGCCGGAATAGCAGGCGTAGAGCCCGCGACCTTTTTCAAAGTGGTCGCCCACGAACGCGATCACTTTCCCGTCGTCGCTGATGCCGAGTACAGCCCGAGGAGTCGAGCCACTCGATCGGCCGTCGAGGCGATCCAGCGTCTCGGTCCAGACCCCGGTGTCTTCAAAATCGCTGAAGGCGACGATGCTGCGCAGCGGTATCGCGCGGCTGCCGCTGGGCGACGATCACCCGGTCGTAGCCGGACGCGGCGGCGGCGCGGAAGCTCGCCAGCGTCCCCGCCCGCCATCAGCTTGGTCTGGCGGTCGCGCTCTCCGGTGTCAGCCCAATACGCAAACGGCAGATCGCCCTCCCGCCGAGGAATCCGACCAGCGGGCGGTCGTAGGGCGGCTCGACCGATTGCCGAGCGCGGGCAGCGTGAGCTGGCTGAAGGCAGTCACGGTGGTCGTATTGATCATTTCAAACGCGCCGAAGCCGCCGGTTTCCAGAGCCGGACGACGCTGTGCCCGCCGCTCAGCTCCCGCGTCACGATCCGCCCCGCGTTGTTGATCTGGGGGAAGTCGAAGTTCGCCCCGGTCGGCGCGCGGCTGATGTTCGACCGCTCCCGGTTCGCGGGCGACCAGCAGTTGGTCAGCGCCGCCCAGCTTTGGCGATAAGGCGACGTCCCTTCCTCGTTGACCGATACATTCGGCTCGACCACTTCGATCCACGCCGCCGCTCACCGCATCGCCGGGTGATGCGATCACGGTGAATTCGTAAAACGGACTCCGCTGGGCGGCGGCGTCAGGCGGCGATCCCGGGGCGCAAGGGCGGCGAGCGCTAGGACCCAGAGGCGGATAGGCGGCGGGGCGGGAAAACCCCACGGATGGCATGGCACGGTCTTCATGGCGATGATAAGTCGGCTTGCTTGGGGCGTCACCAGTCTAGGAAAAGCGCGCAGACCAGGTCAGCAACAATCGAGCTCCCGCCCGACCCGTTGCAATTCCGATTTGCCCGCACACCGGCGGCAATGCCATGACAGTCCTCGATACCCCCCTTTTGATCCGATGTTTCGTAAAACTTTAGCATTGCCGAACGGGTGCCGGATCAACTAATTTGGGTGGCAATCAACGAATAACCACCGCTCCCATGCTCAAAATCCTCGGTCCCTCGTCACTCCGGCTATTGCGACGGCGTCTCCGCCGCAGCTTCATGAAAATCGGCGCGCTCGGCATGGGCGGGCTGGCGCTCCCGATTTTTGCGCGCAGTCTGCCTCCGGCGGATCGCCTTCGCGGGAGAAGTCGGTCATCATGGTCTTCTTGGCGAGGCGGTCCGTCGCACCAGGATCTGTGGGACATCCAAAGAAGACGCGCCGTCGGAGATCAGCGGCGAGTTTTCGGCGATCCCGACCAGCGTGCCCGGCGTCCGCATCTGCGAGTACGCGCCGAAGATCGCGGCGAGCTTTGAAAAGTTCGCCGCGCTGCGCTCTCGATCGTCGGCGGCAGGGCAGCACAGCTCGTTTCAGTGCGAGTCCGGGCACAGCGAGCGCAACCAGCCCATGAAGCGGCTGGTAGCGTCGCTCGGCGCGGTGCTCTCGCACGTGCAGGGAGCCTCGAAGCCCGGCGTGCCGCCCTCCCTCGCGCTGAGCGGTTCCCGCGCGGAGGGCGGATTCCTCGGCACGCACCGCCCGTTTGAGCCGAATGGCAAGGGCAAGTCGGACATGACGCTGCGCGGGGTGACGACCGACCGCCTCGACGACCGGAAGGGATTGCTCGCCAGCTTCGACCAGTTCCGCCGGGAGGTCGACGGCTCCGGCATGATGGATGGGATGGACGCCTTCAACCGCCAAGCCTTCGACGTCATCACCTCCTCCGATCGTCGATGCGCTCCGGTTGGAAAGCGGGCGGTAAAGATAAGGATCGCTACCTCGGCAACGCCAAGTTCAACCGCCAGAAAAATACCCTCGGCCAGATCTTGACCGCGCGCCGGCTGGTCGAATGCGGCGCGCGCTGCGTCACGCTCAACATGGGCGGCTGGGACACACTTACAAGGAAAAACTTCGAGCAGATCAAAAATAACCTGCCGCCTCTCGGCCACGGCATTGCCACCCTGGTCGAGGACCTGCACGACCGCGGCTTGGGCGACGACGTGACCCGGTCATCGTGTGGGGCGAGTTGAGCGCACGCCCAGGTCAACAACAGGTAGAAACGCGACCACTGAAGCGCACGATCATGGGCGCGCTCATGGCGGGCGGCGGAATGCGCACCGGCCGAGGCGGTCGGTGCCACCGACCAGCTCCGGGGGCGAAGCCGCCGAACGCGCCCGATCCATGTCGCCGGGGTCTTCTCCGCTCTGCCGCAACTGCGGGATCGATGCCGAAGATGACCTTCGAGGACCACTCCGGCCGCCCACCAATACCTGATCGAAGACCAGCGCCCGCCGATCCGCGAGCTGGTCTAAGCGCCTACAAGCCGCCTCAAGAGCACCGCCCCGAGACCCGCGATCAAGGCAAGGCTGCGGCTTGGCTCTGGCACGGTTAGCCTCGGGTTGTGGAACAGGAAATTGACCTGGAAATCGGCGAGCGCTTCATCGTAGAGCTGGATGTCGTCAAGATAGCCCCCGTTTTGCGGCAATCCGCCATCGCCCCTGACCCCGATACCAATCGACGGCGTTCCGCCGGATAGCAGGATGTTTGCCCCTGGCAAGTGGCGTCGACAGTGGCGTCCAAAGCGGACGCAGGGGTCACGTAGAATTTCTTATCCCCAGTCGTTGCGTCGAATGATCCGACGATGTGTAGCCATTCGTCCACTCCGCGGGAGAGTGATCCCGATAATCTGCGCCTGCCAGCGCCGCCGGATGTCCTCCGCTGCCAGAGAATTCGATGCCGTCGTTCCGCTGGTAGAGGATGAATCCATTCTCGCCGATCCGGTTTGAAAACAGGGTGTTATAGTTTCCGCCGCCGCTTTCCAGCGGATTAAACCAGAGGAGAAGGTGTAGCTGCTCAGTTCAAAAGCCGCGTTTCCAGGTGAGGAAGTAGTTTGCGCCCGCCGGAAGCTGGCGGCGGTCCCAGCGACCCCGCTGATTCCCAAGATCGGCGATCCAGTTTGGCTCGCGTTGAACGACGAGGGAGCGCTATCGATCACCGGATCTGTGCCCGATCCGGATCATCCAGCGTCCAATGGCTGATGAGCGCCGCCGGGAAACGTGCGCGGCGAGGAGAAGAGTGGTCGAGAGCAGGAAAGATTTCATCGTTTCGCCAAAGTTCTTTGGTTTAGCGATTATCTGATACACCGCTTTGCTTTGAAAGCAACATCTATGCCCATTGGTCCAAGTTCTTGCGCTCTTTTTGATAGACCAATCCCCAAGTCCCGCGCGAAGAAGCCTCGGCGCGGCACCGTATCGCTCATTCCGCTCCTCGCTGGATCCCCATCGCCATGTCCATGTATCGCCCCGACACCCCTGCGCCCTCCACCCTTGGCTGGGACTTTTCCCTGCTGCTCATCCGCGTCGTCACCGCGCTGACGCTGATCTTTCCATGCCTATAGCGAGCTGATCGGTCGTGGCGCGGGGTTTGGTATATGAGGACAAGTGAAGCCCGCTGCTCGACACGGTGGCGGCGCTCGGGTTGCCCGCGCCGGTGGCGGTGGCGGCGACGGCAGCGTCCCGCGCTGGCGCTCGCCTGCACCGGATTGATCTCGGGTTGGTCACGCGGATTTCCGCCCTAGTCATTGGCGTCCTCGCGGCGGGCAGCCTCTTTATCGCCATGGGATCGGCGGGGAGGCGTTCGGCGCGGAGACAACGTGCTTTACCTATTGCTCGCCGCCGTCCTCTTTCTGCGCGGCTCAGGCATGTTCAGGATCGATGCGTTTTTCGCGCGGAAGAAGGACGCTTAGATGTCGCGGGCGCAGATCGCCGCTGCGCTTGGGGCTGGCAATCCGCCGCCGCCCCGGCGTATGGTGCGGCGTGACTCCACGCCTTCTCGCCGCCTCCATCGCCGCCATGCTATCCTCGGGATCGCGGCGAGGGCCCCTTGCTCGATTCGAATGCCCGGTCGGACGATCCGCCGCCGCCGGACGCGCAGACCTCGCCGGACGTAGAAGCTGCGCGAAGAAGTCCGATTCTGAAGCCGGGCGATCTCGCCGCGGTGCTCGAGCGCGCGAGCCGCGCCAGCTGGCGAGGTCAACGTCATCGTAGAAGCTCAATGGCTCCGGCTTCTTCGCCTCGGCGGGCGGCGATTTCCTGACGGCGGCGCATGGTCGTCGCCGGGCATGACGAGGTCGAGGTCGTCCACGCAGGCTTCCGGTCGCCTGCCCGCCCGGGTGCTCGCGCGGACCGCAACCACGACATCCGCGTTGCTCGGCGTCGCCCTCGCCGTGGCCAAACACGCGCCCTTCGTGCTGGTCGCCGCCGAGATCCCGCCGCTCGCCGCCCCGATTTATCTGCGCGGCACGCCGATCTACCGGCATGACGTGTTGATCACCGGAGCCGTCGCCCGCCGCGTGCCGACCCACGAATGGCTGCCCGACCAGGGGCGCTACGTCGGCTGCTTCTTCGGGTCCGCCATGTCGCCGCGCGGCACCTCCGGCGGGCTGTGGATGGATGCGCGCGGCGAGGCGGTCGGCGTCCAGTCCGGCATGATGTTGGACAAAGGCGCGCCGCAGGGCATCGCGTTCATCGCGCCGCCGCAGGCGCTCCGCCGCCTCCTCGCCGATCGCCATGACATCCCGTCGCCGTGGAGCGGGATGGCGGTCGAGGAACTGTGGGAGCAGGGCAGCGAGTACCGCGCGAACTTCCCCGGCATCCAAGAGGCGCTCGTCGCCGCCCAGGTCGTGGACAACGGCCCCGCCCAGGCTGCGGGCGTCCCGAAGCGCGCCCTCGTCCTCGAAGCCAACGGCAGGCGACTCACCTACCGGGACGACTTCTTCGCCGTGATCCGCTCCCTCGCCCCAGGCGACAAGGTCACGCTAAAGCTCCGCCCGCCGGAGGGCGGCGAGGACTTCACCGCCGAGATCGAGTTGCGGGACCATTGAGGAAATTTTTCGCCGCCTGCGGCCAAGCAGTTGCGCCCAAAGCATAAGATTGCCGGGGAATTAGGCTATCGTAGGGAAGCGTCCAGCTTTGCTCGGTTCCAGTCAGGTTTCTTCATTGTCTGACTCAGGCCAGTGATCCGGGTCCTGGTCGATTATTCGAACTGGTCCCATGTGCAAGCCGAACACGATCATGATTTTCCTATTGGGATTTCGCCAGAAAATCATATATCCGGTGTCATTTGGATCCTCAAACTCCTTCGCGACGCCATAATGCCGGACGAACCAACCTAGCTTCTTTGCTTTCTGCTCGTCGTCGTCGTTGAAGTGCTCGGTTAGATAGTTGGTGAACCGAACGCGCCCGTTCCAAATTCCAACAGCAATTCGGGTTTCGGGCGTCTGAGCAACCAAGAGTTTTTGCGCGATCGTCGAATCGCTCTCGGGATCTTCCACCTCTACCTCGGCGTGGCTGCTAAGCACTCGGCGCGCTTCATCCTCGGTGGCGAATAGAGGGATGATTGGGAAGTCTGGTTCAAATTGCATGGGAAAAAGCAGGGGCTAGTAGCAGAGAGCTAATATCGGTAGGATTGCCGCAGAAGCATGAGGACACACCCTGGGTCAAGGATGAAAATTCTTTTGGAAGATCTCCGCCCGCCGGGGGGCGGCGAGGACTTTACCGCCGAGATCGAGTTGCGGGATCATTGAGCAAACCGCGCTGGCGGGCATCGCTTGCGGTTCCTATGGTGCGCGCATGAATGCGATCGCTTTCCGCTCTCTCGCTGCCGCTTTCTGCCTGGCGGCGATTTCTTTCGACGATGCCGCCGCGGCACCCGCGCCGGGGGATGGCTGGATCGATTTGTTCGACGGCAAGACGACGGCCGGCTGGACGCCGCGCAGCGAGGTCGTTTCGTTCGAGGCGAAGGGCGGCGAACTGCACCTGCTGAGCAAGGCGAACTGCTGGGTGACGACGGCGGTCGAGATGGCGGACTTCATCGCCGAGGCGGAGGTCCTGCTGCCGGACGACGCTGCCGAATCCGGATTCAATTCCGGGCTCGCCTTCCGCTGCACCGGAGCCAAGGGGAAGCCGAAGGGCTACCAGTGCGAGATCGATCTCGACAAGCCCGGCGGGATCTACGGCATCGGATTGGGCGGCTGGCTCTACCCTAACAAAGCCACCAACGCCGAGTATGCGGCGCGGGCGAAGGGCGCGCTCAAACGCGGCGCGTGGAACCAATTCCGCGTCGTCGCGGAAGGTCCCCGCCTGCGCACCTATCTAAACGGGGCGCTGATCGCCGACATCGAGGACGCCCGAGCGGCGCGCGGCTACTTCGGCATCCAGCATCACGGCAAGGGCGGCGTGGTGAAATTCCGGAAGATCCGGGCCAGGGCGATCGCCCCGGCGCAGGCGGAAGCCGGCGCGGGCCAGCGCCCGAACATCCTGTGGATCACCGCCGAGGACATGAGCCCGACGCTAGGCTGCTACGGCGACGCCTATGCGATCACGCCGCACCTCGACGCCTTCGCCCGGCAGAGCGTGCGCTACGACAACGCGTTCGCCGCCGCGCCGGTCTGCTCGCCCTCGCGATCGTGCCTGATCACCGGCATGTATCCGGCGAGCCTCGGCACGCACCAGATGCGCTCCGAGTTTCCGCTGCCCAGCGGCGTGCGCGGGTTCCCGGCATATCTGCGCGAGGCGGGATACTTCACCGCGAACAACGTGAAGACCGACTACAACTGCGCCGATGCCGCGCGGCTGGTCGCGGAGTCGTGGGACGTTTCGTCGGCGCAGGCGCATTGGCGGAAGGCGGCGCGCGGACCGGACCAGCCGTTTTTCGCGGTCTTCAACGACATGGTTTCGCACCAGTCGCGGACGATGACCTGGCCGTATGCCGCCTTCCGGGAGCACGTCCAGCGCGGGCTGAAGCCCGGCGAGATCCACGATCCCGCCGCCGCGCCGGTGCCGCCTTACTATCCGGACACGCCGGCCGTCCGCCGCACCATCGCGCGCTACTACGACTGCGTGACCGCGATGGACCAGAACGTCGGGAGCCTCCTCGCCGAACTAGAGGAAGACGGGCTCGCCGAGGACCCGATCGTCTTTTTCTATTCGGACCACGGCTCCGGGATGCCGCGGCACAAGCGGTTGCCGCACGACTCCGGGATGCGCGTCGCCTTGCTGGTCCGGTTTCCGGAAAAGTGGCGGCACCTCGCGCCCGCCGCGCCGGGCGGGGCGACCGACCAGTTGGTCAGCTTCGCTGATTTCGCGCCAACCGTTTTACGGCTCGCCGGGGTCGAGCCGCCGCCCTCCATGCAGGGCAAGCCGTTCCTCGGCGGCGGCGAAGCGCGGCGCTTCGCCTATGGCTCGCGCGACCGGGTGGACGAGGCGTTTGAATTTTCGCGCTCGGTCCGGGACGGGCGCTGGCTCTACATCCGCAACTACCTGCCGCACCTCTCGTGGAACCAGCCGACCGTCTTCTCCGACCTCAGCGAAATCCGCCCCGCCATCACGGAGTTCGCCGCCGCGCACCCCGCCGATCTCACCGCCGCCCAGCGCGGCTATGCGGGAGCCTCGAAGCCGCCGGAGGAATTCTACGACTGCGCCGCAGATCCGCACAACGTCGAGAACCTCGCCGGGCAAAACCTGGGCGCCGAGCAACGCGCGGCGCTCGACCGGCTGCGCGCCGAGTTCGCCGAGCGGCGGCTGGCGATCCGCGACAGCCAAAGCCGATCCCGGAGGGCGAGATGCGCGCGTGGGTCGAGGCGGAAGGCGCGCCGCTGGGCGACATCCTGGCGGGCAAGACGAACCATCGCCCGGACCTCGCCGCCATCTGGGCGGCGGCGGATCGGGTCGGCACCGCGCCGGCCGCGGAGTGCTTGCCCGATCTCGCCAGCGACGAGCCGGCGATCCGGTTTTGGGCGGTCGTCGCGCTGCGCCACGCCGCCTTCGCCGATCCCGCCGTCCACGATAAGGTCGCGCCGCATCTGGAGGACGCCTCGCCAGACGTGCGGATCGAGGCGGCCGCCTGGCTCGCGCACTTCGCGCCCTATCGCGAGCGCGCGCTCGCCGCGCTGGCCGCCAATCTCGGGCACGGCGACTGGGCGGTCGCGCTGCGGGCGTGCCGCGCGACCGAATTGCTCGGGGCGGAGGCGAGGGCGGCGCTGCCCGCCATGCGCCAGCTCTACGACCGCACCCGCGACGGCCAGGGCGATGCGAATCTCTTTCTCGCCTTCTCCGCCGGCGCGTTTTTGGCAAAGCTCGGCGAGCCGACCAAACCGTGGGATTTCACCCCGGCGGGCACGTCATCGCCGGCTCCTCCTGAGCCGCCGGCAAAGTAGCGGGCGAATCGGCGCATAACCGCCTTGAATTGCGGCGGCAAACGCCCACTTTGGCAGCGCATGAAAGCCTTTATCACCATCCTCATCATCGCCGCGCTCGCCGGAGCGGGCTGGTATTTTCGCGAAGACATCTCCAAGGCCCTCGGCATCGGCTCGCCCAAAAAGATCGCCGAAGGCGGCGGCACCCCGCCGGAGACTCCCGATACCGGGACCGCTCCCAGCACCGAGGGCACGCCCAAAGCAGAGGACAAAGATCCGCTCCAAGCGAAGAAGGACGCCCTCGTCGCCGAGATCAAAGCAAAATACCCGAAACCGAACATCCGCCCGCTGGAGGCGATCGTGCAGGATTGGAAAGCGATCCCGCCCAAGGCATTTCCCCGCATGGTGAAGCTGACCGCCGATGTGCAGTTCAAGCGGGGCGAGACCGGCAGCGTGACGATCCCGAGCGGCAGCGAGGTGAAGGCGGTGCGGATGCAAGATCCCGCCAGCGAGATGGTTTTGATCAATCACCCAAGCCTCCAGATCACCGCCGTGACCGAACTGGACAACACGACGTTCAAGCAGGAGCTGACCGCGTTTTACGAGGGACTGGAAGAAGCGCAAACTCAACGACGTCCTCACCAAGATGCGCCAAGAATACCGCACGCGCGTCGCCGCCCTCGAACGCGAGAGTAAGCAAGCGAGCCGCCGGTCGTCGCCTCAAATAATACAGCTTCCTCCCCGCCCCGGGACCAAACCGCTCCGACAAGCCGAAGGATCCCGCGATGGGTCAGACCCAGAAACAAAATGGCGATGGCACCGTGCCAGTCATGGTCGCCAGCATCGAAAAGGGCGAGGTGACCGAAATCGAACTCGAGCGCATCGAAAAATGGGGGCGCATCTATCAGGAGGAAATCCAAGGCTCCTGGTATTGGGTCGGTCCGGTCGAATACAAGACCGAGACGATTTTCGGCGTGTTCGACACCGAGGCGCTCGCCCTCATGCGCGGCGAAACGCGTCGAAAAGTGGGTCTACTCGGCTCGCTAGAGATCTTGCCTTGACCCAAGCCGGTCGGACCATGACCCAACGCCTCGCCCAGTGGCGAGGCACGCCGGAGGCGCGGCGGGGAGTCTGCAGCATCGTGAGGCGACACTCTTGTCGCCTTGGGGATGTGCCTGCGGTCTCGCTCGGGCGCTGGTCGTTTTGGGCGAGGGCGGTGCTGAGACCGAAGACGGCAAGTGCCGTCTCTCTACGTTGCGCGGCGGCGGTTTAGCGCGAGCGCGGCAGTGCCATTGTAGAGGCGACCTCTCTTGTCGCCTTGGGGATCGCGCGCCGGTCTCGCTCGGGCACTGGTCGTCTTGGGCGAGGTCGATGCGCGGACCGGGCAAGTGCCGTCTCTACGTTGCGCGGCGGCGCAGCGCGAGCGCGGCAGCGGCGGCGAGGGTAGCGCGGTACGGACGCTCGGGCACTGCGGAAGCGAGGATCGGGGTGTTCGGCTCGGTCTCCCCGTAGCCTTCGAGGATCGGCACCCAGTCCCCGCCCGTCAGTACGGTGTTGACGTGGAACTGGGCGTAGCCAGTGGATCTGGTCGTCCCGCCCGGGAAGCGCACCCCGAGAACCAGTCTCCACCGGAAAAATAGCGTAGCATTGGGTGGGGGCGATGCAGGCATGGACGAGCGAGCGACCCCACCAGACCTCGGAGAGTTCGTTGGTCGGCGTGTCTGACCCGCGCAGACCGATGAGTTCCCCCGGCGAAAAGGCAACCGCGTAGCTCGAGGAAAATCCCGGAGGCGGTGATTAGTCCTTCTGTTAGGACATGCGCCCCATCCACCCGCTCTGCGGTGAAGTTCGGTCCCGTATGGCGGAGGCGCAGGTCGTTCCTGCCATCGCCGTCGAAGTCGTGGTAGAGATCGGTGCCGTCGTTGATTGTGTAATAGACAACTCGATATTCGTCGGTGTAAACGACAGTAGCGCGCAGTCGGCACACGAGCAAATAGGAGGCCGATGGAGAGGATGAGGGGGGCTTTGGTTTTCATGGTTACCAGACGCGTTTGGCGCGGAAGAACCGCTCGGTGTCGGCGGGGTCGTATTCGGCGACGACCTCGACCTCCAGACCGGTCCCGCTGATTTCCCCTCCCAAGGAAACCCAAGATACCATATCCGCCGAGGTTTCCAATTGGTAATAGGCACCCGCCACGGTGTCGAAGGCGAGGGGCAGCTCTTCGAGGTTGGTCGTTGGGTTGAGGGTCTGGGGTCCGGTGAGGCGGGGTATTGTAGAGGCGACACTCTTGTCGCCTTGGGGAGGTGCCTGCGGTCTCGCTCGGGCGCTGGTCGTCTAGGGCGAGGTCGGTGCCGCGGACCGAAGACGGCAGGAGTGCCGTCTCTACGTTGTGCGGCGGCGCTTTAGCGCGAGCGCGGCGGCGGCGGCGAGGGCTAGCGCAGTCCCGGACAGCTCAGACTTTTCGTAGAGCGAGGATCGGGGGATTCGGCTCGGTCTCCCACGCGTAGCCTTCGAGGATCGGCGCAGTCCCCGCCGTCGGCTCCCGTGTTGACGTGGAACTGGGCGTAGCCAGTGGATCTGGTCGTCCCCGCCGAGGAAGCGCACCCCGAGGAACCAGTCGCCGCCAGAAAAATAGCCGTAGCATTGGGTGGGGGCGATGCAGGCGTGGATGAGTGTCTGGTTCCGCAGACCTCGGAGAGTTCGTTGGTCGGCGTATCGGACCCGCGCAGACCGATTAGCTCCCCGGCGAAAAGGCAACCGCGTAGCTCGAAAAATCCCAAGCCCGTGATCAGCCCTTCGGTCCAGACATGCGCCCCACCTACCGGTTCCGAAGTAAATTGTCGCCCGTGTGGCGGAGGCGCAGGTCGTTCCTGCCGTCGCCGTCGAAGTCTGGGTGACATCGCCGCCGTATAGATCGCGGATCGATAGATCACAGTAAATTCGTCGGTGTAAACGACGGTAGCGCTGGTCGGCGCACGGCCGAGCAAGTGCGATGGAGAGGATGAGGGGGGCTTTGGCTTTCATGGCTACCAGACGCGTTTGGCGCGGAAGAACCGCTCGGTGTCGGTGGGATCGTATTCGGCGACGACCTCGACCTCCAGACCGGTCCCGCTGATTTCCCCCCCGAAACCCAGTTTACCGCATCTGCCGAGGTTTCAACTGGTAATAGGCACCGCCACGGTGTCGAAGGCGAGGGGCAGTTCTTCGAGTCGTTGGGTTAGGGTCTGGGGTCGGTGATGCGGAGTATTGTTTGTTTATTTATTTACAGAAATTATTGTTTTCATTTCGGGATGGGAAACCAAAGAGAACCTTGACGAACGCCGACAGATTCTCTCGTATAAGCATCCGTGAAGCCTAATAAAATATCAATTGTTCATTTAATGAAACTCGCCTTTCACGTTGCCTCATATCTATCGCTGATGCTTGGATATCTACTGGCTGCGATGATTCCAGCGTAAATAGAAGTGAGCAGCGCCCAAAGCGCAGTACCTGATAAACTAGAAGCAACCGAAAATCGGAACGGTAGCGATGTTCAAGTCGAGGGTGAGGTCGCAGTGATCATAAAAGATCCCGCTCACTACTCGGAAAAGATCAACCGCATTTCTAACAAAATCGAATTTAATTTCATCAATCCGGAGCGCAGTTGCTGAAATTGAAAAATTGCCGCCAGGTCACCTTAGGGTTTTAGCGGTGTCGAAATTTGCCGGAAGTTCGCAGGATAGCATCTTAGAATTTCTCGATTGGTTTACCCAACTTCCGTTTAAGGAAGAAACCGCATTTTCCGTGATTTTGAGGTTTAGCATCTGGAAGTGAACAGGATCTGCTGTCCCGATTGGTCCGGCGCTTTACTCAAGCGTCGTGATGGAGTCTTGTTGGGAGCGCTTTCACATAAAATGCGACGAATTATTTGAGGATCTTGAAAAAGAGGTGAGCAGGTTGCCTGTCGATTATCAAGAGACCATTCGGAGTGCTATTTCTAGGCATTGGGCGGAGCAAGCCGCTAGAATACCAGTATCTCGCTGAAAGTCAGCCGGACCAGTTATCAGAGTCCGTCGCGGTGCAGCTAGGTAAAGACATTGCCGCAAATAATCCAATCGAAGCGGCTGGGATTGTAGTAAATATAGGGACAAGGCATTTTCTGGGGCGTTGACTTCGGGGATGATAGGTTCATGGCTTGAAATAGATTCTGTTTCTGCGTCAGAATGGGCTGCAAACCAAACTTCACAGGAAGTGAGGACTCGGCGGCATTGCAAGTAGTCTTCTTTTTAGCGCGTAAGGACATTTTGGTGATGCAAAAGCGTGGGAGGAGTTTATATGTGATCCGCAAAAAGAGAGCGCGCGCTGAGCTATATTGAGCAAAACGAAAGGGATTTCGGGATGTGATTTTCTATGTTAGAATCATATGAAATTCATGTATTAGTGCGTATTTGGCGGATGTGTATTCGGATATATTTTTAGATTGTGAAGTGTGATTCAATGCGCGATGCCTTTCTCCTTCGGTTGAATAGTTGGACTGCCCCATTATTTTCGCAGCGCCAGGGCTGGCAGCGAATCAGCGAAAGGCAGAGGCGCGAGGCGGATCTGCCAATACCTAGAAAACTCTCACGAGTCACACCAGCTCCCGCGAAAACTCATTCGCTTGTTAATATACTCCACTTCTTCCGCTCGCCCCTCGGAGATAGCTCGCCGCGCTAAGGTGCGCCGTCTCACCACTTTGTGAGTCTGATTCTTGGATGCCGATGCAGCATCGTAAGAGGCGACACTCTTGTCGCCTTGGGGATGTGCCTGCGGTCTCGCTCGAGGGCTGGTGGTTTTGGGCGAGGTCGGTGCGCGGACCGAAGACGGCAGAGTGCCGTCTACGTTGTGCGGCAGCGTTTTAGCGCGAGCGCGGCGTGCCATTGTAAGAGGCGACACTCTTGTCGCCTTTGGGATGTGCCTGCGGTCTCGCTCCGGCGCTGGTCTCTTGGGCGAGGGCGTTGCCGCCCGGACCGAAGACGGCAGGAGTGCCGTCTCTACCTTGTGCGGCGGCGGGGGGTGGTTCCTGTTGACTCCGATGGTTTGTTGTCGGGCGAAGGGGCTGGCGAGCGGTTAGGCATGATTCTCGGTATGGACAGCGCGTTTCGATCCGTATAGTCGGGCATGACTCCGCTTACCCGCGATCTTCTTCCGCGCCGCACCGTATTGCGCGGTCTTGGCGCCTGCCTTAGCCTGCCGCTGCTGGAGGCGATGCTGCCGTCGGCGCTGCGCGCGGCTCCGTCGAAGTATCGCCCGCTGAGCCAGTCGCTCGGCGCGCACCCGCGCTCGATTTTCTGCTACGTGCCGAACGGGGTGAACATCCTAGAATGGGTGCCGAAGGAGGCGGGCAAAGGCTACGCGTTTTCGCCCACGCTGGAGGTGCTCAAGGACCATCGCGATGATTTCAATGTGCTGACCGGGCTGGGGCACCCGCATTCGAAGGTGGGCACAGCGGCGCGGACACGTGGCTGACCGGCGCGGACCTGACCGCCGTGCCGGGCAAAGGCTACGCGAATACGATCTCGGCGGACCAGGTCATGGCGGAGCATCACGGCAAGGAGACGCGCTTCCCCTCGCTCCAGCTCTCCGACCTGTCCGGCACCGGCAGCGCCGGGCATTCGCACACGCTTTCGTTCGACCGCCGGGGGCACGCCGCTGCCCGCCATCGACAGCCCGCAGCGCCTGTTCGAGCGACTCTTCGTGCCGGAGGGCGACGACTCGAAGGCTGCCACGCTGCGCCGCTACGCCGAGAAAAAGTCGATCCTCGACAGCGTGCGGGATGACGCCAAGGCGCTGGAAGCCAAGCTGGGCAAAGCCGACCGGGCGAAGCTCGACGAATACTTCACCTCGGTGCGCGAGACGGAAAAGCGGGTCGGGCGGCTCGAGTCGTGGATCGATGTGCCCAAGCCGGAGGTCGATGCCAAGGACCTGCAGCTCGGGATGCAGCCCAACAACGGGCACGACCGCCCGATGTGGATCGATGTGATGATGGAGATTTCCTACCTGGCGTTTGTCACCGACACGACGCGCGTCATCGCGTTCGAATGGTCGCGCGAGGCGGGCGGGCGCGGCGGCGGCGGCGAGAACCACCACGAGCTGTCCCACCACGGCGGCGACGCCGGCATGCTCAAGTCGCTCGCCAAGATCGACCGCTTCCACCTCGAGCGGCTCGCGCGCTTTCTCACGTTTCTCAAAGCGACAGTAGGGGCGAAGGCACGATGCTCGATAGCACGATGGTCATGTTCGGGTCCGGCATGAACAGCGGGGAGGGCGGCGAGCATTCGCCCAAAAACCTGCCGCTCCTCGTCGCCGGCGGGCACAAGCTCGGCATGAAGCACGGCCAGCACCTCGCGCACGACCGGGAGAGCCATCCGCCGCTCTCCAACGTCCTCCTTTCGATGATCCAGAAGATGGGCGTCGAGACCGGCGAGTTCAAGACGCGACCGGCACGTTGGACGGATTGGTGTGAGGTGAACCTTGGGGGGATGCCCGGGGGAATCCGGATTTCCGGGGCGGTGGGCGCGACGAACGTTTCTCTCGCCAAAGGCGGGAAATTCAGGAAGGTAGCCGCTATGCGATCCCTCCTCCCCGCCCCGTTCGCCGGTGCCGCCGCCGCGCTGCTGTGCGCCGCCGCCTGCCCCCACAACGCCTTGGTAGATCCGCCGCGCGCCTTGCCCGAGGGCGGGAAGCTGGAGGACCACCGGCTCGGCGCGCTGCGCAATCTCGACGGCTACTTTCCGTTTGAGAAAGTCAGATTCCGCCGAGGCGTGGGCGAAGCGGAGCGCGGAGCTTCGGCGGCAGGTCATGGTGGCGAGCGGCGTGTGGCTGGCCCCGACCAAGACGCCGCTCAACGCGCAGGTCTATGGCGCGGTGGACCGCCCGGAATACACGGTCGAGCGCGTCCAGTTCGAATCCTTTCCCGGGCACTTTGTCACCGGCAGCCTGTATCGCCCGAAGCAGCCCGCCGCCGGGGAGCGCGGCGCGCCGCTCGTCCTGAGCCCGCACGGGCACTGGGGGAACGGGCGCTTCCACGACCACGGCGAAGCCGGTGTGAAAAAAGAGATCGAGAATGGCGCGGAGCAGTTCGAGGCCGGCGGGCGGCACCCGCTGCAGGCGCGCTGCGTCCAGCTCGCCCGGATGGGCTGCTATGTCTTTCACTGGGATATGATGGGCTATGCCGACAGCATCCAGCTAGAGCACCGCGCCGGCGTGCGCGAAGCGATGAACACGGCGGAGGATTGGGGCTTGTTCAGCCCGGCGGCAGAGCTGCGCGGCCAGCATCCGCTCGCCATCCAGACGTGGAATACCACCCGCGCGCTCGACTTTGCCCTGTCCCTGCCGGGCATCGACCCGAAACGCATCGCGGTGACCGGGGCGAGCGGCGGCGGCACGCAGACGTTTATCGCCGGGGCGACGGATGGCCGCCCGGCGGCGCTCTTTCCGGCGGTCATGGTTTCGACCGCGATGCAGGGCGGCTGCCCGTGCGAAAACGCGCCCTACCTGCGGATCGGCGCGGGCAACATCGACATCGCCGCGCTGGCCGCGCCGCGCCCGCTCGGCGTGACGGCGGCGGACGACTGGACCAAGGAGATGGAGACCAAAGGCGGCCCCGACCTTGCCGCGCTCTACAAGATGCTGGGCATCGGCGACCGCTTTTCGCTGCATCCGTTTCTCCAGTTCGGGCACAACTACAATGCCGTCTCCCGCCGCGCGATGTATGGATTCATGAACAAGGCGCTGGGTCTCGGGCTGGCGGACGCCGATCTCGAAGAGCGCGACTACGAGCCGCTGGGCAAAGACGAGCTGACGGTGTGGGACGACGCTCATCCCGCCCCGACCGGAGACAAGGTCGGCGACGCGCACGAGCGCGCGTTGCTCCAGTGGTGGGCGCAGGATTCCGACCAACAGCTCGGCGCGCTGGAACCCGGCAGCGACCGGTTCAAGGTCGTGGTCGGCGGCGCGTGGGAGGCGATCGTCGGGCGCACGCTGGCGGGCGTCGGCGAAACCGAATGGGCGCTGAACGATAAAGTGGATGGCGGCGACCACCTGCTGATGGCCGGCGTGATCGCGGCGGCGGCGCATGGCGAGCAAGTCCCCGCGCTCTTCGCCTTCCCCAAAGAAGGCTGGTCCGGCAAGGTCGCCCTGCTCGCCTCGCTGGGCGGCAAAAACGCGGCGATGCTTGAGGGCGGCGCGCTCAACGCGGCGGCGAAGGCGCTGGTCGCGAAGGGCTTTGCGGTCGGCTCCTGCGACCTGCTGCGCAGCGGCGAGTCAGCGGAAGACGGAAAGCCCGCCGCGGCGCAGCCGCTCGCGGTGTATGGCAACGGCAAGAACGCGTGGCAGCAATTCGCGGGCTACACGTTCGGCTACAACCGCCCGCTCTTCTGCCAGCGCGCCGCCGATCTGCTCACCCTGATCGCCTTTGTCAAAAACAACCCGAAGTGGGAGGCGAAGGAAATCCACCTGATCGCCGGCGGCGGAGCCGGACCGGTCGCCGCCGCCGCTGCGGCGCTCGCCCCCGGATCGCTGGCGGGTGCCGATCTCGATCTCGGCGGCTTCCAGTTCACGCAGGCCGAGCGCTTCGACGATCCGAATTTCGTGCCGATGGCGGTGAAGTTCGGCGGCGTGAAGGCGCTGGCCGACCTGGCGAAGAATGCGAACGACGGGACGAATGTGACCGACAAAGCGGGAGCCGACTTCATCGCCGATAAGGCGGCGGCTTTGGCAAAATAGCGGGCGGAGCCATCACTCGCCTTTGGCGAGCCGCACGAACTCTGCCTCCATCGCCGCCCACTGCGCCGCCATCGCCTCGGCGCGGTCCGGATTGGCATGGCTCAGGTCGCGCTGCTCGGCGCGGTCCTTGCCCAGATCGTAGAGCGCCCACGGGTCGCCTTTGGCGCGGGTGATCTTCCAGTCGCCGAGCCGGAGCGCCGCGTTGCCCTCGTGGCTCCACCAGAGCGGTGCCTCGCGCGGCGGCAAGTCATCGGAGAAAGCGGGGAGCAGGCTGGTGCCCGGTGCGGCGGGTGCATCGGAGTGTGCGCGCGCCGCCCCGGCGAGCGCCAGCGCGGTGGGGACCAGGTCAATGACGTGGGCGGGGAAGGCGCGCAGCTCGCCCCGCGCCTTGATCCCCGCCGGCCAGTGCGCGATGAAGGGCGTGGCGATCCCGCCCTCGTGGTTCCACGTTTTGTGGCGGCGGAACGGCGTATTCGCGCAGGTGCTCCAGCCGGGGCCAAGGCACAGATAGGTGTCCGCCGATCCCGGCGGCGCGGCGGGATCGTGGCCGTCGTCGCGCACCATGATCTCGGCGCTCGCCCCGTTGTCGGACAGGAAAACGATAAGCGTGTTCTCCAGCGCGCCCATCTCGCGGAGCTGCGCGATGATCCGCCCGATCTCGCGATCCATCCGGTCGATCATCGCCGCGTGGATCGCCATCTTTTGCGTCTGAAAGCGCTGCTGCCCGGCGGTCAGGTCGCCCCACGGCAGCGGGCGGTTCACCTCGCCCGCGCCCAGTTTCTCCAGCGCGTCCGGAAAGTGATAGGGCGGACCGAGATCGCGCTCGGGGGCGGAGAGCGCGTTGCCGCCGATGCCCGATTCCTGCTGGCGCGCCCAGCGCGCGGCGCGCAGCGCCTCCCAGCCGGCTTCGTATTTCCCGGCATACTTCGCGATGTCGCCCGGCTCGGCGTGGAGCGGGAAATGCGGCGCGGTGAAGGCGACGAAGTGGAAGAACGGCGCGCCGGCGTGATGCGCGGCGTGGTCCTGCAGGCAGCGCACCGCGTGGCCGGCGATCGCCTCGGTTCCGTAGAATCCGGACCCGCGCTCGACGGCGGGCAGCTTGGCGTCGTCCTCAAAGTGGCGCTGCGGGCTGAAGAACCGCCCCTGGTCGGCGAGGTAATACGAGCGGTCGAACCCGCCTTCCACCGGCATCCCGTCCAGGTGCCACTTGCCGGAGTGATACTAGCGGAATCCGGCCTGCTTGAGCATGGAGGTCAGCAGCGGCGCCCAGTCCGGCCGGGTGCCGCGCCCGCCGGTCTTCGGCACGCCGGGCAAGGCATCGCGCCGGACCTGCTGGGCGTAGAATCCGGTGAGCAGCGCGGCGCGGGTCGTAGCGCCGGTGTTGTAAAGTGGGTGAAGCGCAGGCGCGCCGCCGGCGCGTCGAGGTTCGGCGTGGCGATCGCCGCCGTAGCAGCCGAGGTCGAGTAGCCGAGATCATCGGCAAAGGTGATCATCAGGTTCGGCGGTTCCGCCGCCGGGGCGGTCAGCGCGAGGGCGAACGCGGCGGCAGCAGCGGCGAGGGCGCAGGTTGGTCATGGCTGACCGTGGGCCGCTAGGCGGGCGCGAGCAAGTGAAACGCCGCCCCACCCGGCGCGCTTTCCCACCGCAATGCCTATGCCCTGCCGCTCGCAGATCGTGTAAACCGTCGCCAAGCCCAATCCGGTGCCGGGGTTCGCCCCGGCGTGCTTGGTGCTGAAGAATGGCTCGAAGATCCGCGGCAGGTCATCGGCGGCGATGCCCGGTCCGCTGTCGCGGACTTCGATCAAGATGTGGCGCGGCGCTTCGGCGGGAGCGAGGCTAGGCGCAAGACCGGCAGCGATCCCGCCGCCGGGCGGGCGATACGCGCGGCGATGGCGAGGTCGCCCTTGCCGCCCATCGCCTCGGAGGCGTTGACGACGAGGTTGAGCAACGCCTGCTCGAAGTGAAAGCTGCGGCCTTGCGCGGCAGGCGGCAGGTCGGCGGCGACGTCGATGGTCACCCGCAGACCGCTGGGTGCTGGTAGAGCATCGAGACCATGCCTTCGATCACCTCGGCGACATCACACTCCGCGCGCCGCTTTCGCCGCCGCCGCCGCCCTTGCTGTAGCCGAGCATGGCGCGCACCACGCTGTCGCCTTGCCCGACGGCGCGCTTTCGATCGCCTCGGCTTCCTCAGCAGATCGGGATCGTCTTTCACGCCGCGTTTGAGCAGCCCGCCGGAGAGCCGGATGACCGAGAGCAGATTGCCGCGAAATCGTGGGCGGTGCCGCGCTCAGCGTCCCAGCGCCTTCATCTTTTCGCCGCGCAGCAGCTCGCGTTGCACCGCCTGCAGCTCCTCGGTGCGCGCGTGGAAACCAGCGACCAGCCGCCGCTGGTAAGCGAGGAATACCCGCCGAGCACGAGGTGACAGGACCGGCTCCGCGGGTCGGCGATCCGCGGCGGCGAAATGGCAGGCGCGTGATCCGCCGCCGGGACCGCGCCGGGCAGCGCGCCTTTCCCAAAACCGAGCCCGAGCGCGGCAGCTCCGCCTCAACACATCCAGATCGCGCTCGATGAGATAGCGATAGCCGGAGACCAGCAGGGTGCGGGAATCATCGCTAAAGGTGATGCCCTGCGACGTAGTCGGGGCTCGCATCGTAGATCGTCCGCGAGGATCTTTGCCGAGCCAGGCCTGACCAGTTGGACGTTCACGCGGGTCGGCTCCAGGGCGGCGAGGCGGGAGTCTGGCAGCGATCGCGGCGTGGGTCGTGCCGGTGGTCATCGTGCGGCGAGCAAAGCGTTCGACCAGCCGCCAAGATCCGACTTCAAGAGGTAGTTGGCGACATGCGATCCGGTCACCAGGCGGCGGCCATCGGCGGAGAATTCGGCGACGCCTCCCTGGGCGTGGAGCACCTTGACCATCTCGCCCGATGCCAGATCCCACAGGCGCGTGACTTCTGAGTCCCACATCGATTCGACGCGCCCCAGCGCCGGTCAGGGCTGACCGCAAACTCCCCTGCCTTTCCTCGTTCATCAGCCCGGATAGCGCGGCGGGTTTCTCGCTCCCGTCGGCAGGGGAAGGTGAAGCCGATCCCGCCGAACGAGCCGAACCGCCCCGAGCGCCGACTTACAGCTTCCGGCGCTGCCCAGCACGAACTCCGGTATGTGGCCGACCTCCGGCAGCGGATACGCCGCGGGCGGACCGAACGAAACCGCGCCATCTTCCGCGACCTCGAACGCGCGCCGCTGGACCCTCCGCCCGTCGCCTTCCACGATCCCGGCTCCCCGGCGAGAAAGCGCGCGCCGACCCGCCATTCGCCCGCCGGTAGCATCGCGGCGATCCGCTGGCTGGAGCGCTCGAATACGGTGGAGCCGCCCACCCGGCTCGGTCGCGATCAAATACCGTCCCGGCAGGATCGAAGTCGGGCAGATCGAAGCCATAGGTCTCCGTCGAGCAAGCGCCTCGTCCCCGCCCCGGCGGCTCAGCTTCCAGATGCCAATCGCCGAGTTAGGGCGGACAAACCCGACGCGCTCGCCGTCGGGAGAGAAGACCGGGTTGGTGCCCTCCTGCGCCTCAATCCGCAGCTCGGCGCTCGCCGTGTCCCAGAGCCGGAGATACGGCCCCCACGACGTGCTGCACAGCAGCGAGCCATCCGCGCTAAAGTCGAGATCCCAGATGTAGCTCTCGTGGCCGCCGAAGGCGAGCGTCGTCCCGGAGCGGAGGTCGGCGAGGAAGAGCGATCCGTTGTCGCAGCCGTAGGCGACGCGTTCGCCGTCCGGGTGCCAGGCGATCCGGGTGATCCGCGCGGGCGCGGCGAGTTCGCGCCGTTCGCCCCCGGCTCCGCTTTCGCCGAGCGGCGCGATAATGAGCCTCGATCCTTGCGAGACGGCGACCCTGCCGTCCGGCCCCGCATTGATCCGGTCCACGCCACCCTCGATGGCAAGCCGGGCGACTTCCTCGCCCGAAGCGGGGTCGAACGCGATCCCGGCGCTTTGCTCATTGTCCAACAGGCACAGATGGCGGCTGTCCCAACTGAAGCAGAAAGAGCCGAGAGGACCCTCGAACGGATTTTCAAAGCGGGCGGCTTCCTTCATCGCGGCGAGATCCCAGACAATCGTGTAGCCATGCTGGTAGCGGGCCGCCAGCCAGCGCCCGTCCCGCGAAAATCGGGTGCAATGAAAGTTATCCAGATGAAGGTCCTCGATCCCCGGCAGATACGCGATCTCCGCGCGGTCGGAGGTCCGATAGATCGTCACGCCCTCCTTTCGCGCGATGAGATAGCGGTCCAGGTCGGGCGAGAACTCTGCCCACAGCGAGTCCTCCGGCACGCAATCCCACTCGCCTTCCACCGTGATGTCGTCGCGCTGGACGAGGGCGAGCGCATCGTCGCGCAGGGCGGCGGACGGGCGGATAGCGGCGGCTTGCCGGACGGCGTCCAAACCGCGCGCCTTCGAGCCGGGCACCTTGTTCAGGCGTTCGGCGCGCGCTTGCTGGCAAAGCGAATCCCACAGCCGCTCCCGGGCCTCGGACTCCGCGCCGTGCGACCGGTAGGCGTAAAACGCAGCGGCGGAGGCGAGCACGATCGCGATGGCGAGCAGCGCCGCCGCGCCCGCCGCCGACCACGCGATGCCGCGCTGCAGGCGGCGGCGCTCGGCTTGGATCGATGGCGCGGGATCGGGCACAGCGTCAGCTTAGCCCTCCGCCTCCTCCCGGAGCAAGGCGGGATCGAGGTCGCCCCGCCCGACGAGATCGCGCAGGTCGCGCCGGATCGTTTTGCGGTCCACCCGGTGCTGGCGGGCGAGCGCCGAGATGCTGAGCGCCGCCGGATCGCTGCCGCGCAGGGCATTGCGCAGCGCATGCTGGCGCTCGAGCCGCTCGGTGAACCGGCGGTCCGGATCGCTCGCGCATTCCTTTTCGGCGCCTTCGAGCGACTTCAGGACGGCGACGGTCTCGCCGATGCCGCAGCGCTCGAGCGCCTGCTCGACGGCGCGCTCCAACTGCTCGACCTGCACCGGCTTCTCGATCACATAGTGCGCGGCGAGCGGCCCCTGCAAGGCGGCGAGCTGCTCGCGGATCTCCAGCGTGCCGGAGATCATGATGATCGGCACGTGGGCGGCGCCGCCTTGAGCTGCGGCAGAAAGTCGGTGCCGCGCTCGCCCCTAGCCAGCACGTGGTCCAGGAGGATCAGGTTCGGCACCGCCTGGGCGACCGCCTCCAACGCGGCGGTCCCGGTCGCCACGCAGGTCAGCCGGTAGCCGCGCAGGATCTTGGCGTAAAGGCGGACCTGCTCGGGGTCATCCTCGATGATGAGGATCGAGGCTTTGGTGGAATTCGACATCGGGTGGATCTGATTTTCGCCAGCCTAGCGCCCCTCGGCTTCCGCACACCGGGAATCTCGCGCCCAGGCGGATCCCTCATAAAAAAGCACGCCGCCTGATGTGATCCGTAGCCAACTTGCGCTGGGATTCTGGATGCTCGCGACCCAATTTCTACGGGCATCCACGGGTGAATCGTTAGGGGTTTGGTTCCAGCGCAGGCGGACCAGCGGAGACACCGGCGGCGTGCTGGGGGAACGTTAGCAAAATTTTGGCTAAGCTTGTAAATGGGCGAATTGCGCCCAGCCGCATTTTTTTTCCGCATCCGCCCGGCATTTCCCTAAAATTCCGCGTGGCCAGGCGTCCGCGCGAATGGGATCACGTCGCGGATATTGTGGACGCCGGTGACAAACATGAGCAGGCGCTCGAACCCCAAGCCGAAGCCCGCGTGCGGGACCGACCCGAACCGCCGCAGGTCGGTATACCACCAGTAGCCGGCTTCATCCAAGCCGTGCGCGCGCATGTTTTCCTGGAGGATGTCGAGGCGTTCCTCGCGCTGGCTGCCGCCGACGATCTCGCCGATGCCGGGCACCAGCAGGTCCATCGCCGCCGCCGTCTTGCCGTCGTCATTGCGCCGCATGTAGAACGGTTTGATCTCCCGCGGGTAGTTGAAGACGGTGACCGGCTGCCTGAAGTGCTCCTCGGTCAGGAACCGCTCGTGCTCCGCCTGCAGGTTCTGCCCCCACTCGACCGGGTACTCGAACGCCTTGCCCGACGCCTTCAGGATCTCGATCGCGTCCGTGTAGGGCAGCCGCTGAAACGGGCGCTCCAGCACGAATTCGAGCCGCTCGCGCAGCCCTTTGTCCACGAATTTGCAGAATAGATCGAGGTCGTCGGCGCAGTCCTCCAACGCGAAGCGGACGAGGTATTTCACAAATTCCTCCGCCAGATCCATGTCGCCGTGGATGTCGCAGAACGCCATCTCCGGCTCGATCATCCAGAACTCCGAGGCGTGCCGCGTGGTGTTGGAATTCTCCGCCCGGAACGTCGGTCCAAAGGTGTAAACATTCGACAGCGCGCAGGCGAACGTCTCCGCTTCGAGCTGGCCGCTCACGGTGAGGAATGCCGACTTGCCGAAGAAGTCCTTCGCCGGATCGGATTCGCCCGCCTTCAGCGTGGTCACCCGGAAAAGCTCGCCGGCTCCCTCGCAATCGCTCGCCGTGATGATCGGCGTGTGGACGTGCACGAACTTCCGCTCCTGGAAGAACTGGTGCACGGCGAACGCGAGGCGGCTCCGCACGCGAAAGACGCAGCCGAACAAATTCGAGCGCGGGCGCAGGTGGGCGATCGAGCGGAGGAATTCCGGCGTGTGCCCCTTTTTCTGGAGCGGGTAGCTTTCGTCCGCCTTGCCGACGAGCCGCACTTCCTTGGCGAGCAATTCCCACGACTGCCCCTTGCCCTGCGAGGCGATCAGATCGCCAACCACCTCCGCCGAGGCACCCGTCGCCATCTCCGCGATCTCGCCGTAGCCGGGGATGCCCGCATCGGCGATGACCTGCAGGTTCTTCAGGCAGGTGCCGTCGTTGATCTCCAGGAACGAAAACGCTTTCGAATCCCGCCGCGTGCGCACCCAGCCCTGGATCAATACGCCCTCGCGCGGACCATCGCTGGCCCGGGCATCTTTGACATAAAGGCGGGGCGGTCGGGGGGAGGTAGGGGCGTCGCTCATGCTGCGCGCTCTATAGCGAAGCGGGGCGCGGATTTCAATCGGCGACTGATCCGCTATCGCGGGCTCCCGGAGCCGAATTCGTAGGGCGACGGAAGCCACCTCTTGCCAATCTCAGAAAATTTTGACAAACCTAAAATCTGACAAAGCTTAGCGAGTCGGGTGGTTGGGAGAACCATAAAAACTTCCATCACCGATGAAATCACCGATACCCCAACAATCGCTGCTCCAAAGTTGACCTTGGTTCAGGAGGATGCCTTGAGAAAGTCGCGAACCTAACAGTTGGATTAACAGTTAGAACGAAGGAACTCTCCCACCTATTGATGCGGAGTTTGCAGGATGACGGCACGGCATCAAGCCGAGATTCTCCAAAAGTCGCAAGTACTTAGGTTAGAGATTATCTCTCGATTGGGCTGATAGGACGTAGGCATTAAACTACCGCCACCATCGGCGTCCGCACTTCAGCGGCGGAAATCCCCTTCTCCAATTTCACCCGCCAGCGCTGTTCGCGCCCGTCGATGGAGAGAAACATGACGCCTTCGCAGGGTTCGTGTTCCACGGTTTCGCGAAGAATCACAAAGTCCGGTCCGAGCTGCCTGACACCCAACGAAAAGCCGTTAACGGAGAGCCGCATTTTGACAACGGAGGAGTGCCCGGTAGGTGGTATGGGCTCAATTTGAATTCATGGTATTCATGAACATTGAACTACTTGGTCAGGTCTTACAGCTTCGCAATCTACGAACGGTTTTGGGCCCTAACGTCTGGGCTCCGATTGGCATCCACGGGGCTGTCTTTTCTAGGGAATTCGAATCTCCGACTGATGAGGGTCGCCATTACAAATCGTTTGTCCAGAATCTCCAGTTCTACAAACGGCGCGAACTCGCCGCTACCAGCGCCTCAAAAGGAACACGGCGTCTTTGAGCATTTTAGGCTGCCATGTCCTTCGCAACTGCTCGCCCATTTGACAACGAACTCTTGGGGCATCGCCATGACGTTGGTCAAACGCCCCTACGTCCTCGATTTCGCGGCTCGCGGCTCGACCAACCGGTCGATTTTCCGGAGGAGGTCATGGAGGCATTCTGGGCGGAGAAGGAGGCGCAGTTCGGGGACGATTGGGACCGGGCGAAGGAGGTGGTCTGGGCGCTCGAATCGTTTGGGATTTACCTCACCGACATTTCGCCGAGCAACATCGCGCTGCACGCGATCCCCGACTGATTTTTTTGCGGGGCACCCCCTTGCGGAAGATCGGCGGACTCGCCATGTTAGCGGAAGTCTCACAACCGCTATGCCGCCTCTCCCCGGCTCTCGCCTTTGCCGTTGGTTTCTGCGCCTCGACCAGGGCGCGCGCCGCCGCCTTTGGATCGCGGCGATCCTCACCGCCGCCATCGTGGGAACCGGGATCGGGCTGCGGGAGACGCGCGACCTGCACCGCCGGGCGCTGAAACACCGCGAGACCGGCAAAACGCTCCGCGCCGCCGATTATGCGGGTCTCTACGCGTGGGACAGCCGGCTTTGCCACGCTGGGCGGAGCCGCGCTGCTCCTGCTGGCGCTGCCGCTCTGGGACCGGGCGGCGCGTTGAGTAGGAGGGCGAGGCACGCCCGTCGGTGCCGCGCGCCCGCTGGACGAAGGCGGGAACCCTCGCGCTCGCCGGAGCCGTCGCCAGCCGCATGGGGTGCTGCGCGCCAGCCTGATCGACCGCCCGATCCTGCGCGACGAGCAAGACACGCTCCGCCGGAACCTGCTCGGGCACACCGAAATCGGTAAAATGGGCGCGCCGAATGGCGCGACGTGACGTGGGCGGACACGCTCTTCGAGGACGGCGGCGCCAACAACCCGCCGCTCTTCAGCGCGGCGGCGCGCCTCTGCAACGCCGCGTGGCAGCGCTTCTCCGGCGCGGGCGAGGATCGGTTTTCGCTCGCGGCGATCCGGCTGCCGTCGCTGGTCGCGGGCACGGCGGCGATCGCGGCGACCTGGTGGGCGGCGGCGCTCTTTGGCGCGCCGATCCGCGCCGGGGCGGCAGCATTTTTCGCCGCGATCCACCCGATGTGCCTCGACTATTCGGCGCAGGCTCGGGGCTATGCGTTCGTCATGCTATTCGTGCCGCTGGCTCGTCGGCTTCGGCTACCGGGCGCTGGTCGGCGGGCGCTGGCGGGACTGGATCGGGTTCGCCGCCGCGCATTTCGGCATCCTCTACGCCTTTCCGGGCGCGATTATTTTCGCTGCCCTGCGGCGCGCTAGTCGCCGCCGCCTTGAGCCTGTAGCGCGGGTGGCGGGGCGCTGCCGCAGGCTGGCCGGCCGCCGCGCGGGCATCGCTCGCCCGGCTCGCCGTCGCGGCTTCTGCGCGGCGCTGCTTTACGCGCAGCTTACCTTGCCCAATGCGATCCAGATCCGGGAGCACATCGGCGACGCCTTGCACCAGGGACCGCTCGACGCCGCCTGGGGGCTGCTCGCCTGGGACGAATACTTCGCCGGCATCCGCCTGCCGGTCCCGGAGCAGGTCGAGGCGATCCGCAGCGGCGCGCTTTCGCTTTCCGGCTGCCTCGGCGGGATGTTCCGCGCCGATGCGCCCGGCGTGCTGTTTGCCTTCGCCATCGCACCGGCCGCCTGCGCCCTCGGATTATGGCGGTTGATCCGTGACCCGCAATTGCGCCCGATCGCCGCCGCCGGGGCGCTCGCGCCATGGCTATCCCTGCTCCACCATGGGGTTTTCACCGGGTTCTACATCTTTTATTGGTATCTGATCTACGCGCTGCCATTTCTCATCATCTTCGCCTGCGCCGCCTTGCCGGATGAGGCGAAATCCGGGCGGAACCCGCGCCTCCCGATGGTCGCCGCCGCTGCCGCCGTCGCCGCATTCGCCCTTGTCAGCCTTCCGTTTTTCGGCAGGCAGGGGCGCGACCACATCGCCCTCTATCCAGAGCCAGCCAAGGCGCCGGTCGAGTTCGTCCGCGGGCATTCCAGGTGGATCGTCTTTCTGGATGGCCACATGGAACGCGTGCCGCTTTGATCCGCAGGCATCGCCCGCAATGCCGAGAGATTCGTGAAGGTCCGGGACGCGGGGCAGAGCGGTGAGACCAAGTCAGACCGGCTTCATTCTTTCCGGAAAGTCACTGCTTTCTGCGGGTTGAAGATCTTCTTTCCATCGGCTCTCGGCTCGCCTTCACCCTAGATGGCGCAACCAAGGGCGAGGCGATGCCACCACCGCCGAACCTTTCCGAGACCACCCTCCTTGGACTGCGGTAGCCTGCTGCCGGGAGTTCACTCGCACTCGCCCGCCGCTACAGCCAACTGCTGCTAAAGCGACCCGTTCTTGCGGATTTCGGCGTCGGCGCCCGCTCGGCTCCCTTAGCGTCCTCGCTTTCGGTCGCCGCGGGCATCGCGGCGGGGACCTCGCCCGTCGCGGCTAGCGCCGGTTCGCTTAACGCTGGTGTTGCCGCGCCGATTGTCGTCCCGCGAACGCCCGTCCCGCTGGCGGTCACGGTCGCGGTCGCGGTCACGCTCGCCATCCCGGCTCGCCGGACGCTTGCGCGCCGGGCGGGATTCACCGCTGCCGCTGCCGCCGCTGCGACCCGAGCGTTCGGACCCATCGCCGGACCGGCGGCGGTCGCCGGATTTCGCCGCCTGTTTGCGCGCCGGACCCCGGCGTTCGGATCCGCCTTCGCTCCGCGAGCTGCCGCTGCCGGGCGCTTTCTCCCCGGCGTCCGGCGGTCGGACGGCGATTTGGCGAAGCGCTTGTATGCAGGCGCGGCTTTGCCTCCGCCTGCCAATTCGGGATTTCTTCGGCTTCGACCAGCGCCTTGAGCATCGGCGGGTCGAGCAGTTGCCATTTGCCCTCTGGCACCAATCCGATGCCGAGACCGCCGATCCGGATGCGGACGAGCTTTTTCACGCGGAAGTCGAGCGCCTCGAACATGTGGCGGAGCTGGCGTTTGAGCCCCTGCTGGAGAATGACGCGGATGCGCCGGGGCGAGGTGCGCTTGTAGGCAACGGCGCGCGCCAGCCCTTCCTCGGTCGGGATCCCGGTGATGAGTTGCTTGAGATCGGCGTCCTCCGGCGCGCGGTCGAGCGTGACCAAATATTCCTTTTGGATCTTGTGCGACGGATGGGTGAGCCGCTGGGAAAGGTCGCCGTCGTTGGTCAGCAGGATGAGCCCCTCGCTGTCCTTGTCCAGCCGCCCGACGTGGTGCAAGCCGTGAAACCGGCTGGGCAGCAGGCTGTAGATCGTCTCGCGCCCGCGTTCGTCGCTCCGCGTGCAGACCAACCCGCGCGGCTTGTGGACGATCAGCGTGATCGCCTGCGGCATCTCGGCGGGGCGCCCGCCGCACTCGACCTGATCGGTTGGCCCGACCTGCGTGGCTAAGGCGCGGCAGATTTCGCCATTGACGGTCACGTGACCGTCGAGGATCAGCGCTTCACACGACCGGCGGGAGCCGAAGCCGCAAGTGGCGAGAAATCGATTGAGCCGCATGGGACGCCAGTGGGAAAGGGGATGCGAGGCGACGCCGGACGGCGGATGGGGGGCGATAGGCAAATGGCGGTCATCCGGCGAAGACACCTCGCCGGGCGCGCTGCCTACTCGTCGGGCTGGGTCTTGGGCAGACCGATCGGGGACTGCCCCTCTTTCCACTTGCCGCGCGCCTTCAGGGTCTTGACACGCTCGAAGCGCTTGAGCACGTTGCGCTTCGCGCCGACGCTACCGGATTTCTTGAGGCTGCGATGCTGGGACATGGTGGAAGATTCGTGGTTACTTGGAAAATGGGCGCGGAGTGTATGCCCAAGATCGCCGCCCGCAACCGAAAATTACCGAAAGAATCGGGGCGGTTCCGGCGGCGCATTCCCCTACCCGCGCAATCAGATTTCGATCTGGGTGGGGAAATCGGGGCAGCGCGCCGACCGGGCGACCGCCTTTTCCGGGGCGCCGGCCAGGAAAAATTGCATCGCCCCACCCTGCGCGCAGAGCCAGACCTCGGAAGCGCCCGCCTCAAAATAAAGCGCCTTCTTGTGCGCGATCTCAGCGTTCCGGTTGCGGGGCGAGAGCACCTCCACGCAGATCTCCGGCGCAACGGTCAGGCAGACCGACTTCTCTGGTTCGGCGTCCCAACGCGCCGCCGATAGCCACGCGACATCGGCGGCTTTGACGCCATCGAGCGTGGAGATCGGGCACTCGGTGATGACGCGCCCCTCGCCCATCATGGATTGAAGACAAAAACCAACCTTAGCCTGGAGTTGACCATGGGTCGGAGGTTGCGGCGGACTCAAGATGATCTCACCAAACCGGTTGGTCTCGATCCGGAAATCGAGGTCGGCGAGCTGGGGATCGGCCTGCATTTCCCGCCAGCGGCTCAGGTTCGATGCCAGGATCTCGGCGCGGATCATCTCTGGGAGCGGGTTAGACAGACATGGGGAGGGATACGCGCCATCTCGCTCTGGCGAACCAGCGCCGCCCCGGACATCGCCTCAACCAAAAATCTCGCGGACCGCCACGCCCTTGCCGTCTTCGGTGGCGTAGAACGGTACGCTTTTCGATGTCGTAGGCGGTCTTCGGGCTGATCCCCATGGCGGTGAAAATCGTGGCGTGAAGGTCGCTGATCGAGACTGGGTTTTCGATGGCGAGGAGCGGGCGCTCGTCGGCGGTCTTCCCGTAGAGGAAGCCTTTTTCACGCCGCCGCCGAACATGACCACACTGGTGCCGCCGGTGAAATGCCGGTGCAGCCCGTAGTGCGCGGGTTCCTGTAGCGTCTCGGACTTGGCGCGGCTTTGGTCGCGCGCGTCAGACTCCCGGCACGCCTTCGATCAGCGCGTCGCGGCTGAATTCGCTGGCGATCACAATGAGCGTGCGGCCGAGCATCCCGCGCGCCTCCAGATCGCGCACCAGTTGGGCGATCGGGCGGTCGATCTCGCCGTGCAGCCGCTCCACCGTGCTGTGCCCGTCGTTGTGCGTGTCCCAGTGGAGGAACGGCACGTATTCGGTGGTCACCTCAACAAAGCGCGCCCCGTTTTCCACGAGGCGGCGGGCGAGCAAGCAGCCGCGCCCGAAGCGACCGGTGTCGTATTTTTCGCGGATTTCCTTTGGCTCGAGCGAGATATCGAACGCCTGTTTTTCTTTGGCGCTGAGGAGGCGGTGAGCGTTGTCCATCGAGCGGAGCAATCCCTCCTGCTGATGGTCGCTCAGGTATTCGCGGTGCGGGGATTGGTCCACCAGCTTGCGGAAAAGGCGATACCGGTTGGCGAAACGCCCCGCGTCCATGCCCTCGGGCGGGCGCACCGAGCCGGCGGCGTCCTCCGGGAACGGCAGGTTCATCGGACCAAATTCGCTGCCGAAGAATCCGGCGGTGGTAAAGGCTTTGAGCTCCTCGCTTTCGCCCACGCCTTCGAGCCGCTGCCCGATATTGATGAAGGCGGGCATGACCGGATTGCGCGGGCCGAGCACCTTCGCCATCCACGCGCCGATGTGCGGCGCGGCGACGGTCTGCGGCGGGACGTAGCCGGTGTGCCAGTGGTATTGGTGCCGCGAGTGCAGGATATTGCCGAGGTCCGGCTGCACCGCCGAGCGGATCAAGGTCGCGCGGTCCATCACCTTGGCGATCTCCCCCAGCCCGGCGCAGATCTTGATGTTATCGACCGCCGTGTCGATCGCCGGGAACGTCGAGAGCATGTTGGCGACTTCCGCGCCTTTCTCGAACGGCTGGTAGCGCTTCGGGTCGAACGTCTCCGGAGCCGCCATCCCGCCGCCCATCCACAGCAGGATGCAGGCATCCGCCGTCGCTTCCGGATGCGCGACCGCCTCGGCACGGGCGCGCGGTTCGGGTGCCATGAAAGCGGCGGCGGCCCCGGCGGCGAGCTTGCGCAAAAAATCGCGGCGGGTGGCGTCGGGATCGAGGGCGTGGGAATGATCGATCATCGCCTTATCGGTATCGGGATTTGGGGCGGTCGTCAATCCGATGCGCCGCCCCCCATTTTCACTCCAGCGTCACATCGACCATCAATTCGTCCGCGAGCCGCTCCAGCTCGGCGCGAAGATCGTCGAGATCCGACCCCGCCGGTGCCTGCAACGCGGCGCGCGCGGTGAACATCAGATCGCCGGTCATCGGCGCGCTGGCCACCTCGCTCTCCAGCGACTCGACGTTGAACCCGCGCGCCGCGATCGCCTTCGCCAACTGGCTGACGATGCCCGGGCGGTCGTGACCGACGACTTCGAGCCGGATGACGGTAAGAGCCTCCGCGCGGTCGCCGAGGTCGTGCGCGACCGTCACGTTCAAGCCGTCGGCGGCGAGCGCGCAGCGCCTTGGTCACCTCTTCGACGCGCGCGGCTTCGACCTCGACGCGCAGGATGCTTAGGAATTGCCCGCCTTAGGTGGTCATCCGGCTCTCCGCCCAGTTTCCGCCGTGGTCGGCGACGAGTTGGAGAGGCGCTCGACCAAGCCGGGGCGGTCGGAGCCGATGATGGTCATGACGAGGGAGGTTTTCATGGGGCTTGGATTACTTGATTGCTGATCTCCGATTGTTGATTTTTGATGTGGCTCGGCTGAGCGACCGGAGAGGTCTCGCGGAACCTCCTGATCAAAAATCAGCAATCAGCAATCCTCAAACGCGTAATCGACGCCCCATGCCAATCCTCTTCGCCGCCCTCGCCCTCGTTCTCGGCTCGCTTGCCGAGTGGCTGCACTGGCGGCGCGTCCGGCGGATCAAGGCGCTGGCGTTCGGGCCGGGCGGTCCGCGCGCGTGGGTCGCGGCGGTCCCATTTGCGCGGTAGCTCGCCCTCGGTGCGGCGGTCTGGGGTTTCGCCACGCTTTACGAATTGCCGACCCGCCCGGTGCAGCAGGACCTCGCGCCAGAGGGCGGCTACCGGCACCTGCTCATCGCGCTCGATGTCTCGCCCTCCATGCAGATCGAGGACGGCGGCCCGACCGGGAAGCTCCCGCGCAAGAAGCGCGCCTCCGACGTCATCCTCTCGGTGCTGGAGCGTGCGGCGCTCGACCAGGTCCGCGTCAGCATCGTCGCCTTCTACACCGGTGCCAAACCGGTCGTCATCGACACGTTCGACGCCGAGGTCGTCCGCAATGCGCTCAACGACCTGCCGCTCTCGTGGGCATTCGACATCGGCAAGACCGACCTCTTCGCCGGGGTCAAGGAATCGGCGGATCTCGCGAAAGGATGGGAGCCGCGCAGCGCCACCCTACTCATCGTGACCGACGGCGATTCGATCCCGGACACGGGCACGCCCCAGTTGCCATGCGTAGCGTCGCCAAGGTCGCCGTGCTCGGCATCGGCAACCCGCGCGTCGGCACGTTCATCGACGTACCAATCCCGCCAGGACACCGCCACGCTCCGCCAGCTCGCCCGGCGCCTCGGCGGCGATTACCGACACCAACACGAAACACCTCTCGTCCGCCGAACTCGGAGCCATCAGCGAGGCGCTCCCGCTCCGCGACACCGCCGATGCCGGCAAGCGCGAACTCGCCATCGCGCTGGCATCCGCCGGCTCGGCGATCCTCGCCCTGCTCCCGCTCGCCCTCGTTTTGGCTGGCAGCCCGTGGGCAAAGGCGTTATCTTCTCGCCCGAAGGCAGCGGCATTGCCCGCCGCGCCGACGAATCCCTAACGCCCTGAATCGCTATGGTCGACAATCGCTGAAATATTTTTGTTTTCATTGTAATCGCGGGGCTAATTTCTTGTTCTTAACCAGATGTATCTGTCGCGCCTCACAAATCGTCTAAGAAGGACGATATCGCCGACATGCTGGATGAATTTGAAGGCAGGTCATTTTACGAAATCGAATCCAGCCACAGTAGGGGAGGTATTGTGGGCACTCAGGAAAACTTCGCCAACATCATTTAGTCAAATCACAATATCGACGGTTATTTTCGAATTTCTGCCAAGATCAATAAAATTCAATATATTGAACGGTCCGGGAAGCCCGTTTCAATAATTCAAACGGAAGGGAATTTCGAAGCGATCATCAAACGGAACGGCTCCGAGTGGGTGTGCCTGGCATCGATTGGCATCGATTGGCATCGATTGGCATCGATTGGCATCGGTGAGCATCGATTGGCATCGGATCCGTTATGGACTCAACGACTTTCCGGACCACTGGACGTAGGGCGAGTCGCGCGCCGATTTCGAAAGAACACCTCAAGGATCTTTGCGAGACATTTTAGTCGGAGGTGATACCGGGGATCAGGCAGGTCGCCGAGCTGGATGTTGCATGAAGCGCGTCGCCCTGATCAAGCGCCTCGAGTTGGTAAGGCTGTCAGCTTCTCCACCGTGGCGGCAAGCACGACATCTTCCGCCATCCCGCAGACCGGGCGCTCCACAGCCCATCCGTGACCTCAGCCGGCGGCTGGGGGCTCGCCCGCCCCAGTCCCGAACCACAAAGGCGCTCGATTTTCCCCGGTAGGCGCGTTAGTTTCGCGGCGTGATTTCCCAACCCAGCCCATTTCGCCGCGCGGCGCCGCCTCGCGATCATACTTGTTTCCGCCCTTGGTGCCGGGATGGCTCCGGGGCAGCAGCCGGGGATTTCTAGCGCCAGAAAGCGTGGCGAACGAGCGGTTGGTGCCGGGAGCTACAATCAGATGAAGGATGCGAAGGGCGAGACGTGGTCGTTCCAGAACTACGGCGTGCTGGGGCGGGCGAACAGCAACAGCCTGATCAACCAGGTCACCAACTGACCATCAGCGGGAATAACTTTTACTTCAACGGGCAGCCGATGATGACGGCGGACGGCAAGGAGTATGTGATGCAGAACCAATACCCGCAGCAGATGATGAACCTGGAGGTCATCCGCCGGGTGCGCCTGCTGGAGAAGGAAGGCGTCGTCCGCTACATCGAGGTCTTCCACAACCCGACCTCCGCGCCGATCAGCACGATGGTGGACCTGCGCACGAACTTTAACGGCCGGTTCAAGGACGTGGTGACCGACCGGGGGCAGGCGAACCCGACGACGCTGGGCAAGCGCGAGCAAGGCGTGCTGGTCCTGCCATCCAACGCGAACCAGAAGGCGCTCGCCTACGTGGTGTGCTCGTCCCGCGCGGGGCTGAAGGCAGAGGCGATCAGCACGCAGAACCAATACAACATGACGTTCCACTACCAGATCTCGGTGTAAGTACGGCACGGTCTGCCTGCTCCACCTGATCACCGCCGTGGACGTGCCGAAGAAGACCGATGCGAAGTCGCTGTCGAAAATCTTCAACCCGCTCTCGCTCCACAAATTCCTCCGCGCCGTGCCGCGCGAATACCGCAGCTACCTCGAAAACTTTTCGTCCGGCGGAGAGTTCGGCGGCGTCCAGCTCCTGTCGTCGATGGCGATCGAGGGGCTGGGGTCGAGCAGGGCGCGCAAGGATGTGTTGGCGCTGGGCGAGGCGACGCGGCTGCTGGGCGCGGCGAGCTGCGCGTCCCTGAAGATCGCGACCGACTACGGCGAGGCGGAGATCCCGTTCGAGCAGGTCGCGGCGCTGGTCGGCGAAAACCGGGGGCGCAGCAACGTGTCGCGCGTCTTCCTGCGGGACGGCCAGGTTTTTTCTGGCAAGGCGGTCGCCGAGGGGCTGCGCTTTGTCATGCCGAGCGGCGCGCGCCTCGACCTGTCGATGGAGAGCCTCGACCGGCTGGTGCGCAAGCCGGCGGAGGAAGAGGGTAAGTGGGCGGAGGGCACCGCCGCGTTGATCGAGACGTTCCACGGCGACCGGATCGCGGTGGAGGGCGGCGACCAAGCGCTCGCCTGCGTGACGCCGTGGGGCGCGCTGAATTTCGCCATGGATGAGGTGCTCTGGATCAGCCCGCCGGACTCCGACCCCGTCGGCCACCTGATCGAGTTCAAGGACGGCAGCCGCCTGTTCGCCTTTATGAATGGCGATCCGTTCGCGCTGCGCTCGCCGCTTTTCGGCGAACACCAGATCGCCCCGCAGCAGGTGCGCTCGATCATCACCGCCGCCGCCCTGGCGAAGATGCGCGAGGAGGAAGCGGGCGACGCGGCCGGCGGGCTGACCGCGCCGGGCGCGCAAGATGTGCAGCAGCCGCACCTGATCCTCGCCGGCGGGCAGCGCATCGTCGGGCGCATCACCGCGCCTTACATCCACGCCGTCGCCCACGCGGAGGCCATCGAGGTTTCGCCGGACACGATCCGGACGCTGCGCACGCTGCGCGATGAGGTCGAGCTGCGCCCCGGCGAAGAATCCGCGCCCTTTCAGATCGAGCTGTGGGGCGGCGGCAACATCCAGGGGCACCTGCGCGAGCTGACCGTGCCGGTCAATACGCGCGGCCAGACCTGGATGATCCCGGTCGGCGACATCCTCGAAGCCCACGTCCCGGTGCCCCGCATCTCGGACGAGACCCGGCAGCGCATCGGCGAATTGATCCGCGAGCTCGGCAGCGAGGAATGGGAGGTCCGCGAAGGCGCGACCGAAGAGCTGACCGAATACGGCTTCATGGCCAAAGGGCTGCTCGACGAGGCGCTCCAGGTCAACACGGATCCGGAGGTCCGGCGACGCATCGAAAAGATCCTCGGATCGATCCAGTAGCGGGTCGGGTTTTCGGCTCGGGACCTACGGGTCGCGGGTGAGATCGCGGCAGCGTTCGAGCGCCTCGTCCAGCGAGCCGCAGAAGTTGTCCAGCCCGATGGCGTCCGCCAAGCCGCTCTGGTAGAGGGCGCGCATCGGCTGCGGCTGCACGGCGGTCAGCAGGATGTGGACGCCGTCGCGCCGCATCTTTTCGGTGGCGACCTCCATGGCGTGGAGCGCGGTGGCGTCGATGGCGGGCACGTGCCGCATCCGGAAGATCACCGCCTTCGGCTTCGCGCCGTGGCTGCGCAGCGCGCCCTCCAGCTTCTCCGCCGCCGCGAAAAAGAGCGGCCCCTCAAAGCGGAAGAGGACGACGCCGGGCGGCACCGCTTTGCCCCGCACCGAATTCGAGCCGTCGTGCTCGGTGTCGCTCTCCGCCGTGAGCAGGCGGACCGAGCTGACCTGCTCCATCCGCTTTACGAAGAGGACGACCGCGATGATCAGCCCGGCGGCGACCCCCACGGTCAGGTCAAAGATGACGGTCAGCGCGAAGGTCAGCGCCATGACCGCGCAATCCCCGCGCGACCCGCGCCAGAGTTCGCCGAACGTATCCCACTCCGCCATGCGCAGCGCCACCGCCATCAGCACGCCGCTCAGCGTGGCGAGCGGGATGTGCCCGGCCAGCGGCGCGGCGACGAAGACGAACAGCGCGAGCACCGCCGAATGGATGACGCCGGAAAGCGGCGAGCGCGCGCCGCTCCGGATATTCGCCGCCGTCCGCGCGATCGCGCCGGTCGCCGCGAAACCGCCGAAGATCGGCGCGAGGATATTGGCGGCACCCTGCCCGATCAGCTCGGAATTCGCATCGTGCCGGGAATCGGTCATGCCGTCGGCGACGGTGGCGGAGAGCAGGCTTTCGATGGCGCCGAGGGCGGCGATGGTGGAGGCGGGGCCGGCGAGGTCGCGCGCGAGCGCCAGCGTGACCTCGGGCATCTGGAAGCCGGGGAAGCCCTGCGGGAAAGCCCCGAATTTCGAGGCGATTGTCGGCACCGGCCAGCCCAGCCAGCGGGCGATCAGCGCGGTGGAGACGACCGCGACGACGGCGGCGGGCACCTTGGCGAGCCGCTTCGGCCAGAACAGGGCGATGCCCAGCGCGAGCGCGCCGGTCGCCAGCACGCGCCAATCCGTTGCGGCGGCATGTTTCGCGGTTTCCCACACGAATTCGGGCGTGTGCGCCGGGCGCGGGAAGCTCAGACCGAGGAACTCCGGCAACTGCCCGGCGAAGATGATCACCGCGATCCCGGTCGTGAACCCGGCGATGACCGGATACGGGATATAGCGCAGCAGGGCACCGAGTTTGAAGACCCCCATGGCGACCAGCAGCACGCCCGCCATCAGGGTGGCCAACATGAGCCCGCTGTAGCCATGCGCCGCCACGATCCCGGCGAGCACCGGGACGAATGCCCCGGTCGGGCCGGCGATCTGGTAGCGCGATCCGCCGAGCAGCGAGACGGCGAGCGCCGCGATGATCGCCGTCCACAGCCCCTGGCCCGGCTGCGCGCCGGACGCGATTGCAAACCCGATGGCCAGCGGCAAAGCGATGACCCCGACCGTCAAGCCCGACCCCGCATCGCTGGCAAGATCCTCCCTCCGGTAGCCGGTGAAGGCGTGCCGGATGGCGGGGCGGTAGTGGCGAAAGAATCCTGGCATCGCAGGGGATGCGAACTGATAGCCGCGCCATACCCGCACAATCCCGCCAGAAAATTCTTTCCGCCCGGCCGCTGCCGCCGGTCATCCCGCGCTGCGCACCCGCTTGCGCAGGCGCTAAGCAGCGCGGCGTCGGTGTCGAGTTCCTCGCACAGGGCGTCGATCACCGCGAGGGTGGGCTTGCTGATGTGGTGCTCCATGCCCTCGACGTCCTGGTAGATCGTCGCCTCGTCGATCCCGAAGTGCCGCAGCAGCTTGGTCAGCGCCTCGTGCCGCCGCGTGATCGCCATCCCGATCCGCTGCCCTTCTTCGGTCAGCGTCAGCCCGCGATACTTTTCATAGATGACGTAGCCTTCCGCATCCAGCCGCTGGATCATGTTCGTCACGCTCGCCTGCGCCAGCCCGAGATTCTCCGCGATCTCGACCACCCGGGCGTAGCCTTTCGCCGCGATCAGCTTGTAGATCTGCTCCAAGTAATCCTCCACCGCAGGCGACTGCGGGCGGCTGGGGTGGTGGTGGCGGCGGGGTCTTGGCGGGCGGCATCGCGGATACCTTAGTCGGCACCTGCCGCGCGGCAATCTGAAATTCGGCAAAGAAATTAACTAGGTCCAAATAAAATTCTGCTTGCAGATTTAAATTAGCCAAGCCTAATTTTGCCATGAATACCAAATTTCTTTGCCAGCTCCGCCGGCTTCTGGCGGTCAGCGCGTTTGCCTCGCTTCTCGCCGCTTGCGGGAACGGCTCCGGGGAAGGCGGGGCGGCGGGGGGCAAGCCGCGCATCGTCGCGACGACCACGATGGTCGCGGACCTGGTGCGGGAGATCGGCGGCGACCGGATCGAGCTGGCGGCGCTGATGGGACCGGGCGTGGACCCGCACACCTACAAGGCATCGTCTGGCGACATCGCGGCGCTGCGCCGGGCGGACGGCATTTTCTACAACGGGCTGATGCTGGAGGGCAGGATGGCGGAGCTGTTCGAGCGGCAGGCGGAGGCGGGCAAGCCGGTCTTCGCGCTCGGCGATTCGCTGCCGGAGTCCGATTTGATCCACCCGGCAGAGGCGGGCGCGCATCCCGACCCGCATATCTGGCTGGACCCCGCGCTGTGGGCGAAGTGCGCCGAATCCGCCGGCGAGGAACTGGCGAAGCTCGACCCCGCCGGGGCGGCGGATTATCGCGCGCGCGCCGCCGAGGTCGCCGCCCGCTACCGCGCCGCCGCGGACTGGGCGAAGGCGCGCATCGCCGAAGTGCCGGAGACCTCCCGCGTCCTCGTGACCAGCCACGATGCGTTCAACTACTTCGGTCGCGCCTTCGGGATCGAGGTCGTCGGCGTGCAGGGGATCTCGACGGCGACGGAGGCGGGCATGGCGGACATCGTGCACACCGTCGATTTGATCAAAGCGCGGGGCATCAAGGCGATCTTCGTCGAGACCAGCGTGTCGAAGGCGACCATCGAGCGGATCAGCAAAGACTCCGGCGCGAAGATCGGCGGCGAGCTTTTCTCCGATGCGCTGGGCAAGCCGGGCGACCGGCGCAAGCTCAGCGACGGCACCGAGGCGGACGTCGGCACCTGGGAGGGAATGTTCCGCTTTAATGTCGATACCGCCGTCGCCGCCTTGCGCTAGACTAGCGGAACCAACCCGCCCCAAACGCCTTGATCCCCGCCCTCGAAACCCACGACCTGACCGTCGCCTACCAGAAGAAGCCGGTCCTCTACGGCGTGGACCTCGCCGTGCCGGAGGGCAAGCTCGTCGGCATCATCGGTCCGAACGGCGCGGGCAAGTCGACGTTGATCAAAGCGGTCATGGGGCTGCTGCCGCTGCGCGGCGGCTGGGTGCGCGTCTTCGGCAAGCCGTTCGCCAAGGCGAAGTCGCGCGTCGGCTACGTGCCGCAGCGGGAGAGCGTGGACTGGGACTTTCCGGTCAATGTGAGCGACGTCGTGATGATGGGGCGCTACGGGCGGCTCGGGCTATTCCGCCGCCCCGGCGGCCGCGATGCGGAGGCGGTGCGCCGCTGCCTGGAGGAAGTCAAGATGCTGCCCTACGCCAACCGCCAGATCTCGAATCTGAGCGGCGGCCAGCAGCAGCGCGTCTTCCTCGCCCGCGCCCTCGCCCAGGAAAGCGACCTCTATCTCATGGACGAACCGTTCGCCGGCGTCGATGCCGCCACCGAGTCGGCCATCATCACGCTGCTCAAGCAACTTAAAAGCAAAGGCAAGACGATCCTCGTCGTCCACCACGACCTGACCACCGCCCCCAAGTATTTCGACATGCTCATCCTCCTCAACATGCGCGTCGTCGCCTTCGGCGATACCGACGATGTCTTCACCGTCGACCTCCTCCAAAAAACCTACGGCGGCCGCCTCACGCTGCTCAGCGACGTGGCGCGGAAGGCGGAGCGCGAGAGGGCGGGGGAGGTTTAGTTCGCTATTTGAGATTATGCGGGCTTTAATTCCCTCATATGTCGCTTGAGCAATCATAAATATAAGTCAGATGTGGCTCTTTCAGCCATAGTAGCTAGGCATTTGATTGAGAATGCATTGGAGGGTGAGGCTGTGGTGATTTTGAATTAATTGTGGAGGAAGCATTTGGAATGGAAAATCAGGGACCCGCGTCACCTCGCGCCTATCAAGTATTAGGAAATATAATCCTGCTGGTTACTGGGCGTTCGCGGCAATCCTTTTGAAACAGCACGGGATCTTAAATCCTTACCAGCAGCAATGGAGCGTCAGTGATAACCTTTACTGTGTTCGAGGGCGAGAGGTTGCGATCTCAGGTATGGCGGAATATTTTGAAAAAGCAGCGAGGATACGGATTGCCTCCCGACAAGGCAGCAGTTTATTTGTCTGGGCTAGATCGCCCGAATATCCTTATAATCCAGAATCGTATAATGGTGGAAATGTCGACGTTACAAAACGGGATGTGCTCCTTGATTTTCCTCGCATTAATCCCAATAATTTTTATATGCTAAATTTTCTTAAAAGATATGATCAAAAAATGAAAATGAGATTATAGCGTTCCTTTCTCTATAGTCAAGGTGCGGGCGTGATGAATGCCCCTTATGTTGGTGCTGCCGCGTCTTATCTTGCGTCCGACCAGACATATTTAATTTTCGAATCGGAACTCACTCCACAATCAGTAAGAGCGTGCGATTATTGAGCTGAACAGAGTTTGAGTCACTTTCATGCGAAGGGGACCGCTACCTTTCGGCGGGGGTGTTAAAATCCTGAATATTCTAATGAGGTGCCTGATTGATCCGTCATTTGATAGTTATGGTCGTGAAATATGTGAAACTCGTCATTATCGGTTGATGAAGCAAAAGTTGCTCTAGGAAGGGCTTTGAAAAGGGTAGGAGATGATGGGAAGGAGCAGGTAAAAAATGGGATCGCCCTATGTGGTTACACTCCCAAGAGGTTCCGATGTGCGGGGTAGTCTATGCGGCGCGGGCGAGCGAGCTTTCGGATGCTTCGGCATGGGAGCAGGCGGTGCGGTTCTTTACGTTTCAGGATACCAGCGTGCGGCTCGCCTTGATCGGCTGCCTGATGCTGGGGCTTAACTGCGGGTTGCTCGGCGGCTTTATCGTGGTGCGGCGGCTCGCCTTGGTGGGCGACACGCTGTCGCACGCCGTCCTGCCAGGCATCGCGCTCGGCTTTCTCTGGAACATGACGAAGGATCCTCTGGCGATCCTCGTCGGAGCGACGGCGGTCGGGTTGTTCGGCGTGGTGGTCGTCGATTGGCTCACGCGGACGACGCGCCTGAAGCAAGATGCCGCTTTGGGGCTGGTGCTCTCGACCTTCTACGCGGTCGGCATCGTCCTGCTCACGCGGATCAACAAGATGGGCGTCGGCGGGCAGAGCGGGCTGGAGCAATTCATGTTCGGGCAGGCGTCTGCCTTGAACGGCGAGGACATCGCGTTGATCGCCGCCACGACGGGCCTGTCGGTCCTCCTCATCGCCTTGTTCTTCCGCGGGCTGCTCACGCTGAGCTTTCACCGCGACTACGGGGCGTCGCTGGGTCTGCCGATGGGCTTTCTGCACCATGCGCTGATGCTGCTGACGGCGTTTGCGATCGTGGTCTCGATGCAGGCGGTCGGGGTCGTTTTGGTCAGCGCGATGCTGATCATCCCGGCGGCGAGCGCGTATCTGATGACCGACCGGATGCACCGGCTGCTGTGGATCGCGGCGGGCGTCGGCATGGTGTCGGCGGCGCTCGGCGCGTTTTTCTCGTTCCTCGGCGGCGGCTTGCCGACCGGGCCATTCATGGTCTTGGCCGGCACCGCGATCTTCGCCGCCTGCTTCTTTTTCAGCCCGCGCTACGGCTGGGTGACGCGCGCGTGGCGGCAGCGGTCGCGGCGGCAGCGCACCCGGCGCGAGAATACGCTCAAGGCGATGTATCGCGTGCTCGAAGACCGCGACTTCCATGGCGAGGGCGTCTCGCTGCTCGAACTCGCCAGCCTGCGCCGCGAGACGCTGGAGGAATCGACCGCGCGCGTCCGCGATCTGGTCGGCGCCGGGCTGGCGACGATGGCGGAGGAAGGCGCGATGGCGCACTTCACGCCGGAGGGCTACCAGCAGGCGTGTGTGATCGTGCGCAACCACCGGCTCTGGGAACTCTACCTCACCGACATCGCCGCCTACGAACCCGACCACGTCCACGACGACGCCGAGAAAGTCGAGCACGTCCTCGGCGAAGAAGCGGTCCGGCAGATCGAGCGCAGCCTCCGGTTCCCGCACGAAGACCCGCACGGACGCCCGATCCCCGGCGTGCGCGACATGCTCGCCGCCGCCCCGGCAGAAGGCGAGGCGCCGGGCGAGCAACACGGCTACCGGCAGTAGGCGCGGGCGGCTCCCGCAGATTTCGCCGGGGCATTTCCGCGATTGCGGGCGGCGCGCCGCGTTGCAGTTTGGGGCGATGCTTGCCTACTACGTCCACGACCTGAGCCCGTTCCTGATCCGCTTTTCCGAATCGGTGGGCGTGCGCTGGTACGGGCTCGCGTATGTGCTCGCCTTCGTCTTCACCTTTCTCATGCTGCGCCGCTTTTCCGCGCGCGGCTACCTGGCGATCAAGCCGGACCGCGTGCCGGACTTCGTCACCTTTGTCGCCGTCTTCGGCGTGATGCTCGGCGGGCGGCTCGGGCATTTTCTCATCTACAACCGCGAGGGATTCCTCAGCGACCCGATGAGCTTTTTCCGCATCTGGCAAGGCGGCATGGCGAGCCACGGCGGCATCGCGGGCATCGTTTTGTTCACCGCGTATTACGCCTGGCGGCACAGGCTATCCTGGCCGGGGATCGGCGACAACCTGGTGGTGCCCGCGCCGTTCGGCATCGGGCTCGGGCGCCTCGCGAATTTCATCAATGGCGAACTCTACGGCCGGGCGTGGACGGGCAAATGGGCGATGCAGTTTCCGATGGAGCTGTTCGAGGATTCGCCGGAGACCGACGAAAAGCGGCTCGCCCTGATGCGCGAGTTTCAATGCGACGGCGCCACGCTGAACGGGATCGTCGAGCAGAGCCGCGGCGGGATGACGCCGGAGGTCCACGACGCCTTCGCCGAGGTGCTCACGCCGCGCCACCCGTCGCAGCTTTACCAGGCGCTGATGGAGGGCTTCCTGCTCTTCGCGCTGCTCTACTTTCTCCGCGTCCGGTTTCCGCGGCTGGGGCACGGCATCTTGACCGGCGTCTTTTTCATCGGCTACGCAGTCGCCCGGATCATCGGCGAGGTCTTCCGCGAACCGGACTCGGCGCTCGTCCTCGGCATCACCAAGGGGCAGTTTTATTCCGCGCTCATGATCCCGGTGGGAGCCGCGTTTTTGATCTACGGATTCACGGTGGGCAAAAAACAGGCCGCCCGGCAGGCGGCCGCACAGGAGCCGGCGCGGTGAGTGGCGAGCGCGAAGGCGATCCGCTGCGCGAATGCTGGGAGCAGCACGATGCGGTGTTCCTCGACCACTATCTGGTGCAAGAAGTCGAGAATCCGACGATAAACCCGCAGAGCGTGTTGGTCCGCGCGTTGCTCGCCGATGCGCTGGAGCCGGACCGCCACACCGATCTGATCGCCGGCGAATTGCTCTACGCCGCCTGCGCCAGCACGCTGCTGCTCGCCGCCCGCGAGAACTGGTGGGATGATCTCGCCAATGCGGTGGCGTCGGGCGAGGCGGAGGCGGAGCGCGTGCCGGCATTCATGCGCCCGCTGGTCGCTGGCGATCCCGCCCCGTTTTCGCTGCCGGACCTTGTCGCTCGGCTGGGCAAAGCGTTGGCGGGCGGCTTCTCCGATCTGGCCAGCCCGTTCGAGGACCGCTGGCGCGACGCCTTGGCAACGCCTGCCGGCCCCCAGCGCGCCGCCGCCCTCGAACTCGCCTGCGGCTCCGCCAACGACGCCCGCTTTTTCGCCCGCTACGGCTTGGCGGATCGGCTCGACTTCACCGGCATCGACATCGCCGAGAAGAACATCGCCAACGCCCGCGCCCGCTGCCCGGAGGCGCGGTTCGTGCGCGGCGACGTGGCGGCGATGCCGTTCGCGGACGCGGCGTTCCGCTTCGTCATCGCCTTCGATTTGTTCGAGCATCTCGCGCCCGACGTTCTAGAAAGGGCGCTGGCCGAAGCCGTGCGGGTCTGCGCCCCAGGCGGCGATCTATACCTCTCGTTTTTCAACGCGGACTGGATCGGCGCGCACGACATCCGCCCGGTCGGCAACTACCACAGCAACGCGCTCAGCCTCGACCGCCTGGCGGATTCGCTCGCCGCGCTCGGCTGCCAATCATACGTCATCGACCTGCCCGAGGAGTGGCGCACCCAGTTCCCCGGCTACCGCCATTACAACCCAGAGGCGCGGATCATCGTCGCCCGCCGCGGCGACTAGGCAAGGGCGTCGACCTGGGAACGCGGGCGTCCGCGCCCGCACAATCCGCGCCGATGCGAAATCGTGGGAACGCATTGGACCGAATGTGATGCGGTGCCGCAGGTCGAAGCCGGCAAGATTGCCGTCTCTACGGTCGCCCGCGCCGATCGTGCTTGATCCGATCCGCTCTGGCGGACACGATGCGCCCATGCACTTGAAATTGCTTCTGACCTCGACGGCCGTCCTCGCCGCCGCCGCGCCGCTTGCCCCCGGAGCCGCCGGTGATCTCGAACGCCTTCCCTACCGGCAGCCGGACCTCGCCGTCGATCTCGGCGTCGGTCTGTGGGCGTGGCCGATGCCGATGGATTGGGACGGCGACGGCGATCCGGACCTCGTCGTCTCCTGCCCGGACAAGCCCTACAACGGAACCTATTTCTTCGAGAATCCCGGCGGCGGTAAGATGCCGGTTTTCAAGCCGGGCGTGAAAGTCGGTCCGGGCCGGCATTCGATTCAGGTGAGCCATGTCGGCGGGACGCCGCGCGTGCTGACGCCGGGCGAAGAATGGACCGGGTTTCTCGGCAAAGAATTTGGAGAAACCAAGAAAATCTACGGCGATGCCAAATTCCACGGCGGAAAGATCCGCGCGAACCAGTGGCGCTACGTGGACTACGACGGCGATGGCGCGCTCGACCTGTCGGTCGGGATCGGCGATTGGCTCGACTACGGCTGGGACGATGCGTTCAACGAAAAGGGCGAGTGGACGCGCGGCCCGCTCCACGGCTACGTCTATATTTTGCGCAATGCCGGGACGGATGACGCGCCGGACTACCAGAAGCCATCCCGCGTGCAGGCCGCCGGCAAGGACGTGGACGTCTTCGGCATGCCGACGCCGAACTTCGCCGACTTCGATGGCGACGGCGACCTCGACCTGCTCTGCGGCGAGTTCCTCGATGGCTTCACCTATTTCCAAAACACCGGCTCGCGGAAAGAGCCGCGCTATGCGGAAGGCAGGCGGCTCCCCGTGCACATGGACCTGCAGATGATCACGCCGACCGCTTTCGACTGGGACGGCGACGGCGACTACGATCTGATCTGCGGCGACGAAGACGGGCGCGTCGCCTTCATCGAGCACACCGGCAAGTTCGCGGAGGGCGTTCCCGTTTTTGCGGAGCCGAAGTATTTTCAGCAGGAGGCGCAGGACGTGAAGTTCGGCGCGCTCGCCACGCCGTGGGGGTGCGACTGGGATGGCGATGGCGACGAGGATTTGCTCAGCGGCAACACCGCGGGCTACATCGCGTTCATCGAGAACCTGGGCGGCGACGCCGAGACGCCGCGCTTTGCCCCGCCGCGCTATCTCGAAGCCGGCGGCGAACGGCTCCGCATCCAAGCCGGTCCAAATGGATCGATCCAAGGTCCGTGTGAGGCAAAATGGGGCTACACGACGCTCAGCACCGCCGATTGGGACGGCGATGGCCGGCTCGACATCGTGGCGAATTCGATCTGGGGCAAAGTCGTCTGGTATCGCAATATCGGCGAGCAGGGCGCGCCGAAACTGGCCGCCGCCGCGCCGGTCGAGGTCGCCTGGGAGGGCAAGCCGCCGAAGCCGGCGTGGAATTGGTGGGAGCCGGACGCCAACGCGCTCGCCACCCAATGGCGGACTACGCCGGTGGCGCGCGACTTCACCGGCGACGGCCTACCGGATCTCGCCTCGCTCGACCACGAAGGCTATCTCGCCCTCTATGTCCGCGCCGAACGCGGCGGAAGCGCGTCCTCCTGCCGCCCGCCCGCGCCTTTCTCGACGAGAAATGGGAACCCGCTGCGCCTCAACAACGGGCCGGTAAGCAAGGCAACGCCGCAAAATCTGCTTCGCCGACTGGGATGGCGACGGGCATCTCGATCTCATCGTCAACGCCAAGAACGCCGAATTCTGGCGCAACCTCGGACGCCCGGCGAATGGCGCTTCTAAAAACGAGGGCTCGTGCACCCGAAGTTGCTCGTAAAGTTACCACGACCAGCCCCGCCGTCGTCGATTGGGACAAGGACGGTCGCCCTGAGATTCTCATCGGTGCCGAAGACGGGTTCTTCTACTACCTGCGCCGCCCCTAGCGCCGCCGATTCGCCTCGGCGAAATCATTCCTTTTTGCAATTTTGCATCCCTCCCGCGATTCGAGCGTAAACCATTCAGGATAAAGGAATCGCCGACTTTGTGAAAAATTTCACAAATTGTCTTGCCAAAAAATCCTCAGATGATTTACTAGCCGCCCTTTCCCCGGCGCATCTGCCTCGAAAATCCCACTTTCCCCCGCCAACCCGCGCGGAAACATGGAACTGCCCCTCGCCCAGATTTATCCCGTTTTGGCTGCCGTATCGATTAAGGCGCAGCCGATTGTGCAGTATGTCACGAACTCGATCTTCGTGGCACTATTGGTCGTGATCGGGATGCTGCTCTTCGTAAGGCGGGCGACCCGGAGACTCGCGCTCATCCCCGGGAAGAGCCAAAACCTAGTCGAGTTCGCGGTCGAGTTTCTTTACGGGCAAGTCGAAGGCATAGTCGGTCCCAAAGTTGCGAAGCGCGCCTTCCCGCTCTTGGCGACGATTTTCCTCTACACCCTGATCTCAAACTGGGTCGGTCTGCTCCCCGGGGTGGGGACCATCGGTTTTGGTCATCGCAGCGGTCCACTTTCGCTGGAGCACATCGACACGCCGCTCCTCCGCCCGGCGACCGCCGACCTTAACATGACCCTAGGGATGGCGGCGGTCTTCATGATCGTCTGGTTTGTCATCACGATGATCGAAGCGGGACCGATCGAGTTTCTTAAACACATTTTTGGTCCCAAAGGCGGGCTTACCGGCTTTATGAAATACGCGATTATGCCGATCTTCTTTTTTGTCGGCGTTATCGAAGTGATTTCGATCGTCTTCCGCCCGGTTTCGCTCTCCCTCCGGCTCTACGGAAACATCTACGCGGGGGAGACCCTGCTTCACACGATGGGGACTTTGGGGCATGGGCTGGGGGCCGTCGGCGGCTTCCTCTCGTCGATCATCTTCCCGCTGCCATTTTACTTTATGGAGATCCTTGTCGGGATGCTTCAGGCCACGGTGTTTACCCTGCTGTGCGCCGTTTACATCCAGCTATCGACCGCCCACGACGAGGAGCATCACTAGCCGCGAACGCTTTGACCGCCTGTGACCATGGACACCGTGGGTGGCGGACAAAAAGAAGACAACCATAGCAAACTCGAAACCACCTAAGCAAATGATCACGGAATTCCTTCCGATTCTCGCCCAAGCCGCCGAAGGCGCCGCCCGCTAGCGTCGACGCCCTTGAGCTTGCCCGCGCGGGCAACATCAGCGATTCCTCACCCTCGGTCTCGCGGGTGCTGGCGCCGGCATCGGCGTCGGTCTGACCGGCTTCGCCGCCGCCCAAGCCGTCGGCCGCAATCCCGGCGCGTTCGGTAACATCTTGACCATCGCGATTATCGGCATGGCACTTGCCGAGGCTATCGCGATTTACGCCCTGATCACCGTTCCAGGGGCGCTAAGCCAATTCTTCTCCCCATCGGCGGACGATGCGGTCCATGCAGCTAGCTGGAGATCGCCTCCCAGAGAATTTTTCGAACTCCACCTTCCCAAGCCAAGCCATGTTTGTGTTCGCCTCCGCAGAACCTGCCGTCGAATCCGGGAGCGCCGATGCTGCCCACGCGTCCGGCAACGTCCTCACCAACATCCTTGGTCAGTTTGGCGTCGATTGGCCGCACTTCCTCGCCCAGGTGATCATCGTTCTGGTGATCTACCTCGTCCTCAAAAAATACGCTTTCGGTCCGGTGACTGGTCTGCTCGAGGAGCGCCGCCGCCGCATCCAAGAAGGGGAGGAAAACCTGCACAAGATCAAAGCCGACCTTGCCGCCGCCGAGGCGAATGCCGCCAAGTTGGTGGAAGAAGCCAACGGCCGCGCCGAGCGCCTGATCGCCGAAGCCCGCGACGGCGCGGATGCCTTGAAAGAAAAGAAGGCGCAAGAAGCGGTGGCGGAAGCCAACCAAATCATCGCCAAAGCGAAGGAAGCCTCCGAGCTGGAGCGCGAGCGCCTGCTCGGTGAACTCAAGCGCGATTTCGGCCGCCTTGTCGTGGACACGACCAGCAAGGTGACTGGCAAGGTGCTCGGCGACGAGGACCAGAAAAAGATCAGCGAAGAAACCGCTGCCCAGATCGCCCTCTAATCCCAATTTCCGCCTAGCCGACCGCCGCCATGAAAGTCAACAAGGATGCCATCCGAGCCGCCCGCCAACTGATGGGCGTGACTTTGGTTGACGGGAAGGTCGATGGCGCGCGCGCCAAAGATATCGTCAAGCGCATCGCCGAGAAAAAGCCGCGCAACTACCTCGGCGTCCTGACCGCCTACCAGCGCCTGCTGCGGCTCGAACTCGAAAAGCGCCATGCCGTCATCGAAAGCGCCAAGCCGCTCGGCGATCTCCAAGACAAGGTCGTTGCCGACCTCAAGAAGAAATACGGCGACGACCTGACCACCGAATTCCGCGAAAACGCCGAGTTGCTCGGCGGTCTGCGCGTCAAAGTCGGGGCAGATGTCTGGGACGGCTCGGTCAAGAGCCGCCTCGATCGCCTCCGCGACAACCTTCTCTAAGCGTTTCGTTCCCTCTCTATTCCCAACTCCGTCTTTCTAAGTCCAGTTCAACGCCCACGCCAAAATGAGCAGCATCCTGCAAGAAATCGAATCCGAGATCGCCGGTCTTAAGACGGCGGTGACCAAGTCCAACGTCGGGGTCGTCCGCGAGGTCGGTGACGGCGTCGCCAAGATCGAAGGGTTGAGCGATGTCATGCTCAACGAAATGATCGAGTTCCCCGGCGGTCTCTACGGTCTCGCCCTCAACCTCGAAGAAACCGAAGTCGGCGCGATCTTGCTCGGCGGCGGCGAAAACGTGAAGGAGGGAGACGAGGTCAAGACGACCGGCAAACTGCTCCAGGTTCCGGTCGGTCGCGGCGTCCTCGGTCGCGTGGTCAACGCCCTCGGTCAGCCGCTCGACGGCAAAGGCGAGGTGAAATCGGAGACCACCTATCCGGTCGAAAAAATCGCCCCCGGCATCATTAAGCGGAAATCAGTGAGCGTCCCGGTCCAGACCGGCATCATGGCGGTTGACGCGATGATCCCGATTGGCCGCGGCCAGCGGGAGTTGATCATCGGTGACCGCGCGACCGGCAAGACGACCATCGCGGTCGATACGATCATCGCCCAAGCCCGCCAGAACAAGGCGGCCGAGGAAGGCAAGCTGAAGGACCACAAGCCGCTCTACTGCGTCTATGTCGCCATCGGTCAGAAAAACGCGAACGTCGCCCGCGTCATCAAGACGCTCGAAGAGGCAGACGCGATGAAATACACCGTCGTGGTCAGCGCCTCCGCTTCGGATTCGGCGACCAACCAATACCTCGCCCCCTACTCGGGCTGCGCCATCGCGGAATACCTGATGGATCAGGGCGAAGACGTCCTCATCATTTTCGACGACCTTTCCAAGCACGCCGTCGCCTACCGCCAGGTGTCGCTCGTCTTGCGCCGCCCGTCCGGTCGCGAGGCGTATCCGGGAGACGTTTTCTACCTGCACAGCCGCCTGCTCGAGCGCTCGGCGCGACTCAATGAAAAGAACGGCGGCGGCTCGCTCACCGCGCTTCCGATCATCGAAACGCAGGCCGGCGACGTATCCGCCTACATCCCGACGAACGTGATTTCGATCACCGACGGTCAGATCTTCCTCGAGACCGACTTGTTCTACCAGGGTATACGCCCGGCGATTTCGGTCGGTCTGTCGGTTTCGCGGGTCGGTTCCGCCGCTCAAACCAAGGCGATCAAGAAGGTGTCTGGCACGACGAAGCTGGACCTCGCCCAGTTCCGCGAGTTGCAGGCGTTCGCCCAGTTCGGCTCGGATCTCGACGAGAAGACGCGCAAGCAGCTCGACCGCGGATCGCGGATCGTCGAACTCTTCAAGCAAAACCAATACAATCCGAAATCGCTCGCCATCATGGTCGCCACGCTTTGGTCGATGCAGAATGGATACTTTGACGATGTCGAGGTCTCCCGCATCCAAGAATGCCAGGCGAAGCTGGAAGAATTCCTCGAAAACCGGAAAGCCGATCTCCTCCAGAGCATCCAAAACGAAAAAGCGCTTAGCGACGGCATTGTCGACGGTCTGAAGACCGCGCTGGGCGACTTCAAAGCGTCTTGGAAGTAGCCTCCGGCACCGCCGATTCCCGCCTTAGCCGCAACGCCTTTAACCACCTCCGATGCCTAGCACCCGCGACATCCGCCGCCGAATCAAATCGGTCAAAAACACGGCGCAGATCACGAAAGCGATGCAGCTTGTGGCGGCGTCGAAGATGAAGAAGGCGCAGGACCAGGCGCTCGCCGGTCGCCCGTATGCGGACCTGATGAACAAGGTGATCGTCAACCTCAAAAACCGCAGCGAGGAGGCGACCCACGAGCTTTTTGACGAACGCGAGGGCGGGAAAGAAATCCTCGTCGTGGTCAGCACCGACAAAGGGCTGTGCGGCGGCTTGAACACCAACCTGCTCAAGTCGGTGCTCCGCGAAATCACCGAGGACACCCAGGTCGTCACCGTCGGGCGCAAGCTGCGCGGGACGCTCGCCCGCCTGAAAAAGATCTTGTCGCCGATTTCTCGATCAAAGACCCAGTCCACTTCAGCGAGGCGAAGTCGGTCTCGAAATTCGTCATCGACCAATTCCGCTCCGGCGAAGTCAACCGCGTCCGCGTCGCGTTTACCAATTTCGTTTCGACCCTGACGCAAAAGCCTTGCGTTGACACCCTCTTGCCGGTCAGCCCGATCCAGCTTGGCGGCGGACCGCGCGATTGGGAAGGGATGGGGCAGGGCGAAGCCGAGCAGCCGAAGGAAGTCCCGAACGTCGGCTATTTGTTCGAGCCGAGCGCGGCGGCGGTCTTCGAGGAGATCGTCCCGCAATACATCCACTACCAATTTTACCAGATGGTCCTCGAGGCGCGCGCCTCCGAGCACTCTGCGCGGATGGTCGCCATGAAAAGCGCGACCGACAACGCTAAGCAGATGGTCAAGGACCTCACCCTCGAATACAACAAAGTCCGCCAGGCGGCGATCACCGGCGAGTTGCTGGAGATCACGACCGCGATGCGCGCCATGGAATAACCGCCCGAAGCTCCGCTTTAGCCCAACTGCCCCCTTTTCTGATTTAATTACCCGCACCCTCCGATAAACGATGAGCAAAAACGTAGGAACTATCGTCCAGGTCATTGGTCCGGTCGTTGACGTCGACTTTTCCAAGTCCACCAAGCTGCCCGAGATCCACAACGCGCTGGAGATCGAATATGACCTGTATGGGCAAAGCACCAAACTCGTGCTCGAAGTCCAGCAGCACCTCGGCGACGGATGGGTTCGCGCGGTGGCCATGTCCACCACCGAAGGTCTCAAGCGCGGCATGGAGATGACCGACACGGGCGCGGCGATCGCAGTGCCAGTCGGCGAAGGCGTCCTCGGTCGTATTTTCAACGTCACCGGCGATGCGGTGGACGAGCGCGGCCCAGTCAATGCGGCGGACCGCTGGCCGATCCACCGCCACGCGCCGAAGCTCACCGAGCAGGACACGTCTGCCTCGATCCTCGAGACCGGCATCAAGGTTATCGACCTGATCTGCCCATTCTCGAAGGGCGGCAAAGTCGGCGCATTCGGTGGTGCGGGCGTGGGCAAGACGGTCGTCATCATGGAGCTCATCAACAACATCGCGAAGGCGCACGGCGGTTACTCGCTGTTCGCCGGGGTGGGGGAGCGGACCCGGGAAGGGAACGACCTCTACGGCGAGATGAGCGAAGCCGGCGTCATCAACCAAGACGACCTCTCGAAGTCGAAAGTGGCGCTGGTTTACGGTCAGATGAACGAGCCTCCCGGCGCGCGTCTCCGCGTCGCCTTGTCCGCGCTGACCATGGCGGAATACTTCCGCGACGAGAAGAACCAGGACGTGCTCCTCTTCGTCGATAACATCTTCCGTTTCTCGCAGGCGGGATCGGAGGTGTCGGCGCTCCTCGGGCGCACGCCGTCGGCGGTGGGTTACCAGCCCACGCTTTCCTCGGAGATGGCCGAACTCCAAGAGCGGATCACCTCGACCACTAAGGGATCGATCACCTCGTTCCAGGCGGTTTATGTCCCGGCGGATGACTTGACCGACCCAGCTCCCGCCAACACGTTTGCCCACCTCGATTCGACGGTCGTCCTCGAGCGCTCGCTCGCGGAACTCGGGATTTACCCGGCGGTCGATCCGCTTTCCTCGACCTCGAAATCGCTCGCCCCGGAGATCGTGGGCGAAGAACACTATCGCGTTGCCCGCGGCGTCCAGATGGTGCTCCAGCGCTACAAGGACTTGCAGGACATCATCGCGATTCTCGGGATGGACGAACTCTCCGACGACGACAAGCTGACCGTTTTCCGCGCCCGGAAAATCCAGCGCTTCCTCTCGCAGCCGTTCCACGTCGCCGAAGTCTTCACCGGCACCCCGGGCGTCTATGTTTCGATCGAAGAAACCGTCCGCGGATTCGCCGAGATCCTCGACGGAAAGCACGACAACGTGCCGGAAGGGAACTTCTACATGAAGGGCGGTATCGATACCGTCGAGAAGTAACCGGATTGCCAAACCTGAATCCCTCAGCCGAACGCCATGCCACTCCAGCTTGAGATCGTCACCCCCGAACGGAAGACCTTTTCCGACGAGGTCGACTCGGTCGTGCCGCCCGGCGTGCTCGGCGAAATGGGGATTCTGCCGAATCACGCGCCGCTCGTTTCGACCATCGAACCCGGTGCGCTGACCTACACGAAGGACGGCAAGCATGAAGACCTCGCGGTCGGCAAGGGCTTCGTCGAAATCACCGCCACCAGTGTCTCCGTGCTCACCGACATGGCGGTCAGCGGCGAAGACATCGACGAAGAGGCGGTCGAGAAAGCGCTGGAAAGCGCACGCCAGGCGCTCTCCGAGAAGGATCACGATACGAATCCGGAGGAAATTGCTGCGGTCCAGGCGATGATCCAAAAGTCGCTTGCCCAGCTTCACGTCAAGCGCAAGCGCCGCACGCTGTAGCGCATACAAGCGGGTCATCCCGCTGGCGGTCTAGGCAGGTTTTGGGTGAACTCCAGTTCGACCGGCATGATCCGCCTCGCCAGGCGATCTAGGCTGCATTCGATCAATTCGGGGCGGTCGAGCCTACGCTGATGGAGGCGCTGGTCGAAGTCTCGAAGGACCCGGGCGGAGCTTGCGAGGAAGCCGCTTCTCTCTTCTATTTTGGGACCCCGATTTTCGCCGCGAAGCGGCACCGCCCCGCCGAGCTTCAGCCGCCCGCCCGCCTGCCGCTGCCGCGCGGCGAAATTCTTGGTCGCGCCCAGCAGGTAGGAGCGGAATCGTCCCCGCGCCGGGTCGGCGTGCGCGATCCGACCCCCGCCTAGGATCTCGGCGAAGAATTCGTGGCTCAGGCCCGCGCCGATGCGGCGTCCCGCAGGTGGCAGCGCAGGAAGGCGACCACCGGCTCGTAGTAGGCGGCGCACAGGTCGGCGAGCGCCTGCCGCCCGTCGTCGGGCATTTCCTTCGCCAGGCAGACCCGCGTCCAGCGCGTCGTCAGAAAGGCAGCGGGATCTGGCGCATTGGCGGACATCGTTTCCGCGTCACTTGACGCGTTTCCCCGCAGTCGTCACGCTCCAATCTTGCGCGGGCAGCTGCGGGCTGGTTCGTCCTTGAGACGCCGCTGCCATAGGATGCGCAGGCAGAGCATCAGTGAAGGTCCCGCGCGGCTTCGAGAAGCTCGTCCGTGAAGCGCCCGAACTTCTTCATCGACCAGTCCGCGCCCATCGACCTGAAAACTCTCCCCGAAAGGATCCAAAGCGATTCTCCATAGCCGCCGAGGCGCTGGTGCTCATCGAATGGGCTGCCCGGCGCGACGCCGTCCACATCCACGACCTCAAACGCGAATCGATCCCACGGGACAGAATCCTCCAGCGCATAGCACGCTAGTTTGAATCTCTCCACCGTCGGCCCTGACCAAGAGGCATACAAGAAAATGACCCCGCAGCGGATGCCCTCGATCAGCCCCTCCCGGTATTCCGGATGGTAGGTGAGGAATGAAGTGCACGAAGGATACGCGCGCTCAAGATCGTCTCGCCGGTCGCCCCAGTAGCTCATTTTTCAGAGGCGCGGGGTCAAGGGGCAATCCGACCCTGGCTTGGTTTTGATAGTGGGACCCTGCAACGCTTGCCTTGCAGATTGAGAAAGCTGATCGCCTTGAGCCAGCCTTTTTCCTGTTCAATTTTGATGTCGGGTTCTTCCAAAGAGAGTAAAAGCGGACATTTTCGGTGACCGATTCGCTCACATCCGACACGTGGGGAATCGTGGCGAATCGAGGCTTTATAAAAGAGGTTTTTGGACGTCGCGTAAACGAGAAGATTGTATTTCTCCCGCTCTGTAAATACGATGCTGTCTGAGAAGGCGACAACGAATTCTGAATCCGGCGAGATCCATATATAGGTCATAAACCCAACTTCTCGCTGAACATCGACTTTTCCGTCAATTTCACGATCCGCATCTTTCCACTGTAGGGCGCGCTCTTTTGCAGCGAGATATTGTGTACTTCTCCCTGTCCATATCCGGTGCTCGTCCATTCGCGGATTGGTTCGCGCGGCTCGTTTCTAATGGCTCCGATCATCATCATCGCCGCCGCGATGGTTAGGTGGAGTGCAGCTCGGACTTTTCATATCTCAAAAGGGGTGGCGGTTTGATTGGTCACTGAGTAATGACGCTCATCCTGAGAGTATCAAGCCTGATTCAAAATTCAAAAGCGTAAGATACGCAGATGACCTAGTGGTGTTAGCACCCGATGTCGAATCCGCCCAGCAAGCCCTTGAAGAACTCAAGAGCTGGGCGGGCGAAGCCGGGTTCACCCTGCATCCTGAGAAAACCCGAGTCGTGGACATGGGCGAAAGCCGAGCGCACTTCGACTTCCTAGGCTACCGCTTCCTGCGGACAGCCAAAGGAGAGATCATTCGGTTAGTCAGACCGAAGAGCAAGAAGGAGCTGCGCGAGAGCCTGAAGCCGATCCTGAAGCGGGCGAACGGGAGGAGCCTTGAGCATCTCATCAGGATCATCAACCCGAAGTTCCGGGGGTGGTATGCCTACTTCATGCAGGCGCAGCCCAACGAGCATCAGGAAATGGATCAATGGGTGCGAATGAGGCTACGCTCGATTCTGCGGAAACGACACAAAGGTACGCCGAGGAAGCGAGTCTAGTCCACTTCCAATGGCCGAACCGCTACTTCGAGAAACTCGGGTTATTCAGTCTAGAAAGGGTCCGAGCGGAACAGATGAGACTCCGTAAAGGAGCAACTTGCTGACCGGAGGAGCCGTGTGAGGGAGATCCGCATGCCCGGTTCGGAGGGAGGGCGGCGCAAACCAATGCGCCGCTCCTACCCTGAACAGGCCTGGTCGTGCCGCTACGCGGCGAGGCGCAAGCCCGGCCGTGCGCAACCAAGTCGCCCTATCGCGCCCCCCCTATCGGCGCGCACAGGTTTCGGGCGGGCATTCTCCCGCACGCTTTTTTTCAATCAGCCTAAACCCGTGGGCGACGACGCTGGAGGACGAGGGATTTCGCGAGGCGCTCTTCTGGATGGCGGGCTACCCGAATGGGTGAGCGGATTTCGTTTCGGCCAGACCGGCGGATTTGGGATGGATCGGGATCGCTTGCGCGGCGGGTGCCGTTGGATTTAAGGTCGGCGATGAAGACGATGCCCTATTCCTTTGGTCGCCGCGAATTCGCGGCCAGCGCTGGCTTAGCGATGGCGATGGCGCTCTCTGGTTCGGGGATGGCCGGTGCGGATGAGTCGGTCAAGGTCGCGCGGGACGCCCCCGACGCCTACCGCGAGTTTATCGAGCCGAACCTTACCCCGTTCGATGCGGTGACCGCGCTTCCCGAGATCCGCGAAGCGGCGAGGGAGGGCGAGGGCGTTGAGATGTTGCTTTACGAGAGGATCCTCCGGGTGGCGGAAGACGGCACCTTCCTGGAGGCGACGCGGGAGGTCGCCGAAGCCTTGAACCAGCAGGGCGCCGAGGATCTGGCCGAGGACAGGCATCGCTTTCGCGCCTCAACCACGCGCCTCTCCGTGCCGGTGGCGAGGACGATCGGGGAGGGCGGGGAAGCCAAAGAGGTGGCCGATGAAGGGTTGTTCGTGAAAGCGGAGGGCGAGAGCGATTCGGAGGTCCACTCGGACGAGGCGATCCTGACCCTCGTCTATCCCGATGTGAAGGCGGGCAGCCTCATCGAAAACGTAATCGTGGAGGAGGTGCATACCTCGCTTACGCCCGGCGAATTTTCGTTCGGGCAGCCGTGGGTTTGGGTCGGGAATTGCCGCCGCCTCCGACTCGTCATCGAGCTGCCCGCCGCGATGGCCGACCGCCTGCGCTGGAGCAGCGTGGGCGCCGGTCCCGGCGAACCCGAGATCGCGGAACTAGACGGCGGCTACCGGCGTTTCACCTGGGTCTCGGATGCCGTCGAAGCGCACCAGTTCGAGCGGGGTGCCCCGCCGATCGCGCAGATGGGACCGCTTTTCCACGGCTCGACCTTCGCTTCGTGGGACGACCTCGGGCGCTGGTTCGCCGGTCTGCTCGAAGATCCGGCGGCGTGCCCGCCAGAGATCAAGGCGCTCGCCGCCGAGTGGGCGGGGGCGCGAACGATCCGCGCGCGGTCGCCGAGCGGCTCTGCCGACGCGTCAGCCAAGACGTGCGCTACACGGCGCTGGAATTCGGCATCGGCGCCTACCAGCCGCGCCCGGCGAGCCGCGCGGCGGCGACCCGCTACGGCGATTGCAAGGACAAGGCGAACCTGCTCCGCGTCTTGCTAGCCCAGCAGGGGATCGCCTCCCGCCTCGTTTTGCTCAACACGCAGCACGCCGGGCGGGTCGACCTCGAAATCCCGGTCCGGCAGGCATTTAACCACGCGATCTTGGCGGTTGACCTCGATGGGGAAGCCGAGCCGATCTACTGCGACCCGACGATGAAAGGGGCGTCGCTCGGCGACATCGGACCGCAGGATGCCGACCGAGACGTCCTGCTGGTCGATGCGGCGGGCAAGACCGAGTGGCGCCGCACGCCGCCGAAGGGGTTCGGGACGATCGAGACCGAGTTCGACCTGGCGGCGGAGCCGGGCGGTCTCTCCGGTTGGGTGACCGTGCGCTTCGGCGGATTGATGGCGGTCGGCATGCGCGAGCGATTTGCGGGCCAGGATCGCCAACAGATCCGCAAGTTCCTGTCGGGCTCGATGATCGGGCCGCAGTTCTTACCAAGGCGATCGACTTTGAGCTGATCGATCAAGCGGAGGGCGACGGGACGTTCGGCGTGCGCGCCTACCTCCTCGGCGTGCGCGCCGGCTGCGGAGCCACCGACCCGGTGATCTTCAAGTTCCCGGCGATCCTCACCCTTCCGACCAAAACCGAACCCAACCGGCGGGCGCCGGTTTACGAGCGGATGGCGACCGCCACCATGACCGGTCAGATCGCCCTGCCCGCCGGCTGGGAGGCGAAGCCCCAAGGCCAGCCCGAGGCGAACTTTTCATCGGACGGATTCACCTACAAATTCGCCTGGCAGCCGGGCGAAGGGAAGCTCGGGCTCTCCGCAGAAGCGGCGGTCACCAAGGCGCTTTTCCACCCCTCCGAATTGGCGCGGATCCGCCCGGCGGTCTCCGAATTCTACGCCTGGATGGAAGCCCCGGTGACCCTGGCACCCGCCGCCGCCAAAAAGGGAAAGGGAACGGGAAAGGCGAAGAAAGCACGCAAGCCGGCAGTGGAGAAACTCGCCGCCCCCGAACTACCGGAGATGTTCACGAAGGAAGGTCAGGGTCTGCTCATCGAATCCCGGTTCCCGTTCGACATCGAGAATCCCTGGGCCGCCGATTTTGAAAGCCGCAAGTCCGCCTACCAGCAGTATCGCAAGAGGTTCAAGGGCGATGCCGAAGCGCAATTCGACGCCGCCATCAATATTCTGATCGCCGATTTTTTCACCGCCGCCGGCGACGACATGGTGGTGCGGGCCAAGCGCATCGAGGCGCGTTTCGCCGGGAAGATCCCGCCGGAAAAGCTGGCCGGGGCGAAGGCGATGGTGGCGACCGCCTTTATGGTGGAGGAGGAATTTGAGGAAGCCCTGCGGCTCAGCGCGGAGATCGCCGACGATGAATCGCTGCCCGAACAGATTCGGCAGGCGGCGGCATCGGTCGCCGCCTTCGCCGCGCTTGAAGCCGATAATAGCCGGGTGATCGGCTACGCGCGCATGGCGCTCCAGAGCCAGCGGCTCCCCTCGCAGTCGCTCCTGCTAGCCAGCTTTTCGGCGGTTATTGCGGCGACTGCCGCCGAGGGAGGCACGGCGGCCGAGCGGATCATGGACGAGGTCGCCTTCGCCATCGACCGCCAGCCGGGGATCGCCGCCGACCTGACCGCTGCGCTGCCGGAGATCGGGCAGGGATTGATGGACGAGGGCATGCACGACCGCGTGCCCGCGTTTCGCGAATTCTTGACCATGGCCGCCGAGCTTCCCACCTGGACGGAGGAATGCGCCGAGGCAGTCGTTCAATTCGAGAAAGACACCGCGCTGGCGGAGGCGATGCGCCCGGCGGTGGAACGGATGCGCGCCTGGCTCGCGGATCACCCGTGGCCAGAAATCGACAAAGATCCCGAGGACGGGAAGATCACCTGCGCCTCGGATGTCGAAATCTACGCCTATGAGGAAACCGCCGACCTGCCGCTCCGCCTAAAGCAACTGACCGGCTTCGGCCCGCAATCTGACGCCCGCTACGTGATCGGCCGGGTCGCCACCCACTGCCTCGATTGGCTCCGCATCCAGGCGACGGCTCCCGACGAACGCCAAGAGTGGGAGAAGGCGCTCGCCGATCCGCCGATCGACTTGGATGAGCTGCTCGATGTCACCATGGAGGCGTGGGCGATGATGCCGCCGGAGGAGGAGGGCGAACCGATTGACTATCTGCCGTTCTATTTTGACAGCGATACGCCAGAGCTTTTCAAGGCGGCGGTGATCCGCCAGCGCGAGGGCATCCCCGCCGCGGTGGCATACCTCAAGGCGATCGCCGAGGACGGGGCCAAGCCGTGGAGCGACCGGTACTTCGCGGTGCTCCATTCGGCGGATCTTTGCGAGGAAGCCGAGGATGCCGCCGGGTTGATGGCGTCCTGGGATCTCCTCCAGCAGATCGATTGCGAGGTCGAGGGATTCGCCGACCGCATCCGCGTCTTCCATCTGCGGTCCGCCCTCATCTCGGTCGACCGGGGCGATTACGCAGAGGCTTGGCGGCGCTTTGAAAAGCTGGCGGCGCTCAGCGACGAGGAGCTGCCCGGCAGTGTTTCGCCGCTGCGCAAAGCGGAGATCGGCGAGCTGCTCGGCGATCGCGAAACAACCGAGCAGTGGTGGGGCGAGGCGAAAGGCTGGTGGGACGAGTGGGTCGCCTTTGCCGAGGGCGAGTCTCTCCTCTCTTACCACTGGGCAAACCCGGCCGCTAACTACGCCGTTGACGATCTCGCGGCAGCCATCGCCGATGCGGCCAAGGCGAAGAAAAAGAAGGTGGCCAAGGCGGGGGTCGCCGACCAGCTCCGGATGATCGTCGCGCTCGCCCGGTTCCACCCGCCCGCCGCGAAAACCGCCGCCGAGGCGCTGCGCACCCACGGTCCCGCCCTCTCCGAAAAACACGCGGCAAAATTCGCCGAATTCGCCGACCGGATCAGCCCGCCGCCCGCCGAGTAGCCGCCGCGCTGGAGCCGCCGCGCCGCCCGCGCAATTTGCCCGCATCGGAAGCGGGACTTCTCCCGTTCCCCTCAATTCCGCGCGGGAATTGCCGGCATTCGTGGCTATCCTCCGCCCCATCCATGTTCCATCGCCGAAAATGCGACACGACTTAGACCCCGCCAAAGACATCGAATTTCGCAGCCACGCGCCCGGCTACTGGGCGGCGTCGCCCCCTGCTCCCGAGGCTTGGGCCAGCCACCTCTGGCAGTTGAAGAACCGGGTGAACTCGCTCGAGGACCTCGAACGCCACCTTTTGTTGACCGAGGAGGAGCGCGCCGGCGTCCTGCTCTCCGGCACCAAGCTGGCGCTCGGGATCACGCCGCATTTCTTCAACCTGATCGACGAGTTCGACCCGGAGTGCCCGGTGCGCCGCCAGGTCGTGCCGCGCATCGAGGAGACGTGGGAGGACCCGGCGGAGATGGCGGACCCGTGCGGCGAGGATTCGCACATGCCGGTGCCGGGGCTGGTCCACCGCTACCCGGACCGCGTCCTCTTTCTGGTCACCGACCGCTGCGCCGCCTACTGCCGGTATTGCACGCGCAGCCGGGTGGTCAGCGGTGCGGGCGAGCAGGAACTGCACACCGATTTCGAGGCCGCCTTCCGCTATCTGGAAAAGCATACCGAAGTCCGCGACGTGCTGCTCTCCGGCGGCGACCCGCTGCTCTTCTCCGACGCGAAGCTAGAGGGCATCCTGAAGCGGCTGCGGTCGATCCCGCACATCCAATTCGTCCGCATCGGCTCGCGCGTCCCGATTTTCCTGCCCCAGCGGATCACGCCGGACCTCTGCGCGATGCTGCGCAAATACCACCCGCTCTTCCTCAGCGTGCACACCAACCACCCGCGCGAGCTGACCAGCGAGGTGCGCGACGCGCTCGGGCGGCTGGCGGATGCCGGCATCCCGATGGGCAACCAGAGCGTGCTGCTCCGCGGGGTGAACGACAGCGTCGAGGTGATGAAGGTGCTCGTCCAGAAGCTCCTCATGTGCCGGGTGCGCCCGTATTACCTCTACCAGTGCGATTTGATCCAAGGCTCCGCCCACCTGCGGACCAGCGTCGCCAAAGGGATCGAGATCATCGAGGGATTGCGCGGCCACACCACCGGCTACGCGATCCCGCAATACGTCATCGACGCGCCCGGCGGCGGCGGCAAAGTCCCGGTCAACCCGGATTACGTCGTCCACCGCGACAGCGAGCGCGTCGTGATCCGCAACTACGAGGGCAAGGTCTTCGAATATCCGGAGCCGCAGCCCGCAGGGGCAAAACGGTCGGCGCTGGCGGAGGCGCGGTAGCCATCTGCGGACGAGCACCCCGGCAGAGGGGCGGCGTTCGCTTTTGGCGTCCGAATCCGCCACACCGGCGTTTCCTGCGGAGACCGCAAACCCGCCGATATCCAAACACCCGAATCAATGACCGTCCTCGACGCCATCCACGCCCGCCGCGCAATCAAGCACTACGACCCTGATCACCGGCTCAGCACCGACGAGATCAAGACCCTGCTAGGGGCAGCCATGCGTATACCTACCGCCTTCAACATCCAAAACTGGCGCTTCGTCGCGGTGACCGATCCGGCGATCCGCCGACAGATCCGCGCCGCCGCCTGGGATCAGGCGCAGGTGACCGACGCCTCACTGCTCATCGTCCTGTGCGCCGACCTGGCCGCCTGGAAGAAAAATCCCGCCCGCTACTGGGTGAATGCCCCCCAGCCGGTCCAAGACTTTTTGGTCCCCGCGATCGATGTCTATTACAGCGGCAAGGAGCAGGTCCAGCGAGATGAAGGCATGCGCTCTTGCGGCATCGCCGGGATGGCGATCATGCTCGCGGCGAAAGACATGGGCTACGATTCATGCCCGATGGACGGCTTCGATTTCGACGCCGTCGCCAAGATCATCAACCTGCCCGACGACCATGTCATCAGCTTCATGATCGCCGGACGGAAAGGCACCCAGGCGGCGCAGCCAAAGCCAGGGCAGCTCCCTACGAGGAGGTCGTAATCGAAAATTCGTTCTAGGCTCGCATCCGGCGACCGCCTCGCTACGGTCGAGAATGCAATCCGACTGGACCAATAAAATCGTCATCGTCACCGGCGGAGTGGCCGGCATGGGCGCGCCGCCGCCCGGCGCTTCGCCGACGCTGGAGCCACCGTGTTCGCCCTCGGGCGGACGCTCGCCGCATTGGAGGAATCCGCCGCGCATTCGCCGAACATCCTGCCGCTCGCCTGCGATGTCGCCGACCCCGAGCGTGGCGGCGGCGATGCGTGCGGTGCTCGGGCGCGGCGCGCCGGACGCCCTGATCCACACGGCGGGGATCAACACGCCGGACCGGTTCATACCACGATGATCCGGCGAAAGTGGCGAGCGCCGAGACGTGGAAGGCGGTGATGGAGGTCAACGTGCTCGGCGTCGCCCACATGATCCAGGCGGTCGCCAAACCTATGGCGGGCAACGGCGGCGGGCGGATCGTGGTCGTCTCCTCGACGGCGGGGCACGGGTTCGATTCCTACGCCGGCGTGCCCTATACGGCGAGCAAGTGGGCGGTGCACGGCCTGCTCTTCACCGCGCGGGCGCAGCTTAGCGCCAGCGGCATCGTTTTGTCCGAATACGCGCCCGGCGAATGCAACACGCCGATCGTGAAAAAGCGCCCCGTCCCGCCGACCGCCGGGCACCAGGCGGCGATGATCCAGCCGGAGGATTGCGCCGAGGCGCTATTCTTCATCGCCTCCCAGCCGCACAGCGTCGGCGTGGTCCAGCTCCCCGTCTATCAGCCGTTCGGCGGCATGCCGCCGGCGATCACCGCACCCTGGCTGCCGGGGCTGTCGATCGGACCGGCGTGACGAAGGCGGCGGCAAAGATATCTTCCGACCTTGGCTTGGAGAATATTTCGTGCGATTCGACGCACGCATCGCGGAGAGTTTGTTCGGGCAACGATTGTGCTCGACCAGATCTAGATGCGCTAGCCGGTGCATGCCAAAATATGGCTAAATTTAGAATTTACCCATTGACATCCCATGCGTTTTTAGCTTATTAAGTAGATATGAGACCCAAGATTTGCGCGCTTATTTTTGGAGTTGTGTGTGTTGTCAACGTAGCGGAGACTGATGGTCAAGAGCTATTGAGTAATCGCGGTTTTGAGGATATTGAGATCGGAACCGCACTTGGAGGAAACCTTTCTTTTAGTGGGTTCGGAGAGTGGGATATTGATCGGGCAGATATTGTTGGAACGAGCGGAGGTGTTGTCCCCGCAGAAGGGAGTCAAATGCTGGAAATGAAGGCGGGAGCCGTATCCACGGACGTCTATCAGCTCGTTGATCTGCGCGGTTTTGAATCTGTCATTAGATCGCGCCTTCTGATCTTGAAATTCCGGTCAAAGGTTGCCGCCACAGGAGAGACCAACTTTGGCATGGGAATGCGTTTTTTTCGAGAGCTGCCTTTTCCGTTGGATACCGAAGACTTTTCGTCGCGTATCGGAGCGCGGGCGGTGACTGTTTTACCGGCGGATGGTTGGGTGCCTATGTCGCTCGAATTCCGCCCCCCAACAGATGCGCGCTATGTCGCGGTGGGGATTTTTGGAGGGAACGTTGAGGGCGTATCGAAATTTGTCGATGATGTATCATTGATCGCCGAAGAAGCTGACACCCCCCCACAAAACCTTTCTAAGCTCGTGAAGTTTAGCCTGGGCCAGAGGATACCGGGAGGGAAATTGTTTCGGTTTCAGTGGGAACCTTTCGAAGGGACGATCGTCTTGGAACACTCGGGCGATCAGAGGATGCGTTCTTGGCAGATCTTTGCGTCAATCGACGCTCAAGAGGGAATTTACGAATTCGTTGCCACTGATCCAAGGGGATTTTATCGCCTTCGCTGGTGAATATCCGCCTTGTGGGCAATCGAGATCAATGTGTGCCGATTCACGCTGGAATCCATGGCAACTTTGCCGAGTGCACCAGTGCAAGGGCACAGAAGACTTGCGTCGAGGTAATGCGATTTTATCGCCATGCAGCCGAATGGTGCCTGAGGCACGCCGCTTTCCGGTCGAACAGTGTGCGGCGGCAAAGCCAAGGGCGTTGGACGAAGCGCGGCGCGAAGAGTAATGTCCGCCATGAAATCCATCGCCTCCCCAGCCCTCGCCATCGCCGCCGCGCTCTGCCTCGGACCGGTCATTTCCACCGCGCAAAACGACCCGGCCCCGGAGGAATCCGCCGACCGCCCAGATCCGGAGCGCGGCCCGCGCCCGGACACCAGCAACCTGCCGGAGATCGCCAAGCCGAAGATCGAGGATCTCGGCGACGGCCGCGTGCGGGTCGGCTCGGTCGTGGTCAACAAGGAGACGAAAGAAATCAGCTTCGACGCGGAGCTAAACTACAGCGAAATGCCGCTCGAATTCGCGCTGGTGGCTGAAAACGGCAAGATCCATGAAGCGCTCCTCGTGACCAAGGCGCGGCCGTTCGATATCAACGTCGCCCTGCTGCTCGCCGGAGCCAAGGCGGGCGACGACCGGATCTTCGACAAGTTCGTCCCGGAGGAAAATCGCGAGGCGCTGACCGGGGAGGAGAAGGCGGCGATGGAAAAGAACCGGGCGAACAAGATCGGCATCCGCCTGGACTGGGAAATCGAGGGCGAGAAGAAGACGGCGCGGCTCGAGGATTGGGTCTTCAACCGCGCTGAGAAGACGCCGATGAAACACACCGCGTGGATCTACAACGGATCGAAGATCGAGCGCGGCGCATTCCAGGCGCAATACGATGGCTCGATCATCGCGCTTTATCTCGATCCGTATTCGATCGCCAACAACCCGCTGGAGGGAAACGACGATGACGAGCGCTGGCTGCCCGCCAACGGCTTGCCGCCGATCGGGACCAAGGTCGCCGTCACCATCGAAACCGCCGCCAAGGCTCCGGAGCCGAGCAAAGAAGTCGGCGCGAAGGACGAGGCGAAGTGACCGCCGCCGCACCAGCCCACGCCCACGCCCACGCCATGAGACGACCCGCCGCTGCCGTTGCCGCTATCGCATGCGCCGGGGCGCTGATCGCCGCCGCTCCGGTCGCGCGCGCGCAGGTCGCCGGCGCGGAGCAGAATCTGTCGATGAAGCTGGAGGTCCAATACGCCATCGACCAGGGGATTAAATTCCTAACAAAACAACAAGGCGAAGCGGGGCACTGGAGCGATGCGGGGCAGCCGGGCATCACCGCCTTGGCCATCGCTGCGATCCTCGGCGATCCGTCGCGGGAATCGGAGGCTGCGGCGGCGCTCCCGCCGGCGCTGGGCAAGGCGTTCGCTTACCTGCTGTCCTGCCGCCAGCTCGACGGCGGCATCTACCGGGAGGGATTCGGAGCCGGCAACACCTCGGCGGCGGTCATGGCGCTGCTCCTCTCCGGCGACCCGGAGCATGACGCGACGATCCGGGAGGCGCGCCGCTTTCTCATCAATGCCCAGCAAGACTTCGACGCGCGCGGCGAAGCGGACCATCCGCTTGACGGCGGCATCGGGTTCGGCGCGATCTACGCGCACGCCGATCTCTCGACGACGCAATTCGCGCTCGAAGCGTTGTTTTTTTCCGCATCGCTCGCGGGGGAACCCCGCACTGCCCCGGCGCGCGAGCTAGACCGCGACGCGGCCATCGCCTTCATCACGCGCTGCCAGAACCTGCCCGGCCACAACGACCAACCGTGGGCGAGCGGCGACCCGGCCAACCGGGGCGGCTTTGTTTTCTTCCCCGGCATGAGCCGCGCCGGCGAGATGCCGCTCGGCAGCGGAAAGGCGGCGCTCCGATCCAGCGGCGGCATGACCTGCGCGGGGTTGCTCAGCCTGCTCTACGCCGGCGTGGACAAGCGCGACCCGCGCCCGGCTGCGGCGATCGATTGGCTGGCAAAGCACTACACGCTAGACGAAAACCCCGGTCTAGGCGCGGCGGGGCGATATTTCTATCTCTATTCGTTGGCCAAGGCGCTCGCCCTCTCCCGCGTGGGCGAAATCGAGACCGGCGCGGGAAAGGCGGTCGATTGGCGCAAAGACCTCGCATTGAAATTCTTCGACCTGCAAAGCCAAGACGGATCGTGGGTCAACAAAGACGACGGGCGCTGGCGGGAGGATGATCCGGTCCTCGCGACGGCGTATGCGGTGCTCGCGCTCGAGCATCTCTACCGCGCGCTGTGATCCGCCCCCCGCCGCCGCCGGTGGAGGCGCGCGGAAAATCGCTTGCCCCCGCACCTGCGATCGGATCATGCTCGCAAGATGAAAACCCTCCTTCTCTCCGCCGCCGCCCTCTTAGCCGGAGCCTGCGCCGCCTCCGCCGCGCCGCCCGAACTGAAGCTCGTCTCCACCGAGAAAATCTGGGATGCCGCACCGCACAACGCCTTCACCGATCTGATCAAATGGCGCGGCGAGTTCTACTGCGGCTTCCGCGAGGGGCGCGGCCACGTCTCGACCGACGGCAAGATCCGCATCCTGCGCTCCGCCGGCGGCTCCGGCTGGGAGAGCGCGGCGGTCGTCAGCAAGGCGGGGCACGATTTGCGGGACGCCCATCTGTGCGCGATGCCAGGCGGCAAGCTCATGCTCGTCGGCGGGATCTGCCGCCGGGCGAAGGACGGCGAAAGCGCGCCGACCGGATCTTTCGTCGCGTTCTCGGAGGACGGCAAAACGTGGACCGATCCGCAGATCGTCTCGGAATTCGGGCGCTGGCTGTGGGCAGTCCAGTGGCATGGCGACACCGGCTACGGCGTCGCCTACGGCGGGAAGGCTCCGGATGGCAAGTGGCTCCCGTCCTCGCTTCTCGCGACCAAAGACGGGATCGCCTACGAGCCGCTCGCCGCCGATTTCCTCGCCGCCGGGCGCGGCACCGAAGCCGTCGTGCGTTTCGATGCGAAGTCCGGGCGCGCGCTTTGCCTGCACCGCCGTGACGGCAATCCGAATAGCGCCTTCCTCGGCACGGCGGACGCCCCGTATCGCGATTGGCAGTGGATCGATCTCGGCCACTACTTCGGCGGACCGAACCTGATACAACTGCCGTCGGGCGATTGGATCGGAGCCGGGCGCAAAATCGAATCCGGCAAGGCGAAGACCTGCCTGATCGGCATCGATCCAACCACCGGCAAGTCCACGCCGCTACTCGACGTGCCGAGCGGTGGCGACACGAGCTACCCCGGCTTGGTTATCGACGGGGAGACGCTTTGGATGAGCTATTATTCGTCGCACGAGGGCAAGACGAGCATCTATCTGGCAAAGATCGGTATCGGGGCAAAAAAGTAACGTTGCAATAGCCCCGCCGCCATCTATCGGAGACATGTCATGAAGTTCCCCCTCGTTGCCTTCGCCCTCCTCTCAACCGCCGCCACTTCTGGCGCGGCGCTGCTCGCCTATGATGGATTCAACACCTATGAGGCGATTCCCGCGGGATCCGGCGGCGGGTTCCAAAACCCAAATGTCGCCGATTCGGACGCATTGGTTTGGGACAACAACACCACCACCGGAGACGGTTATATCGGTCAGGCTGGGGCAGCGGCGGGATTCACCGGGACCTGGGATCTCTTAAGCGGAGGCGCCATCGCCTCGAATTTTTACCCGCAGGTGCAGGCGACTACGCTCGGCTACACCGATCCGCTCGGCTTCGAACTCCAGACGCTAGGCGGAAGTGTGCGTGCGGAACGCACGTCCGGATCCTCGGGTGCCAACAAAGGCTTCTCCCACGACCTCGCCATCGGGATGAGCCTGCCGGAAACGCTCTATATCAGCGGCGTTTTCGAGGTCAACGCCACCAACCCGATCCTCATCCAAAGCGCCTCGGGCGTCGGCGGCACGCCGCGGAATTTCGGGATGAGCACCGATGCGTCGGGCAACCTATCGCTTTTCGGCGAAGGCGCGGCAAACACTCCGGCGGGCACCCTCTCCGACGGGCTTCACTTTTTCGTGTGGAAGCTGGAAAACAACGTCGACCCAAATGTAGCGTCCGGGGATCTGTTTAGCGGCGACCGGCTCACGCTTTTCCTCGATCCGACCGACCTTCGTGCCGAGGCGTTCAATACCGCGACCGCCGCCCACTCCGGCGCTGGGACGAACTTCTACGTGTCGGCGAATGGCGCTTGGTCGCTGACCGAGTTGCTCTTCGGGCACCTGCCCAACGCGGTGGGCGACTACATGGCGTTCGACGAATTGCGGGTCGGCACGACCTGGCAATCGGTCGCCCCGATCCCGGAGCCGAGCCGCGCGCTGCTCGCCGCATGCGGGGCGCTCGGGATTCTGCTTCGCCGCCGCCGCTAGGCTTGCGAACCAGCGCCGGCCTCGGCTTCGAGGATCTTTTTGAAGGTCGCGAGCGTCTTGCTGGCGACCGGATCGATGAAGCCGTGCGCGATGATCGGCTCCATGAGCGGGGCGAGCGCGGCGACCCGGAAATTGAGGTCGTGGGTGATGGTAACCCGCACGCCCCCGCCTTCCGCCTCGGGAAGCGGCTCGTATTTCCAAACTACGACCATGCCCTTGGTGAAGGCGCGCAGGTGGGTGAAGTGCACCTCCATCGAATCCGGTTTGATCTCGTGGATCGAATGCCACGAGATCGGGATGATCCCGCGCCAGCACGCCATCTTGACCCGGTTCTTCCGCCCGTCGGCGGAGCGCTCGAAAAATTTGATCTCGCGGTAGTGCGGGAGCATGGGGACCCAATTTTCGAGGTTGGCGGTGACCTCGAAGATCCGCTCGCGCGGGGCGTGGATGATGATGCTGGTGGCGGTGAACATGGCGGCTTAGTCTTCGTGGCGGCCGTGCGGCTTCGATTTGTAAAACGGATAAAAGCAGCCGCCGACCACGCCCCAGAGCAGCATGATGCCCCAGGAGGTAAAGGATACGAGCGTCGCCGTCCCGTTGGGCACACCAAGCAACTGCACGAAGAGCATCTCCCGGATGCCCAAGCCGCCCGGCGAGAGCGGGATCGAGGTCAACGCATTGATGATCGGAAGCACCGCAAATAGATCGCCGATCGGGATCGCCGAGGTAAATGCCTTCGAGCCGAGCCAGAAGGCGTAGAAGATCCCGATGTGCCCGACCATCGCCAGCGCCAGCGCGCCGAGGCTATGCCGCCACGCGTGCCCGTAGATGACGAATGCCTGCGACAGCTCGATGAATTTTTCCCGGAGCGGCGTCCACTTTGGCAGAAAGCGGACGAGGTGGAGCTTCGCGAAGATGAAGGCTCCGATGATCCCGAGGATGGCGATGGCGAGCGCCGCGATCAGATAGCTGACGATGTCCTTGGTCTGCTCCGCCTGCGTCAGCCAGTCATAGCGCCACCACACGATCACCACGGTCACGAGGATAAGCCCGAGCAGCCCGAGGATGCGGTCCACCACCACGGAGAGAAAGGCGCTGCCTTCCGGTCGCCGGAGCTTTCCCGCACCACGTAGTAGAGCTTGACCAGGTCGCCGCCGGTCGATCCGGGGATGAATTGGTTGAAGAAAAAGCCGATGAGCCACAGCGCGCCGGTCCGGGGCAGCGGGACGATGATGTTTTGCGCGCAGCAGAATCATCCAGCGCAGGATGCCGGTGACGATCAAGATACCGAAGGCGGCGAACCCGGCGCCGACCCAGCCCCAATCCGCCGTCTTGACCGCCTCTTTGAACTGTTCCGGATCGACTTTCTCTTTAAAAACCCACCAGAGCAGCGCGGCGGCAATCGCGATCTGCACGGCGGTGATGAGCGGCTTTTTGAACTTGGACACGGATTTTCTGGAGATTGGGTAGGCGGTGACAGTGGGGGCTTGCCCGCGATGAAAAGCGCGAATCGCGTGAATCTTTCGATTCGTGCCCGAAGCCGCCGTCGCCGCCCGACCCCGCGCTACTCGGGCGCCGCGCGTTTCCGCAGCCATTCCACGATCAGCTTCACTGCGGTGTCGCGCTCGGTGTCGTGGAGGATGAGATGGTAGGATTCGGCGAATTCGTGGATCGCCTTGTCCTTTGATCCCGCCGTCGCATAGAGCGAGCGCGCGCCTTCCGGCGTCGAGACCGGATCGTTCGGCGTGTAGAGGATGAGCAGCGGGAGGCGCAGCGCCGCGATCTGCCGGTGGGCTTGACGCTGCATCCGGTCGATGGCGCGGAGCTGGCGCAGCGTGAATGACTTCACGGCGTGTTTGGTCACCGCCATCTGCTGGGCGTGGGTCGTCTCAGACGTCACCTGGATCGCCTCGGGTCCGGCGAGGTCTTCCAAGGTGAGCCGCATTCCAGGGAGAAAGGCGAGCGCGATCCGGACGGCGAGGTATTTCAAGTCGGGAGCCGGTCGCGGAACTCGCCGATCGGGGCGAGCAGGATCAGCCCGTCGGGTCCGATTTCCGGATACCCCGCTGCCGTGTGCAACGCGATGAGCGAACCGAGGCTCTCGCCGATCCAGAACACCGGCACGCCGGGGTGCCGCGCGCGGACCAATCCGGTGAAGTCGGCGGCATCCTCGATCCAGCGCCGCGGGCTGCGGATGTCGCCGCGGTCGCCCTCAGCGGGGTCATTGCCCTGGCCGCGCAGCTCCGGCGCATAGACCGCCGGCCCCGACTCGCCGGGCTTCTCAATGAATTCGCCGACCGGCCAGAAGTCGCTCGCCGCACCGCTCAACCCATGGATCGCGATCACGGCAAACGGCGGCTGATCACGGTCCGCCGCCGGCTTTCCCCACAGCGTGTAGCCGAACTCCTTGCCGTCCCGCGCGACCCACGTCGTCTCGCGCATCCGGACCGTCGGTTTCTCGCAGGCGGCGCTCTTCATGGGGGAGATTGGCTTGGGATGGGGTAAGGCGGTGCAGCTCGAAGCAAGGGAGAGCATCGCGATCCCCGCTAGCGCAACCGCCGCCGGCACGAGGGCGTGCGCCACGAAGCGGACCCGCCGGAGGAATCGCACCAAAGGAATCGGCTGCCAGAGTTCCGCCCCACTAGCCCCGCTTAAATCGCTCATCATATTCTTTCTGGAGCGCTTCAAACCGCTGCGCGAGCGAATCAGCATCCTCATCGGCGAACAAGTCTGGATCAGAAACAGGCAACCCCATCAATTTCTCCAATAGCCGGATCTGCCCGATCCACTGCCCTTCGATCTTGCCCTCGATCTTGCCCTCGATCTTGCCTTGGGACTTTCCTTTGTTGAGAAGTTGTTGGGCTACGGTCATCGTTTCGGTTGCTAGGTGCGGATTCTTCAATGAAATCTCTGCGACAATTGACTCGGCGTCAAGATCGTGCTGGAAGTGAAGGGCGTAGAAGATCGCGAGGCGAAGCAGGTCCTGAATGCCGGGGTCGAGCGTCGCGAATTCATCGGCGAGCCATGAAAAGAAATCCCTCACGTCTCGATTTCTCTGCCGCGAGACTTTAAGGAGATTCACGATTATCCTCACTTCATCGGAGTGAGTAGAGTTCCCCGGATCAAAATCGACCAGATCCAATAGGGCATGGGAAAAATCCGGGATGTAGGGAGCGAAGAACGGCGCTGCCGATTCCGGCATCTCAATCAAGCTCGAAAATCGGGTGTCCACCTGCCACCTGTCGGGACCTTGGTGCAGGACGAACGGGATCACCGGCGGGAGGGGCAGCCCGTCCTCTTCAAAATGGCGATTCCACAATTCGGTGAGGTAGGATAATAGGCGAAGCGGCATGTGCCGCTGAGGCTTGCTCTGGTGTTCGAAAAGCAGATACATGACCACGCGCTGATCGCCAGCCCCAGGTGCCGCCAGCGGCGCCGAAAAGACGAGATCGGAATGAAGCTGCTGGAGCGATTCCTTGACGAACGATCCGGGCAGAACCTGAAGCCCAGCCCAGTCAATTTGCTCGACAAGGGCTGGGGCAAGCTGTCGCTGGAAAAAGTCCCTCGCACGCGGGATCGATGAAAATGCGCGTTTGACGAATGCGTCGTTTGGAGACGCGGCGAGCTCTTTGATGAGTTCGGCGTCTTCGGGCGATAGGTTTTCGCTACTCATCTCCGCTATCGCTATCGCCATCCTCCTCCGCCGGGGCGAGCGGCAAGAACTGACCGACGATCCCGGCGGCATCCCCGATCACGCCGCCGCCTGCCTCCGCCGTGCCGCGAACCGCATCGACGCCCGCGCCGATGATCGACAAGCCGGTATCGAGCAGCCCGCCGCCAGGGCGGCGCCGCTCGCCGGATTCCCCGGTGCCGGAGCCAGAGCCGGTGAGGCCTCCGAGGATCTTGCCCGGCGCATCGACCACCGCATTGACGGTATCCTCGGTGATCTGGGCGACGGCGGCACCGCGCAGCCGGGCGGTGAGATCCTCCTGCGGCGCGTCGGCGGGACCGCGCAGGCGCATGTCGGTCCAGAGAAAGCCGCCGCTTTCTTCGGTGAAGACGCGCTGCTCTGCGCCGGGGATCCATGAAAGCGTGCCCGGCGTGACGCCGACCCGGAAGGAGCCGTCGATCATTTCGTCGCGCAGCGTAAAGCCGCCCTCGATCCGGACCAATCCGTTGGACTGCAGCTCGAAATCGGTGACCACCAGTTGCGTGTCGTCGCGCTCGAATTTCGCCTTGGCGGTGTGGAGCACGAGTTTGCGAAACCGGTCCACCCGCGTGTAGCTCGCGATCTCTTCCAGCACCGGCAGCGCCTCCAAAACCCCATTTTTCAACTCGATCTCGCCCTCTTGCCGCAGCCGCCCATCGCTCCCGGTGACCGTGGCCACCGCGTCAACGTCACCGCTGAGCCGCCGCTGCCAATTCTCCGGGATCACTTCCGCGACGTCTAGTTTCTCGACGCGCAGTTCCGCCTCCACCCGCTTGCTGCCCTCCAGCCCGAACTCGCCCGCCATGAAGAGCCGCGCCCCGTCGAAGCCCTCGAACTCGGCGTGCGTCAAAAAGAGATCGCCGTCGCGCAGCCGCGCCGAAAACTCCCGCGTCTCCAGCTTGCGCATCTCGCCAAGCCGCAGCGTGCCGCCGGAGCCGTTCAAAAGCAGCCCGCCCTCGGAATCGGATCGCTTGATGGTCGCCGCCAAGCCGCGGACCTCCAGCGCGTCCTTGCCGCCTTGGCGGGCCAGGATGTTGACCTCGGCGATATCGGTCGGCCCGATCTCGATTTTTTCGGGGATCAGGCTGGCGAACCAGGATCGATCTTCCGCCGCCGGCTCTTGTTCCGGTTCGGAGCGAGGCGGGAGCTTCACGGCAGGCGATGCCGGATCTGCGCCGGATCCCTCTGGCGATTCGAAGAGCATCGTCACCCGGTTGATGTGGATGCGGTCGATCACCCAGGCGCCCCGCCGCATCGCCGTGGTCAGGGAAAAATCGCCGTCCACCCGGATCGAATCCGCCCTCGCCCGGCGCAGCGCCTCTCCGGCCCGCCCTTTGGCGTCAAACGTATCGGAAAAGACGCTGCCGGTCGACCAGGCGACGTTTTCGTATTCGCCATCGGCGTGGATCGCGTCGGACGTCGCCTTGCTGACCAGGTCGCGGAAATCGGGCGACTGCATGTATGACTTTGGCCAGACGACCAACCCGTAATAGACCAGCGCGCCGGTGACGAGGAAGGCAACGCCAAGGGAACCCCAGATCCATTTGAACCAAGGGGATCGCTTCTGGCGGCGGGCGCTGCGGTGGCGGGGCATTTTTTTTCTTCCGGTTTATCGGTTGGAAGTGAGACGTTAAGCGCCCCGAAATGTTTGACAAGCAAAGCCGTATTCGTCTTTATCCCCGTGTCCACTGCCGCCGGGCACCTCCCCTCTCTAAAAAAAACCTCCCACCCCGACCGACCGCCGTGCTAGAACTGAAAAGCATCCACTTCACCATCGACAAGGACGGGCAAGACTTCGATCTTTTGCGCAATGTCGACCTCAAGGTCCCGCGCGGGCATTTCATGGCGATCGTCGGTCCGTCCGGCTGCGGCAAGACAACCCTGCTCAAACTCATCGCCGGCATCAACGAGGAATCGAACGGCACCATCCACTGGGAGGGGCGCAACCTCGCCGAGGAAGGCGACCTCGAGCCGGCCGAGGTCGGCTACGTCCCCCAGTTCAGCATCGCCTACGACCACCTTTCGGTGGAGGAGAGCATCGAGGCGGCGGTCAAACTGCGCGTCCGCACCCGCAACGCGCGGGAGGTCGAGCGGATCGCCGACCAGGTCATCGCCCAGGCCGGCTTGGACGCGATCCGCGACAGCATGGTAAAAGTCTTGTCCGGCGGGCAAAAACGGCGCCTCGGGCTGGCGATGGAGCTGGTCTCGAACCCGACGCTTTTGCTCTGCGACGAGGTGACCAGCGGCTTGGACCCGAAGTCCGAGCGCGAGATCGTCCACCTGCTCCACCAGCTATCGCAGAGCGGCGAGCGCATCGTCGTCAACGTGACGCACAGCCTCAGCAACCTCGAACTCTACGACTCGGTCCTCGTCATGTTCGAGGGCCATGTCGTCTATCATGGCCCGCCGTCCGCGATGCCGCATTACTTCAGCGTCGATCATCCGGAGGAAGTCTATCCGCGGCTGGGCAAACGCAGCGGTGAACGCTGGCATAGTTCATGGGAAAAATACGCGGATTCCTACCACTCGGCGATCGTCAAAGCGATGGAGAAACGCCTTAGCGCCGCGCCGCCGCCGCCGCCGAAGCGCGCGCCGCAGCAAGACGAGGAGGCGGGCGCGCCGAAGACCGAGCACCTGACGCGACCGGATCTCGACGACGATGACTTGCTCGACGACGCGCCGGAGGATGATGCCGCCGAGCGCGCCCGGCGCGAGATCGAAGAGGAGGAGGAAAAGCTCGACGCCGGCGGCGCGGCGAGCACGCCGGGTCTGCTCTCGCAGTTCTTCGTATTGCTCGGTCGCCGGTGGAAGATCTTCCTGCGCGACCGCACGCACCTCTTCTTGCACCTCGCGATCCTCATCGGCTTCCCGATCCTCGTCTGGATCTTCGCCATCGACGGCATCGAGCCAATCAAGCAGTTCTCGCAGACGCAGAGCGCCGACATGATCACAGAGATCAAAGAGCAGCAATCGGTGATCCAAGATCAGACCAAGGTCGGCGGGCTCGTCTCCGGCTTGATAATGCTCCAGGTCATCCTGCTCACCCTCATGGCGTCGAACAACTCGGCGCGCGAGATCGCCGGGGAACGCCAGATCTTTGAGAAGGAAAAGCTCGCCGGCCTGCGGCCCGCCGCCTACGTCGGCAGCAAGGTCGCGTTCCTCTCCGCCCTCGTTTTGGCGCAGTCGATCTGGATGGCATTTTTCGTGCATTCGCTCTGCGGGCTGCCGGGGAATTTCGAGACGCAGCTCTTGCTCCTCATCCTCGTCAACGCGGCGATGACCGCGATCTGCCTCGGCATCTCCGCCTTGATGCGCTCGGCGGAGCAAGCCTCGCTCCTCAGCATCTACCTGGTCGGATTCCAACTGCCGCTCTCCGGGGCCGTCCTCGCCCTGCCGACCGCTTTGCAATTCGTCACCCGCCCGTTCATCTCCGCCTACTGGGCGTGGTCGGGTTCGCTCAGTTCGATGCAGGACACGAATTACTACGAGGCGTTCCAACGGGTCATCGAAACCAAACTCGTGCCCAGCAACCTCTGCCTCATCGCCCTCGTCGCCCATGTCGCCGCCGGCTTGATCGCCGCCTTCGTCGGCGCGGCGAAGAACCGGTGGGAGCACTAGCGCCTTAGGCGGAGACGATCCCGAGCGTCTCCAACGCGAAGCGCACGATGCCGTCGGCGGGCCAGAGCCGCCCGACGCCTTCGTAGCCGCAGGAGAGCATGCCTTCGTCCGGTCCGATGAACGAGACCCCGCGGGCGCGGAGCGTTTCGACATGCCCCTGCGTGGCGGGGTGCAGCCACATCTTGCCATTCATCGCCGGGGCGAGCACGATCGGCGCGCGGGTGGCAAGCGCGATGGCGGTCAGCGCGTCGGGCGCGAGCCCGAGCGCGAACTGGGCGACGCAGTTGGCCGTCGCCGGGGCGACGAGCAGGAGATCGGCGCTGTCGGCCAGAGCGATGTGCCCGGGGCGCCAGCTTTCCTTCTCGTCATACAATCCGGTCACGACCGGATTCTTCGAGAGCACCTGGAGGGTGAGCGGCGTGACGAACTCGCGCGCGTCCGCAGTCAGCACGCACGTCACGCTGCAGCCCGCCTTGGTCAGCCCGCTGGCGATGTCGGCGGCTTTGTAGGCGGCGATCGATCCGGTCACGCCGAGGATGATTCGCTTTTTGGGTTCCGCGCTCATGGTTGCTCGAGCGAATAGTTGGAGTCCGGGATCGTGAGGCGGGAGGCGCGGCAGCGCTCGGCGCGGATGATCGCGATCATGCGGTCGAGGTCCTCGTCGAAGGCACCGCTGACGAATGCGTAATCGTATTCGCGCCAGTGGCGGACTTCCTCCAAGGCGGTGCGCATCCGCATCTCGACCTGCTCCGGCGTCTCGGTGCCGCGCCCGGCTAGCCGCCGCCGCAATTCATCGATCGCCGGCGATAGGATGAAAACATCGATGGCCGAGGCGCGGAGAAAATCATCCTTCGCCCCGCGGACCTGCGCCGCGCCCTGGACGTCGATGTCGATGATCACATCGGTCCCGGCGCGCAGCCGGTCCTCGACCTCCGAGCGCAGCGTGCCGTAGCGCGTGTTCTTGGCGTGGACGTGGGCATGCTCGAGGAATTCGCCGCGCCCGATCCGCTCGACGAAATCGCCTTCCGCCAAGAAGTGATAGTCCTGCCCGTCCACCTCGCCGATGCGCGGATCGCGGGTCGTGCACGACACGGCGTAGTGCAGCCCCGCGAGCTTGTCGCTCGCGCGGCGGCACACGGTGGTTTTCCCCGAGCCCGATGGCCCGGAGACGACAAAGAGGATGCCTGTCCGTTCGATTTCCATGCGGTCTCACCCATAGGTCGCGCCGGGCGATTGTCGAGCGCCGCCGATGCCTTGACAGCGGCGGGGGCGCGCGGTTCGCTGGGCGATGTTACTCCGCATTTTTCTGCTCGTCTCGTTCGCCGCCGCCGCGCCGCTCCTCGCCGGCGACGATATGATCCCGCGCGGCACCGATCTCTGGCGCGACAGCTACGACCCGCCTTACGAGCAGCCGACGGAGTTGCCGAAGGACAAGCCGCTGCGCAAGGACCTCTTCGACACACTGCGCCCGCACGTCGAAAAGAAAGCCGGCGGCAAGAAGGTGTTGTTCGAGGGCAGCCTGCGCGCCTTCCGCAACTGGGCGTTCTTCTCCGGGCGGACGGTCGGCGAAAGCGGGGGGAGCATCGGCTTTCCGCCGCTCGACAACGACGACACTGTCGCCCCCGGGATCCGCACCGTCGAAGGCTGGCGGCTCGTCGATTTCACAGCGTCGGCCACAGCGATGTATTCTACGAAATCTGGGTCGAAAAATTCGGGATGCCCCCGGAGTTCGTCTTCGGCAGGTGAATGCCGGAGATCTAACGGACCACGAAATCGCAAAGCAGCGCGCGGTGCCCGATCCCGGTTTCCGGGTGATTCGCGGCGGCAGCGTAGCGGGCGGATCGATTTGCCCAGCCAGATATGATCGATAGCGAGCACCGGGGCGAGGTCGGGGAACGTCTCGTGGAAGCCATCGCCGCAGGCGGCAAACGCGCGGGTCAGGCGCTGGCGGATCGGGTCCAGCAAGGCGGAGTCCGCAGGCGTGTTGAAGTCGCCGCTCAGGACGACGACCCGCCGCCGGCTGACGAAGCGTTGAGGTGGGCGGCGAGTTCCTCCAGCCCGGCGCGGCGGTGTTTGAGCGGGTTGCTGCTGTGGTCGAACAGGCGAAAACGTGAGCGGCTGGCCGCGGATTCCCGGCGCGCACGATGCTGCGGTGCCCAGCCGTCGCATGAGCGAATGGTCCTCGGCAGAGACGATCTTGCCCTGCGCAGAGAGAAGGCGGTGCCACCGCTGAGCAACCGCATGTCGCAGCTTTCTACAAAGCGAGCCAAAGACCTGCCGCTCCGCCGATATCGACGTTGCCCTCGACCAGCGAAACCGCATCCGGGCGGAAGCTGTGCAGGAAGCTGCGCCGCCCGCCACCTCAAGGCGCCCAGGCTTGAAATTGTCCGCCGTCCAGTGCACGAACCGGATCGCGTCCGGCGGTAGCGAGCGCGATCAGGCGGCGTGAAGCGCGCGAGCATCCACCAGCAGCCGCATATAGTCAGGCTCGCGGCGCACAGGGCGGCGGCGACCGTACTTCAGCGGCGCCGCCTTAGCCGCCAGAGCAAGTCGGGCAGCGGCAGGGCGGCGAGCACCACCACGGCGTGGCAGGAAAAACGGAGCTGCCCACGCCGCCGTGTCTTGACCGACAGGCGGGCGATCCAACCGGCGGCGGCGAGGGCGATCTCCGCCCAGCGGCAGAGGTGGAACAGGCGGCGGGCAAATCGGTTCATTCCCAGCATGGGTGGCGCTCGCCCGGCGCGTTCAATCGCCGGTGCCGGATCAGCGGACGCCCATCAGCTCGACCTCGAAATGCAGGTCGCCTCGGCGGGATAACCGAGGCGCACCGCGCTCGCCGTAACCGAGACCGCCGGGATGATCAGCTTGCGCTTGCCGCCGATCTTCATGCCGTCCACGCCCTCGTCCCACCCTTTGATCACCATGCCTACGCTCCAGCGCAAACTGCAGCGGGTCACCGCGTCCAGCGACGAGTCAAACTTCGTGCCGTCCTCCAGCGTGCAAAGCCGGTGTAGTGAACGAGCACCGTCTTGCTTACCACCGCCATCTGCCCGTCGCCCACTTTCAGGTCCTCAATCTTCAATCCAGAAGCGGTCGTCCACTTTTTCGGCGCCCCGGCAGCACGCTGGGCGGCGCGCCCGAAGCATCCGCCCCGCCTCCGCCGCTTCCGATCCGCCGTTCGATTCCGCTGCCCGGTCGCCCTTGGGCGGCATCGTCATTGGCAGCGGTCCCGGCGCTGTCCCCGCAGCTAGCGAGGGCGAAGGCGAGGCAGGGCAGGAGAAAGTTCGGCGATCACAGGGTTTCATGGGCGGGAACGCGTGCGGCGTTTGGCGGGACATGCCAGCGCAATTGAGCGGCATCCGACTTAACGACTCGATTCGCGCCGCGATCCGCCGGCTTCCCGCCATTGATCCCGCGCGAAAAATGTGGTGGACTGGGCGACCATGAAAACCCCTGCCGCCCTCGCCCCGCTTGCTGCATCGCTCGTTGCCGCCTTCCTCACTGCGCCGCCGGCCTACTCGCCGACCCCGCGCTTGTTGAAGTTCCAGCGGATCTTCGATGGCGAGTCGCTGGAGGATTGGACGGGGAACTCGAATTGGTGGCGGTCGAGGAAGGCGCGATCACCGGCGAGAACAAGGTGGATAAGCGGCTCCCGGCGAACACATTTCTTTTCTGGACCGGCGGCGAGGTCGCGACTTCGAGCTGCGGCCTGGCTCCGCATCGGCGTTTCGCGAAGGCGAACTCCGGCATCATGTTCCGCGCCGAGGATCTGCCGAACTTCGAGGCGAAGGGTTACCAGGCGGACATGGATCGCGGCGAACCGCTCGGGGTGATCTACGACGAGCACGGGCGCGCATTGCTCGCCGAGCGCGGGAGCCGGGTTTTGATTGCGCCTGATGGCACGCGAGGTCACCGCCTTCGCGGACTGGCGTCGCTGGCAGGCGTTGCCAAAGACGGCGCGTGGAACGAATACCGATCCGCGCGGTCGGCTCCACCATCCAGGCGTGGGTCAACGGCACGCTCATGAGCACGCTGGTGGACCGGCAGGAAGGCGAGGCGGATGCCCGCGGCAAGATCGGCTTTCAGATCCACGCGATGGCTCCGTGCAAGGTCCAATACAAGGACATCGAACTCTGCCAGCTCGACGGCGCGACCGCTGCCGCTGCGGCTCCGGCGCTCAAGCCCAACGAATACGCGAAGGGCGGGTTGCCCGCCGACCAAGCCGCCGCCCTCATGGCGGTGCCGGACGGCTTCAACGTCCGCGTGATCGCCGCCGAACCCGACGTGCGCCAGCCCGTCGCGCTCGCCATCGACCCGCGCGGCCGGCTCTGGGTGGCCGAGGCGTTTTCCTACCCGACGCGCCGCCCCGACGGCGAGGGCAAGGACCGGATTCGATCTTCGAAGATGCGGATGCCGACGGCACGTTCGAGACCAAGTAAGAAGGTCTTCGTCGATAACCTAAATCTGATCAAAGGGATGGAGGTCGGCTTGGCGGCGGTTCGGGTCGGTGCGGCTCCGTATCTCATGTTCATCCTGGACCAGACGGCGATGACGTTCCGGACGGCGAGCCGCAGATCTTGCTCGACGGCTGGATACCAGACACGACGAGACGCTCAACACGTTCACGTGGGGTACTGGACGGTTGGTTTCACGGCTGCCACGGCGTCTTCACCCACTCGAATGTCGGCAAGCCCGGCGCGGGCGACGGCGAGCGCACCAAGATCAACGCCGGCTTCTGGCGCTACCATCCGGTCCGGTACGAATTTGAGGTCTGCCTACGGCACGAGCAATCCGTGGGGCATGGACTTCGACGACCGCGGTCAGCTTTTCTGCGAGCACTTGCGATCCCGCACTTCTGGCACATCCACAATGCGCGCCAGCCAGCGGCAGGCGGCCAGCACTTCCGTGCGCACACCTACGAGGACAGCACCATCGCCGACCACGCCCACTACATGGCAAGACGCCGCACGCCTACAACGCGCAGAGCGACGAGGCGGGCGGCGTTTCACGCCCACTGCGGCTTCATGATCTACAACGGCGACAACTCTCCCCGCCGAATACCGCGGTACTTTCAACATCCACACCACCGCATCAACCAGGAGAAAGATGACGCGGGACGGCTCCGGCTTCGTCGCCTCGCACCTGCCCGATTTCCTCAAGTCGAACGACCAGCAGTTCGAGGGCGTGAACATGGAGTACACTTCGACGGCAGCGTCTTTTTCATCGACTGGTATGACCAGCAATCACACCGGCGCGAGCCCGAGATCTGGGGATCGCTCGAACGGCTCGCCTCTTACAACGTCGCCTACGGCACGCCCAAACGCGCGAAGGTCGATCTACCAAGGCGACCGACGCCGAGCCTCTGCGAGATGCAGCGCCGCGACAACGATTGGTTTGCCCTTGCTCGCGCGCCGTGCATCCTGCAGGAACGCGCGGCGGCGGGGTCGCTGGCCTGCCCGGCGTCCGCGCGGCGCTGCTCCCGATGGCGGAGCGCGACCCGTCCGAGCCGATGCAGCTCCGCGCGCTCTGGGCGCTGCACAATGCGGGCTTGCTCAAGGAGGCGGATTTGGTGGGTTTGTTAGGGAGCAAGTCGGAATACGTCCGCGCCTGGGCGATCCAACTGCTGGCGGAAGATCCCGGCGCGCCGGGGCGCAGCGGCGGCTTGTCAAAATTCGGCGAGATGGCGAAGTCCGACCCGTCCGCCGCCGTCCGGCTCTACCTCGCGTCCGCGCTGGGGCGGCTGCCGGAGGACCAGCGCTGGACGATCGCGGAGGGCTTGCTCTCGCATGGCGAAGACGCTGCCGACCACAACCTGCCGCTCGTCATCTGGTATGGCGTGGAGCCGCTCGTCGAAGGCGCGCCCGAGCGCGCGATGGAGCTGGCCGCCGGATCGGCGATCCCGAAGGTCGCCCAATTCATCGCCCGCCGCGCCGCCTCCGACCCGCGCGGGCTGGGGGCTGCCGTCGCCGCTCTGCCCGCCGCCGGGGACGGCGCGCCCGCCTTGATCGCCGAGATCCTCAATGCCCTCAAACAACGCCCCGACCTGCCGATGCCGGAGAGCTGGGAGAAGGCGTTCGCCGCGCTGAAGGAATCGCCGAACGAGGCGGTCCGCGCCGGCATGGAGGAACTCGCCATCCGGTTCGGCGACCGCAGCACCTTCCCGCAGATGCGCAAGGTCGTCGCCGATGCCGGCTCCGATGCCGCCAAGCGCCGCCGGTTCCTCAAGATCCTCGCCGACGCCAAGGACGGAGCCTCGGTGCCGGTGTTCCAAGCGCTGCTCGCCGACGAGACGCTGCGCGGGGACGCCCTCCGCGCGCTGGCCAACTTCAGCGACGCGAAGTCGCCCGCCGCGATCCTGTCGAACTACGCCGCATTCACCGAGGCGCAGAAGCGGGACGCGGTCGCCGCGCTCAGCGCCCGCCCGGATTATGCGAAGGCGCTGCTCGGCGCGCTGGCGGACGGCACTGTCGCGCGGGCGGAGGTCAGCGCCTTCAACGCCCGCCAGATCAAGGGATTCGGCGACCAAGAAATCGACGCCGCCTTGGAAAAGCACTGGGGCAAGATCGCCGACGGTGCCTCCGAGACCGCCAAGGTGGAGATCGCCCGCTTTAAGAAAATGCTGTCCGCCGAATCGCTGGCGAGCGCCAACCTGCCGAATGGCCGCGCCGTCTATGGGCGCACCTGCTTCGCCTGCCACACGCTCTTCGGCGAGGGTGCCAAGATCGGTCCCGACATCACCGGATCGAACCGCGCGAACCTGGACTATATCCTCGAAAACATCATCGACCCGAACGCGGTGATCGGGCGCGACTATCAGTTGAACGTCGTCACCCTGAAGGACGGTCGCGTTTTGTCCGGCATGATCCCGCTGGAAAATGAGGTGACGCTCACCGTTCGCCAGATCACCGGCGAGGACGCCGTCGTCGAGAAGAAAGACATCGCCAAGCGCGAGGTCGCCCCGGTTTCGATGATGCCGCCGGGCCAGCTCCAGACGCTGAGCGAGGCGGACGCCCGCGACCTGATCGCATACCTCGCCTCACCCAGCCAGGTGCCGCTCCCCGGCGAAGGTCCGTTCCTCGATCCGAAGACGCGCAAGGTGGGCGGCGCGCAGGAGGGCGAGTCGCTCAAGGTAGCCAAAGCCACCGGCGGAGCCGCCAGCCCGCAGGTGATGGGCAACTTCCCGAAAGGCATGTGGAGCGGCAACACCCAGCTCTGGTGGACCGGCGCGAAGCCCGGCGACTCGCTCGCCCTCACCTTCGCCGCCCCCGCCGACGGCGAATACGAGGTCTTCGCCGCCTTCACCAAAGCCCGCGACTACGCCACCGCCGATCTAACGACGTCAACGGCGAACCCGGTGCCGCTGCGCTTCGACTTCTTCGCCGATCCCGACGTCCTCACCACCGGTCCCGTCTCGCTCGGCAAACACGCCCTCAAGGCGGGCGGCAGCAATACGCTCGAAATCAAAATCACCGGTGCCAATCCGGATGCCGTCAAAGCCTACATGGTCGGGATCGACTATGTCTGGCTGGGCAAGAAACTAGGCGATGAATGAGACGTTTCAAAAGCTGGTCGAACGCGCCAAGGATGCGGGGCAACTCGCTGCCGATTTGGCGTCATCAGGCGTCAAGTTTTTGGAGTCCAATCTAGCCTCGCTCAGGCTCTTCAGCTCGCTATCGGCGATGTCGTCCCAAGAGGCGGATCGCGATGAAACGCACTACCTCCTCGTTCCCTTTGCCGCCGCCGATCCGCCTTTCGCCCTGTTTACCAAACGGGTGATCCCCGAAGGGCACGGGGCGACCAATGAGCTGCCAAAAGCGCGCCTCTTCCACCTTCCCGACCCTGCTGCCCGCCAGGCGCTCGATGCGATTCTCCTCCGCGAAACGGCGGCTAAAAAGCGGGCGGAAATCGCCTCCGAGGCGGATCTCGCCTCGCGCCTCGACTCGCTCGCCGAACAGATCGACAAGCAGACCAATCTCGTCAGCGGCGGGCTGCTCCTCATCGGCGGAGCCGTCGCCTTTGCGAACCCGCTGGTCGGCGCGGCGATCATCGCCAAAAGCCTGCTCCCCTCGCTCGGAGCCAAGGCGTCGAAACTCGGATTCAACTACGTCGGCGGCAAGCTGAGGAAGTGGCACGACTGGCGGGCGGACGCCAGCGCCCAAAGCGCCGCGCGCGACGAAATCAAACGTTTGAAGCCAGAGATCGCCATCAACCCGCTGCTCAAGAGCCTCGATGTCATCCTCGCCTCAGAAGACCCGAAACACGATCCATTCGTCGCAGAGCCAAGCTGGGTCACCGCCTTCGAGCGCGCCCGAGACCTAGCCATCACCGCCGAGGCGATCCGCTGCATCTACGCCGCCGAACTGTCGCGCCGCGCCCCATCCCCAGATTCCCGCCTGCACGACCTCGACCTAAGATGGCTCCGCCACGTTGCCGAGATCGGCGTTGATGAAAGATTGGATTGAGATTTTTGGATGCCGCCAAGAGGATGAACCCATGTCGTCGCCTGGGGTCACGCTTGGGTTTCTACTAATCCAGATCGGGAAACTCCCCGACCAGCCAGCCGAGGTATTCCTCTAGATTCGTGAAGCCATCGCCGTCCCGGTCCGCGTTGCCGTCGGCGGGATCTTCGGGGTCGAGCCCCCGCATTTCTTCCCAGACGTCGGGCATACCGTCTCGATCGCGGTCCCAATCGGCAGGGCGGCGGACTTCCGGGTAGTCGTCCCAGCCGCCGACATCGTCCTGAGAATCGGGCAGTCCGGGCAAGCCGGTTTTGCTTCCCCTGAAGGCGGCGGTCCCGGATTGGGTTTCCTTGATCACCCGGCGGTCATGGTCGTCGAGCGCCGGGAATGAACATCCCACGTCCGCCAGCACATCGGCGTAGGCGTCGGCTGCCGATTGGGTCTGGACATGCGGGGGAAATAGGGGCTCGGATTTGATATAGTCTCCCAGCGGCACGCCTGGCCAAGGTTTGACGGCGGCGAGCGGATCCTCTGCTCCGGCGTGTCCTTCCACGACGTTTCCCGCGATGTAGTAGATCTGCGGGCCATAGAGGTGGACCCATTCGAGTTCGGGTCGGATGGCATAGAATCGATTCGTCGCCGGTCCGGGCTTGTAGTAATTGTTGGCGAATTGCACGCGCGCCGCGCCGCCGTCGGTCGACCGGTCCTTCCAGTTGAAGACGACGTTGTTGCGGAGATCGAGCCTGCCGGTGTGGCGCTTCGCTTTGTCCAAGCCGGCGGCGAGGCTCCAGTTCCGCCCCGCGCAATGCGCGAGCAGGTTGTGGTGAAAACTGCCCGTCATGCCGCCGATGCTGGCGGCGTAGCCGTGCTCGGTGCCGGGCGGATACTTCCGGTGCCCCGCCGCATTGAGCGCTTCCGAGATGAGCGTGCGCTGCAGCGTGATGTTCTTCGCGCCGCGCGAGCTGAACGCCTCGTCCATCGTCCAACTGATCGAGCAATGGTCGATGATGCAGTTGTCCGAATACGCCATTCCCATGCCGTCGAGCGTATCGCCGGAGAGGTTGCCGGGGCGGACGCGGAGGTAGCGGAGGATGACGTCCTCGGTCGCATACAATCCGAAGTTATACTTTCGCAGGCAGATCCCTTTGCCGGGAGCCGTCTGCCCCGCCACGGTGAGATAGGGATTTCGCACGATGAGCCGCGACTCTAGCGTGATCAGCCCGGACACATCGAAGACCACCGTGCGCGGGCCTTCCGCCTCAACCGCCGCCCGCAGGCTGCCGGGTCCAGCATCCGCCAGCGTGGTGACGTGCAAGACGCGCCCGCCGCGCCCGCCTTTGGCAAAGCGGCCATAGCCTTCGGCGGTCGGGAACGCGAGCTGCGCCGCTTCTTCCGCGGGCAGCGCGCCGGGAGCGAGGGCGAGCAGTATTATGAAAGCGAGGCGCATCGTGATGGGGTGGGGCGCTGGATTATGATGCTCTTGGAAGGCGGGCGGAATCGCCCCGGATCTTCGCTTCAGTTTTGGTGGCGCGCTGCTCTTTGTAAAGGCGATCCGCCCATGGGCATCGGACGCCCTACGCCCTTAGGCGGTCGAGATCGCCGCCGGCGGCTTGGACGATGCCGGCGGCTTTGTGCAGCGTCTCCTCGTATTCGCGGCCGGGATCGGAGTCGGCGACGATGCCGGCCCCGGTGTGGAAATGGAAGCGGCCGCGCTCGGCGACGGCGGTGCGGATGGCGATGCTGAAGTGGCTTTCGCCGTTGGCTCCCAGGTAGCCGACCGCCCCGGTGTAGAGACCGCGGGGGAACGGCTCGAGCTCGGCGATGATTTCGAGCGCGCGTTTCTTCGGCGCGCCGCTGATCGATCCGCCGGGCGAGCATGCCTGGAGGGCGGCGGCGTGGTCGATCCCGCCCCGGAGCGTGCCGCGCACGGTGGAGACGAGGTGGAAGACCTGGGCGAAGCGTTCGAGCTTGAGCAATTCCTCGACGCGCACCGAGCCGAACTCGCAGACCTGGCCGAGGTCGTTTCGCTCGAGGTCGGTGATCATGACGAGTTCGGCGATTTCCTTTTGCGAGGTCAGCAGGTCGTAGGCGGACTTTTCGTCCTGCGCGGGGTCGGCAAAGCGTGGGCGGGTGCCTTTGATCGGGCGGGTGCGGATCACGCCGCCGCTCATCCGGAGAAAGCTCTCGGGCGAGGAGGAAAGGACGGCGCGGTCGGGCTGGTCGAGGAATGCGGCCATCGGGGCAGGGGAGCAATCGCGAAGCCGCCCGTAGAGCGCGAAGGCATCCGCCGCGCCACCCGGCCAGCGCGCCTCGAATGGCTGGGCGAGATTGGCCTGGTAGATGTCGCCGGCGGCGATGTAATCGAGCGCCTTTTCCACGGCGGCGGTGAAGCTGCCGCGCGACCACCGCGGGCGAAGCGCGAGGGCGGGCGGCGCGGCGGCGGATGGCGGGCGCAGGTGCTGCGAAAGCGAGCCGACCTCGATCCAGCGCTGCTCGCCATGCAGGAAGACGAGGCATTCCGGGTAGATGCCGAAGCAGTAGGTGCCGCCGAAATCGACCGAGCCGAACAAGCCGCCCAGCGGGATGCCGAGGTCCGGCGCATCGCGCCCGGCACCGAGATCGGCGAGCGCCCGGCGGATCGGCGCGAGGTCGGTGAGATGCCCGCGCACCCAGCCGCGCGGGCGGGCGGCGACCACCGAAACCGATCCTGCCTCCGGCAGCGCGGAATCAAAAACGCCAAGCCGCCGAGGTGGCGCAGCGCGCAGGCGGCGTCCTCGGGGGCGAGGTCAAGTTCTCGTTCGCGGGTCAGCATCGGCGGGCGGGAATGGGAGAACGTAGATAGGGCATCTCGCGGATTCGTCCACCGCAGACGCCGGAGAAATGCGCGGGGGGGACGCCAGCGGCGATCTGGCGGCGCGCCGCAGATCGGCGCGACGAACTGCTGGAGCCGCGAACGGAAGCGAGCCGATGCGGTGGTGGCGACCGAGGGGTGCGCCAGCCATGGGTCGGCGGACTGCTCTCAGTAGCCGCGCGGCGAATGGTCCCGCTCCCACCCATCCCACCTGTGCCGCCCCCGGCGGGTTCCGATGAGGCAGTGGATGTCGCCGATCACCACGCCCAGGGTGCCGATGGTAAAGACGATGGCACCCGCCGAAAATATGATGCTGCGGAAGCTGGTGCGAACGTCAGCAGACCCCCATCACAAGGAGGGTCCCAGCGACGGCGAGAACGGCGTATTTCATGGCGGCGAGATGGGCGAGGGGACGGATTTGGCGGTTGATTACAAGAAGTGCCTGCGGCCTTCAATCGCAATCGGATCGGCTCTGGGCGAACGCCGCTTTTGCTTTCAAGAGCCGGTGGTGATTGATCGCTGCAAACAGGGTGAAGGCGATGGCTAGGAGAAGCATCAAGACATAGTGGGCGATCAATAGCGTCCAAACTTTGGCTACCGCTGAGGATTGGTCTATAAATTCGACCGGATAGAATTCGGGTGTCTCCATTGCTTCAGAACCTACGATTCGCTCGGATGCAAAGCGGTTGGGAGGCATAATCCAAGAGGGAGCTGAAGTCGGACCAACCTTTTCTGATACGAAAGAAAACTCAAGGAAGCCATGCCTTTGCCCGATGTAGAAAAAGGAACTTTGATTAAGCCAGAAATTGCACGAATCGCTAAAGGATTGGCTGCGCCACCATGCCGCTCCAAGAATCGCTTCGAGCAATAAGAACCCGACCAACGCCCAGCGGGGCACAATTCGGAATCGCGGTTTAGCAGGCACGGCGTAGGATGCGTGGCGGGCGTTTTGGGGGCGACTGCGGTTGCCAAATGTCGGTCGCCGCCAATGCCTCGCCCTACGCCAAGATATCCCGCACGATGTGCGCTTCCTCCACGCCGGTGAGGCGCTGGTCCAAGCCCTGGAACTTGAACGTGAGCTTGCGGTGGTCGATGCCGAGCTGGTGGAGGATCGTGGCGTTGAGGTCGCGGATGTGGACCGGGTTCTCGACGATGTTGTAGCAGAATTCGTCGGACTTCCCGTATTCGAAGCCCGCCTTGACGCCGGCTCCCGCCAGCCAGGTGGTGAAGCACCGCCCGTGGTGGTCGCGACCGTGGTTGGTCTCGGTCAGCTTGCCCTGCGAGTAGATCGTGCGCCCGAATTCGCCGCCGCAGACGACGAGCGTGTCATCCAGCATGCCGCGCGCCTTCAGGTCGCGGATGAGACCGGCGCACGGCTGGTCGATGTCGCCGCACTGGAGGCGCAGCCGGTTGGGCAGATCGCCGTGCTGGTCCCAGCCGCGGTGGAAGAGCTGGATAAAGCGCACGCCGCTCTCCGCCATGCGGCGGGCGAGCAGGCAGTTGCGCGCGAAGCTGCCGGGCTTATCGACGTCGGGTCCGTAGAGCGAGCGGACGTGCTCCGGCTCGCTGGCGATGTCCATCAGGTCGGGCACCTCCATCTGCATGCGGAACGCCATCTCGTACTGGGCGATGCGCGCCTGGGTCTCCGGATCGCCGAACCGGTCGAAGCTCTTCGCATTGAGCTGCGCCAAGCCGTCGAGCACCTCGCGGCGGGATTCGCGCGTGATGCCGGGCGGGTTCGACAGGTAGAGGACTGGCTCGCCCGCACTGCGCAGCTTCACGCCCTGGTGGCGGCTGGGCAAAAACCCGCTGCCCCACAGCCGGTCGTAGAGCGCCTGCAACTGGCCGCGACCGCGCGAGATCATGACGACGTAGGCGGGCATGTTCGCGTTTTCGCTGCCCAGCCCGTAGCTCAGCCACGCGCCCATGCTCGGCTTGCCGGGCTGCTGGGTGCCGGTGTTGATGTAGGTGATCGCCGGGTCGTGGTTGATCGCCTCGGTGTTCATCGACTTCACGATCGTGATGTCGTCCACGATCGAGGCGGTGTGCGGCAGCAGGTCTTTGTTCACCCAGGTCCCGTGCTTGCCGAATTGCCCGAACTCGAACATCGGCGCCACGCAGGGGAACGACTTCTGCCCGCTCGTCATCCCGGTCAGCCGCTGCCCGTTGCGGATCGAATCCGGCAGCTCGATCCCGTGGATCTTCTTCAGCTCCGGCTTGTAGTCGTAGGTGTCGATGTGCGACGGCCCGCCGGAGAAGAACAGATAGATCACCCGCTTCGCCTTGGGCGCAAAATTCGGGAACGCCGGCAGCCCGCCCGCCGCCGTCGGTTCGGGAGCCGCCTGCGCCGAGCCAACCAAGCCAGGATGCCAAAGCGTACTAAGCGCCGCGCCACCCAAGCCATGCCCCATCTTGAGGAGCAACTGGCGGCGGGTCCACGCAGCATCGGCATCGGCGGGGTCGGGGCGGGCGGTCATCATGCGCTATCGTGGGGCTGGATTCATTCGAGTTCAAGGGGCTACGCCAATCGCTCGGGAGGTCTATCGGCGGGGGGTGGTGTCCCCACCGACGACCAGCCCGTTGTCGGGGGCGGGCGCGGAATTCCAACCAAGACCCAGAAAAAAACCTGCCCCGTTTATCGAGACATAGATTCCCGCCGCGCCGAAAAGCAAAGACCTGCCCCTATCAAAATGGCGCGAATTGTTGGATTCATTTTCTTCAAGCGCTCGGACTTATTGGCGGTTGAATCCAATGCGATGCAAAAAGCTCAAGTAAGTCTCTGATGTCAGCGGAAACGCATGGGGAAGTCAGATCTAGACTCATTGCCAAAAACAAGTGCGGGAATCGGCAGCCCGAAATGCGCTGTTTTGCTCTGGCTCGGATGAGGCTGAGCGTCGCGCCGCAAGTCTCCTGGGAGGGGATTTAGGGGTGGGCAGATGAGGTGTATTATCCGCGAGATCAACGGCTTGCCATAAAATCGGCGCTTGGCGGACCGATCCCGCCGAGGTCGTCCGCTGCTCGCTGACCCACCCCCGACCCCTCCGAGGATGGGAGATTGATTGGCGACGCCCGGATTGCGGGGCACCCCGTCGTTTGCCGTCCATGCTGGTATCAAAACAGGCGCAAATCTTTTTGGCAATCTGTCTAAGCGCACTGCGGATAGTTGCCATCCACTGCCCATTTTTGAAAAGTGTGGATTCTTTCGAATAATGCGGGAATTTCCTCGTCCAACTGTAGATTCGAGTCCCCAGTATGCAGGTTATAAGACTCTCCCGCTCCCTTGCCCTGACCGCTTCTGCGGTGCTTTGGCTGCCGCTGTCGCTTTCCGCCGATCCTGTCGGGGAATTCCTCCCGCAACAGGTTGGCGTCGTCCTTGAATACTACGAGGTCGAGGCGGCGGCGCTGCCCGAGATGCTGCGCGCTTACCAATCGGAGATCGACGGCACGCCGCTGCGGGAGCGCGTTGAGGCGATGGCGGAGAAGGGCGAGGCGCGGCTGGTGGACAGCGCCTATCTGGTGTCGCGGAGCGGCCAGCGGGCGAAGATCGCCTCGGTCCGGGAGTGGATCTATCCGATCGAATGGGATCCGCCTGAGGTCCCGCAGAAGCTGTCCGGCCCGATCGACCGCGACGTGAATGTCGTCAAGCCAGCGACCCCGACCGCGTTCGAGACCGAAAATGTCGGCAATACTTTCGAAGTCGATGCGGTCATCGGGCGAAATCCCGAGATCGTCGATCTCAATCTCCAGCCGAAGCTGGTTAGCCTGCGCGGCTCCTCCCGGATCGGGCGGGGCGATGCCAAGATGATCGAGCCTACCTTTGAGACGATGATGACGCCGAATGCGATCACGCTGAAGGCGGGGCGCAGCGAATTAGTCGGCGTTTACAGTGCGCCGACCGGCGCGGTCGAACGCGCGCAGAAGGGAGTGCTCGCAATTGCCACCGCGAAAGTCCTGTCCGCCGCGACGAAGGCGGACTACGAGGCGTGGCTGAAATCGCCGCGCGCCAACGTCGGTGAAGTCATCGAGGAAGACCCGTTCATCGAAGGCACAAACGGAGCGAGGAAGCCGGCCTCCGTGCAGGTCAGCCTCGTGGCGGAATTCGTTGAAGTCGATGCTGCCTTGGCCGGCAAGATCGCCCATCAGATCAGCGGCGCGGCAGATGCGACCGCCATCCGGCGCCGGCTCGACGGTGCCATCCGGGAGGGCAAGGCGGCGGTCCTGGCGACCGGTCAAGTCCTAGCCCGCAGCGGAATCCGGGCGAAGGTCGAGGCGGTCCGCCAACGGATCTACGGAGTCGAATTTGATCCTCCCAATGGTCCGATCGAATTGCACGGCCCGATCGATCCCCGGGCAAAAATCTCCAGCTCCGTGAGCTCGACCGCGCTCGAATCGCGCAATGAAGGGATCACCGTGGAGGTGGACAACGTCGTTCAAAGCGGCGGCAAGTTCATCGACCTGAACCTCAAATCCGAAAGCGTCGCTTACATCCGGGAAATCGCCTGCGGCTCCGGTCCCTCCCAATCCACCCATCCGCTCTTCGAAACCCTGAGAATCGAGACATCCGCCACCATCGCCGACGGCACCACCATGCTCGTCGGCATGCACAGCCTGGAGACCGCCCGAGCCGGGGAAGCGGCGACCGAGGAGGAGCGGAAGGCGGTGCGCGGTCGCCGGGTGCTCGTGTTTGTCTCGGCGAAGGTGAAGGCGGTGGAGTGAGGTTGGGAAAACTTTGGCTGCCCTATTTTCGGCTGCCTATCTTCTGGGTAGGGACGATTTGCCAAATCGTCCGCGCGGCCGGTCGCTTACATGGTGCGGTTCTGTAAGGCGGCGATTCGGATGGTCCGCGCGCGGGGCGTCCCTACCGCTCTCGCCGCAGCACCGATCCGGTGAAGGCCGCCTTCGGCAGCCGTGAAAAACCTGTCAGAATGGCACTGGCGGCGGGGGCGGGGCGGCTTTCGCCTTGCCGCCGGTGCGCGCGAAGGTTAAGTCCGCCGAACCAAATCACTTCGCCCCGCGCGCCCCATGGTCCGCATTTTCGACCGCTACATCGGCAGACAGATCCTCTTCGCCACCGCCTTCGCCGCGGTGGTGTTGACGGTCGTGCTGGTGTTGGGCAATATGTTCAAGGAGCTTTTCGACCGGCTGACGGACAATACGTTCCCGGTCTCGGCGGTGTTCGAGTTCATCAAATTCGTCATCCCGTATTCGCTGATCCTGACGATCCCGTGGGGGTTCCTGACCTCGATGCTCCTCGTCTTCGGGCGGCTAAGCGCGGACAACGAATTGATCTCGATGCGGATGACGGGGCTGAGCATGGGGCGGATCTGCCTGCCCGTTTTCGCCATCGCGCTGGCGCTGTGCGGCGTCTCGTTTTGGTTCAATGCGTCGGTCGCGCCGGAGGGCGAGGCGCGGATGAAGCGCGTGCTTTACCAGATGGCGACGGACGATCCGATGACGCTGTTCCAGCCGGGGCAGACGGTGACCGCGCTGCCCGGCTACATCATGTGGGCGCAGGACCGGCAGGGCGACGAGCTGATCAACTTCCACGCCATCCAGCTCAACGAAAACAAACAGGCCGCCAACACCTACATCGCCAAGCGCGTCAAAGTCGAGCTCCAGGGCGTCGAGTCGCTGGCCGAGATCACCGGCGTGCTCGGCGACCAGGACCGGACCGGATCGGCGGGCGAGCTAGTGCTCAATTTCCAGGACGTCCACCTCGACATCAAAGACAGCGCCGACCCGTTCGACTTCCAGCGCATCCAGCACGGCGCGTTCCTCCGCGAGTCGTCGATCGGCATCTCGCTGGAGCCGCTGCGGGAGAAGGCCAAGGAAATCACGCCCAGCATGATGCGCTTCGACGCGCTGCGCGAAAAGATGGCGGACCCCGCGCTGACCGGCGAGCACCGGTCCGAGCTGCGCACCGAGTTCTCCAAGCGCATCTCGCTCTCGCTCGCCTGCCTGACCTTCGCGTTCGTCGCCATCCCGCTCGGCATCACCGCCCAGCGGCGCGAGACATCGATCGGGTTCGTCCTGAGCCTCGCGGTGGTGATGATCTATTTCATGTTCATCGTCATCGCCGACATGAACAAGAGCGACCCGGGCGCGTATCCGCACATCCTCATGCTCCTACCCAACGCCATCTTCATGGCGATCGGCGGGTTTCTCTTCTACCGGCTGTCAAAGCGGTAGCGCGGGCGCCATAGCCGGTGCGTAACGAATCGGTTCCGGCGGGCGGATTCAAATGACCCACTAGGGGTTCACCAGGTAAAT
>JAWLBD010000016.1:0-101944 GCA_041395145.1 Verrucomicrobiales bacterium | reverse complement strand
CGCGATCGCCATGTCTGGCAAAGCGGGCTGGGTGGCGGGCAGGTGCGGGTCCGTGCCGCCGGCGGAATAGACCGCGAAGAAATCGTTGCGGCGCTGGGGCAGATACGACGTCTTGATCGATTCCTTCGCCGCCGCCGATCCGGGCACAAAGGCATCCGCCTGATCCCACCACGCATCGACCCGCGCCTCGAAATAACGGTCTTGTTCCGGCGTCGCCGGATCTTGCAGCAGCGAATCGGCGAGCGTTTTGAGCCGCCGCAGATACATCTGGGCGAGCGGCGTCTCCTCGAACATGACATCGTAGAGGATGTTCCACTGGTTGGCGTTTTGCTTCTTGTGTTCCTCGTCGCCGAAGAACGGGTCTTGCAAAAACGTGCCGCCATCGCCTCGCACGCCGAAGGTATAGTCTTTGTCCCACGGCAGCAGCCGCCAGCGCTGGTCGCCGTGGAGGTCGTAATACATGTAGAAATTCTTCCGCAGATCGTCGGCGTCCTGGATGATGGCGCGGACGGCGAGGTAGTTGCAGATCTGCGGGAGGTCGAGCGAATCGAGGCAGAAGAACCGGCGCTCTTGCGAGGTCGGCAGGTTCAGCCCGGCGACGAGCGCCTGCACGGTGGCGAGGTCGAATTCGTCGTTGGTCTTCTTTTCGATGCCGGTGATCGTGTCGAAGAAGACCGGGTTCAGGTTGGCGCGCTGGACGAACTTGTAGAGGTCGCCGCGCCCGTCGTAGCCATAGCGGTCGAGGAAGTCCTCGTCGACTTGCTCGATCCAGATGCCGAGCCGGTCGAACGTGCCGTTGACGCGCATGTTGAAGAAGCCGGAGTAGCAACCCTCCGCACCGGCGGCGCGCGAGGTCTCGAACGATAGCGGCTGCCGGATGTAGGCACCGTCGGAGCCGTTGCCGTTGATGTTGATCTCGCCGACGGACGGCATGTCGCCATTGACGTAAAGCTGGTCGCCGGGGTTGAAGTCGAACTTCTGCGAGACGGACGAATTGGTGGCCTGCCCGCGCTGGCGGACAAAGACGTTGTCGTAGAAGCGACCGTCATAGTAAACGGCGGCGCGGACGCCGGCGCGCGAATGGCTGGCGGCGACGTTGTCGGTGAACCAATGCCAGACCGGGATGTCGGAGCTGAGCGCCGGATTCGCGACCATCGTGCCGAGGTATTCGGGCGATTGGCTCTTGCCGGTGCGGCGGACGAATGGCGGGTAGCGCGACGCCAAGCCCGAGGTGTCCGACGCGACGATCCGCCAGCGCAAAAGCTGCTCGGGTCCGGCGGCGGAGGCGGGGATCGTCGCCGCAAAGGTGCCGTCGCCGTTGGCGGCCATCGGCAATTCGACCTCGGCACCGAAGCCGACGCGGTAGCGCAGTTTCACCTCGGCCACGGCGGCGAGCCGCGGCTCGACCCGGATCGTCACCGCCACGTCATCGGCGTCGCCCGGCTGGTGGGGCGAATGCGCCGGCGCGCTGATCTCCGGTCCCGGGTTCTCGCCCTCGGTCGCGTTGTTCGCGCCGGGCGTCGGCGTGAGCAGATAGCCGGTGAGCAACTCGCCGGTGCCGGCCAGCGTGGCGGCGAGTTCCGCCTGGATGAGAAAGTCGGAGCTGGCCGCCCCCGAATTGATCCCGTGGATCGCCAGCACGTTCGCCCCGGTTTGCAGCAGCGGCGCAAACTCGGTGGCGTCGATGTCTTCGAAGGCGAGCGCCTGGGCATCCGGATGGTCGTTGGCGACGCTGTCCCAGGCGGGCGAGGCGGGCGCGTTGCGGCTCGCGATCTCGGTGCCATTCAGGTAGGCGACAAAGCCATCGTCATAGCGGAGCCGCAGCGTCAGCGCCCCGACGATGCCGGGATCGGCGACCTCGAACGGAAGCCGGATGTAGCACGAAGTCCGCAAGCCAGACATCTGCGCCTGGACGTCGGTCTGGATGAGGGCGTCGTATTCCGTCCCGGTGTCGTAGCCGACCGCCTGCCCGGGTCCGGTCGCCCAGCCCGCCCCGGGCGTGAAGCCGAGCGCGGTCCAGCTTTCGCCGAGCGCGCCGTCCGCCGGCACGAGATAGGTGGGCGCCGCCGCGCCGAGCAGTTCTTGCTGCGTCGCGCCGGTCCGGTATTCGCCGTAGGAGACGTCGCGGAATTGGTTCGAAAACGTAACCTGCGAGGCGATCGTCGATCCGTCCGGCCGGACGAGCGCCAGATAGTCGCCGTCCGCGTCGAGCTGGAAATTGGTGTGCAGCTCCGATCCGGCGGCGGCGCGGTCCTTGCCGGAGGCAAACACTAACATGTATCCGCCAGGACCGAGCGTCACGCCGTCCGGGAATGCCCATTTCATCAGGTTGAGCCGGGTCATCGGTCAAAAACCGCGCCGCCGAGGTCCGCGCCGCCTGTACTTCGCTGAAAACCTCGATCCAATCGGAGGAGTCGCCGTCTTCGTCTTCGAGCGAATCGCGGTTGGACGCCATGAACTCGGTGATCTGCACCGCTGCGGTCGTGGCGTCGCTGGACACGCCGAAGAGCGCCACGGTCTTGTCCGGGAACTTCGGGTCGTTCGACGAAATCGTGAGCACGGCGGGAACGCGTTACTTCGCCGAGCGGATCGAAGTTGACCACGATCCGCCGGACCGCGCCCGCCGCCAGAGATTCCGGGGCGCTGGCGACGGTGAACTTCGCTTCGCCGGAGCCGGTGATTTCCGTGCCGGTGATGAGCAGCTCGTACTGGGCCTGGCGTTCTGGATCGCGAGCGCCTTCTTGCACCGACCGCCGTTGGGCGGCGCGAGATCGAAACTCGAGACCGCCGGGCGCGGCGAGCTGCGGGTCGTGGATGAAGCCGCTGAGCTGGACGCTGACCGCCGTCGCGGACGGGTCGTTGGTATATTCCAGCGCGGCGGAGACCTGCCCGGTGTGTTCTCGCCCGGCGTGATGGTGACCTGATCGCCTCGGTGCCGCCCGGCGGGGATGCTCGCCGAAGACGACCGCTCCGGAAAAGCGATGCCTCGGGACCGGAGAATGGCTGTAGTGTTAGGGTGAGCGCCGCCTCGGTGCTCAGGTTGGCGACCGTGACGGGGAACGTCTCGGTGCTGCCGCTCAGGTTCAAGGTGAGGGCGGGTTCGGATTTCGATCCTCGCCTCGGGGATCGAAGTCAGCGCGTTGATCCGGACTCTCTCGCCTGCCGACGCGGTCGCCGCCCGCATTGATGCCGGGTTGCCCTGCCCAGTTGTCGGTCGCCGTCAATTCCACGGTAGCGCGCCACGATGTTCTGACGCTAAACGTTTGCGGCGGCGCGGTATTATTGCCGGGCTGCGGGACAAATGCCATCTCACCGGCTGAATTCGCCGCTCCGGAAAGGTCTTCCGCCTCGGTGTTGAAGCGCAGCTCGAAGAGCCGGAGATGGTTGCCCACCCGGTTGGGCGATGTTCTGCTGCTTCCGCCGTTGTCTGTATTGCCAGCAGGATGTCCTCGACCGTCACAGGTGCCGAGGTCGAAGACGAAGACCGGGTTTCCCGGAAACGCTGCGGGCGAAATAGTCTGGACTCAGCCCGTTCGTGACCCACGAATTGCCGTAGGTCAACGCGTCGTGCTCGACGCCGCCTGTGCCGCCGCGAGGGCATCGCCGGAGCTGACGGATGCTGCATTCGGAGGAATCGACCATTTCGAGGAACGCCCGTGTCGAAGGCATTGGCGTTCGTATTATTCGACTCACGCCGGGGAAATAATCTCGGCGGCAGCGGGTTCCAGGATAAAGGCAGGCGGCTACAGCGGGGAGCGCCGCCAGGGGAAAGGTGGAGTTCTTCATTGGGGGCGATGATTGGATGATGCCTGAAACTACCAGCAAATCGCGCGCCGGGCGACAAGCTTAGCGCGCAATTTGGGTGCGCCCTTTGCGGACCATCGATCTGACCTGCTCACTTAGCGCCGCTTTAGCTTTCGTAACGCCACCAGCCCGAGCGCGACCGCTCCGAAGACGGACGCGCCGGGTTCCGGCACTGGGCTCGCATCGAACCGGACCTCGCCCAAGCCAACGCGGTCTCCCCGGCATTCGCCAGGCTGCCCTGCCCAGCAGTTATCGGTGATCGTCATCTGGACATAGCGGGCGGTGGCTCCCCCGGTGGCGAAGACCTGCGGCGGGGCGGTACGTCGCTGCCCGGCTGGGATACAAATTGCATCTCGCCGCTGAATTCTGCCGCCCCCGCAAAGCGGAGGCGGTCTCCGCCTCGGTATTGAAGCGCAACTCAAAGAGGCGGGTGTGATTCCCTACGCGGTTCGGCGATGCATCGCTGCTTCCACCGTTGTTGCTGTATTGCCAAAGCACAATGTTATCGACAATCACCTCTGTGCCGAGATCAAAAACGAAGACCGGATTTCCGGGGAATGAGCCGCTGGCATAATAATCGGGCGACAGCGCTTCATTGGTCACCCAAGAGTTGGGGTAATTCACCGCGTCGTGCTGGACAGTCACGGCAGTAGCTAAAAGATACCATCGTCGCTGGGACTGGAGCTGAAAGCCCGGATCCATCGACGAGTTTGGGTGGCGTGGCGACATCGAAAAAATTGTCGTTCGATGTTCCGACAATGGAGGGTGTGATGATCGCTGCTTGGCTTGAACCCGCAGCGAGGATCAGCATGGCGCAAGGGCTAGGAGTTGTGCTTCATGGGATTAGGGATTGATGCGGATCGTCACTAAGATCGCAAGGGCGAGTGTCAAGATTTTTTTTCTCCCTTCGGAAAGCCTCGCCAGAAAATCGGTGGAATCCTTCTCCGGTCCGCCTTGATTGGCCGAAAAACAAAAGCTCCGCACCGCCCTCTTCATCGATTTCGACAACATCTTCATCCAACTGCAAAAGCAGGACGAAGATCTGGCCGAGCGTTTTGGCACCCACCCTGGCGAGTGGCTGGAATGGCTGGAAACCCAGATGCCGTGGAGCCACATCGACCCCGATCTGGTCGGGCGGAACATCCTGGTGCGCCGCTGCTACCTGAATCCGCGGTCATTCCACTGGATGCGCCCGTATTTCATCCGCGCGGCGTTCGAGGTCATCGACTGCCCGCCGCTGACCGCCGGGGGCAAGACGAGCGCCGACATCCACATGGTCATGGATATGCTCGAATTCCTCGAGCACCGGACGCGGTTCGACGAGTTCATCATCTTCTCCGGCGATGCGGATTTCACGCCCGTCTTGCTCAAGCTGCGCAAACACGACCGCCGCACCGCCGTGCTCGCCGTCGGCACCGCCTCGCCCGCCTACACGTCGGCGAGCGATTATCTCATCGACCAGGATCACTTCTGCGCCGACGCGCTGTGGGAGGAATACCGCGCCGACACGCGGACGCTGCCGCCCTCCGCGCCGGCGAAACCCGCCGCCGCGCCACCATCACCCGCGCCATTGCCCGCGCCCGCCGCCCCGGCGGCGAAAGCGGAGCCGCCCGCCGAATCCGCATCCGAAGCCGCTGCCGCATCCGCCGAACCGGCCGCCGAACCCGAGTTGGCGCTGCCGCCGCCCACGCCCGAGCAGCGCGCGTTGCTCGACCAATTCTCGGAATTCGTGCGGGGCTTCGTCCGCACGTCGGAGACGCCGGTGAGCATGGCGACGATCGCCTCCGAGCTGAAGCGCAAGTTCGAGGACGAGCTGCGCGGCTCGGAGTGGCTCGGCTACGGATCGTTCAAGGGGCTGCTCGCCCAGCTCACGCTCGGCGAGATCCAGCTCGTCTTCGAGATGCCCGGCTATCTTTACGATCCGGCGCACCACGACAAGCCGGCCAGCCGCATCGGCTTCACCGAGCGCCACCCGGACATCGCGCCGCTGGCGAAGAAGATCCACCAGCTAACCGACACGCCCTATCTGCTGCCCGAGCAATACACCAAGGTGATGGAGGCGATCGCCGGGGAGATCAACGCCAACGGATACCACCTGACGTCGGTCTCCAAAGCGGTGCGCGACCGCTGCAAGGAAATGCGCATCCCGCTCGGCCGCCAGCAGGTCAACTTCATCCTCCGCGGCATCGCCTTCGCCGGTCACCGGTTCGGCGAGGACGCCGCCGAGGACCCGCGCCAGCTCGCCGCCGTCTTCACCGAAAACGTCGTCGCGCTCTGCGGGTCCGCGCAATTCGACCTCAGCGACGAAGACCGCGATCTGGTCCGGCGCTGGATCGGGTGAACCGGCGGCACGGAAATTGCGTCGCGCTGCGGCGCCGCCTTGCGTTCCGCTTCGCGGCGAAGACATTGCGTCTGTGATCTCGATTCCCCCTACTTGGCGCGCCCGGATTGCCCGCGCCGCCTTGCTGCCGCTGCTTGCGCTCCTGCTCTGGAGCGCCGCCCGCCCGCTGGCGGCGGCGGAGTTCTACCCGATTTCTGGCGTCTCGGTTTCGACGGCGAACGACTACTGGCCGGCGGCGAATTTGATCCAGGGTCCGGGCGTTGGCTTTTCGGCGGCGGAGCCGCACGCGCAGTTGGGGAGCGGCGGCACGCATCGATGGGTGACCGATGCGCCGGGCGGCTTTCCGGCGGACTACATCGCGCTGTTCGGGAAGCCGGTGATCGTCGTCGATCTGGGCGAGGACCGGTTGCTCGCGGAGATCAGCACCTGGGGCTACACGACGGGAAACGCCAACGGGGTCAAGCGATTCAGCCTCCGCTTTGCGACCGATGCCGAAGGGCCTTCCGGTTTTGGCAACGCGGTCGCCTATGCGCCGTCGTTCGCCATGATCCTCGACGAGCTGCCCCGGCAGAGCTTTGAATTCGCCGAAGCCGTCACCGCGCGCTACGTCGAGCTGACGTGCGACGAAAACTTCTACAGCAACGGCGGGTTCGGGCCGCCCGGCGGCGGCGACCGCGTCGGCTTGGGCGAGATCGCGTTCGAGGATCGCCGCCCGCCGCCGGACCCGGTCGTCCGCGTGAGCGGCGCGCCGGACTTCGGCGTCCTGCCGGCGAATCCCGGCGCGCAGCACATCGCCTTCACCGTGGCGAACGACGGTGCCACCCAGCCGCTCGAATTTTCCGCCACGATCGCGACCGGCACGCCCGGCGCCGAATTCTTCGCGGTGGCGGGCGGCGCGCCGGCGATTCTTGGCGCGGGCGAATCGGCGGCGCTGGCGGTCGAGTTCGATCCCGGCGCGGCGGAGGGCTGCTTCTACGCCATCCTTGAGATCGCCAGCAATGCGCCGCTCACGCCCTCGGTCAGCCTCCTGCTCACGGCGGCGGTCAACTGCGATCCGCCCGAGCTGCAGGCCCCCGGCTTTTCGGTCCAGAGCCGGACGTTCACCGCGCCGTTCAGCCTGGAGCTATCGACCGAAACCGGCGGCGCGGCGATCGTCTATACGTTGGACGGCAGCCTCCCGGCGGCGGGCAACGGATTGATCTATCGCGGTCCAGTCGCCGTCGCGGCCAGCGCGCAGATCCGTGCGGCGGCGATCGTGGCGGGCAAGCCGCCGGCGGTGGCGACCGAAAGCTACGCGCGGCTCGCCGATGACGTGCAGGGCTACGCCTCGCCGCTCCCGATCTTGGTGATCGACAATTTCGGCGCGGGCGGCATCCCGGACAAGGGCTGGACGACCGGGACGCAGACGGGCGCGGGCTTGGTCCAGCCGCCGCGCCAGCCGGCATCGCTCTGGATCATGGATCGCGATGCCGAAGGCGGGGCCGCCTTGATCGGCAGCGCGCCGGAGACGGATTCGCGCATCGGCATCCGGGCGCGCGGCGCGTTTTCCTCCACCTGGAACCCGAAGCCCTACGCGGTCGAGGCGTGGAAGAAAGATGCCGATGACGACCGCGACATCGCGCCGCTCGGCATGCCGGAGGAATCCGACTGGGTCCTCTACCACCCGCATCCGGGCTACGACCGGACGATGCTCTACAACACGTTCATCTGGGAGCTGAGCGCGCAGACCGGGCGCTACGGCACGCGCTTCCGGTTCGTCGATGTCTTTGTCAATGAAGACGGCGGCGACCTGCGCCTTGCCGACCGCCGCGGCGTCTATGCGCTGGCGGAGAAGGTGAAGCGCGGGGGCGACCGGATCGATTTTGACGCGCTGTCCGAGGATGGCGCGACGGGCGGCTGGCTGCTCGGCATCAACCGCATGGACGCGGAGCCGGAGGAGGGATTCCCAACCGCCAATGGCGCGACCTCGCCGCAGTATTTCCACACCGCCGGCCCGAACCGGATCCAGGAGACGCCGCCGAATTCGCCGGGGCAGGGCGACGACATCCCGCGCCAATACAATGCGTTCATCAACTTCGAGAACCCGAACGGCTACGAGATCAACGCCGCCCAGCGCGCGGCGGTCGAGGATTGGTTCCGCGCGTTCGAGGATGTGTTTTACGACGATGGGGCGTGGCTCGATCCCGCGGCGGGCTACCGGCGTTACGTGAACACCGGCGACTTCATCGATTACTTCCACCTGCTCAATCTCGCCAAGCAGGGCGACGGGTTGCTGCTCTCGGTCTTCCCGTGGGTCTCGTCTGGCGAACGCAAACTGCACATGGGACCGATGTGGGATTTCAACAACGGCGCCTACGGCGGGGCGACCGATTCGCCGCTCTACTTCCGCCAGGACCGGCTCTGGTATCCGCGCCTGTTCGCCGATCCGAGCTACCTGCGCGAGCACATCGACCGCTGGTATGCGCTAAGGCGCGGCCCGCTGGCCGACGCGAACATGCACGCGATCATCGACCGGCAGGCGGCGGAGATCACGCCCGCGCTCGCCGCGCTGGAAGGGCTGGGCGCCAGCGAGTGGGCGAGCCGGCTGGCGGCGATGAAGTCGTGGCTCGCCCAGCGCGCGGCATGGCTGGATGCGCAATGGCTCGCGCCGCCGAGCCTCGCCTGGGACGGCGCGGCGCTGTCGATGGCGCACCCGGCGGCGGGCGCGATCTTCTACACGGCGGACGGCCGCGACCCGCTGGACGGCGGTGCCCAGATCTATGCGGGGGCGTTCGCGCCGGCGGGGTCGGCGACGGTCCGCGCGCGGCTGCGGACGCCGGGCGGCGAGTGGTCGGCGCTCACCGAGCTGACGGTCATCGTTGGCGCGCCGGCGGCGGCGGGTGATCTCGCGATCTCGGAGATCATGTATCACCCTGCCGAGCCGGAGGACGGCAACGAATTTATCGAAGTGCTGAATATCGCCGATCACGCCGTGGACCTGACCGGCGTCGCCTTTACCGCCGGGATCCAATTCGCCTTCCCGCCCGGCGCGGCGCTGGCTCCCGGCGAGCGGATCGTCGTGGTCGAAGCTGACTTCGGGGACGGCACCCGGTTGGCCAACAACGGCGAGCGGATCGCGCTGAGCGCCGCCGATGGCGCGCCGATCCTCGACTTCCGCTACAACGACAAAGCGCCGTGGCCGAGGCGGCGGACGGCGGCGGCTTCAGCCTGGTCCTCATCGCGCCGTCCGCGAATCCCGACCACGGCGATCCCGCCAACTGGCGGCGCAGCGCGCGCGGCGGGCGGCAACCCCGGTGCCAGCGACACCGCCGCTCCGTTCGCGGGCAATGCCGAAGCGGACGATGACGGCGACGGCATCCCCGCGCTCGCCGAGCATGCGTTCGGCACCTCGGATCAAAGCCCGAATGGCTCCCCGGCATTCGTCCTCACGCCAGACGGCGGCGGCGGTTCGTGGCGCATCCGGTTTCCGCGCCACGCCGGCGCGGAAGACGTAAGCGTCGCCGTCGAGGTCTCCGCCGCCCTGGGCGCGTGGGAATCCGCCGCCGCCACGCTGCTCGAAGTCACCGGGTCCGGCGAAGAAGTCTGGTCCATCGACCTCGGGCAAGGCGAGCGCTTTGTCCGCCTGCGGTTCACGCGGAGGGAGGGCTGAAGCCGCTTCTCCATGAGCGGACCTTCGGCGACCGATGAACGACTAAGGTTCTAGCCCGCGATTGGGCGTGTGATCCGCCGCCAGAGGAAACCGAGTTCCTTGGCCAAAAACGAAACGAGATCGGCGGGGGCGGCGTCGAGCTTGCGTTCGCCGGCTTCTTTGGCGAGGCGGGCGGCGGCGTGGACGGCGGCGATTTCGTCGGGGTCCAGCGCGATGAGATCGAGATAGCGCCGGGTGCGGAAGGGGGAATCGGCGAGCGTCCAGCGGGCGAAGTTCGGGCGCATCCGGGCGTCGGCGATGAGGGCGAGTTTGGTGCTCGGGCGCTGGGCGGCCGGCAGCATCGGCAACGCGGCGGCCGCCTTCTTCTGCACGGCGAACCGCATGCGGGCGAACTCGACGAGCGCCTGCCAGTAGGGGCGCTCCGCGAACGGCGCGAGCCCGAACAAAATCTCCGAACTCTCCACCGCCCATTTGCCCGCGCGCCAGTTGCGCTCCGGGCGCGGGTCGAGCGCGAAATCGCATTGGACGAGGGCGGGGAAATTCGTGCCGGCGATTTGGAGGAGCTCGCTGATCGCATTCGCGTTGAGCGGCTCGGGATTTCCGTCGCGCCATTCATCGGAGCGCAGTTGGGCGAAGCGGGCGGCGAGCGGATCGGCGGCTCCGCGGGCGGGGCGGTTGCCGATCGCGGCAGCGGCGGACGATGCCGCGCGATGCCCGTTGCCGTTGGCTGCCTCGCGCTCGCGCTTCAGCTTCTCTAGCATCGCCCGGATCCGGTCGAACTGCGCGCCTTCCCCGGACGGCAGCGCCTCGGCTTCGCCTTCGCTGGAATCCGGCGAGGTTTCCCCCGATTCTGCCGGGGATGATTCCGGTTCGGTCGTGGGCTGGGGAGCCGGAGCCGGGCGCGGCGTCGAGGTCGTGCCGATCGATTCGAAGAGCGGTCGGAGCTTTGGCTTGTCGCCCTCCGCCGGGGCGGCAGCGGGCGCGGCGGGCGCGGCGGGCGCGGCGGGTCCTGTCGCCGATCCGGGGAGCGGCTCATTGACCGTCACCGGATCGGCGAGCGGCGCGCGGGGTGCTGGCGCGAGCGCCGCAGCGGCGGCGGCGATGTCTTGCCCGATCCCGCCGCCGATGATGCCGGGGACCGGCGGCAGCGACGCCTCATCCGCAGCGGCCGGCGCATCTGGCGCGCGGAATCCGCCTTTGGCGAACGCCTCCCACTGCTCGGCGGCATGGCGCAGGATGAAGCGCGGCGACGCCCCGCGGGTGGCGTGGCGGGCGATCACCGCGCCGATGTTCAGATAGGCCAGGAATGCCGTGGTCCGCTCCGCCTCGACGCCCGCTTTCGCCAGCCGCGCGCGCAAGATCGCGGCGGCCCCGTCGGCGTCGAGCCCGCCGAGTTCCAGCGTGCGCCCGGTGATCCGGTCTTCCAGTGCGCTGGGCAGCCCGGCGAGGAACGTCGCGTTCCAGACGTCTTCGTTGACGCTCAGGATCGTGACCGCGCCGGGGACCTCGCGCTGGAGTTCGGTCATCAGGTAAGCGGCGGACAATCCGGCGTCGGTGTCGCGGAAAAATCCATCGAGGTGATCGATGGCGAAGACCAACGGCCGCATCGCCGAGGCGAGCCGCGCCAGCGGGACCGCCCCGCCCCGCGCGGCGGCGTCATCCGCCACCGCCGACCATCCGGCGACTAATTCGCCCCGCTCCGCGCTGCCCGGCGCGGCATGGCTGTAGGCGAAGAACCGCCGCAGCCAATCCTCCGCGTCGCTTTCCGCCACCCCGGCGCGGCCGGCGGCGAGCGGGGCCATCATCGGGACCAGCTTGTCGAAATACTCCGAGAACCAGCGCGCCACCGGATGCCCGCTGTTGCGCAGGTCCAGCAGATCCATGAAATGCGTCTCCAGCGCGGCCGTCGATTCCGCCGGCGTCGCGCTCGGCACCCGGCCGTCCGCGATCAATCGCTGCACCGCTTTGGCAAAAGTAAATCGCGCCAGCCGATCCAGACCGGTCGCTCCATCCTCGCCCTCTGCCTCCGCCTCCCCATGGAAATGGCCTAGAATTTCGGCAAGCAGCGTGCGCCAGGCGGGTTGGTTCTCCCGGTTCAGACCAAGCGGCACCACCGAGGCGCGCCCCGCCAGATCGCGCGAAATCCTCGCCAAAAGATGCGACTTCCCATAACCCGCGCGCGGGGCGAGCAACAGAACCAGCGACCCCAGCCGCGCCCGCCGCCCCGGCTCCGCCACCTCCGAGATCGCTTCGCCCAGCTCGTCCATGCTCCCCAAGTGCAGCGTCGGCACCTCACCCTCAGCGCCTTGCGCCGGGTCATAGATGTCGCCAACAAACGGGTTGCGTGAGGATTGCATGGAGAGAGGATCGGATATCTGCGCGGTCCGCGCCGCCGAAGGTGCGACCGACCGTGGCAAACTAGCCTCTCCCTCCAAAAAGAAAAGCCAAAATTTTTAATAAATGCGAAAATCCGCAAATTTTTGTCTTATCACTAAGAAAATCTGGATTTTATGACGACAAGGGAGGGTGAGAAGTAGAGCCAGTAGAACGAGTGGGACAAGCCATTTTGGAGAGATATTGCCAGAGTGACGCTATAAAATGTGCCCCGGATGCAATCGGCGCGGCGTTTTGTAATCGCAGAAAGCGGGGCGATGCCCTAATCTTGCGCCGAATTGCACTTGTGAAAGGCGGGTGCCTCAGCCATAAAACAGCCATGTTCAAGAGACTCTCCAACCTCATCCGCGGCTTCCTCAGCCTCTTCATCTCCGGGCTTGAAAAGGAGAACCCCGAGGCGCTGCTGGAAGCCGAAAAAGAAAACCTCCGCGAGCAGATCGCGAAATTCAACAAAAGGGCTCGCCGCCCACGCCGGGCTTTGCGAAAAGCTGATGGGGCAGGTGAAAAGCTGGAGCGCGAGGAGGAGGAGTTGCGCGCCAAGACGGCGGCGAATCTAAAGGCGGGCAACCGGAGCCTGGCCGGGCAATACGCCGTGCGCCTGCAGACGGTCCGCCGCGAGCTGGAGACGAATCGCTCGGAGCTGGGCGAGGCGGAGACGACCTACAAGGAATTGCTCGGGGCGCGGGACACGTCAGTCGCCGCCGCGCGCAAGAAGATCGAAGACCTGCGCCGCTCGCTCGATGAGATGAAAGTGCAGAGCGCCATGGCGGAGCTAAACGAAATGGCATCCGGCATGGTCAACGAGATCGGCGGATCGGGCGACACGCTCAACCGCATCCAGGAAATGGTCGATGAGGAGAAGCAACAGGCGGCCGGGCGCGCCCGCGTCGCCCGCGACAGCATGGATTTCACCGACATCAAAGCGCAGCAGGCGGAGCAAGAAGCGCTCGAAGAACTCGCCCTCGCCGACTTCGCCGCCGCCGAAGGCATGGCGATCGAAGGCGCCTCCGGCGATGTGGGGGGCGGAAATGGCGGCGGTGGGGAGAAGACGATGGGACCGGCGCAGACAGAATAGCTGAGGCTACGATGCTGCGGGCGCATCTTTCGCTTCTTCACGCCGCCATCGGCACCAGGGTCGCAGATCCGGCGGCGTTGGCGATGGGCGTGAAGCGATTTACCGTTGGTTGGCGTGGAGTCCGGACCTGATAGCGGAATCCGGAACTTCCGTCCTCTTGATCGGATATCGTTTTCCAAACTAACCGACCTTCTTGCGGGACAGGCGGCGCAGCCCTTCGATAAAGCTATCCCAAGTCGGCTCGCCGCCGCTACCATGGTTGACGTGCGCGCCTTCCGCCGTCCACGAACAGAGCATCGAGGGCGGGGACTCGGGATGATCGACGGTTTTTTCCAAAGTCACGTAGCGGACCGGCGCGCCTTCGAGTTCGGGGATGCGGAGCTGCCCGTCGGGGAAGGTTCTGTCCACTAAGACGCCGACATAATATGCCTCCGCCGGATTCGCTGGCGGGGGAAATTCGATCACCGCAATCGGGCGTTGATCGATGGAGCCAAACGTCACCTTGAGAGACTCGGGTGCCAAATTGCCGGTCTCGGCGTTCTCCTCGTTGGCGAGCAGCCTTTCGGCGTCCTCGATAAGATCACCGAAAAAGACCGCGCGTTCGTCGGATGCGAGCGCCGCGAACAGCTGCGGCGGCAAGGCGAAAGCGAGTTGCCGCAGCAGGACATGGGCGAGGACGTAGTGGGTGGAGGCGGACATTTTCCACCTAAGCACGGCACGCGCCGGGCGTCCATCACCCTCCCGATGCCCCGGAAATCGCAATCTTGCCGAATTTCAAAATCCATTTAATATCAAGCTATTGAAATCGGTGCGACGCCAATCCGTAAAATCCGCCGCGCCCATCCTTCCCATCGCTCTCGCGTTGGCGATGGCGGGCGGGTTCTGCGCGCGCCGGGCTATTGGGCAAGCTGATATCCGCCTGCCGGTCGCTGGGGTCGATGATCCGCTTCTCGCGGACGCTTCGTTGATCGAGGTTGATCCTTCGTTGATCTCTCCGGACCCTGATGCGCCGCTGGCGCTGCCGAAGGTCGGTGCGCCGGAAAGCTCTCCGATTCCGCTTGAGGAGGACCACCCCGCCGAGGGATCAATGGCTGAGGCGGGAGGTTCGCTTTTTGAGGTGTCGCCGGATCCGGGACCGGGAATCGATGCCGATGCAGTGCCTTTTTCGCCGAAGTTGGAGGAACCACCCCCGACTGGCGGGCAGGGGGCGGATCCGCCTTTCCCCAGCGGAGGCGGACTTCCCAATTCGGCGGAAATCGATCCCGGTGAGGCTCCGCCGAAGAGGGGCGAGCCGGGAAACGAGGCGCTCCCGCCGGCTCCGGCTAGCGGAGTGCATGACCGCGCTAGGATTTTCTCCGATGCGCAGATACGGGAGCTTTCCGCAGATCTGCAGGCGGCGCGGGAGAATCACGGTCTTCAGATCTACGTGGCGGCCTATTGGTTTTTGGCGTCGGAGACGATCGAAGAAAGAGCGATGGCGCTCCAAAAGGCGTGGATCGGCGAAGGCGATGGCGCGGTCCTCGTCTATTTGCGCGATAGCACCAAATTCACCCTCGCCGGGTCACCGAGCCTTCTGCCCCTCTCGGAAGAAGCTTTCGTGAACCGGGAGATGCGCGCGATTTTTGCCCATGCCGTCGAAGCGGGCAAAGCGGTCGCGGAGGAACAAGAGCAGCTCCAGCAGCGCAGCGATCCTGCCCCGCAGATCCGCGCAGCGGTCAATGCCCTTGTCCCACGCCTCGCGGACCGCCGTTCGGCGATCCGCGCCGAGCAATCGTTCTTCCGGGCGGCAGACTTGCCGTTCTTCGGGGTCTTCGCTGCTTCCGCGCTTGGGCTGGGGCTGCTTTTTTGGCTGGCCTCTAGCCTTTTTCAAAAGGTCAGAAACAGGAACCGCCCGAAAGTATACTTCCTTCCGGATGTCCATGTCGGGCAACGCCTAGGGGCACCTTACTCAGGCGGGGTGATGGGGCAAGTTCGCTGGTGAGGCGATGTTGTGGAATGGCCGGGAGCACCGGACCGCAGATCCCCGCTTGCCCATGAACGACGCACTTCGCCCATATTCCTACCGCCGGCGGCGCAGCGACATCCCGATCAGACCTGCGGCGAGCAGCAAGGCGCGGGACGGCTCCGGAACGACCCCGAAGACCTGGACCTCGGAGACGGAGAGAAACTGCGCCGCATTTTGGGTGATCCGGACCCGGTCGCCGCGCCCGAGGAATCCAAGGTCGTCGGAAACGCTGAGGATCCCGGAGAAAACCGCGCCATTGTAGGTGGTATTGAAGACCTCGTTCTCGCCTTGGAAGATCGAGATATCGACATTCGCGAGACGCTCCGGGCAGCAATCCGCCCGGTTCGAAAGAACGATCTCGTTGATGAAGACGGATTCGGGGAGCTGGACTTCCCAAAATTCCCCGGCGGCGGCGGTCGCCGAATGCGTGGTGGTCGCCTCATTTACGAACCGCCCGAATGCGACGCCATCGATGCCGACGGAGGCGACGTTGCCGCCCGAGCCGACGCGGGTCGAGCTTTGCGTCGCCGTGCCGCCCAACGCCAAATTCCCGCCCAGCGGGTGGAACATGAAATCGGCGTTCTGGATCACTTCCGCCTCGGTCAGCGACAGCACTGCCGCGTTGCTGTTGAGCTGGACGCGCACGTATTGACCGACTGACCCATCGAGGTCGAGCGAGACGACGTGCCCCGGCGGGTTACCGCCGTAGGTCGTTGAGAAAGTGGAGGTCGCGAAAGTCGGGTCGTCGCTGACGAGGACGTTGAAATTCGAGAGGCGCCCGTCGCAGCAATCCATCCGGTCGTAGAGGTTGATCGAGTCCACGCGCTGGGGCGAGCCGAGATCGACCTGCCACCACGGCTGGTCTTCCGTGTTCGTATGGGTGATCGTGTTGCTGGAGAAAACCGGATTGTAATTCCCATCGACCGCCCGCTCCGCCGCGCCGCCCGCCGCGCGGGTCGAACTTTGCGAGACCGGCTGCCCGGCAGCAAGGTTCCGCGCGGAAACCGGCGAGGTGGTATTGAAAACGACGGCGGCTCCGGCGGTCGAAGCGCAAGCCGTTAAAGCTGAGAGGAGATGGAGGAATTTCATCGGGGGCGATAAAACGAAATCCAATATGCCCCGTCAAGGATTTTTAGTGAAGTGATCGCCAAAAATTCCAACCGGTTACTGGGATTTCCCGGTCACATCGAATTTGGCGTCTTTGAGCGCGCCGCCGGCGTCGATCCGGACCCGGTAGGCGCGGATTTCTTCGTCGGGACCGTAGCGGCAGCCGGAGTCGATCCGCTTCGATTCGTTTGCCCGGAGATCGAGCACTTTGACCGAGCTGTAGTGCTTTCGGCGAAAGACATTGTCCCGCCCGAAGATGTAGTAGGTCACCTGCGCGGTGCACTTGACCGGCTTGCGGGAGAAGTTCTGGATGTCGGCTTTGACCTCCCGCACCAGGTTTTCGCTGCGGGTGATCCCGAAGTTGCGCACGCTCAGCCCGTCGATCGGCTTCGGCTCGGAGAACGTGACGGTGCCGCCGCGCTTGTCATAGACGGCGAGCTTGCCCTCGTCGGAGATCCAGCGGTTTTCGCCATCCGGCGACCAGTTTTTTCCCTCTTTCTCGCAGAGCGCCTTGACCTCCTCCAGGTCCTTCGCGGCGCGGGTGCCGGGCGGGAGTTTGACCGGCGCGAGCGCGTCGCCCTCCGCCATCGGCGTCAATTTGCCGCCCCAATAGACGACGTAGGTGGTCGGCTTCTTAACGGTGCCCTGGCCGCCGCATTTCGAGCACGGGCGCTTCCCGCCTCCGGGCGCGATTTCGGTTTTGAAGCTGCGGCAGTGCTGGCAGCGTTCTTCGAAGGTCAGCTCTTTGCGGAACGACTGCCCCGCCTTCAGGCGTTTCACGAATTCCTCGCGATCCAGCTCGTATTCCTTCATGACCGGCTCGGCGATCTTGAGGAAATACTCGCGGGCGACCTCGGATTTGCCCGCCTCGGCGGCATCCACCCCGACCTCGCCGGGGCTCAGCGGCGGCTTTTCGGCATGGGCAAAATGGGTCGCCGCCATGGCAGCGATCCCGAGGGCAACGTAGCGGCTCAGTCTGGTCCGGTTCATCGGGCGATTCTGCCGGATCGCATCGGGCGGGGCAAGGCGAAACGCCCGGCGGCGATCCCGCGCCCCGGCTCAACCCTCGCGCTGGCGCGAGGTGATCTCGCGGAACCGGTCTTCGTATTCGGGGTGGTTGGTGCCCATGAGGCGGTCCCAGATGTTGAAGTAGAGGCCGTAGTTTCCCCGGAGGCGCTCGTGGTGCATCGCGTGGTTGGTCGGCGTGTTGAGGACAAAGCGGAGCGGCGTTTCCATGAGCCAGCGCGGGTGCAGCTCGTAGCCGGTGTGCCCGGCGACGTTGAAAATGATCTGCCAGGTCATGAACAGCCCGAAGGCCAGCGGATGCAGCGGGAGGAGGACGGCGGCGAGCGGGAAGATGCCGGCCTGGACGACGGCTTCGAGCGGGCCGAACGCATAGGCGGCCCACGGGGTCGGGTTGTGCGAGAGATGGTGGACGCGGTGGAAGGCGCGGAAGAGCGACGGCCGGTGCATGAGCCGGTGCGTCCAATAAAAGTAGGCGTCGTGCAGCAGGATGGTCAGCGCGATGCTTGCCCAAAACCACGGCCAGCCGCGGTCGCCCACTTTCCAATACATCTGGGTGTAGCCTTCCTTCGCCGCCCACAGCGTCGCCCCGCCGACCAGCCCGAAGATCGCGAGCGTCAGCGCCGAGAAGCGGACCTCGCGCCAGACCTCGGAGGACTGCGGGAGCGCGGCGACGATCTTGCGCTTCCACCAACGGTCTTTGAAAATCACATAGCCGGCGAGGTAGGCGACCCCGGCGAAAAAGAGATAGCGGACCGCGACGAGGATAGCGGTGCCGATGGTCATCTCCTGGAAGCCGGGCAGCAGTTCTAGCAGGCGGTCGTGGGGAGGCATGGCGATCCAAACCTAATCGCTCCGCGCGCCCGCGCCATCGGGAATCCGCGCCCCCGCCGCTGTGGGCAAGGCGCGGCCGCTGTGGGCAAGGCGCGGCCGCTGTGGGCAAGGCGCGGCCGCTGTGGACAAGGCGCGACCGCTGTGGACAAGGCGCGGCGGGTGCGGTAACTGTCGCCATGAAGCGATTCCTGCCCCTTATCCTCGCCGCGGCGGCGCTCGCCCCGCTTTGCCCCGCGCAGGTCAATTCCAACGACGCGGTCAAGCACCCGGCCGCCGAGGTCGTCGTGCGCTACCTCCGGCACGCCCTCTCGCTGGAATATGACCTTGCCGCCAAGCTCATCGAGCCGCAGTCGCTGGAGAGCCTGAAGGGCGGCTACATCGACCGGATCAAGGCGGCTCCGGTGCTCGACGAGGAGATGGCGATGATCAAAAAGCTGGGCGGCGAGCGGCTGTCGGACATCGAGGCGATGACGCCCGCCCAATTCTACATCGCCTACAACAAGGGCTTGCAGTCGCGCTTTGAGATCACGCCGGAGCTGCTCAACCGCATCAAGTCGTCGATCAAACTCCGCGTCCTCAGCGTCGGGCTGGAGGAAGACGGGAACCTCGCCCACGTCCTCGTCCGCACCGAGCACGACCGGGAGCGGCACCACGTCAAGGATCTCGAACTCGTCTCGCTGGTCAAGGTCTCCGGCGAGTGGAAGGTCTCGCTCGTCCAGCAGCGGGCCGTTTTTGAAAGGCGCGAGGATCCCGGTGCCGAAAAGCCGGTCGCCCGCGCCGAGCCGGTCAAGCCAACGCCCGCGCCGCGCGCCGAACCGGTCGAGCCGACCGGCAAGGAAGTCCGCCCCGCCCAGGTCGTCGACCCGGTCAAGCCGCGCCCGGTGGTCGATCCGGTCAAGCCGATCAAAGAGGTGAAAGACCGCTAGGGCGGACCCGCGATGCCCCCGGACCTCGCCCCGATGCAGGACGCACCGGCTGACGCCATCGACTCCGGCTCAGACGCCGGCATCGACCGCGCCGCGCTGGCCGCGATGCTCGCCAACACGCGCCGCGCCCTGCTGGCCGAGCGCAACGCCGCCGGCCACTGGGAGGGCGAGCTTTCGTCCTCCGCGCTTTCGACCGCCACCGCGATGATCGCGCTGCATTGCGTCGATGCCGCCGCGCACCGGAGCTTGATCGACGGCGGCCGCCGCTGGCTGGTGGAACATGCGAACGCCGGCGGCGGGTGGGGCGACACGACGCTCTCGTTCTCGAACATCTCCACCACCTTGCTCGCCCGCGCGGCGCTTTCCCTCTGCGGCGAAAACGGTGCCGCCGCGCAGGAGGCGGACCGCTGGATCGCCGGATACTGCGGGTCCGCCGAGCCGGCTGCCGTCGCCCGCACCGTGGCGGCCCGCTACGGCAAGGACCGCACGTTTTCCGTCCCGATCCTGATGGCCTGCGCCATCGGCGGTTTGCTCGACGCCGATCCGCGCGCGGCGTGGCGGCGCGTGCTGCCGCTGCCGTTCGAGCTGGCTGTCTTCCCCCGCTCGTGGTTCGGCGCGCTGCGGCTGCCGGTCGTCAGCTACGCCTTGCCCGCGCTCATCGCCATCGGCTACGCCCGGTTTTTCCACGCGCCGCCGCCCGCGCCCTACCGCCGCGTGCGCCGCGCCGCCTGGCCCGCCGCCTCGCGCCTGCTCGAAGCGATCCAGCCCAGCAACGGCGGGTTTCTGGAAGCCACGCCGCTGACCAGCTTCGTCACCATGGCGCTCGCCACCTCCTGCCAGGGCGCGCATCCCGCCGTCGACCGCGGCGTCGGGTTTCTCAAAACCTCGGTGCGCGCCGACGGCTCGTGGCCGATCGACACCAACCTCGCGACTTGGGCGACCACGCTCGCGGTCAAAGGCATCGACGACCTCGACCACCTGCCCGGCGGCGCCCGCGCAGCGATCCGGGACTGGCTGCTCGGCCAGCACTACCGCGTCACCCATCCGTTCACCGATGCGCCCCCCGGCGGCTGGGCGTGGACCGACCTGCCCGGCGGCGTGCCCGATGCGGACGACACGCCCGGCGCGCTGCTCGCCCTGCACCGGCTGCAAGACACCGCCAGCGCCGCCGCCTGCCGGGACGCCGCCATCGCCGGCGTGGCGTGGCTGCTCGACCGGCAGAACACCGACGGCGGCATCCCGACGTTTTGCCGCGGCTGGGGCAAGCTCCCGTTCGACCGCTCCAGCCCCGACATCACCGCCCACACGCTGCGCGCCTGGTCCGCGTGGGAAATGGCGATGCCGCCCCACCTCCGCGCCCGCGTCCGAAGGCAGTCCGACAACGCCGCCGCCTATCTCCTGCGCGCGCAAAACGCCGACGGCTCCTGGCACCCGCTCTGGTTCGGCAACCAGCACCGCCGCGACGAGGCCAACCCGACCTACGGCACCGCCCACGTCGTCCTCGCCCTGCTCGACCGCCCCGACGAAGCCCCCGCCGCCCGCCGCGGAACCCGCTGGCTCCTCGACAACCAAAACGCCGACGGCGGCTGGGGAGCCGGCGAGGCATCGCCCTCCACCATCGAAGAATCCGCCCTCGCCATCGAAGCCCTCGCCGAGGCGAGAAAACGCCTCGGACCCGAGATCCCCGCCGCCGCGCTCCAGGGCGGCCTCCGCTATCTGATCGAGGCGACCGCCAACGGGGCAAACTTCCCCGCCGCGCCCATCGGTTTCTATTTCGCCAAGCTCTGGTATTTCGAAAAGCTCTACCCGCTCGCCTGGACGATGGCCGCCCTGCGCCGCCTCGCGGAGGTGGAATAAACGGGTGCCGGTCAAGCTTTCGCGAATTTGTGCGGGAATCAAGGGCAAGCGCATTATAATGCGTGGTTGAACAGAGGTTTTATACAGTGAGCCCGGAATCCAATCCCGCTTCTGAAAATTGTGCTCCCCTATGAAAAAAACTATAATATTTTATGTGATTGTGGCAATGAGTTGCTCATGCGGAACTATGCTTCACGTTGTCGACCCTCCTCATAGAAAATCGATTGGAGCGATTCATTCTGCCGGCGCGGGAGAGTCAATCGAAGTTGAGGTGAAGAACACCTTGCCGTATAATTGTATATCCGTTATTGGGCTCCCAGGCTTTTGCGATGTATTTTTTCGAAACGAATTAGATAGAGAGTTGGTTTTACGGGGGCTAGATCCGGAATCTGATCCGATTATCATTGCGCCAGGGGGTATTGGCAATTGTCCAATCCGGGTGGCGGCAGAATGGGCGTGGGGCGATTTGTTCCACTATCGTTTCCGATAGGGGGATAAAATTTCTTAATATCAAGGGGTGCCTGATATTTGTGTTTAGAGAGGGCGCGATTCTTGATCCGCCTATTCAGGTAGAGCTATATAAATCATCGTCTCATGGCGGGGCAATCTGGTAGGGTTCTTCCCGTGTGTTGCATCCCCGCAGTTCAACGCTGCTAGGCGGGCAGGGGAGCAATAGGACGAACGAACTTCTCGCCGCGCCCATCGGTTTCTATTTCGCCAAGCTCTGGTATTTCGAAAAGCTCTACCCGCTCGCCTGGACGATGGCCGCCCTGCGCCGCCTCGCGGAGGTGGAGTGAGCCTATGCCGGACGCTCGGAGCCGACGAACCTTGGTATGGGGGACGGAGTGGGGGCAGGGCGGTCCCGCTGCGGGAATCTCGCCCTTTCTGGTTGACGCGGATCGGGCTGCCCGATAGTCTCCCCAACTGCCGCTGATCGCCCGATGCCCGTTCGCCCCGCCTTCCTTAGCCTTGGCATCGCCGCCGCCGCGACAGGGTTGTCTAGCTGCTCGCAGGTGACCGGCATGCACCCTGCCGCCTTCTTCGTGCTGGCGGTGATTTTTCTCTTGGTGGGTGTCGTATTCGCGGACGTAGCTGGATTCGCGGTGACTGAATCGAACCGCAAGGCAATTTTCGACTGGTTGTGCGGCACCTGCCTCATGGTCGCGGTGGTGCTCGTGCTCGTCGGGTAAGCGCGCCTGCCATTCGCCGCGCGCCGATTTGCGCATCGCCGCCCGCGCGCCATGGTCGGTTCATGATCCGCTCTGCCTTATCCCTGACCGCCGCCCTGATGTCGCCGCCCCCGCCTTCGCCGAGACCGAATTCGCCACGCCGGAGGCGGTTGAGAAGATCGCGGAGGCGCGCACGTTCGAGTCGGATCTCGGCGCGATGCCGTATCGGCTGATCAAGTTTGGCCGGGATTCGACCCGGCGAAGAAGTATCCGGTATTCCTCGCGATGCACGGCGCGCGGGCGCGGAAACGACAACCTGAAGACGATCCATCACAGCCCATGTGGCGCTGCACGCGGCTGCCTCGGCGGCGGCGCGGGAAAGTTTCCGTGCTTCATCGTGGTGCCGCAGTGCCCGGACAACAGCGCTGGGTGGACCAGGACTGGAACGCCGGAACCTATGCGGTGGAGGACACGCCGGAGACGGCGGAGATGAAAGCTGGCGCGCGCGATCTTAGCGGCGGTGATGGCGGAATTCAAGTCGGCGGACGCCACGCGGGTCTATGTCGGCGGGTTTTCGATGGGCGGCTATGGGACGTGGGATCTGGTCGCGCGCCATCCGGAACTCTTTGCCGCCGCCGTGCCGGTGTGCGGCGGCGCGGCACCGGGGCGCGCGAAGGCGATCGCCGAGGCGGGCGTCAAGGTATGGGCCTTCCACGGCGCGGACGACGGAGTGGTGCCGCCGGCGGGCACGCAGGCGATGGTCAAGGCGCTGAAGGAAGCGGGCGCGGCGGTCGAATATACCGAGTTCCCCAAGACGGGGCACAACGCGTGGACGCCGGCTTGGCAGAAGCCGGAGGTGCTCGGCTGGGTGTTCGCGCAGAAGCGGGACGCGGCTCCGCGTTAAAGCTAGGCGGCCAAGGCGCGGTCGGGGCGCGGGTTGAAGACCGGCTGGTCGGCGAGGTCTGCCACCGAATCGACGACGAGGTCGGGGCGGAAGGCGTAGCCGTCGAGGTCGCCGACCTTGGTGCCGCCGGAGAGGACGAGCACGGTGCGGAACCCGAGCTGGACGCCGCCGACGATATCGGTCTCCAGCGTGTCGCCGACCATGATCGTCTCGTCGGTGGAGAGACCGAGTTCTTTGCGGGCGGCGCGCATCATGATCGGGCTTGGTTTTCCGACCGAGAACGCGCGCCTGCCGGTGGCGGCCTCGATCATGGCGACGATCGCACCGCAGCCGGGGCGGGTGCCGGAATCGGTCGGGCAATTCGGGTCGAGGTTGGTGGCGATCAGGCGGGCGCCGCGCTCGACGAGCCGGACCGCCTTCTCGATCATCTCGAACGAAAGCGTCCGCCCCTCGCCGACGACGACGTAGTCGGGGTCGTCATCGACCACCGAATAGCCGTTGAGGTGGAGCGCATTGAGCAAGCCGCCCTCGCCGATGACGAAGGCGGTGCCGCCGGGGCGCTGGTCGGCGAGGAACCGGGCGGTGGCCATGGCGCAGGTGAAGATGTCGCGTTCGGTCGCCTCGATGCCGAGGCGGCAGAGCTTGACGGCGACATCGCGGCGGGTGCGCTGGCTGTTGTTGGTGAGGAAGAGGAAGCGGTCGCCGCGCTGGCGGAGCCTCTTCACGAAGATGTCGGCGCCGGGGATCATTTTGTTTCCCCGATAGATCACGCCGTCCATATCCAAAAGGTATCCATATTTCATAGGAGGAAGGTGGGCTGATTTTCGCCGATCGAATCGAGCAGTAACCATGCCACGGCCGGGCGAACCGGGCGGCGGAATCGCGGCGCGGCGCGGTGCAATTTGCACGCGACGAAAATTGGATGTTGCTACGACGCCGATTCGCGCAGAAACGAAGCGCCTTTCCACCGCCGATCCGCCATGCCCAAATCCGCCGCCCTCCCCAAGGAATCCCAGCCCGAGCCGACGACCTCGAAGTTCATCGAGGTGCGCAGCTCGGGCATCCACGGCTCCGGCGTCTTCGCCAAGCGCCGCATCCCGGAGGGCGAGTGGATCATCCAGTATGTCGGCGAAAAGGTGACCAAGGAAGAGTCGAACCGCCGCGGCTTGGAGTGGGAGGCCACCGCCAAAAAGTCCGGCGACGGCGCCGTCTATCTTTTCATCCTCGACGACGAGACGGACATCGACGGCAACTTCCCCTACAACACCGCGCGCCTGATCAACCATAGCTGCGACCCAAACTGCGAAGCGCAGATCTGCGAGAGCGAGGATGGCGGCAACGAAATCTGGTTCGTCGCCCTGCGCGACATCAAGAAGGGGGAGGAACTCGTCTTCAACTACGGCTTCGATCTGGAGAGCTACGAGGACCACCCGTGCCGCTGCGGGGCAAAACGCTGCGTCGGCTTCATCGCCGCGGAAGAGTACTGGAAGAAGATCAAGAAGCTGGAGAAAAAGAAAGCCGCCAAGGCAGAGCGCGAGACGAAGGAAAAGGCGGCGCGAAAGAAAAAGAACAAGAAGGCGAAGAAGCGGAAGAAGTAGCCTTGGCATCCTGCCCGATCATCGGATCTCACGCCGAAGCCGGTGGTGGGAAGTCGGCAGTGTTCAGCTTTCAGGCGGTCCTGTCGAGACGCCACTCTTGCCGGGGTGTGAACGAAAGCGTGTGTCGAGCGACGTCCGTAGAACGGGGTGCCGCGCCAAGGGAAGGGGGCACCGCCATCGAAGGGCGCCGCGCAATCCGGGCGGCGCGCCGCCATCCGCCATTCCCCTCACGCATGCAGGCTAGACCAAAGGCGGCAAAAGAACCGCTGATCAACGCTGATGTCCGCTAATGGAGATAGATCGATAGCCGGAGGGCGATTCGGGGGCGCCATACCCATCGCCCGAACTTTCACAAGTCCGGCTACTCAGCCGCCGATCCACCCACGAGCATCGGCGCGCTAGTTGCCCAAAACATTAGCGTCGATCAGCGTCCATCAGCGGTTCCAAACCAATCCGCCCCGCCAATCCGCCCCCGAAGTCAGGCTAGCCCGGATTTCTCATGCCCGGAATTGCGGACGGTTGGAGTTTTGGCGTAAGTTGTTGGTGATCAGATCAATGGCTCACACACAAAAGGCGAGCGAATCGGGGGCGCAATACTCCATCGCCCGAACTTTCACAAGTCCGGCTACTCAGCCGCCGATCCACCCACGAGCATCGGCGTGCTCGTCCCCCTGCGTCGATCAGCGTTCATCAGCGGTTCCAAACCAATCCGCACCGCCAATCCGCCCCCGAAGTCAGGCTGGGACTAAAAAGGCGGCAAAAAGAACCGCTGATCAACGCTGATGTCCGCTAATGGAGATAGATCGATAGCCGGCGGGCGAATCGGGGGCGCCATACCCATCGCCCGAACTTTCACAAGTCCGGCTACTCAGCCGCCGATCCACCCACGAGCATCGGCGCGCTCGTCCCCCAAACATTAGCGTCGATCAGCGTCCATCAGCGGTTGCAAACCAATCCGCACCGCCAATCCGCCCCCGAAGTCAGGCTAGACCAAAGGCGGTAAAAGAACCGCTGATTAACGCTGATGTCCGCTAATGGAGATAGATCGATACCCGGCGAGCGAATCGGGGGCGCAATACCCATCGCCCGAACTTTCACAAGTCCGGCTACTCAGCCGCCGATCCACCCACGAGCATCGGCGCGCTAGTTGCCCAAAACATTAGCGCCGATCAGCGTCCATCAGCGGTTCCAAACCAATCCGCCCCGCCATTCGCCCCGCCATTCGCCCCGCAAGCAGGGCTGCTTCAACCCGGCGATTCCCGCAACGGCTATCGGCAATATGAATCCGCAGCGGTTCTGTCCTTCAGTTTCATTCACGCCACTCTTGCCGTTATAGACCTGTGGCATCGGCTTCGCCTTCGTTCCATGACCCCTCGAACTTGCGCAGCCTGAGGGTCACCCGCGCGCTCTCCCGGCTACCCGCCACGCCTTCCGCACCAGGGGAGAGGCGAACGAAAAGCGGCGACACCGCCTTTTCCGGGCGCAGGCGCTTGGCGGTAGCGCTCTTGATTCGGCGGGCGGCGGCGGCTATCGGCGCGGGATGCCTACCTTCGACTTTGACCGAGCCATCGACCGCCGGGGGACCGGCGCGCTCAAGTGGGAACTCTTTCCCGGCGACGACCTGCTGCCGTATTGGGTCGCCGACATGGATTTCGTTTCGCCGCCCGCCGTCTTGGAGGCGTTGCGCGCGCGGGTCGATCACGGCGTGTTCGGCTATGCGATGGCCCCGGCATCGGCGACCGAAGCCGCTTTGGATTATCTGCGCGACCGGCATGGCGTGGCGGCGGAGCGCGAGTGGATCGTCTGGCTGCCCGGCTTGGTGCCGGCGCTCGGCATGGCCTGCCGCGCAGCGATGGCAACGGCGACGGCGACCGCCGGCGCAGGGGGCGGCAGCGCTTTGATCAACACGCCGGTCTATCCGCCGTTCCTCCACGCCCACGGCGAAGCCCCGCCGATGGATCTGGTCAAGGTCCCGCTCGCCGCCGAGCCGCTGCCCGGCGACCGGATCCGCTACGGCATCGACTTCGCCGCGATGGAGCAGGCGGCGGCCGCGCACCCGCTGCGCGCCGATATCTTCTGCAACCCGCACAACCCGGTCGGCCGCGTCTTCACCGAAGCCGAGGTCCGCGAGGCGGCGGCGTTTTGCGGGCGCCACGACATGCTCTTCATCTCCGACGAGATCCACTGCGACCTGATCTACGACGAGGCGCGGACCCCGCACTTCTGCGCGGCAAAGCTCGGCGGCGACCTCGCCGCGCGCACGGTCACGCTGCTCGCCGCGAGCAAGACCTACAACATCGCCGGGCTGGGCTGCGCCTACGCCGTGATCCCGGACGCCAGCCTGCGCCGCCGGTTCACCCGCTACCTTGGCAGCCACGGCGGCTTCGTCCCGGAGGTCAACGCGCTCGGCTACTGCGCGACCGAAGCCGCCTACCGCCACGGCGAACCCTGGCGCCGCGATCTCATCGAATACCTCGACGCCAACCGCCGCGCGCTGGAGGAATTCGCCGCCGCCAAGCTCCCCGGCGTCCCGCTCGCTCAGATCGAGGCGACCTACCTCGCCTGGTTCGACCTCCGCCCATCCGGCATCGAAAACCCCGCCGCCCACCTCCGCGAGCACGCCCGCATCATCGTCTCCGACGGCGCCAACTTCGGCGCCCCCGGCTTCGCCCGCTTCAACTTCGGCTGCCCCCGCGCCATGATGCTGGAAGGGCTGGAACGGATGGCGCGGGCGGTTGATGGCACCTTAATTTGAACGTTGCCTGATGGAGATCCCAAGAACATTAGACGGCAACCAGTGGATCGAATTACTCGAGCGTATCGCTTCGCACCTCGCCCCTGAAGCACCTCCGGTAACCCTTTGCCTCATCGGCTCTTCTGCGTGCCTTTTCGCAGGGATGGATGCGCGAACCTCTCGAGACTTGGATATTTGGCGCCCCCTTAGTGACTATGACCGCAAAGAACTTCGAGAAGCGGCGGAGGCAGCCGGCGTGCTGTTTGATCCGAGGTCGGCGCTTGATCCAGACCGCCCATATCTGCAAATCGTTGACCCTGGAGTGGTGGAGATCGGCGACTTTGAACCGATCCGAATCGACCGGATTGGGCGGCTAATTCTCCTGAGGCCACCAGTAGAAAACTTGATTGCCTCGAAACTTATCCGAGGTGATTCCCGAGATGTATCTGATATTCTATTTCTGGTGAATCACTTCAATCCCGACCTCGAAGAAGTAAGGAAAATCGTTCTCGGATTTTCTTCTTCAAATCGAGACAAAGCCGTGGAAAATTTGGTTTACCTAGACCTGATCGCGCCATGAATGCCCGAGAAGAAGAGCAAGTCGCCCGGTATCTGTTGGAGCATCCCGACGAACTGGGCGTTTACCTGACCCAAAAGCGTTGGGCGGAAGTCGCCGCGCTTGTCCGATTCGCGCGCCGCGATGTCTCGCCGGAGCTAGCCTCGACCGACCCGGCGCTTTATCGGTCGCTTCGCGAGGGCATCACCCGATTCTTTCTACGCGGCGGGGGCTCGCTGAACCTTGCTGAGCTAGAGCGGCTGGCGACATCCTCGCCTGCGCCCTGATCCGGTCACTTCGGGTGAAGACCCCGCGGGTCCTACGCCGCTTTCGCCCCACCCACTGGCTCGCTGATCATGGCGATTAGTTTGTCGCCGGGCTGGGGGGTGACGTCGTCATCGGCGGTGAAGACGCGGAGGCGGCCGGTGGGGGTGATGAGGAAGAGCGGGAGGGCGTCGCGGCCGTAGCGGGCGCGGAATTGCTCCATGCCGAACGACTCGGTGAGCGGAGTTTTTTTGATGGTGGCTCCGGCGTCGTGGCGGCGCTGGAGGTCGCGGAGCGTGATGCCGTCGCGGAAGAGGACGCGGGCTTTGAGGTCGCGGGAGACGGTGCGCTCGGCGGACTTGCCGGCATCTGGCATCGACGGCTGATACATCATCGCGCTGCCGAAGTGTTCTTTGAGCTGCACGGAGATGAGCGAGTTGACCTCGTCGTTGGGCGTCATGGCGAAGACGCGCCCGATGCCGCCGAGATCGACGGCTCTCCTCGACATCGTCGGAAAGGACGTTGCCGTAGTAGGAGCGCAGCCCTTCCATGCGCGCGGCGGTCGCGTTGGCGCGGTTGGTGTCTACCATCAGGACGTCGATATCCTCGGATTTCAAGACGAGCCCGATCTCGCGGCAGAGCGGCTGCGCGCCGACGATGAGGACGCCGCGGTCGCCGCCGCTGGAGATGCCGAGCAGCCGGGCCAGCGGCACGCCGAGCAAGCCGTAAACGCAGACGGTGGCGACGATCACGGCAAAGATAGCGGGCGCGAATTGCTCCGCCGGACCGGGCACGCCCTTGTCCGCGAGACCGGCGGCGAAGATCGAGGCGACGGCGGCGGCGACGATCCCGCGCGGCGCCATGCCGGCGAGCATCGCCTTCTCCGGCGCCCCGATCTTCTGCCCCAGCGTGCTGGCGAGGACCGAGAGCGGGCGCACCGCGAGGATCAAGATGCCGGCGAAAAGCGCGGTGCGCCCCCACGGCAGCGCCTCGATCTGCGCCGAGGTGATCCGCGCCGAGAGCATGATGAAAAGCGTGGAGATGAGGAGGACGCGCAGGTTTTCCTTAAACTCGATGATGTGCCGGACCTTCGCCTTCTTCTGGTTGGCGAGGATCACCCCCATCAGCGTGGTGGCGAGCAAGCCGCTCTCGTGCTGCAGCGCGTTGGACCCGGCGAAGGCGAGCACCACGACCATGAGCGAAAACGGATTGTGCAAATAATCCGGCACCCAATACCGGCGGAAGAACAAGATGAGAAGCCCCGCGCCGGCCGCGCCGAAAGCGGAGCCCACCAGCGCCGTCTTGCCAAAGCCGCCGAGGATCTCCCAGAGCGGCGAGCCGTTGCCGGACTGCGACCCGAGGATCACCTCGAAGACCACCAGGGCGAGCACCGCGCCGATCGGGTCGATCACGATGCCCTCCCACTTGAGGATCGCGCCGAGGTGGCGGTTCGGGCGGATGACGCGGAGCATCGGTGCCACCACGGTCGGTCCGGTGACGGTCAAGATCGCGCCGGCGAGGAACGCGTAGCTCCACGGCCAGCCGAGCGCGAACCGCGCGGCGGCGGCGGCGAGCACGAAGACGACGAGCGCGCCGATGGTCACAAGGTTGCGGACGACCGCGCCGGTCTCGCGCAGCTCGGAGAATTTCAGGCTCAGCCCGCCCTCGTAGAGGATCAAGCCGACCGAGACCGAGACCAGCGGCATGAGCAGGTCGCCCAGCATCGCATCGGGATCCAGCCAGCCCATGATCGGGCCGGCGAGGAATCCGGAGGCGAGCAGGAAGAGGATGGATGGCAGCTTCAGCCGCCAGGCGATCCATTGGGAGCCAATCCCGAGGGCGGCGATGAGGGCGAGTTCGGTCATCGGAACAATGCACCGGCGAATGCCGGATCGCGATGCCTTAAGCGTGACTCGTGCCAGATGCTAGCGGAACCGCTCCCCACGGCGGCGCGCGCATCGCGCTTGCCCCCGCCGCGATTCCCGCCAAGCTACGCGCCCTAACCCAAAATCCCGACCCGCTATGATCCACCGCACCGCCCGATCCGCCGCGCTGTTCCTCGGAGCCACCGCTGCCGCCCTGTCGCTCACCGCCGCCCGCGCGCAAGACGCGGAGCAAATCTTCAACGGCAAAAACCTCGACGGCTGGGAGGGCAACCTGAAGCTGTGGTCGGTGCAGGACGGCGTCCTCGTCGGCGAGACGGCGGATTCAGGGGACAAGAAGATCAAAGGGAACACGTTCCTGATCTGGAAGGGCGGCGATGTGGTGAACTTCGAGCTGACCGCCACCGCCCGCTGCGTCGGCAACAACTCCGGCATCCAATACCGCAGCAAGATCGTCGATCCGGACAACTGGGTGGTCGCCGGCTACCAGATGGACATGCACCCGAACCAACCCTACGTCGGGATGCTCTATGACGAGAAGGGTCGCGGGATCGCCTGCCTGCGCGGGCAAAAGGTGGTGCTGGAAAACAGGCAGAAGCCGAAGGTCACCGGCGAGCTGCCGGTCGAGGAAGTCGATCTCTCAAAGTGGAACGACTTCAAGATCGTCGCGAAAGGCAACACGGTGGAGCATTACGTCAACGGCAAGCTCGCCGCCGTGATCGTGGACAACGACGAGAAAGAGCGCGAGCTGTCGGGCATCCTCGCGCTGCAAGTCCACGCCGGACCAGCGATGAAGGTCGAGTTCAAGTCGGTCGCTTTGAGAAAGCTGCCCGGCGATGCCCCGGCGCCCAAGGCAGAGGCGGAAAAGCCGGACGGCGAAGAAGAAGCAGGCGAATACCAAGGCGCGGCGCGGCGGCGCGAAGCGCAGTGGATCTGGGCGGCGGAAAACAGCCCGGACAACGAGACGGTCTATTTCCGCAAGGCATTCGACTTCGACGGTCCGAAGCAGGCCGCGATCCTCCAAGTCTCCTGCGACAACCACTACGAGATCGCCTTGAACGGCAAAGCGGTCGGCAAGGGCGACGCCTGGGAATCCCCCGGCAGCTACGATGTCCGCGCCCAGCTCGTGCCCGGCAAAAATGTGATCGCGGTGAAGGCGCGCAACGACAGCGGGATCGCCGCGCTCGCCGTGGCGCTCAATATCGATGCCGGCAAAGGGCGCCCGGCGCCCAGCGTGGTGAGCGACGCCTCGTGGAAGTGGAGCCGCGAAACCGCCGACGGCTGGGCGACCGCCGCCTTCGACGACAGCAAGTGGTCGGAGCCGTTCGTGCATGGCGCGATGGGCCGCGCGCCGTGGAACGATGTCTTCAGCACAGCGCTGGCGCAGGGCGGCATCCAAGACGTGAGCGAAGAACTCAACGCGCTGCCCGGCTTCCGCATCGAAAAACTCTACCATGTCCCGAAGGGCCAGCAGGGGTCGTGGGTCTCGCTGACCGCCGATCCGCAGGGGCGGCTCTACGCCTCTGACCAAGGCGGCAAGATCTGCCGGATCACGCCGCCGCCGGTCGATGCGGACGAGGACGCCGAGCCGGTGGTCGAGCCATTGGATCTGGAGATCGGTCACGCGCACGGGCTGCTCTGGGCGTTCGACAGCCTTTATGTTTCGGTCAATGGCGGGCGCGGCAGCGGGCTGTATCGCGTGACCGACAAGAACGGCGACGGCGAGCTCGATGACGTCGCGTTGCTCCGCAAGATGGACGGCGGCGGCGAGCACGGCCCGCACGCGGTCGTGCTCTCGCCCGACGGCAAATCGCTCTACGTGGCGGGCGGTAACCACACGAAGATCCCCGCGCCAGAAAAGAGCCGGGTGCCGCGCGTCTGGGACGAAGATCAGGTCCTCACCCGGATGCCCGACGCCCGCGCCACGCCAACGGCGTGATGTCCGGCGGCTGGATCGCGATCACCGATCCCGAGGGCAAGGAGTGGGATCTCTTCTGCAACGGCTTCCGCAACCAGTATGACTTCGCCTTCAACGGCGACGGCGAGATCGTCACCTACGACTCCGACATGGAATGGGACACCGGGATGCCGTGGTATCGCCCGACCCGCATCAACCACGCGACGAGCGGCGCGGAATTCGGCTGGCGCCACGGCTCCGGCAAAATGCCGCCCTACTACGCGGACACGCTGCCCTCGATCGTCGATGTCGGCCCCGGCTCGCCGACCGGCGTAGTCTCGGGTGCGGGCGCGAAATTCCCCGCCAAATACCAGCGCGCGATCTACGCGATGGACTGGACCTACGGCACGATGTACGCGCTCCACCTCAAGCCGAGCGGCTCAACCTACGAGGCGGAGAAGGAAGAATTCCTCTCCGGCGTGCCGCTCAACCTCTCCGACATGGTGGTCGGCCCGAAGGACGGCGCGCTTTACTTCGCCGTGGGCGGTCGCAACACCCAGAGCGCGCTCTACCGCGTGATCTACGAGGGCGACGAATCGACCGCGCCCGCCGATCTCGCCAACAAAGACGGCGCGGACCTCCGCGCGCTGCGGCATAGCCTCGAAGCCTTCCACGGCAAGGAAGACAAATCGGCGGTCGAAACCGCGTGGCCGCAGCTCGGGCACGAGGACCGCAACATCCGGTTCGCCGCGCGGATCGCCGTCGAGTGGCAGCCGGTCGCCACCTGGCAGGACAAGGCGCTGGCCGAGACCAATCCGCGCGCCGCGATCGAGGCGCTCATCGCGCTCGCCCGCCACGGCGACAAAGCGCTCGCCCCGAAAGTTTACGCCGCCCTCGAAAAAGTCGGGTTCGGCGATCTGGATGAGATGGGGCAGCTCGCGCTCATCCGCGCCTACGGGCTCGCCACGATCCGGCTGGGCAAACCGGATGCCGCCACCGCCGCCGCGATCGCCGAGCGCTTCGCCCCGTTTTACCCGAACGCCAGCCCGCGCCTCAACCGCGAGCTATGCAGCCTGTTCGTCGCCATCGGCGACCCGGGCGTGGTCGCCAAAACGGTGCCGATGATGGCGCTGGAAGTCGCCGCCGACGCGCCGCGCTACAACGAGGCGCTGCTCAAGCGCAACCAGGGCTACGGCAGCGCCTTTGGCAGCGTGAACGAAAGCAACCCGCAGGGCCAGCAGATCCACTACGCCTACGCGCTGCGCGAGGCGACCGCCGGCTGGACGCCCGCGCTGCGCAAGGAATTCTTCGGATGGTTCCCGCGCGCCCGCAATTTCAAGGGCGGCGCGAGCTTCGACGGCTTCATCGAAAACATCCGCAAAGAATCGCTCGCCAAAGTGCCCGACGCCGAGCGCGGCGAGCTGGACAAGCTCAGCCAGGCGCCCGCCCCGAAAGCGCAAGACCTGACCGGCGCGCGCATCATCAACATCGGAGCCAAAGCCGGGCTGCTCTTCGACGTCACCGAAGTCGAGGCGAAAGCCGGCGAGGACGTCGCGATCATCTTCAAAAACAACGATCCCTCCGGGCTGATGCACAACCTCGCCATCGCCAAGCCCGGCTCGCTCGCCCAAGTCATCAAGGACGCCATCGCGCTCGGAGCCGACGGTCCCGCCCGGCATTTCATCCCGGACACCGGCGACATCCTGCACGCCACCCCGATCGTCGTCCCCAACGCCAGCTTCACGCTCCGCTTCAACGCGCCCGACCAGCCCGGCGACTACGTCATCGTCTGCACCTACCCCGGTCACGGCCAGCTCATGAACGCGGTGCTGCGGGTCAAGTAGCTGGCGGCGGCAAAGTAGCCTCGGCACCTTGCCGATCATCTCAGCTTCTAGCGAAGCAGCCAATGGCCAGCGGCTCCTCGTCCCCAACAGTGCGGTCGCGATTTTTTGGTCGCGGATACCAACGCGATTTTTTAAACTCCGCGCATGACCCCGCTCGATGAAGACGCCTATATCCCGGACGACCGCCTGCTGGCGGCGGGCGAGCGGGTACTTTCGCAGTTGCGGGACGGGGCTGCCGCGATCGACGCAGATCCCGCCCGGACCAGCGAGTGGCTGGACGACGCGGCGGCGGCGGTGATCGGGATGGCATGCCGTGCGGCAGGGGCGGATGACGGATCGGTCTGGCTGGCGGATTCGTCGGCGGAGGCGCTGGTCGCCGTGTTTAGCCTGCGCGGCGAAGCCGGCGGGCTGCTCGGCTTCCGCCAGCCGCTCTCGGAGGGCTTGGTCAGCATGGTCTTCGCCACGGAGCAGCCGATCTGCCTGGGCGGCGTGCGCGGGGACCCGCGGCATTCGGGCAAGGCGGATTCTCGCCTCGGGCAAGAGACGTGCGCGATGATCGCCGTGCCGCTCGCCTTCGCCGGAGAGGTCCGCGGCGTGATCTCATGCGTCCGCCTCGCGGGGCTGCCCGGCGGCCGGCGCGGTGATTTCTCGGCGGACGATCTCGGCTTTCTCCGCACCGCCGCCAACGCCGCGCGGCGGCTCATCGATTTCCGCTTTATCACCAAACCGCTCGGAATCGCCCCCTAGCATGACGATGCGAGAACCGCCCGCCCCTGCCCCTAGCTCACGAACGTGGGTCACGCCCGACCAGGCGCGGGCGGCGGCGGCAGAAGGCGACGGCGAGGGCGTGCGCGTGGCGGTCATCGATTCGGGCGTCGAGGTGGGCCACCCGATGCTCGCCGGTTTGCGCCTCGCCGATGACCTCGCCATTGTGCCGGACCCTGCCGGTCGCGGATTCGCGGTCGAGGAAGGCGGCGGCGAGGATGCGTTCGGCCATGGCACGGCGGTCGCCGGAATCATTTACAAAAACGCGCCGGCCGCCGAGATCGGGAGCTTCCGGGTCTTCCGCGCACAGACCCAATCCGCCAAAGTGGCCGCCATATCGAAAGCGATGGGTCTCGCGATCCGCTGCGGCTACCATGTCATCAATTGCAGCTGGGGCGTCCACGCGAACCCCGAAACGCTGCGCCGCGCCAAGGCGTGGGTCGATGAAGCTTACCTGCGCGGCGTCCACCTCGTCTGCGCCTGCCAGCATCCCGATCCCGCCGAGCAGCGGCTGCCCGCCCACTTCACCTCCGTCATCTCGGTCAACATGGCACCCGGTGCCGATGGCGCGGAGCCGTTCCTTTTCCGCAGCGACTCGCTGGTCGAATTCGCCGCGCCGGGCAGCGCTGTCGAAGTTCCCTGGAAGGGCGGCGTCACCGTGCGAGACACCGGCTGCAGCTTCGCCGCGCCCTTTGTCACCAGCCTCGTCGCCCGCATCCTCTCGGTCTATCCCGGCATCCCGCCTCTCCACATGATCGATTTGCTCCACCGCATCGCCTCCCCGTGGATCGGTGACGGGGAGGTCTCCGCGTAGCGGTGGCGCGCGGCGCTTTGGCTTGCCAGCCGCCGCCGGCTTCCCCATGATCGGGGCATGAATCGACACCTGCGCCTCGCCGCCACCCTCATCGCCTTCGCCGCCGCCCTCTCCAGCAACGCCCTTGCCGACGACCGGGCGAAGCCCGCGCATCTCTTCATCCTGTCCGGACAGTCTAACATGGTCGGCATGGACCCGAAGGCGGGGTTCGAGCCGGAGGCGAAAGCGCTCTTCCCCGGTGCCGAGATCGCCTATTTGAAAGTGGCGCGCGGCGGCCAGCCGATCCGGCTTTGGGTCAAAGAATTTCCCGCGATCGCCGCCCGGCACGGGCTGGACGCCGCCGCCGCCTCGGCGGAAAAACAAGGCGTGCCCTACTACCAGCCAATCCTCGACCAATTCGCCAAGCTGCTCGAAAAGCACCCCGATCCCGCCTCGGTCACGTTTTGTTGGATGCAGGGAGAACGCGACGCCAAAGAAAAGCTCGACGCCGCTTACGCCGACGCGATGAAGCAACTGGTCGCCAACCTCCGCCGCGACCTCAAGCGCCCGGACATGAATGCCGTCATCGGCAGGCTCAGCGACTTCGGTAAGCCTGACAACAACGGCTGGCAAAACGTCCGCAAAGCCCAAGTCGCCGTCGCCGAGGAAGACCCGCGCGGCGCCTGGGTGGACTGCGACGACCTCAACGACAAGGAAAAGAACGGCAGAAAAGTGGATGACCTCCACTACACGAAGGAAGGCTACGCCCTCCTCGGCAAACGCTACGCCCGCCAAGCCAAAGCGCTGATCGAAGGCAATGAACCGGCTGCCGACGGCCGGCCGGAGTAGCCTTGCTTGCCGCCGATGCATTCGGAGAGCACTGGGCGGCTTAGGGGCTGAGTTTGTAAAATTTCAAAGCGGCTGGCAGGGGCGCTCCGGATACCCGCCCGAGAACTGCGCCAAAATCTCCGCCGCCGCCGCGCCGATCGCTTCATCGGACAAATCTCCGGCGTCGATGGTGGCCTCTGCGGGCAGGTAGGCGCGGTTTTTGGCGTAGGATCGGTCGTAGTGGTGTTCGAGGATCGAGGCGACGAATTCCTCCCAGCGGCCGGCTTCGATCTGGGCGCGCCAATCGCCGACCAGCGCGCTGCCGCAGTGCGCTTTGAGCGCTTCGACTTTCTCCAGCAGATAGTCCGGCTGATCGGTCAGGTAGCCGTATTCGCGGAGCAGAAAGCGGGCGCGGGCTGGCGCGGCGGCGGCGATGTCGCAGGTCGGCGCGGCGATGAGGCGCCCCCAGAGCGGGGTCGGAAGGCTGACGTTGCCGACCTTGCGGCTCTCGGCTTCGGCGAAGACCGGCCGGGCGGGATCGAAGGCTTCGAGCGCCGCCCACAGGCGCGTCTCGAAGCCCTTTTGCGAAGGCTGCGGCTCCCCGCCGCCGGGGATTTCCGAGCCGAGGAGCGAGCCGCGGTGGTTGGCCAGGGCTTCGAGGTCGAGCACCTGCCCGCCCCGCGCGGCGACCGCCGCGAGGATCCGCGTCTTGCCCGATCCGGTCAGCCCGGCCAAGACGCGGAACGAGATCGCCGGCGGCAGCGCCATAAGCCGCCGCCGCACGTAGGTGCGGTGCGCCTTGTAGCCGCCAGCGATCAAGGTGCAGGACCAGCCGACCGCCGAGAGGATGGTGGCGAGCGAGCGCGACCGTTGCCCGCCGCGCCAGCAGTAGATCAGCGGGCGGTAGCCGCGCGGCTTCCCGGCAAAGTGGGATTCCAGATGCGCGCCGATGTTGCGCGCGATGATCGCCGCGCCCATCCGCCGCGCCTGGAATTCGCCGGACTGCCGGTGCAGCGTGCCGACCGCCGCGCGCTCCGCATCGGACAGGACCGGCAGGTTGATCGCCCCCGGCACGCGATCCTCCGCATATTCGACCGGCGAGCGCACATCGATGATTTCATCGAAGTCGCCGGGCGGGATCGGGGGGGCAATATCGTGGATGAGCCGCATGGGGAAAATCTAGGGGAAGCGCTAACCGATCGCACGGCGCTTGCAACAGGTCGCTCGGGTGGCGGGCGAGATGCCCAAGGATTCAAAGGGTCAAATTATTGCGGCACGCAATCCGCGCTGGCATTGAGCCGCCGCGCGACAAACTCAAACTCTTCCAACCCGTACCCAGCGGCAATTCGCACCGGTCTCGCTTGGGGAACTGAGTAAACAAGGCGATAGGCGAAAAGCCCTCGGATTCGCTCGGCACGGAATTCGCCAGCGCCACCCAAAAGGGGGATGACCTTCTCTGAGGAAAGTGTCCAGAGCGAGCGAACGAGCCGGATCGATCCCGGTTGGACGGCGATCTCTACCTGCCAGAGCGCGCTCCATGCGACGCGGAGATAGGCGAATCCGCCGCCCCCCATGCGAGCAACCAAGCCGATACAAACACCCTGAGGGCGGCAGGACCTGGGTGAAGAATTCCTTGGGAGACAAAGGGGATGGGCAATACCCACAAGCTTGAGGTGAATAACCATTCGATCGCCGCCGCCACCCGTCCGTATGGGATTAGCTTCGCACGCCTGCCCCATTCGACTTCCGCAGCCTAGCGCCCCATCAGGTGAAGAATTGCTTAGGGAAACACCGCGCTCAGATCCGCTTTCAATCCGGTGGCAGGATCGACGACGATCCCTTCCGTGAAGGTCTGTTGCGCACCCCGCCGGGAGATCACCGTCACCGCTTTGGCCGGAGGGGTGACCAACCAGCAGCTCTCGACCCCGTGGGCGAAGTAGGCATCGATATTCGCCATGACTTTGGCAGATCCTTGGGTCGGCGACAGGATTTCGACGGCCATAAGCGGAGGCTCGACAACGCGAATATCGTCATGGAGCCAGTCGAAGTTCATCTTTGGAAAAATGGCGATATCTGGCGTGTAGCAGCGGTCGCCGATCTGCAGCGTCAACTCCGAGTGGATATTGAATCGGTCGCGACCCTCGCCGAATTGAAGAATCAGGGCGGTTTGGGCGGCAGAGTGCAATCGGCTGGGCATAGGCTTTCCTCTCTCTCGCTCATAGGCGGAGGCTTCGGGCGCTTCGGAATTCGGGTCCGTCTTTACTGGGGCGGCGAGTGCCATGGAAAAGTTTACGCCCTGTTCCCAAAACTGCCAAATCGATTCTCTCCACCCCTGTCGCCGGGCACTGGCGGCGGCGCCCGCTAGCGCGTAGGCTTTTGCACCATGATCGAGTTCCGCTACCTCCAGACCGGGTTGACCGGCATGGCGCAGGCCCACCGCGCCAATACGATGGCCGGGCACCTCGGCGCCGCCGTCGTGGCCGGCGTTTTCTTTTGCGAGGACCACCCGGATCTGCCGCCGGAGGTCGTCGCCGCCGTGCAAGGCGAGCTGGACCGCGTGATCGCGGGAGGGGAGGCGATCTGGTTTGACCAGAAGAAGGCGGGCGTCACCATCGCCGAGTTGTTCGCTCCGCTGCCCGGCGGCGATCCCGATCCCGCCGCCGCCGAGGGCATCGCGGCGGAACTCGCCATGGACATCGCCAACCTCCGGCAGTCCGGGCACGATGCGATTTTCGCCGCCATCGCGCTGCGCGCCTTGCGCGACCACCCGCAGGCCGCCGCGCCCGCCATCGCCGCCGGATTGCGCAAGCTCATCGCCGGGTTTCGCGGCGGTTCGCAGGGGCGCGGCTATTTTGGCAAGGCGAAAGGCTGGCTCCAGGGCGCAGACGTCGCGCTGCCGGACGACGCCGGCATTCGCGCCTACGCCGACGAGGACGCCATGGTCGAGGCCGTCATCGGAGAGTTGATCGACAGTGGCGGCGTCCGCCGCCAAGGCTTCGGCGGGATCTTCCACCTGATCAACCACGCCGCCGCCCTCGTCGAACTCGCCCGCATGGGCTACGCCGATCTCGCCCGGGAGGGGCGCGCCGCCCACCATCGCCACCTGCGGCTCCTGCGCGCCCTGCCCGATGTCGAGGCAGAACTCGGGCCGCTCGGCAAAGCCAAGCACGACCCGCTCACCGCCGCGTATTGGGCGGAGGATAAAGACTCCGAGCAATGGTCCGCCCACCTGACCCACCGGATCAAAACGCTCTACGGATTCCACACCCTGCTCCCGCTGATCGAAGGCGAGACGACCCGCCAAAAGGCGTTGGACGCTTTCCGCTACCTGATGGCGTAGTCCATTGCGGACCGAGATTCTGGTCTCCGATGTAATTTGGGGAGCAAAGACCTTCGATCTCTCCCGTGGTCCATCGGAGCGACCAAGACATATTCGAGCAGCGGTTGCCTATTTCTTGTTTTAGAGGGTGAACATCTCTGGAGGGATCTGGGTGCCCATTGGCCGATAGTGGGAGGAATGCAGATGCGGGGGGCGTTCGGGGGCTGAGGCGATGGATGGGGCCGAACGGATGAGCGCCTTCTCCGCAGGGGTTCCGCTCACAAAACGCACTGCGGCTCGCGCCGAAACCCACCGGAGCCGGATTCAACGTCAGACAGGGGAATGCGTATTCGCTAGCGGCATTTGCCACTCCGCGCTAAACCCATCGCCTCATGGCTGAACTCGCCCAAATTTTCACCACCATCTGCCTGCCCGTCCTCGCGGCAATGGGGCTGGGCTGGCTGCTGGACCGGAAGTTCGGGCTGGACTTGAACACGCTGGTCAAAATCAACATCTACCTGCTCGTCCCCTGCTTCATCTTCACGCGGGTCGCCTCCAGCCAACTGGGCAGCGCGGAGGCGGGCAAGATCATCCTGTTCACGGCGGCGGTCATCGCCTGCATGTTTTTGCTCAGCAGCGCGGCTTCGATGGCGCGCAGGCATCCGGCCGGGTCCCGCGCATCGCTGCGGCTGGCCACGATGTTTTACAATTCGGGGAATTTCGGGCTGCCGGTCGTCACGCTGGCGTTCGGCGAATTCGGCGCGGCGATCCAAGTTTTCGTCCTGCTGACCATGAACATCAGCACGTTCACGGTCGGCTTGTTCATCGCCAGCGGCGGGGACGGCACGCGCAAGGGGCTGTGGGCGCGCCTTTCCCCGATCCTGCGGCAGCCCGCCATCTACGGCGTGACCGCCGGCATTTTGGTCAAAGAATTCCGCCTCCCGGTGCAGGACGCGGTCTGGCTGTGGAAGCCCGCCGAGATGATGGCGGACGCGCTGGTCGGGTTCGCGCTCGTCACGCTGGGCGCGCAGCTTTCCAAAACGAAGCCGCCCAACCTGCTGCGCGGCGGCGTCCTCGGCTGGGCGCTCGGCATCCGGCTCGCCGCCGGCCCGCTCTGCGCGGCAGCGCTTGCCCACGCCTTCGGGTTTCCCCCGGATTGGATCCCGGTCCTGATCCTCGGCGCGTGCTCGCCCACCGCCGTCAATACCGCGCTGCTCGCCCACGAATTCAACGCCGACAGCCGGACCGCCGCCGCCGCGGTGTTTTACTCCACCCTCCTCTCCCCCATCGCCGTGGTCGCCGCTTTGGCGCTGGCAAAATAGCCGGTCGCTAGCCAAGCGCGACAGCACTCCGAAAAATTATTTCACAAACCTAAAATAATTCCCACAACCACCTTGAATTACCAGATAATGCCCCGAAAGTCGGAGACACCGAAAGGCGTAATCTCCGCGTCACAAGCGACCTAAGGCGGGAATGCCGGCTTTGGCATCCGCCGATCCCTCACACACCCTACCAAACAGATGGATTCGACTTCCGAAACGAAGCAGGAGGGCGTTCCGCCCATCCCCTCAGCCAACGAACAAACCGCCGCGCCCTCGGCGCCGGCAGCCGAAGCGTCCGATCCGGGCGTCCCGGCGATCCCGTCCGCGACCGCCGTGGTGGACGCGCCGCAATCGTTTTCGGTATCGAGCAGCGACGAGCCGGGTGAGGGCGGTGCCGCCGGAGGAGCGGCCGCCTCGACCGGATCGGCTCCCGCGCAGGTCTCGCGCGCCTTTTCGCTGTGGGTGCGGAACAATCCGCCGGTCCTGACGGTGAGCGCCCGCGCGCCGCGCCCGTCCTCGAATCCCTTTTCGCTCTGGACCCGCGTGCTGCCGACGCCGCGGAGGATCTCCCTCGCCGGCGCGCCAGCCGCCGCAGAGCCGGCCGGCATCAGCCTGCCGGGCAAGCAGTTCTCCCGCTGGGTGCGCAGCCTTCCCCTGCCGGTCAAAGCGGTCGCGCTCGCCGGAGCCGCTGCCGCCGCGCCTTCGTCTTCGGCAGCGCCGGTCTCCGGCGCGATCAAGCTGCCGGGCAATGCGTTCTCGCTCTGGACCCGCCACAACCCGCGCATCTACGGCGTCAAACTCATCGGCAGCGATGGGCCCGCCGCGCCCGCCGATCCGCCCAGCAGCGGCGGCGGCAGCGGAGCCGACACGCCAGCCTACGCCGACCGCCACGAACCCGAGCCGGGTGGCGGCGGGCTGCTCTCCTGGGCGTTCGCGGCGCTGCTCGCGCTGATTCTGGGTATCATGTTCTATCAGGCGCAACAGGACAAAAAATCGAACGAAGAGGTCATCGCTAAGCTGACTGATCTGAAATCGCAATTGCTCACCCAGAAGGAACAGCTCGAAAAGGCCCGAGATGAGCTGCGGACTGACTTGGAAGAGACAAAGGGTAACCTTGAAGCAAAAACCGAAGAAGCCGACGGTCTGACCAAGCAAGTGGCCACGCTAGATGGCGACCTGAAGGTGATGGCGAATAAGAACGAGACGCTGACCGAGCAGAAGAAGACGCTCGAAGGCAAGGTCACGTTCCTCGACGAGACGCTCGCTTCGACGAAAAAAGAATTCGGCGAAAAAGAGAAGCAGATGACTGGTCAGATCAGCGAATTGACCGCTACGAAGAAGACGATGGAAGGCCAGATCAACCAACTGACCACCGACCGCACCGAGTTGCAGAAAAACCTCGATGGCGAAAAGGGCAAAGTGGTGAAGCTGGAGACGACCGTCGAGCAGGCCAACAAAAACCTGGTGGCCGCCCGCGAGGCGACGACCAAGGCCAACGAGGTGATCGACCGCCTGCGCGGCGAGTTCAAGGAATTGCAGACGAAGATGGAGGCGATGGACAAAGAGCTTGAGAAGAAGGGCAAAGAACTCGCCGATGTCTCGAAAGAGCGCGACTCGATGAAGGAAAAAGCCGAGAAGCTGGAGAAAGATCTCAAAGATCAGGAAGCCGCCAAGGCAGAACTCGAGAAGAAGCTCGCCGAAGTGCAGAAGCAGCTCGATGACGCGAAGAAGCCGGCCGAAGACAAACCGGCAGAGGAAAAGCCCGCCGAAGGCGGCGAAAAGCAAGCGGAACCGGCGCAGTAAGCGGGGTCCCACGATTCGAATTCTCGAAAAGCGCGCCCGATCCGGGCGCGCTTTTTTCGTGGGAGGGCGGTCCGATTTCCCGCTTCCCCGGACCGGCGGAGTTCTGCTATCGTCGGCGGATGCCAAGCCCCACTCACGCCGCCTTGAGCCGCCGCGCGTTTCTCGCGCGCTCCGGCATGGGGATGGGCGCGCTCTCGCTGGGCGCCTGGCTTTGCCCGAACCAACATGCTGTGGCCGGCGCCGCGCCGCCCGGGGTCGGATCGGGATCGGCGCTCGGGGCGCGCCCGCCGCAGTTTGTGCCGAGGGCGAAGCGCGTGATCCACTTTTTCCTGAACGGCGGGCCGTCGCACGTCGATACGTTCGACCCGAAGCCGGCGCTGGCGAAATACGCCGGGAAGCCGCTGCCGGGCGATTACCTGCGCACCGAGCGGCGGACCGGCGCGGCGTTTCCCTCGCCGTTTGAGTTCAAGCGCCACGGCCAGAGCGGGCTGGAGATCAGCGAGCTTTTCGCCAAGACGGCGGCGCACGCCGACGACATGGCGGTGGTGCGCTCGCTCTACGCCCATGCGCCGAACCACGAGCCATCGCTCATGCTGATGAATTGCGGCGACAGCGTGCAGGCGCGCCCGAGCGTCGGCTCGTGGGTGCTCTACGGCTTGGGATCGGAGAACCAGAACCTGCCCGGATTCGTCGCCATGTGCCCCGGCGGGATGCCGATCAAGGACTCCGAGAACTGGCAGGCCGGATTTTTGCCCGGCGTGTATCAGGGGACGTTCGTGGACCCGCAGCATCGCGAGGTCGAGAAGCTGATCGAGAACATCCGCAGCCCGCACGCGACCGCCGCGATACAACGCGGGCAGCTCGACCTGCTCCGCCGCCTAAACCGCGACCACCAGCGCGCCCGCGCCGAGACCAACCCGATGCTGGAGGCGCGGCTCGAGTCGTTCGAACTCGCCTTCCGCATGCAGGTCGAGGCGACCGACGCGTTCGACATCGCGAACGAACCCGCCCACATCCGCGAGATGTATGGCGACGGCGTGCACGGCCGGCAGACGCTCATCGCCCGGCGGCTGCTCGAGCGCGGCGTCCGCTTTGTCCAGCTCTGGCATGGCGCCGGGCAGCCGTGGGACCACCACGACAATATCGAGGCGAACCACCGGAAGAACGCCGCCGAGATCGACGGCCCGATCGCCGCGCTGATGGCGGACCTCAAGCAGCGCGGGATGTTCGACGACACGCTCATCCTGTGGGGCGGCGAATTCGGGCGCACGCCGTCGGTCGAGCTGAACGACGGCGGGAAGTCGAAGCTGGGGCGCGACCACAACCACTACGGATTCAGCGTCTGGCTGGCGGGCGGCGGGGTGAAAGGCGGCACCGTTCACGGGGCGACCGACGATTTCGGGTTCCGCGCCGAGCGGGACCGGGCGAGCGTCCACGACCTGCACGCCACGATTTTGCACCTGCTCGGATTTGACCACGAGCGGCTGACCTACCGCCACGCGGGTCGCGATTTTCGCCTCACCGATGTATTCGGCGAGGTCATGGGCGACCTCGTTGCCTGAGGCGGAGCGGGTTGACTAGAATTTCATTTTCAGGCGAACGGAGAAGGGGTATGGTCCCCCTACCCCTTTTACTGCCAACAAAATAACGCCCCCGCCATATGCAGCGCCCTTTCCCCCCGCTGGCGGTTGCGCTCGCGCTTTGCGCCTTCGCTGCCTCCTCCCCAGAAGCTCGCGCCGATCTCCGCATCACCGAGATCATGTTCCAAGCCGCTCCGATCGATGGGCGCGAGCCGGTGGAGCGCGAGTTTATCGAGATCACCAACACCGGGGTAGAAGCCGTTAACCTAGATGGATACGAACTCGACCGCGGCGTGGACTACACCTTCGGGAGCGTCCAGATCCCGGCGCAGGGCCGGCTGGTGGTCGCCTCTGATGTCGCTGCCTTTCAGTCGGTCTATCCCGGCGTGACCAACGTGGTCGGTCCATGGACCGGCAACCTGAGTAACTCCGGCGAAGAGATCCGGCTGGTCGATTTCAACGGCGATACCGCCGACCGCGTCGAATACTTCGACCAGGGCGATTGGGCGGTGCGGCGGCGCGGCCCGAATGACGGCGGCCACCGCGGCTGGGTCTGGGAGAACCTCGCCGACGGCGGCGGGCGCTCGCTGGAGCTCATCACGCTGAGCCTTTCCAACAACGCCGGCCAGAACTGGGCCCCGAGCGCGGCAGACGGCGGCACGCCCGGCGCGGCGAATTCGGTCGCCGCCGCGAATATCGCGCCGCTGATCCGCGACGCGGGTCACAGCCCGGCGGTGCCGACCAGCGCCGATCCGATCTACTTCACCGCGCGGATCGAGGACGAGGAAGCCGGCGCGGCGGTCGCGCTTTTCTGGCGATCCCACTCGAACACCAGCCCCGGTTCGTTCGTCGCGCTGCCGATGGCGGACGACGGTCAGAGCGGCGATGGGGCGGCGGGCGACGGCGTTTTTGGAACTTCGATCCCGCCGCAGCCCAACGGATTGGTCATCGAATTCTACTTCCGCGCCGGCGATGTCGGCGGGCGGTCGCGGACGTGGCCCGGCCCGACCGACGAATCCGGAACCCAAGGCGCGAATTGCCTGCTGCAGGTCGATAACGAAAACTATGCGGGCGGGCAGCCGATCTATCGGATGATCCTGTCCGGGACCGAACGAGACGAATTCTTCAACGGCTTCAACGCGGGCAGCGACGCCCAGATGAACGCGACGTTTATCGCTAGCTATGGCGGGCAGACCGCGCTGCGCTACGTCGGCGGCACCCGGCGCCGCGGCGCTGGCAGCCGGGGGCGTTCGCCCGTCGGCGTCCGCCTCAATCTGGCGAGGGATCGCCCGTTCAATGGCGACTCCCGCCTCAACCTGAACACCCAATACACCTACAGCCAGGTCGTCGGGCATTTGCTCCACGGGGCGGCCGGGCTTGAAGGCGCCGATGGCACGGCGGTGCAGGTCCGCTGGAACGGGGAGAACCAGGCGGTCAACGGCAGCCTGATGTATGGTTCCTACGCCCACATGGAGCCGCTCTCCGGCGAATGGGTGGACGACCACCTGCCGGAGGATAACGGCGGCACGCTCTACAAAAAGATCCGCCCGGATAACAGTTGGGCCTACCGCAATGGAAACATCAGCGCCTACCGCAGCGACGGCTGGATCCAGCAGACGAACGAGGGCGACGGCGATTCTTCCTGGGATGGCCTCGACAACCTGATGAGGGCCATGAACAGCGACGCGGGATCGCCCACCTACCTGAGCGATGTGGCGGAGGTAGCCGACCTTGACCAGTGGATGCGGTGGTTCGGTGTAATGGCGCTCCTCGCCAATGGCGAGACTAACGCGAGCAACGGCGCGGACGACGACTATGCGATGTACGAAAGCGGGGTGGACGGGCGCTTCATTTTCATCGCCCACGACCTCGACACCATCCTGAGCAACGGCGACGGAAGCCGGATCACGGACCCGGAGCACACGATCTTCGACATGATCGAGCGCGGCGATGTGCTCGAACCTCTCGTCCCGCTCTTCCAGCGCCCGGAGATCATCCGCCTGTATTACCAGACGCTCCGCGATTTGATCGACGGTCCCTTTTCGAAGCCAGAGTTCGACGAACTTGTGCAAAACCACCTCGGCGGCTGGGTGGATCAAGACGAGATCGACAGCATCATTGACTACATGGACGCGCGCCGCACCTATGTGGACGGCATCGTTTCCGGCTCGTATTCGGCGGGCACCGATCTGTCCGCCAGCCAAGGCTACCCGCGCACCACGGACGGCGGGCTGACGCTGAGCGGGACCACCGACATCTCCGGCGTGGGATCGGTCACGGTCAACGGCGAGCCGGCGGCGCTCACGTTTGCCCGCGGCGGCGGAACCTGGTCGCTGGCGATCGGCGGATTGACGGGCGACACGCAGATCCTGTCGCCGCGCAAGAGCAATTGGAAATATCTCGACAACGGCTCCGACCAAGGCACCGCGTGGCGCCAGCCGGGCTTCAACGACAGCGGCTGGCAGCAGGGCGATGCCGAGCTGGGCTACGGCGACGAAGCCCGCCAGACCACGATCGCCTCCTACGGTCCGAACGCAGGGAACAAATACCTGACCACCTACTTTCGGCGCACCTTCACGATCGCGATCCCGCGACTACGCCTCGCTCCAGGCGCTGGTGCAGTTTGACGACGGCTTTGCCCTCTACCTAAACGGGCAGGAGATCGCGCGGGACAACCTCGCCGCCAACGCCGCCTATAACGACCCGGCGACCAGCACGGTAGTGCCGTCGCAGGAGACGGTCTTCAATCAATATGGGGCTTCCGCCGCCTTCCTGCAGGCGGGCACCAACACGCTGGCCGCAGAGGTCCACAACCTCGCCCCGGATAATCCGGACCTCGCCTTCGACATGGAACTGGTCGCCACCGTGAATAGCGAAAGCTCCGACCCGCTGCTCGCCCGCCCCGGCATCAATAAATACACGGTCGAATACTGGGATACCGAAGGCAATCGGGTCGGCAGCGAGGAGATCGACGTCTGGTTCGACGACGGGTCGGTCGAAACGATCAGCGGGACGATCGCTTCAAACCGGACGCTGAACGCGTCGGGCGGCCCCTATCTTTTGAACGGCGACGTCACCGTGCCCGCCGGCGTGACCCTGACGATCCAGCCCGGGACCACCGTTTACTTTCAGCCGACCAACGGCCGCCTCACGGTCCGCGGAAAGCTGGTCGCGGAGGGCACCGAATACGCGCGCATCCGGTTCGCGCTCCAGCCGGGGCAGACCGCCAACTACCAGGGCGTGCGCTTCATCGACACCGACGAGGAGAACATCCTCACCAACGTGGATATGCGCTCGGGCGACGCCCAAGGCGAATGCATTCTCATCGACAATTCGCGGGTGACCCTCGACGGGATGACGTGGGCGGACGTGGACGACACCATCGTCGAGGTAGATTCGCCCAAGGCGATCATCAAGAACTCGACGTTCCCCTCAGTGAATTCCTCCGAGGTGATCCACGGCAACAACCTGGCGGGCGACGACTTCTTCATCCTCGACGGCAACAGCTTCGGCGCGACGGGCGGCTATAACGACATCATCGACTTCACCGGCGGCCGCCGCCCCGGTCCGATCATCCAGGTTTACAACAACGTCTTCCACGGCGCGTCCGACGATGTCTTGGACCTCGACGGCACCGACGGCCACATCGAGGGCAACCTTTTCATGAACGTCCACCAGGACCAGCCGCGTGACAGCCTGTCGAGCGCCATCGCGACGGATACCAACTCGGACCTGACCGTGGTGCGCAACGTCTTCTACGACGTCGATCACGCCCTGCTTTTGAAGAACGGATCGCGCGCCACCTTCACCAACAACACGGTGGTCAACGCCACCCTCTCCGGCATCGCCTTCGACGAACCCCAGCGCTCCGGGGTCACCCCGGGATCCGCTGCGGCGGTGGACGGCTGCATCTTCTGGAATTGCACGGTCGCCTTCTCCGATCTCGTCAGCGTGCCGCCGGAGATCAATCCGGTCCTCACCGTGGACCGCTGCATCGTGCCGGAGGAATTCCAAGCGCTGGGCACCGGCAACCTCTGGGCGGACCCGCACCTCATCGCGCCAGGCGGCGACCAGCGCGACGACTACGCGATCCAGCCGGGATCGGCGGCCACCGGTCGCGGTCCGAACGGCCTCGACATCGGCGCGCTCGTCCCGGCAGGAGCCTCGATCAGCGGTCTGCCGTCGTCGCCAACTCACCTAACCGGCGCGACCATCGTGGTCGGCGGTCCGGGGATCACGCATTACAAACGTCGTTTCCGGGGGGCAATTGGGGCGCTGAGACCCCTGTCGACCCTTGGCTTTTCGGCGGCTTGCAGGCACCTATCGTGTGGAGGTCGTCGGCAAGAACTCCGCCGGCGTCTGGCAGGAATTCGCCGAGGCCACGGTGAGCCCGAACTGGACCGTCCAGCCCGGCGCGGGCGGCGTCGTCATCAATGAGGTGCTCGCCATCAACCGCTCGCTCCCGCTCGGCTCGGCCGGCACGACCGACTACATCGAACTCACGAACACTGGCGGCACGGCGGTTGACCTCTCCGGCTACAGTTTGACCGACGACCCGAGCGCCCCGGCGCAGTTCGTCTTCCCCGGCGGCACCAGCCTCGCGCCCGGCGGCTATGCGGTCGTTTACGCGGGCGCGGCACCGGGCGGCGCGGGGTTCTTTGCCCCGTTCGCGCTGAGCGGCGAAGGCGAGTCGGTCTATCTTTACAATGCGTCGTCGCAGCTGGTGGACACGGTCGCCTTCGGGCCGCAGGTCGCCGACCATTCGGTCGGGCGCATCGGGCGCGACCGCGCCTGGGACCTCGCCTTGCCCAGCCCCGGCGCCGCCAATGCTGCCGCCCCGCAGTGCCCGCCGGACGCCATCGTCTTGAACGAATGGCTGGCCGCCAACAACGTCCGGATCACCAACGATTTCGTCGAACTCTACAACCCGCTCCCGCTGCCATGCCCGCTCGCCGGCCTGCGGCTCGGGGATAGCATCCGCCCGGCGGAAAGCGACCATGTCATCGCGCCGCTCTCGTTCTGCGCCGGCGAAGGATTCGCGGTCTTCTGGGCGGATGGGGACGGGAAAAACGGACCGGAGGGAGCGGGCGAAAACGCGGCGCACCTCCGGTTCAAGCTCGACAGCAACTACGAGTGGCTCGGGCTCTATTCCGCCGCCGGAGACCAGATGGACCTCGTCCATTTTCAAAGCCAAAGCAAAGACGTCTCGGTCGGCAGGTCGCCCGATGGCACCACCGGCCAATATCAGGCGCTGGTCGTCCCCACGCCGGGGGCGACGAATGCGACGACCTCCGAGAACGGCCCCGGCGATCCCACGCCGGTCACGTTCACCGCGATGACCGACACGTTCCGCTACAACGACAACGACGTCGATTACTACAACGCCAGCCCGGCGTTTTATGAGCGGACGTTCGACGCCTCATCATGGCCGCAGGGCGCCGGTCCCTTCGGTGTGGACAACGACCTTGGCAGCGGGGCATTCGGGACCTCGCTCGATCTGAATCCGCCCACGACCCACTACATCCGCGGCACCTTCACGTTCAATGGCGACCTCTCCCGCCTCCAAAACATCGAGCTGCGGACGTTCGTCGATGACGGCGCGATCTTTTACCTGAACGGGACCGAGATCCACCGGATGCAGATGCCCGGCGGCGACATCTCACACGAAGACTTCGCCTCCCGCAGCAACCCGAACGGCGATCCCACCGTCGAAGGTCCGTTCTCCGTCCCCGCCAACCTGATCGTCAATGGTCTGAATGTCTTGGCCGCCTCCGTCCACCAAGACGACGGCTCCAGCGGCGACGTCGGCATCGGGATGAGCCTGACCGGCGAACTCGCCGCCGAGCCGGATCCCGAAAGCGAAATCCGCTATGCGGAGATGGTCGTGCTCGCCGACAGCCTGCGGATCACCGAGATGTTCTTCAATCCGCCGGGATCCGGGGACGACCTCGAATTCATCGAGCTACAAAATACCGGCGGCTCAACCCTCGCGCTCGGCGGCGTCCGGCTGAGCGGCGCGGTTGAGTTTACGTTCCCTGAGATGGATCTCCCGCCCGGCGATACGGTCGTGGTGGTCGCCAACCGCCCCGTTTTTGAACTCACCTTCGGATCGGCCATGCGGATCGCCGGCGAATACTCCGGCCGCCTCTCCAACGGCGGCGAGAAAATACGGCTCCAGCTCCCCGACCCCTACATCGCCAACATCCTGAGCTTTGATTACAACGACGCGTGGTATCCGGCGACGGACGGCGGCGGGTCATCGCTCCGGTTCGCCGGATCGCTTTCCTCCTCGCCGCTCGAAGCGTGGGATGACGCCGCCTATTGGGAGGAAAACCCGACGCCCGACCCCGGCGGCTTCACCGCCCAGGTCATCGACGATTTCCCGAGCTGGTCGGCCGCCAATGCCGTCACCGGCGCCGATGGCGACGAGGACCACGACGGCATTGCGCACCTCGTCGAATACGGATTGCTCCTCAGCCCGAACGACGGCTCCGGGGCCAACGGTCCCGCCGGCCTCCCGATCATCGGCACGTCACCCGACAACCGGGCGACGCTCACCTTTGAAGTCCCGTCCACCCCGTGGGGCGACCTCGCCTACGCCGTCGAAGCCTCCAGCTCGGTCCACGGCCCGTGGATCACCATCAAACAGAAAGCCGCCGGCGCGACCCAGTGGACCGGCTTGGGGATCACCTCCGTTTCCGCCGGATCCGCCGGCCGCGACCGCGTCACGGTCGCCGATCTTCCCACCATCGGCGGGGCGAATACACGCCGGTTCCTCCGCCTGCGCTTCATCCTGCAGTAGCGAAACCGATCCTCTCTCCGCGTTCACGACCACGACCATGCTCAAAGTCTATGCCTACAAGGGCTGCGGCACCTGCCGCAAAGCCGCCAAATGGCTCGCCGAAAACGGGATCGCCCACGAGGAAATCCCGATCCGCGAAACGCCGCCCACCAAGAAGGAACTCCGCGCCATGCTCGCCAGCTACAGCGGCGATCTCAAAAGGATCTTCAACACTTCCGGCGGCGACTACCGCGAACTCGGAATTAAAGACCAGCTCCCCGGCCTGACCCCAGCCCAGGTCATCGATCTTCTCGCCAGCAACGGAAACCTCATCAAACGGCCTTTTGTTTTCGATCCTGCCACCGAGACCGGTCTCGTTGGCTTTTCCGAAACCGAGTGGAAAAATGCGTTCGCCTAGAGGCTGCTACGCGCAGGCGCCACCTTGGCGCTCCGCGCGCCCCAAAATGGGTCAGACCAATCAAGCCTCCCGCGAAGAATTCCGCTTTCGCCACCAGCCGCCCTCGGCTACTATTCTGCCATCAACACCGCCAGCTTAGCTCAGTTGGTAGAGCAACTGATTTGTAATCAGTCGGTCAACGGTTCGAGTCCGTTAGCTGGCTCTTGATTCTCAGAGAGCCACTGGAATGAAAAAGGGGTGAACTCCCTTCCCCGGCATTTTTTTGCCACATCGGTCGGCTCCGCCACAGATTGTGGGTCGGTGTTTGATGCGCTCATACCTTGGCGGAGCGGTTCAATGACCGATGGACCAAATTGCTTGACGCGATCCCATCCATTCACCCCTCCTGGGAGGGGGCGAGGGTGGGGCAGCGAGCATCGGGTCACCCAGCCGGGAGCGATCCCGCACCTCGCCAACGAATCTACGTTATGCGCTAATTTCGAGCGATTTACGTATCTCATACCCGCCCCTAAATCCCCTCCGAGAAGGGGGCTTGCGGCGCGACGCCCCGATTCACCGCCGAACCGATAAAGCCCGCGCGTCTCAGGACCGAACCTGCCGATCCGCATTGCCGCTTCTAGGTTTAACTTCGGGGCACCTGCTGAGATTATTCGTATAGGCATCGCAATCCGTGAACCGCCCCGCGCATGGGATTTGCGCCGTCGGCGTTGTTTTGGCCTAATCGTTTTGAAGCTGTGAATCTACGCGCCCTATCTTTCGACTTTTATCTCCTCTTCTACTTAGCGATTGCGAGCGGATCTGTCTCGGATGCGCAAGCCCGCGATCCGTGGATCACGCAGACAGGTACTGACCCTCCCGCAGTTGGACATCGCGGGCAGAGGTTGTCCTCGAACCGAAGCTAGGGGTGGTCCCCTTGCAGGTCAGCGGCTATGACGGTCATGGAACCGCGCATTATTCGGTGCTCTGGGGGCCGGCTACGGATTCAGATCCACGGCGGATCGTCGCGGGGGCGACCCCTTTAGCGCTTTCGCTGGAAAACAACCTCTACCAGAATAGCGGCTGGCGCCTGACCTGGTTGAGCGGCAATCAGTTTGACGGGCACAACTACTACAACACGATCTATCGGAAAGGCGGTGGCGAAGAGCAGGTCCTGTTACTCGACGCCACCCTTGATACCATTGAGAGCCAGGATGACCAGCATCGCGCGATCGGGCACTACGTGGAAAATGTCGCAGTTTCCAATCGAGCTGGGACGATATTCGCTATGGCTCCTTTTGGAATAAAAGCGGGCGGTTCAGCCCCGTATTGCGCCGGTTCATGGGGCTGACGACGAGCGAGTTGGATGACGATGTAGCCTCGCTCGTAGGCGAGTGGCAGATCCACAACCTAAGCGGCTACTACACGATGCGAGACGGTCTGCGCTTCGATGTGTGGTGGCGGAAACCAAATTACCCCAACTCCCTATACCATACCGCCATAGAAAACCTAAATTTCCACGCCCTCAACGGGAACTACATCGGGATGGGCTGGCGCCCCGCATTCCTGCACAGTTGGAGCCGGAATCCTACGAACATCCGGCACACTGCGATCTGGGTCCCGAACGAAGGTCTGGACCTAGACTACCTCGGGCAATTGGATAGCATGGTGACTCCGGCTTTGGAGGCGAACAATATTCCGGCGCTTTCGCTGGTCATTTCGCATGATGGTCGCTTGGTTTTCAATAGGGCATGAGGCTAGGCGGATATTGGGGCGGGCCGCCTGGCGGGTGCCAACCACCGGTTCCGGTTGGCGAGCGTATCGAAAGTGATCGCCGGACTCGCGGCGGTCAGGGTTCTCGAGGATGCGCCTGCCGGGGCTACCCTCGATAACACGCTTTTCGGGGGGCGGTCTCTTCGGGACCGACTTCGGGACCGCGCCCTACACAGCAAATGAGCGGGCGTTGACGATCCGGGAGGTCCTCCAGCATGTGGCTGGCTGGCCCAATGATGGGAAACTCTGGCATCACGACGAGACCGCGTCGGGTTCGAATAACGGGTCCGCCCTTGGCTGGCGGCGGGACAATGTCTCGCAGGTCACCCCCGGGACCGTCGGGCGCTATTCAAACCTAGGGTTTACGATCGCGGCACGCGCTGTCGAGTATCTGAGCGGCGAGGGCTTTGAACCCTATGTCACCAACAATCTGATCGCGCCATCGGGCTACAGCGGGATCTTTCGCCCGGTGATCGGGGACCGCGGCACGCGGATTCTATTTCCGCCGCTGTGCTGACCGCCCTCCGGACCTCAGGGGCGGCGGTCCCCGGCGCGGGGTATAACTCCGGTAACTATGGTCTCGGAAGGTATCGGGAGATGAACTACTGGGGGCACAACGGTTCGATGGCTGGCACGCGGGCGGAATGGATGACGGGCAACCCAAGCGGGGTGTCCTTCGCCTGGGCGACCAATACCCTCGCCGGCATCGCCAACAGTTCTGTGCGTGCGATCCTCAATAGCATCGAGGCTGAGGATACATGGCCTGACATCGATCTGTTCGGCATCTGCCATCCGTTCTACCAGGCGTGGTTGGGCGATCACTTCGCGCTGATCGAGACCCAGTAGACCGGACTCCAAGAGGTGCTCTTGAGACCGGGTGCCGACCCCGATTGCGATGGGCTGCCGGACGGTGTCGAGTGCTATCTCGGGCTCGATCCGCGCATCGCGGAGAAGTCCTCCCTTCAAGGTTGCCGTGGAAGGGGGCAATAGGCGGATCCGCTGGTATCGCAGCGCCAGCGTGGAAGGCTTGACCCATGGACTATCAGATTTCCTCTGATCTTTCGGAGGGGGCGGGGGCAGCAACGCGTTGGGGGATGTGAGAAACGTCGTCAACCCGATTGGCTACCAGGCTGCAACAGTTGCTGGTGCCGATGACGGTGGAACGCCGCTGCGTGCGCTTCTTCGTTCAGGCCAGCTAAGAGCCGGATCCTTGCGCTCCCTGGGCTGAGGGACGTATTGGGACGGTAAGGCGAAAGACGGTCTCATGATCCGTTGAGCGGACGAGTTCGAGCCGCTGACCTTGCGCTTCGGCGAGGCGGCTGGCGATGCTAAGCCCGAGGCCGCAACCTTCCGCGCGCTCGGTTTCGGACTCGCTTGCGCCCGGGCTGCCCCGATAGAACCGGTCGAAGATGCGCTGCTGATCCTTCTCGCTGATGCCGGCGCCGCTGTTGGCGATGTCGAGCAGGGCGCTGCCGCTTTGGCTCCGCAAAGCGAGGCGCACCCAGCCGCCGGCCCGGTTGTATTTGACCGCGTTGTCCACGAGGATGAGGAGGACTTGGCGGAGGCGATGCGGGTCCGCGTGGGTCTGGCATCCGGCGGCGCACTCGGCGAGTTCGACGGCGATCTGGTTGCCCTCGGCCAGCGCGCCGGCGTCCTCCAGCGCGTCCCGCATGAGGTCGGCGAGATCGACGTCGCGGCGGTCGAGCGATAGCATCCGCGCATCCGCTTTGGTCAGCAGCGAGAGGCTGTCGACGATGTGGGTCAGGCGGTCCACCTCATCGAGGCGCGCGGCCGTTTCCTCGCGTTCCGCCGCCGCCAGGTCGGGGCGGGCGAGGTCGCGCTCAAAGGTGGCGCGCAGCACGGTGAGCGGCGTCTTCAGCTCGTGGCTGGCGTGGAGCGTAAATTCGCGGATGTGGTCGAATGAGGTGCGCAGGCGCGCGGTCATCCGGTTGAACACGGCGGTGAGCCGGCCGAGTTCGTCGCGCCGCCCGGTCTCCGGCAGCGGGTCGCCGAAATCGCTCGCGCTGATGCGCTCGGCGGCGGTGGTCAGCGCCTCGACCGGCTTGAGCATCCGGCGCAGCGCAGCCCAGGCGGCCAGCGCCATGAGGGCGGCGGGCACGCTGCCGCGCAGGACGATCTCGGTGAGCCGCCACCAGACTGGCTCATGTTCTTCCTCCCCGGCTTCGGGTTCGGCGACCAATTCCCACCACGAAAGCCCGGCGGTCAGGACGAGGCACGCCCCCAGCATCGCGGCAAAGAGCAGCGTCAGTTTGGTGCGGAGGCTCATGTCAGGCCGCGTCATCCCTGACCACATATCCCATGCCGCGCATCGTGTGCAGCAGCTTTCTGTCGTGATCGCCGTCGACCTTTTCCCGCAGCCGCCGGATATAGACCTCCACCAGATTCGTGCCGGGGTCAAAGTTGAAGTCCCACGCTTCGCTGAGCAATTGCGAGCGGGGGCACGGTTTGCCCGCGTGCCGCATCAGGACCTCCAGGAGCCGGAATTCGCGCGGGCTGAGGTCGATCTTCTGCCCGGCGCGGGACACCTCCCGCGAGACGAGATCGAGCGTCAGGTCGCCGACGGCCAGCCGCAGCGCGCGCCCCTCCGCGCCGGTCCCGCCGACGCGGCGCGCCAGCGCGCGGACGCGGGCGACGACTTCGGCGATGGCGAATGGCTTGGCCAGATAATCGTCCGCGCCGACGTCGAGTCCCTCGACGCGCTCGTCCACCGCGCCGCGCGCCGAGAGCATGAGGACCGGCAGCGGGCTGCCTGCGGCGCGGAGCTTGCGGGTGATCGACAGGCCATCCTCACCGGGCAGGTTGATGTCGAGGAGCGCCGCCTCGAAACCGCCGCTCAGCAGGCGATCCACCATGCCTTTGCCGGTATGGGAGACTTCGATTTCCCACCCGTCTTCCTCCAGCGCATGGGCGAGGAAGCTGGCGGTCTTGCGTTCGTCTTCGACGATGAGGAGCTTGCGGGGCATGGCGTCGAGCATAGCCCCGGCGGCGGCGAATGGCGAGTCATCAAAGGGCATCGGATTTTAGCGTGCCTGCCGCGATCCCAGCCCGGTTCAGCGGGAGTGCGCGGCGAGCGATTGGTTGTCGGTTGGCTCGGGGAGAAGGTATTGGCGCCCCATGTAGAGTTCGTCGGCGACGCGGAAGAGCGCCTCGCCGTCGGCGGCCAGCTCGCGGGCGGCGGCGTCGGGTTCCGCCATCGGCACCAGATCGCCGCGCTTGGGATCGCCGCGGTAGTAGGTGATCGTTTTGTTCAAGCCGAAGACCGCCATGCGCCCGGAGCCGTAGGCGGCGATGCTCCGGTTGTGGTGCATCAGGCAGAGCGACGGGTCCCCCGCCCGCAGCAGGTCGCGCCCGAAAAAAAGCGTGCGGTAGGGGCGCCCGATCAAACCGAGCAGCGTCGGCGCGACGTCGAGCTGGCACCCCAGCGTGTCGATCCGCCGCGGCTGCGGCGCGGCGGCGGGACCGGCGATGACCAGCGGGATCTGGTAGCTTTTGATCGGGATCTCCTCGCTGCCATAGACGCGCGCGCCGTGGTCGGCGACCACCGCGAATATCGTGTCGCGCCAAAACGGCTCCGCCTTCGCCCGCCGGAAAAAATCCCCGAGCGCCCAGTCGGAATACTTGACTGCATGCTTGCGGCTTTTCGCCTCCGGATCCTCCTGGATCCTCCCGGTAAGAATGTGAACAGTAAGGTGGTTGGACACCGTCATGCAGGTCAGGAAGAACGGCTGGTACGCCGCGTGCATGGAGCGCATCTCCTCGATCGCCCGGTGGAGCACATCCTCGTCGCAGTGCCCCCACGCCGTGGTGTGGACCGGGTTTTCAAAGTCATCCTGGTCGATGAAGCGCGCCCAGCCATTCGGCTCCGCATAGCCGCACAGATGGTCGAACGTGCCGTGCCCGCCGTAGATGAAGCATCCCTGGTAGCCGTCCCGCGACAGGACGCGGGCGAGCGTCTCGACGCCCTCGGTGCGGTCGCGGGCGAGGATCGAATCCCGGGCAGCGGCGGGAGCTGGAGCAGACGCCCTCGAAGCCGCGGATCGTCCGGTTGCCATCGGCGTAGAGATTGGTGAAAAGCAACCCTTCCTCGCCTGCGATGCGGTCCATCTCCGGCGTCAGCGTCTCCGGCTTCCCGCTCTTGCGTTTGACCCGACCGAGCGACCCCCAAAATTCGCTGCCCAGGCTTTCCTCCATGATCAGGCAGACGTTGAGGCGCGGGCGGCTCGGGTCGCCGGAGACCTGCCGCTCGACGGACGCGCGCGCCGCCGCCAGCCAGGCGGCATAGGCGTCGGGATCGATCTCGCCATCCGCATCCGGCGGCGGCGAAGGCGGGGCGGGGTCGCCGGTCAGCGATTCGCCCGGATGCGCGCCGAGCACGCGGCGGGCGCGCGCCCAGGCATCGTCGCGGTCGAGCGTCGCGTAGAAGGCGGCGTAGCTCAGGTTGCGGGTCCAGGCGGCGTGCAGGGCGGAGGCGATCCCGTTTTGGGCGATTTCATTGACCACCCGCTCGGGGGAGAACGACCGCTCGGCCGGGCGCAGCGATACGGCAGCGGCGGCGGCGAGCGCCGCCAGGCCGGCGAACGGGAGCCAGCGCCGCGGCGGCGGATCGCCCGACGCGCCACGCTCGGAGCCGACCTTGAGGCAAAGCCCGGCGAGCGCGATGCCGCCGAGGGCGACGGCGGCGATGATGGCGGGCAGCGGGAAGCTTTCCCACAGGTTGGTGGTGACCTCGTGCGGGTAGATCAGGTAGTCGATCGCCACCGTGTTGAAGCGCGAGGCGAACTCGTCGAAAAAATACCACTCGCTGATCAGCAGGAAGACCATCAGCATCATCGCGACGCCGAGCGCGCCCGAGCGCAGCGCCATGCCCCCACGGCTCTGCGCCGGGCGGCGCCGGCGAAGGATGGCGAACGGCACCGCGAGCACCGCCGCGCCGCAGAGGGCGACGGCGAGGTCCGCGTGCAGCCCGCAAAGGAAGGTGAGCGCCCACTCCCCGGCTCCGCGCCCGAGCCCGCCGCCGAAGCGGAGGGCGAGCGCGATCCGCAGCAGCGCCGAGAGCGCTAGGTAGATCGCGCCAGCGGCGAGCGGGGCGCGGAGCCTGGGGGAGATGGCGGGGAGCAGGCGCATGAAATTAGTTGCGCGCCAAAGACCGCTACCTGCCATCGGCTCTCAAATGACATGCCGTTCATTAGCGATTTGTAATCTGTCGCTGCCCGTTGGCCTGGGGAGGTTCGCAGGAACTTCCCGGTCATTTCGCAGCATATTTCCCCACAGGTTTCGAAAACGCTGACTAAACTTTGAATCGGCGATCAATTGGGGCGCCGCGCCAGAACCCCCCACCTTGGATGGGCTTAGGGGTGGGTCCGATCCTCCGATGTCCATTCATCGCGGTTTGCGATTGCCGCCCTGCCGCCGATGGAGAGACCGATTCCCGGAGGAAAGCCTGCTGCTTGCCGCCCCCCCCCGACTGCTCCCAGGAGGGGAGATTGGCTCCGCACCGCCTCCGCCCGGAGCGCGCACGCCAGTGCGCCGGGATCGTGCCGTGCTGACGTGGACGCCCGCGATCCCTGGAGGGGTTGGGCGACCGCCTGAAAACCGCCCGCTGAAAACTACTCCTCCTCAAACCCGCCGTCGAAGCTGCGGGAGATGAGCCAGCGGACGCCGAACATGTCCATGGTGGCGCGCCAGGCGCGGTTGCCGAAGCCGTATTTGCTGACGCCGTGCTGGCGGGCGCGGTGGTTGACTGGCTGCTCGCTGATGTGGTAGCCGGCTCCCTTGATCAGGCGGGGATGAACCGGTGCATGCCGGTGAAGGGCTGGAGCGCGCGGCGGCATTCGCGGCGCATGACCTTGAGCGTGCAGCCGGTGTCGCGCACGCCGTCGCCGGTGAACCGGCTGCGCACCGCGTTGGCGATCCGGCTTTGCAGGCGCTTGAAGGCGGTGTCTTTGCGCGAGGCGCGATACCCGCAGGCGAGGTCGCTTTTCCCGGCGCGGACCTCCTCCATCAGCTTGGGCAAATCGGCGGGGTCGTTTCAGATCGCCGTCGAGCAAGCCGATAAACTTGCCGCGCGCCGCATTGATCCCGGCGAACATCGCGGCGCTCTGGCCGGAGTTTTTCTTCATGCGCAGCACGCGCACGCCGGGTCCGCGCGCGATCCGCTCCAGCGTGGCGTCCCGCGACCCGTCATCGACGAGGACCAATTCGTAATCGATGCCCCGCCAGCGCCTTGGCGATCTCGTCCTGCAGCAGGCGCACGTTGTCCTCCCGTTGTAGAGGATGACGACGGAGAGTTCTGGTTCGATTCGGGCACTGGATCGAGGCGTTACCGCTGGAGCGGAATCGGCGCTTTCCGCTTCTCCGAATCACGCCGCTGCCGAAAATTGTCTGGCGGCAACACGCCTAGCTAGATTCGCGAGGAATTCTACATGCGGCTGACAACAAACGCGATGAGATCGGATAGGATTGATCACGACCAAATTCCAGCCCCATGAAAACCATCCCTATCCTGACCGCCGCCGCCCTTTGCTTCGCCATGATGTGGACCGCCCTACCGCTGGTAGGTGCGGAGCCGCCACCCGGCCAAGGATAAGTCCGGGGACAAGTGGAGGCGGACCGCATGGCAAAGCATATTCTCGCGAAACGATTCTGTGTCGCGCTTCGCCGGAACAACCTTGCCGAGTTGCGAACGATGATCGACCCGCTAGTTCCTCGAGGCGCACGGCATCGCCGGGGAAGCCGCCTTGCCCATCGAGATCGCGCTCTGTCTTCGGTATTTACCATATCGGCTTCGGCAGCGACAACACGACCGCCCTGTGCCTCTACCAGACGGGGCAGGGCAAAAAGGAAGCCATGATCTTTTGAAGCTCACGACCTCCGGGAGCGGCGTCTTTGTCGCTCCTGCCAATCCCCCCAGATCCAAGCACCGGTTTCAGCCGGTCCTGCGGACCGACTGCCAGGCGGCGGATTGCTAAAGCCTCGCCCAAAGAATCCCCAAGATATCCCCGGCGGAAGCGTAACTTAGGCAAAGCCCCGCCATGACCGCGCCCACCCTCGCCCTCGCCCTCTCCCTCGCGGCCGCCGCCCTGATCTCGGCTCCCCCAGCCGCCCGCGCCGAGCCGCTGCCCCGCATCCGCCCGAGCAGCGACGGCGCGCACTTCGCCGAAGCCGGCTCCGGCGCGCGCTTCACCGCGTGGGGCGTCAACTACGACCACGACGAGGAAGGCCGGCTCCTCGAAGACTACTGGATCGGCGAATGGGAGACGGTCGCCGCCGACTTCCGCGAGATCAAAGCGCTGGGCGCCAACGTCGTCCGCATCCACCTGCAGTTCGGCAAGTTCGTGCCCGAGCGGGGCAAGTCGGACGCCGCCTCCCTAGCGCAGTTGAAAAAGCTCGTCGCCCTCGCCGAGGAAACCGGATTGTATCTCGATGTGACCGGCTTGGGCTGCTACCACAAAGCGGACATCCCCGCGTGGTATGACACCTTGCCCGAGGCGGAGCGCTGGGCGCAGCAGGCCGCCTTCTGGTCCGCCGTCGCCGAGGCGTGCGGCGGCAGCCCCGCGATCTTTTGCTTCGACCTGATGAACGAGCCGATCCTGCCGGGCGAAAACGCCAAGGAACCCGCCGCCGAATGGCTGGGCGGCGAACTCGGCGGCAAATTCTTCGTCCAGCGGCTCACGCTCGACCTCAACGGGCGGACGCGGCACGAGGCAGCCAAGGCGTGGGTCGCCCAGATGGCGGCGGCGATCCGCCAGCACGACAATGACGCGATGCTCACCGTCGGCGTCATCCCGTGGGCGTTCGCGTTCTACCCCAACGCCGCCACCCCGATCTTCTACGCCGGGGGCGTCGATGCGCCACTCGACTTCGTCAGCGTCCACTTCTACCCCAAAAAAGGCGAGGTCGACAAGGCGCTCGCCGCGCTCAAGCGCTACGAACTCGGCAAGCCGATGGTCATCGAAGAAATGTTCCCGCTCAGTTGCTCGCAGCAGGAATTGGTCGAATTCATCCAGGGGTCAAAGCCGATCGCCGACGGCTGGATCAGCTTCTACTGGGGCACAACCGCAGAGGAACTGGGAGCCAAAAATGACATCGGCAGCGCGATCAAAGCATCGTGGCTCAAGAAATTCCAAGAGCTGTCCGGCGAGATGGCGGAGTGACCGCCCAGATGGGCCAGCATCGCCCTTGAGATCAACCGCATTTCCAAAGTGCCGAACCCGACCCGCCTGCGGGGGCGAACGGACAGATGACGTTCTAGCTAGCTAGCTAGTTAGGGGCGCGGGACCGGCGGCAAAGTCGCATCGACATCTTCCCGACCTTCCAATCCGAGTCAGACGCATGGAGGCCTCCCCATCGGCAGACGACCGGAACGTAATGGTGGTAGGAGCGGCAGCGACGCCGCCACCGGACCGCCTCAGCGGCGGGACCCCGCCCCGGCGGGCGGCATCGTGCGCCTCCGCCGACCTCCGGGTCGGGTCTGGATTCATCCCGCGATCCCCGGTGGCTGCGCTCGCCTCGAACCATATGCGGCGATCGAACGAAACCCTCTGAAGAATGACGCCTGCTGGCAAAAATCGCTGCCGACCAGAATCACCCGGTTCCCTCCCCGCCGCCAATCCCAATGAAGCCGCCAGGCGGCAATCAACGGTTTCTCCTTTTCCCTCCCCGCCCTTTTTTTGTAATATAGCCCAACGTTGCCTTAACCACATAGGCCCCCATTACTCTAATACGGCAATATTTGCCTTATTCCGAAATACAGGCAACCTAACATCAAAAAGCCCCGCTACGGAAATCCGCCCGTTTCACACACTAAGAACCGTGATCACAACATAGATGTTACCTCGTAAGGCGTTGACCAAATCCAAACACGCCTGTTTGATAACTTCTAGTTGTGCCGAGCTCATCACTCTGCGATGAGCTGGGATGTTTCCATTGTTGCTGCTGACTCACCACCGCCACGCGTTGCCTGCCCGGACGACTGGACGGGGCGTATCGTAAGGTTCAGCTGAAAGACAGGGGATTCGATCCGCTATATCGGCGTGCCTCGGCGACGTGGTTGGGTGACCCAACAGGAACCTTCTACGGCGGTGGTTTTCGCTGGGTTCAACATCGTGGGAATGTGTGGTAAGGACTGACTGGATTCATGATTCACGTTCGCGGGGAGGAGACGCCCTTGAGAAGCGCCAGCGCTATCGGGCTGACTGGTTGGTTTCTCCTTGATTGCGCGCAAGGCGAATGGTTGCACCACTGCGATGATCATGAGGCGAAACGCGGATACAATTTCAGGATACCGGGACAGAGTCTTGGAGCAGTCCTTCACAAAATGAACAACGGCAGAATCGGGTCCCGCAGCTGACTGACGCCAGCCGCCGAAAAATCTGATGTCGGTAACCCCGCCCAGAGGCGGTAAGCCCACAGCCGGAGCGCAGCGGAACAGACAGCCGAAGGCTGCCCGCAGGGCGAGCGGAGCGAGTCAAATATCAGCAGACACTGCCTGCGGGACTGCCCGGCGCGCCAGCGCCCTGCCAACAGCGAAGCCGCACCGCAGAGCCCGACGCAGGAGGGATAAACCGCTCACCCTACACAAACAAACTCCCCGCATCCTCCCACATTACCCATTTGTACAAAGTGAGGAAGCCAGCGGACCGCCTCCGGAGGCGAACGGACAAAGGACGATTTTGCCCCTTGACGGATGGGCGTATCAACGTCTGGTCTGCCACAGGCTACCGACAGCGCCCTTCTGACTTCAAGGTTAAGGTTGTAGTTATCATCACGCTTTCGACTCGCGTCAGGTAGCCTGTTGGTAGCACCGCTTGTTCTCTCTTGGTTAAGTCCTTAGTCGCATCTGACTCATACGCTTCCGAAGTCATCCTGCTGAGTCTGCCCCCTCTGGCAATACGGACATCCGCAAGGGCACGGTCATCAGCGGCCTCAGGATAATAACGCCAACCGGAAATCTGCTTCGGCGTGTAAGTTCAGTGGTGATGGACTTCGCCGGAATCGACTCGGGAATGATGACCTCAAGTCCCAGTCCGGTCTCATGCTCAATGAAAGTCTTGCTGGCTAGCGGCGGTCGCAGAGATGTGATCCTCGTTGTCGCCCGTTTCAGAGCTTCGGTGTCGTCAGCAATGTTGAACTGAATTGCGGAGATTGTCGTAATTCCACGCCGCTTCAATTCACGGAGCCATTGATGTGATGAGCAGTGGTTCTGGGTGACAGGCGTCGCGAACAGACCTTTGTGGTCACGGTAGTAGATCTTCGCCGCGGTGGTCACCATTCTTGCGGATCAGGCTGACCGTTCGTCTGCGAGATGGATGAACTGCGGCATCTATTTTTGAGAGAACTAGAAGTTATTAGACAGGCGTGTTGGATGGGTCAACTCCTTAATAGGCAACATCAGTCATTGGTCATACGGTTTTTCAAGAGCGGGCGGATTAGGTGGCATTTTCTGATGTGGGTTAGGGGCGTATTTGTAATAAGGCAACATGCTGTGTTCGATGCATTGCGGCGCAGGGTCGGCTAAGGCAGAAGGATATTACGAAAAGGGCGGGAGGGAAGGGATAATCGCTTGAAGTTGCCTGGCGGGACTTTGGGGGGGCGTGGCCGGGCGGAGTCAGGGTCGGAGGCGTTTTCTGTTTGGCGTAAGGCGTTCGTTTCCAGCGCGGCATCGGCGACCATCCAAGGAATCCCCGTTCTTTCGCGAAGGGTGAGACCTGGCGCAACATCAGACGTGACACGCCAGGTTGCCGGAGAGCGATCCCGCCGGCTCTCACGGCGCGAGGAGCGGGCAGGACTGGTGGGGACGCCTCGCCGGGGCGCGCATGGCGCCGCGCCGAGCGCCCAGCTTTGCCGGTTCACCCGGTCGTTTCAATAATCCTCCGGCAGCCCGGCGAAGGCGGGCAGGCGCGCCGATCGGCATCTCGGCGGCGGGGATTCAGCGCTTTGACCGTTTTCGAAGGCGGCGATTTCGGCGGCGCGCCCAGGGAGCCAGGGCCGAGGCGGGCGACGGCAGGCTCCCAGCCCCTGGGCGAGGAGGGCAGCGGCGATGCCGGTGAGGGCACCCCATGCCGCCGCTCGCCATGCCGGGAGTGACCGGTCGGGTTGAGCGAGACCGGGCGGTAGGCTTCGGCGACGGCTTGGTCGGGAGCCTTTGAGCAGGAGCGTGACGCCGAAGTGCGCCTCGGCGAAGGCGCGCGCGGTTTCCGCCCGGTCGCCGACGGGCGCGCCGCCAGCAGCGCTGCGACTTCACCGGGATGCGGGGTGAGCAGCCGCGCCGATCCGGGCGAATCGAGCGCGGCGAGGTCATCGGCGAGCGCGTTGAGCGCATCGGCATCGGCGACGAGCGGGCAGGGCGCGGAGGCGATGGCGGCGCGGATCTCGGCGGCATGCGCCATCCCCAAGCCGAGGTCCGATGGCGGCGGTACCCGAATCCGGAGAGTCGATCGCCCCGTAGTCGCGGCACGGGCGGACCATGACCTCGAGTAAGCGAGCGCGGCGATGATCCAGGTAGGCGTCCTCGGCGGCGAAGACGGTGACGAGCCCCGCCCCGGCGCGCAGGGCGGCGGCGGAGCAGAGCGCAGGCGCCCGGCCAGCCCGCGCGAAGTGGCGACGATGGCGACGCGCCCGAGCCTGCCCTTGTGGGTGTCGAACGCGCGCGGCGCGGGGCAATCCCGATTTTGGGATGGAAAGAAACCGCGCAGGAGGCGTCGCCTTGCCCGGAGGCGGGACCAATTCGTCCGGCGGGATCGGGCCCGAGCCGCCGACATGATCGATCGCCGCATCGGCGGCGAGCCCCGCCTTAACCTGCGCGACGGTCAGGGTGACGTCCGCCTCAACCGCGCCCGCGCCCGGCGCACCGACTACCGTCCAATCCGCTCGGGATGTCGAGCGCGAAGGTGATCGCGCCCGCCTCCCGCCGCAGCCGGTTCCATCTCGCGCGCCGCCTCGAGGATACCCGCCGCGCAGGGCTCCCTTCGCCCCGGTGCCGAGCAGGCCGTCGAGGCAGACAGGCAGGCGGCGCGCCACGCCGCCGTCCACGGCTCGCAGGTTCGCGGCGGTGGCGGCGGCGAGGTTACGCTTTTTGCGTGAGCGGGCGGAACTCGCGCGCCGGGTCCGCCTTGACGAAAGCAGGTCCCAGCCCCAATCGGCGAGGTGCGCGGCGGCGACCAAAGCGTCGCCCTGCCGTTGTGCCGCTGCCGAAGAGAACGGCGGTGCGGAGCTGCGGAAGAATTGCCGGATCGCGCGCCGCATGCCCAGACCGGCGCGATCCATGAGCAAGCCGCCTCAACTCCCCGCAAAGGCGGCATCTTCGGCTTGTACATTTCGGTGGGCGGCGAAAACATGCCCTACCATGCCGCAAAGCGGGGCGAATGGGGACCAAAAAGGTCGCGCGCGGCGATGCGGCGGGCGGCGGCGGCGAGGCACTTGCCGCAGTCCGAGGGCTTCGCCCCTGGGACCGCAGACGCCCACGTCCGCACAACCCGCGCTAAATCAAACTCAAGGGGACTCTTTGGACCGTATGTGAAGCGAAACCGATCCACAGGGCGAAGACGGCAAGAGCGCCGTCTCTACAGACTGCCGCAGTCGAGTCGCGCCTCACTGGGCTTGGCGAAAGCTCGGTTCGCTTTACAAGATCGATCCCGGCGCGTAGGCGGCGGCTCCCTCCACTGCGGCGGCGGCGGCGCGGGCTTGGGCGAAGGCACCGACCTGGGCATGGGCGGCGCCGACAGGTCCGGCTCCCTGCCGGAGGAGGATCTGGTCGGCTTGCTCGCGGGGTGAAGCCGAGTGATCGTCGGCGGCAGAGGCGGTCGAGCAAGTCATTGGTTTGATGCTTCTTCGGCGCAGATCATGGCAGCGGCGACGGCGTGTTCTTTGATCGCCTCGTGCGCCGCCTGCGCCGGCCCGCTTTTGACCGCCTCCATGAAATGTGGTGGAGAGCAAAAACGGCAGGGCAGGTGCCGGGTCTCGCGCTCGATGACGGCGGGAAGGCTTCCATCTGCCCGGGGACGACGAGAGAGCGCGGTTTCAAACAGCCCGTCGATGGCGAAAAACGCATCGGGGAGCATGACGCGGCGGACGACCGAGCACGAGACGTCGCCTTCATTCCACTGGTCCCCGGCGAGCCCGGCGGCCATGGCGGCGTAGCCTTTGAGCGGGAGTGTGGAAGCCGTTGATCGCTCGCAGGACCGGCTGTTCATCTTGTGCGGCATGGCGGACAGCCGACCTGGCTGGCAGGCCTCTTCCGGCCAGCTCGTGCCCGGCCATCAGGCGCAGCGTGCGGGCAAAGTCCGCCTCGGTCCGCTGGTAAGATCGACCAGCGCGGCGACGGCGCGGAAGTCAGGCCTGCGCGGATAAACCTGGTGACCGAGCCGAACCGGCGCGGGATGCCGAGTAGGGCGAGGATCTGCCCCTCCAGCCGGTCGAGCGCGGCGGCGTCCCCGGCATCGTCGAGGATCAGCCGAAGAGGTTGAGCTGAATGACGGGTGCGACCGCGCCTTTCAGCCCGCGCGCCGGATAGCGGTCGATCAGGTCATAAGCCGCCGACACGCCGAGCAATTCCTCGCCGAACATGGCGAGCCGCTTGCCAGCGTGGTGACCTGGGCAGCGACGTGTGCGTGCGCGCGGTGATCGGCAGGTCGCGAAATTCCTTCGCCCGGCGCGCAAACGCGAGCAAACACGCCGCCGCTTTGCGCCGGACCTCGGCAAGCGCGCGGAAGACCTGGAGCTGCTCGACGTTCTCGGTCAGGTCGCGGCTGGTCATCCCTTTGTGGATGTGCTCGTGCCCGGCCAGGTCGCAGAATTCCTCGATGCGCGCCTTCACGTCGTGGCGGGTGACGCGCTCGCGCTCCATGATCGAGGCGAGATCCACCGATTCCTTCGCGCCCTCGTAGGCTTCCACCACGCCGTCCGGCACCGCGATGCCCAGGTCCCGCTGCGCTTTGAGCACGGCGATCCACAGCTCGCGCTCGAGCACGACTTTGCCCTCCGGCGACCAGATGCGCTTCATCGGCGCGGTCGCGTAGCGTTCGGCGAGGACGTTGGGGATGGGGGAATCAGACATAGCGCGCGATCAAAGGCGCGGATCGCGGCAGGGTCAACCGGGGAGGCTCTCTTCAATCGGGGGAAGGTCATCGCGGCTGCAATGCCAGAACCGCATCACTTCAACACGCCGATTCTCCTCCGAGACCCGATAGACAATGCGGTAACTCCGGTGCAACCAATAATAAACGCCGCCCTCAGGGTACTCCCGGCACCGCGGACCTCGAACCCAGTCCCGCGATAGGTGCCGCTCTGCCGCATCGATCAAGCTCGCCCCGAGCCTTTATGCCGCCTCCGCCTCATAGCGCGCGATGTAGGCGACGGATTCTGCAAGGTTTTGGATTGCCGTTGGTGAGAAGATTACCGCGTAAGGCATGCGCGTAGGTAGTCCTTCGCCTCATCGGCAGTCATCCCTTGCCCTTGGTCCAATTCGCGAGACGCTTGATCGATCCCTGCGATGAAGGCAATTTCGCGCATCACTTGCTGGATGTCGGCATCTTCGGGCAAATCCCTGATAGCTTCAATTGTCCGGTCTTTGAGGGTCATTGGAAAACGTACTCTGAAAAATGGCTCCGTTCAAGGCGCCCAGAAGAATTCCAGTGCGAAATACTGGCACCAGCCGTAGTGTAGAATGAATGAAATCGGCGATGGATCGTCGAATCGACCAGAACTTGAACCCACCCCTATGAAAACCATCCTCAAGTCAGTTTCCGCTGCGGCGTGCGCCGCAAGCCTTGCCGCCCTTTCTCTATCGAGCTGCGCCGGACCGAACCAGACCGCCGGGACCGCCATCGGGGCGGGCGCTGGTGCGCTGGCGGGCGGGATCGCCGGCAACAACATCCGCGGCATCAACAAGACGGAAGGCGCGATCGCCGGGGCGCTGGTCGGCGGATTGATCGGCAACCAGATGGGTCGCCAGCAGGACGAGATCAACCAGGTCCGCTCGGAAGTCGCCGCCCAAAACGTGCAGGTCATCAACGTCCGCAACAGTAACGGCTCCTACACGCCGGTCCGGCTCCAGCGCGTCAGCGGCGAAACCTGGCAAGGTCCGCGCGGCGAGGTCTATAACGGTATGCCGAGCGAGCGTCAACTGCGCCAGCTCTACAGTTCCAAGCGATAATGCCCGGACCGGCGAAGCCGCCGTAGCATCGGCATCTTGCCGATCATCCAATCCTAACGGCGAAGCCTCCCGTAACATCGGCATCCTGCCGATCATCCGAACCCAACCGGCGAAGCCGCCGGTCTAATAAGCCGGGCGACAAGATTGTCGTCGCCCAAGGGCGGCAGACGGTTTAGCGATCCGCCCTGGTTGCCTCAGGCTCAGCGCCAGAGGCGGTATTTCGTGCCGCAATACATGCAGGTGAACCCGTGCCGGAAGAAGACCTCCAGCGCGGCGCTCGCCCGGTGGCCGATGAGCGGCAACTTGGTAGCATTGCGATGTTTGTGGCAGCGGCGGCTGTGCAGGATCGGGCAATGGCAGAGCTGGCAGCTCAGCCGGATGACGTGCGAATAGCGCCAGATGCGGAAGACGAGATGGAGCGCCAAGATCCCGAGAAACCAGATCCCATGCTGCCTGTCGCCGGTCGCAAACATCGCCGCCAGAACCCCGATGGCGCCGAGGGCGTGGCGTAGCACAGCAGGCAGAGGATCGCCCCCACAGGGCGTACAGTACGGAAGAAGGCGCGCGCCCGTTGCTCCCGCCGCTCCGAGACGAGCGGTTCGATCTCCTGCGGCTGTCGGGATTGGGACAAGGGATACGGTTTCGGAGGCACGCTGGTAGATAAGGCGATGCCGTCAATTTGGAAAGCTTAATTAATCTCCGCCTCACTTTCCGTCAGCCGACGACGAGATCGCTTGGGCAAAGCGCTGGTAGAGCTGCCGCTCCTCCGGCAGGACCTCTGCATCGGGCGGGATCTGTTCGGCGAGGCGGGCGCGCTGATCGGCATCGCCCCCGGCGGCAAGAATGGCGGCGAGCGCCAATTGCTGCCCCGGGTCGCAGCGCCGCTTCCGGACAATCGGCGACCGCCTCCAGCGCCGGCGCGGTCGCCGAACCGGAGCTTGGCGAGCCCCGCGATGAGGAGCGTCTTGGGCTGGTTGCCCGACGCGCGCAGGCGCTCGGCTTCGGCGGCTCCGACCTCGACCTCCGCGCCGATGATGAGCCGCCAGTAGGCGAGCCGCTCGGTCCAATCGTCCCCGCGCTGGTAGCGGAGCGCGATCAACTTCGCCGCATCGAGAAGCGCCAGCGTGTCGCCATGATGCTCTGCCACGCGCATCCTGCCCAGCAGCCCCCGGTATTTTCCATCCGGCGAGGAGACGAGGCGGTCGTAGGCATCTTGGGCGATCTCCCATTCATCCGCCGCCTCCGCATAGCGCCCGACGCCTTCGAGCACGGCGCGTTTGTCCTCGCGATACGCCACTTCGGCGGCTTTGCGCAGTTGCTCGGAAAAGCGCAAGGTGTCGCCGGTTTCGCGCGCCTGGTGCGCATTGAAAAGGTGCTTCACCGCGCCCTCGATCGGGAGGTCGGAGGCGGCGAGCAGCTTCCCGATGTAGCCCCACCCATGGATCTGGGCGGAGGCTTCGACGAAGGCGGTGAACAGGGCGGGATGCTCCTTGACTTCGGTCAGCGAGAGCAGCCGCAGCGTTTCGGCGTAGGCGCCCTGGCCGTTCATCCAGAGGGCGAGGTCGGCGCGCTCCTTGAAGCTCGCGCCTTCCGCCGCCCGCATCTCACGCGCGATGAGGGCGTCCCGGTCGTCCGGGTGGAGGCGGAGTTCCCAGTTCAAGGCGAGCGTTTTGTGGCGCGCATCGCCGAGCGGGTGATCGCGGAGGCGGCGGACGAGATCGTCGCCCAAACCGGGCGGCACCTGGCGGAGGTCGGCGATCAGGTTGAGCGCCGTCAGCCCGGTCTCGCCGTCGTCTTGCGCCTGATCGAAAAGCAGCCTCCAGCGCGGGCGCTGGTCCTCGGCGGCGAGCTTCCCAGCGCTGAGCTCCAACGCCGCCACATAGAGCGGATACTCCGGGTCCTCCGGGTCGGCGTCCGCCGCCCGGCGCAGCTCGGCCAGCGCCCTTTCCATCTCGCCGGACCGCGCGTGAAATTTCCCCATCGTGCCGAGCACCGCCGCGTCGCCGGGATCCGCCTGCAGCATCTTGGCGGCCAGGTTTTCCGCCTCCCGCGGGTAGCCGAAGACGGTATAGCATTCCAGCAGATCGCGGCGGTCCGCCGCCGTCTGCGCGCCCATCTCGCCAAGCCGCTCATAAAAATAGACCGCTTTGTGCGATCCCATCAGCCGGGACAATTCCGCCATCGTCCGCACGACCTCGGGCGAGTCCGGCGCGAGGTTGTAGGCTTCGACGGCATCCTCGACCGCCTCTTTGAGCCGGCCGACCTCGCTGCGCCCGAGCTGTTTGGCGCCCTCTGCGATCACCTCCGCCTTGTGCGCCCGCATCCGGTTGCGGATCGTCCAGCCGCCAAACCCGATGCCGCCGAGGGCGACGAGGATCGCCGCCCACAGCAGGACCCGCCGGGTGCGGGACGGCGCTCCGATTTCGAGGTTGCTGGCGGCAGGCAGTTTCGTCAAAGCGGATGGATTTGGTCGGAAGCCTAACAAATGCGAAAATCGGCGATTCCCCAACCGGCATTTCGCGAAATCGGTGCGACCCTAACGTGGCGCTCAATCCGCCTTCGCCGCCGCTTCCAGCATCTTTTCAACAAGCGCGTCCGGCGCCGCCCCAAATTGCTTGGCGCGCAGATAGTGGCGGCGGGCCAGCTCGGCGGCGGGCGGCTTCCGGTCCAGATAGACGAGGGCGAGGTTGAAGTGCGCCTCCGCATAGCCCGGCTCCAATTCGATGGCGCGCTGCAGCTCCTGCTCGGCGCCATTGATCCAGCCGATCTCTTTGAGCGCGACGCCGAGGTAATTGTGCGACCGCGCGTCGGTTTCGTCCAAGGCGAGCGCGCGGGTCAGGGCGGAGACGGCGAGGTAGCCGTTGCCCGTCTCGTAGTAGATCAGCCCGAGCGTGGACCAGGTCTGCGCGAGCCGGGGCTGCACGGCAACCGCCCGCTCGAGGTGCCCCCGCGCCGCATCCGACATGCCGAGCTGGAACTCGACTGCGCCCAGGTTCGCCAGCGCCAGCGAATTGTCCGGATCGACCTCCAGCATTTCGGCATACGCCTCGCGGGCGACCTTCCAGTCTTTCTTCGCGACCGCCTCGGCTCCGCGCCGCGCCAGCTCGCGGGTGATCGGCGGCAGCTTGCCGACTTCGCCTGCGTCGGCGATGCCGCCTTGCACGGCCGGCGGCGGCTTCACGGTTTCCTTCTCTGGGACATCGGGCAGCTCCGGCAATTCTTCGTCGGTCTCGGTCTCGGTCTCGGTCTCGGTCTCGGCCGGCGGCGGCGCGCCTGCCTCATCAGCTGCGGCGGACGCGGCATCCTGGGCGAAGGCGCTAGGCGGCAGGGCGGCGCAGGCGAGCGCCGCGACGAGGGCGAACGCCACAGCGAATCCAAATTTGGGTCGGGCTTTCATGGGCCAAGCGTCGCCGCGCCGTGATCGGTGCGCAACGAAATCTGCGCGGGTGCGTGCTCGGTCAAGGCGCAGTGCCGCTACGGAGCCGCCGATACCCGCTCGACATCGGAGGCCTCTTGCTCGGCATCGGTCGCGGCGGCGGACGGCGATCCGTCGTTCAGACCAAGCAACTCCATCTGCCAAGGCAACAAGAAGCTCTCCGGCGGATCTGGCGAAAACGCCAGGCGCTCGAGCGCGCCCTTGGCAGCGATGAAGCTCTCCTCCAAGTCATGGCGCTCCGCCTCGCGGTCGCGCCGCGCCTTGAGCTGGTCAAAGCGCCTGGCCCCGGCGGGATCCGGCTTCGGGCGCTTTCCGCGCACCTTCTGCGGCCATTCTTCTTTCGGCATCTGGAAGACTTCGCGCACCGCATCGCGAAAGCTGGTCACCTGCGCCTGCCGGTAGCGCCCCGGCGGAGCCATGATCTTCTTGCCTTCCTCCAGCCCGAGCGATAGCTCGATGAGCCGCTCGTTGTTCATCACCTTGAACGAGGGGCGGTCGAGGATCTCCGCCTGCCGGTCCCGCCACGTCCACAGCGCGCGCAGGAAGGCGAGTCCCTTCGGCGATAGCCTCCCCCACCCCGAGATCTTCCACGCCTCGTCTTTCGTCCGCTCCTCCCGCGCCATGACCGCCTCCCGCGCGGCGTCGCAGCTCTGGAGAAACCAATCCCAGCGCCCTTTTTCATTGAGCAAGCCGACCAGCATCTGCGCCATCCGCGGCAGGTAGCAGACGTCGTTCATCGCATACTCGATCATCTTGTCCGTCAGCGGCCGCTTCCCCCAATCCGCCTTCTGCGGCGACTTCGAGAGCGCCACGCCAAAGAAATCTTCGATCAAATACGCGAGCCCGAACTTCCGGTATCCGAGCAGCCGCGCCGCCGTCTGCGTGTCGTAAATGCGGGGCGGCACGCGGGAAAACGTCCGCTTCAACAATGTCATGTCGAAGTCCGCGCCGTGCATCCACAGCTCGACATCCGGGCGCTCGACAAAATCGAGCAGCGGGACGAGGTCTTGGATCTTGAGCGGATCGAGGATAGCGAGCCGCCCGGCGCAGCAAAGCTGGACCAGGCACAGCTTTTCCCGGTATGAATGCAGGCTGTCCGCCTCTAGATCCACCGCGCAGATCAGCGGTTTGCGCGACGCCTTGGCCGCCCGATCAAGATCGTCGAGCAGATGCCGGAATCCGGCATCGTCGGTGATGAGGCTTCCTTCGTCGGTGGGCGGTATTGTTTCCAAGGCTGCTTCGGCGCTGGCGTTCACTTAGATGATTCCCTTGAGCAAGAGTTCCGGGACCGACCCCATCTGATGCAGGTGCCTGACGAGCGTCTCCATGGCATCGCCGGCGGGCATCTGGGCGAGCTGCCGCCGCAGCGGCGTGATCCGGCGGAATTCGTCGGGGTGGTAAAGCAGATCGTCGCGGCGGGTGCCGGACTGGAGGATGTGGATCGCCGGGTAGATCCGCTTTTCCGCAAGCTCGCGGTCGAGCTGGATCTCCATGTTGCCAGTCCCCTTGAATTCCTCGAAGATGACATCGTCCATCCGGCTGCCGGTTTCGACCAACGCGGTGGCGATGATCGTCAGGCTCCCGCCTTCCTCCACGTTTCGGGCAAAGCTGAACACTTTACGCGCCTGGGCGAGCGCCTTGTGGTCGATGCCGCCAGACCCGAGCCGCCCGCCGGCCAGCAACCGGTTGTAGCTCCGGGCGAGGCGCGTGATCGAATCGAGCAGGATGACGACATGCTTCTTGTGCTCGACCAGCCGCTTTGCCCGCTCAAGCACCAGCTCGGCGACCTGGATGTGGCGGCGACCGGGTTCGTCGAAGGTCGAGGCATAGACCGGCGTATCGACTGCTTCTTCGAAATCGGTGACTTCTTCTGGGCGCTCGTCGATCAGGAGGATGAGCAACTCGATATCCGGGTGGTTCGCCCGGATCGATTTGGCGATTTCCTTGAGCAGGATCGTTTTGCCCGCGCGGGGCGGCGCGACGATCAGCCCGCGTTGCCCCTTGCCCAACGGCGCAATGATATCGACGACGCGGGCGCTGACCGATTTTACATCCGGATTATCGAGGATAATGCGCTCCTCGGGGTGCAGGGCGGTCAGCTTGTCAAAGTGGGTCGGCGGCTCCCAATCCTCAAACGGAATCCCTTCGACATGGGTGATCTCGTCGATGGGCAGGAACTTTTCTTTGTGCTGGGGACCGCGCGCGAGACCGCGGACTAAATTGCCAACCCTCAACCCGAATTTGCGGACAATGTGCGGGTGGATGAACGGATCGTCGGGATGTTCGGCAAGGCTGTAGCGGGGCGACCGGAGAAACCCAAACCCGCTCGTATTGCCCTCCAAGACACCGGCGGCATCGATTTTGGTGCCGTGCCGCCCGTAAAACGAGAGTATCTCGTAGATTAGGTGGTGGCGGGTGCGCAGCCCACCGGTCCGCAATCCAAGCGAATTCCCGAGTTCGTAGAGATCCGCCAATTCGCGATCTTGGAACTCCTCCAAAACGATGAGCGCGGGGACTTCCGGCTTCTCTTCCTCGGGTTCCGGCTCTGGCGCGGATTCTACCTCCGCCGCTTGCTCCTTGCGGGCTGACCGCTCGGATATCTCAGTCTTGTGCCCGGACTCCCGATCAGAGCCGGCGATCTCTGGAGCCTCCGCTTCGATCAAATCAGCTTCTGCCGCAGAACCGGTGCCTCTCGATTTGCTCTCCGACGCCTTTTTCTTCGCCGCTTTCTTCTGCGGCGCTTTTTTCTTTGCCGCTGTTTTCTTCTTGGGTTTGGGCGATTGCCCCGACTGCGCATGTTCGAGCTCACATGGAACCCCGGGGTCTTCCCCTTCGCTTCCCCCGCCTTTCGGATCGGGTGCTGGACCTTCTGCACCCTGTTTCCCATCCCTTAACCTAGACTTTCCACCTCTCGATTTAGGTGAACTGGCGATTGGCCCGTCCGCCACGGGGGCTACGGATTCAGATTGAGCCATCGGCTCCTCTGGGAAACCCATTTCGGTTTGCGTAAGTTCGTCTTCCATTAGACTTTGTTCGAGATTGTAAATCGGGCAGCGGCTCTAGAGAGCCTCAATACGGAGGATGGCAAGTTTTGCTTGATCATTAAGGGCGCTTAACGACCCTTCGTTCCAAATTGCGAGGTCTGCCCATTCTAATTTCCGGATGGCCGGTAATTGCGCGGAGATCCGGGATTTCGCCCGTTCGGCGGACAATGAATTGCGGGCGGAAAGGCGGCGATGCTGGGTCTCTGAACTGGTGGCAATCGCGATCACGAGGTCGCTGGAATACTTGCGTTGGGATTCGAAATAAAGCGGAATATCGGCGACTAACACGGACACCCCGGCATTTTCCGCTCCGGATTGGGTTTCGCAAAAAGGCGAAATACCTCGGGGTGGAGAATCGTCTCAAGGTCTCTGCGGGCTGCAGAATCCGCGAAGACGATACTTCCAAGCATCCGCCGGTCGATCTCGCCGCCAGCATCAAGAATGCCGACCCCGAAACGGTCAGCAATTCTCAGCTTGATTTGAGCGGTTGTCAACAGCCCATGAACAGCCTGGTCCGCATCGAAGATCTCCCATTCGTCCCTCTCCGTCGCAAAGGACCGGCAAAGGGCGGATTTTCCTGAGGCGATACCACCAGTAACAATCACCGTCTTCATCTCAGCAAGTTCAATGAAAGCAAAAGGGCAGGGGTTTCCCCCTGCCCTTGCGAATTGCTAGAATGGATTGATTAAAATCCGAATGGATCGTCAGCGGGCGGCGCACCGCCACCAGCGGGTTCAGCCCCCCCGTCGGCAGGCATCGTATCAGCGCCTCCACCGAAGATGTCATCGCCTGCCCCGATTCCCGGATCTTGCTCGATCAGCGGGGAGTTGGCACCGCTCGGCAGAGTGGAAGGAGCAACATCCGGCTCGGCCTTGTCGTCAGGCTGGCGGATCGTCTGACCGGCAGGGTCGATCAATTTCGCCGTGACGAAGATCATGAGGTTGCGCTTGAAATGCTGCTCAGCATCAACACGGAACAAGCGACCAAGGAACGGGATGTCCCCTAGGATCGGCACTTTGTCTTCGACCATTTGGGCATCCTCCCTCATAAGACCACCGATGCCAACTGTCTGACCATCCCAAACGGTGACGGCGGTAGAAACCTTGCGGGTGGCAAAGATCGGCTGCTCAATTTTGTTATCCGTGAGGATAACAGTAGTGGGCTGACCAAGAGCATTGATCGCTGCACTTTGAATCGGGCTTCCGTAGTTCACGAACCCTTCAAACTCGACCACCTCTGGAGCGAGGTTGAGGTCGATAGTAAATCCATCTGACCCAATAACCGGGTCGACTTCGAGGGTAACACCCGTATTGCGGGTTTCGAAGGCCGTTGGAGTGGTCGGGGTGACCGGGAATGAAGAAACAGAAGGGTTGCCAATCAAACCGGTGGTTGGGTCAAAAAACTGACCGCCGCCGCCGATCGATCCAAACTCTTGAGGAATCTCCGGCGGATCGAATTCGATTGGATAGATGAACTCGCGGATCACTTCGATCTTGGCCCGTTGACCGGAGCGGGTAGCAATGCTCGGGGCAGTCATCAAGTCTGTACCCTTGTTCTGGCTGAGGGCGCGAAGGACGACCTGAAACTGGGGATCCGAGAAGACACCCGCTACGGAGAAGATACCAGGTGCTACTCCTGAAACAACCTGGGTTGATGAGAGAAGAGCATCAATCGCATTGCCCTGGATGGCAAACGAACCGGAGCGAAGCCCCCGAGTAAGGGGAAAGCCGCCAGTCGGAATTGGCTCACCAGTCCCTGATGGGGGGGTGAAGGGATAGTCGAGATTGGAGACTGCACCCGCTGGCGAATTCCCGACTGTTCCGCCCGAAGCAAAGGCGCGCTCGGTGGTCGGCAGGTTGAATTGCCCGAGCAACCAATCAAAGCCAAACTCCTCGGTGCTGTCTTGTGTCACTTCGACAAACTTGGTCGTCACAAAGATCTGGCGCTGGACGCCTTTGAACATCTCTTCGACAATCGCTTCGATCGTCTCAAGGTTTTGCTGGGTGTTGCGAACGACCAATTGAGACGTGGAGGCAATGAAGTAGGCAGAGGATTCCGGAGGGAAGGGAACTCCTTTTTCTTCCAGAACTTCGCGGGCGGATTTCTTGGTCGGCAATGTTGTGGTGGCACCACCCGGATCGCCAAATGGATCACTATCCACAGCTGCATCCCCACTACCGCCACTGCTGATGAAGTCAGGCGGAACGCGGAAGGTGCGGTTATACATTTCGGTGCCGATGTAGGTCGAAGGAACCACGCGGACAGCGAATGCATCGACTTTATAGCGCATTCCCGCCAGATCCGTGACATATTTCAGGGCCTCGCCGAGAGGGACTTGCGTCAGGCTGAGAGTGATTCGTGCGGCGTTTGCTGCCTCGCCCGCATCTTGGACGACAATGTTAACTCCCTTCTCAGCAGGATCTGTTTCGTAAGGGTCGAGTTCCTTTGACTTGAGGCGGAGGAAGTCCACAGCCTCCTGGATCGTGGCATCTTGGAAGCTGACCAGCGGAATAATGATCGAGCGCAACTTCTCATTGATGGCGGTTACTCCTTTATCCTCATTCACGACTGTCGTGCTGGTATTGGCGAAACGCTCTAGACCTGTTTTGGGAACGTAAGTTTCCCACATTTCGTCGACTTCCCGAAGCATTGCCGCACGGGTGTGATCGCGCGCCGACTTCTGGTATTCCATGATCCGGCGCTCTAGCTTTTCAAGCTGGCGGCGGGCAGCGGTATTATACTTGTCCTTGGCGAGCACCTTGTGGAATTGCTCGCGGGCTTTGTCATAATCACCGAGATCGTAATAGCCCATACCCATGCGCAGACCTTTCTCGACCTCTTGGACCTTGGCGGAATGCTCGGGGGTGTTTGCAGGGTTGAATACCTCCGGGTCATCCAGCTCCTGAAGAAGGATTTTGGCTTCTTTCTGGTCAGGGGCAATGGCATCGGACAGGACTTGCTCCACCATGACTTTCGCCCCGGCCGTGTCGCCACTTTCCGCCCGCTGCCGCGCATACTCAACAGTGGTATCAGCAAACTTCTGGATCGCCTCATCGCGCTGGGCGCGGGTGAAGGGCGCATCCGGCAGCAGATCGATGGCGCTACGGTAGTTTTGAATAGCGGTTTCGAGATCGCCATCTGCCTTGGCCTGATCGCCTTTCGCAATCAGCTCTGCGGCTTCAAGGATCTTCTGCTGGCGGCGAGCGATCTCACGCTCGGCAATGCCGGAGGTTCCGCCGGAGTATCCGGAACCCTCGGGACCAGCTTGGGTGGCGACCGGCATGATCGGCAGCAAGCCTGCTGCGGCGGTGAGCAGGACGATAATTCGCTTGCTTGGTTTTACTGGGGTCATGGGGTATTGGGTTGGAAGGTTCGGGAGAGAGGTCGGCAAATGGAGTCTGCGATTGATGGTTACTGGGGGGGGACGGTAGAGGTAGGCGGGGGAGCCGTAGCAGACCCCGTATCTGATCCTTTGGCGGATTCCGGGGCGGTGGGCTCCGGCGCCTCTGCTTCTGGGATGACCGAATCGTCATTCGAACGCGCCACTTTGGGGCGCTCGATTTTCTGATTCGGGTCAGATACGGGGGCGATTATGACCTTGTCCTCCAGGATGTCAACCACCTTATAGGGGTTTGATGGCTCCTGCGGCAGGGCAAATTCCTCGCCAATCTTGAGCTTGCCGATGTCCGTATTGCCGGGGAGCTCGTACCCGAGGTCGGCGATGTAGGTCGGGATGTCGAGTTCCCGTCTCAGAACGAGGGTGTGGTCTTGGTTTAGTCGAGAATCGTGAATGACGAGGTGACCCAATGTTTCGACGGCCTGAGTGCTTTCATTCAGGATGTCTCGGGTAAAGTACTGCTTGATCTCAAAGCGATTGTCTTCGCCGGGCATCCTATCGTTGGCGAAGAATTTACCGTTCATCTCTAAGATCGCCGACGCGCGGACAGGTTCGGTCCTGGTGATCTGGAATTGCTGCCCGGAGATGTCCGCCGCAAACTTGAGGATGTAGGATTCGGCGATCCGCTCGCGAAGGACGATCTTGGTGTAAAACGGCGGATGGCTTTCCTTGTCCTTTGGGTTCGTCTCCCCGATAAACTCGTCAAGGTTGGTGAATCCATCGCCATCCGGATCGAGTTGCGCCACGTCGTTGCGGAGGAAATCCAGCTCATTCTCCCAAAGAAACGCATTCGTCATCTCTTCCCGGAGGCGGGGTTCCTCTTTTTGCATGTCGATGATCTTATCCTCCTTTTGGACAATGGGCGTCGAGGAGAGAATCCCGATCGGTTTGCCGTCGATCTCTTTGGTGGTCCACACCTGATTATTGGAGACGAGGTTTTGCGCCCCCGCCACATCCTCGACCCCCGTTTCTCCGAGCTTGGTTCCCTCTGAGATAATCGGCTGGTCGAATTTCGAGCGGAACGCGGATGCGCCCAAGAAAACCCAAGCACCAATCGCTACCGCGACCACTGCTGCGATCCCGAGGATCAGTTTGTCGTAATTGCTTTTGAGTCCTTCCATGTGTGTAGGCGGGGATGGTTAGTTTGCGTTCTCTCCACCATCTTCTGCGCCCGCGTCAGCGGGAGCGTCTGCGCCCCCTTCAGCGGCGGGGTCTACCTCTTCCTCCAAATCAGGGAATCTCACAATGTCGATGGCGGCATAGACCTTAATGAGTTCGTTTCCGAGTATGATCTGCGCGTCTTGAAGGACCACATCAATCCCGCCGGCATCTTCAACCTCAGTCTTCTCCAGGAAGCCCGACTTCGGACCCGCCTTACGCTCGCTGTCAAATCGGACTACTTGGGGGACGAAGAAGTAAGTGCTTTCTGGGGTATTGGCGATTCGATTTAGGAAATCGATGACGCTTTTTTGCGTCCCTGTGAAGACAAGATTAACCCGTGAGGCGTCCAACTTCACCGGAGCAACTTCCGCCTTCTTTTTGTCCTTCGATGGCTTTTTGCCTTTTTTCGACTTGGTTTTTGGCTCGGGCGGAGGTTCAACCTTGCCGTCTTCAATCGGAAGCCGGATGCGTTCGAGTGAATCGATAGATGTAACATTCGCATCAAGGAGCGCCTGGGTGAGGTAGGCGATGGCACCAATTTGAAAATCGAGGATTGGGGAAGCTTCCTTGCGGGGGGCTTTGCTAATGTATTCCTCGAGACCGAGGGCGAAGTTCTCTGGCAGCGCCACCCGGCCAGCCGCCGCCTGCTGGATGCTGGTGGATGTATCGCGCAGCTTTTCCTGAATTAGATTGGGTTCGACTGCGGGGTTCAATGGCACCTGAAATTTCGCAAGGTCAGCGTGTAGAGCTTCCGCCTCTTGGGCGTATTGCTCGACCGCAGCCTCTTTCTCCTCAAGATTCGCTTTATTCGGATAGAGCGGCTGCTTCTTGAGGCTTTCCACCTTAGCGCGGGTGGACTGGTAGCTCGACATGGCCTCGCCATAGCTGGAATAGGACATGAAGCAGAACACGCCGCCTCCAACCAAGATCAGGGCGGTGACCACGACGAGGGTGCCGTAAAATTTATTTTCCTGAAACCAATTCATCGGAATTTATTTGATCTTTTGGTAGAAATTGACTGGCTCAGCGAGCTTCAGGTAAAGCTCAAACGGATAGGCGTAATAGCCGCTCACCCCTGCCTCCGCATAGGTAACAATATTGTTCGGGTCCTTTTTATACTCCTCCTCGATGTCGAAAAATGGCGATTTCATAATTTCGTTGGTCACGAAATCATAGACGACTTGGTTTCCTGCCCGGTTGCCGGCATCACGATACAGCCCGAGGACGCGGACGTGGGTGACTTTCGGCACCTTCTCATCGTTCCTCGCGGCAGCGGATGACGTTTTCTCAGCGACGATATTTGAGGTGATCGGCTCCCTGGAGTCGCCGCCTTGCCATAGCTGCGGAGTGACCTGCTCTTTGTCAGCGAGCGGCTCAACGACCGTGAACCAGAGCAGGTCGTTCTCGAGGCGACCATTTAGGTCATTCATCAGCCGCAGCCAGAATGATCGCATCTCTGCGGCATCCACCATCGGCTGGGCAACCGATTGCGCTTCTTTAAGATCCTTATTGGCTGCCTCGATCTTTTCGTTGACGCTTTCGAGGCTATTCAGCTCGCTCTTTAGGCTCGCCGTTTCTTTTTCGGCAAGACTTTTTTTGTTTTGGAAATTCCAGATTCCAAGCCCAAGCGCCCCGACCAAACAGGCGATCGCCCCCATGAGAAACGGTTTGCGCTTCGCCACGTCCCGAGCGCGGGCGACCGCATCGGGAACTAGATCGATTTCCATCGGGCATTTTCCGGCACCGCGAAGCCCGAGTCCGATCAATTCTCCGACACAATGTGCCTCGGTACTTAGCTGATCGACATTGACGCCCGGATCGACGGCGACGGCGCGGAGCGGGTTGAAGAAATCGACCGATACGCCGAGCTTTTCCTCGAAAAATTCCTTGATATAGGGCATCGAGGCGACGCCACCGGCGAGGAAAACCATCTGCGGCTCGCTTCCCGCCTGCTGGCGCTGCCACATGTTCTTGGTCGTTCGGACGATCTCGGAATGGAGTCTGGTGAGCGTATTGCGGGAGATCTTGGAGATTGCATCGACCTCCGGATCGGGATGATCGGCGTAGTTGCCGCCAAGGGCTACAAATCCCTCCTTTACTTTGCGCTCCTCAGCGCGGGCGAAGGGGATTCCGAACTCCCTGGCGATGTTTGTCGAGATATTCGAGCCTCCAACGGGGATGTTCCGAGAGAAGACCTTGTCGCCTTCGACATAGATCAGGTTGGTGGAACGCGCCCCCATATCGACAAGCAACGCGCAGCCCTCCACATCGGAATAGTTGTATCGGAAAGCGTTGATGAGCGCGGCATGGGCAACATCGACCAGATTTGTCTTCAACGATGATTCCGCGACAGCATCGTTGATCTCGTTCAAGGAATCGGATTTGATCGCCACGATGGCGACCTCTACCTCGCCCTCATCATTAACCACCTGGTAGTCCCAAATGACTTCGTTGAGGGGGAAGGGCACGTTTTGCTGCGCCTCAAACTGCACGATGTCGTGAACCTTTTCGCTGCCGAGGGGCGGCAATTTGACAAAACGGGTGAAGACCGATTGACCCGAAATCGCGAAATTGACCCGCTGGCCAGCGACCTTGACGCTATCGACAAGGTCGTTGACGGCGACCGCCATCTGTGGGACACGCGATGCTTCCGACGTTGGGTCGCCGCCAATCTCGGCGAGATGGTAGGCTTTGAGCGTGAGAGACCCATCGGAGGCACATGAAAATCTTGCCATCCCGACCCGCTGGGAGCCGAGGTTGAGGGTAACGATGGTCTTTTTTTCTGCCATGGTGAGAGAGATTCGGTGCCGCTTGGGCGGCGAGGAGGAAAGCGTGTTTCCGTAGAGCTGCTTACTTGGCTTGCACTTCGGCGTAGCGATCCCACCACATGACGTGGAAGGGGGTCTGGTTCTTAGTAAGGATCTTGCCGGAAATCGGAGGCAGCTTCTCCCACCACTCGCCCGATCCCTTACCCGCCGTCTTCACGCCGATGCGCTCGCCGTCCAAAACCGCATCGACCGCGACCGCTAAGACATCGTTTTGGGAGACTTGGCTGCTTTCTTTGTCGAGGAGGACGGCCAGCGCGGAAGGCGAGACGTAGCAGGAGGAGTAAATGTCCTCATTGAGCGGCACATTGACGTGATTCACGTCCGCCGCCAGCATCTTGGACTTCCCTTCAGCATCACGCGCATTGAGGACAATATAGTATTTGAAGGTGATGGCTTCGAGGAAGTGGACCTTCGAGGAGTTCGACTCGACTTTGAATTTCACCTCGACATTCAGCCATTCCTTCGGGGTGAAGCGCTTATCCTTGGTGCCCTGCACGGTAAACTTGGGCGTCTGGAGCATCTCGTAGTCCGGCTTATCAAATTCCACCTTGAACTTCACCTCCTGGGCAGCGGCTTCCGGCGTCAACGAAGCACCCACGAGAGCAAGGGCGGCAAGGGATGGGAGAAGTCGGCGCATACGTTTGGGTGTTGGCTGTTCTTTCGGGGGATGCTCGCGATATTCCCCGACAATTGCCAGCGTAAAATTTGGGTCAGGGGCTATTCTACGCTGGCAGCGCCGGGGGGCAGCGCGGGATGCAAATCAAGCCCGCAATCAGTCCCAAAGTCAAGCATCAGGGACAAAATTTTGAGCAATTCTTCGGCTAGCGCGCACCGCTCCCCATCAAAACCACCGGCACCGTCCTTGCTAAGATCTTGATATCCAGCCAGATAGACCAATTATCGATATATTTCAGATCCAGCTCGACCCATTTTTCAAAACTTGTGATTTCGTTGCGCCCGCTGACCTGCCAAAGGCAGGTGAGACCTGGTTTGACGCTTAGGCGGCGCCGCTGTTTCGATTCCTCGATTTTTTCGACCTCATAAACGGGCAGCGGGCGCGGACCGACGAGGCTCATATCCCCGGCTAGGACGTTTAGGAGTTGCGGCAACTCATCGATGCTCTTCCTTCTCAAAAATCTGCCGAACTTGAAAATCCGAGGGTCGTCATCGAGTTTGAAGACAGGACCGTCCATCTGGTTGGATGCTTGCAGCGACTTTTTTATTTCTTCCGCATCCGACCGCATAGTGCGGAACTTTAACATCGTGAACGGCTTACCGTGGCGCCCGCCGCGCGTCTGGCGGAAGATGATCGGACCGGGCGAGGATAGCTTTATGCCGATTGCGGCAAATAGCCAAATTGGAGAAGAGAGGATGAGCAAGATCAAGGCACCGGTTTTGTCGATGAATTCCTTAAACAGAATCGCCCACGAAAACTCGGGCGTGGAGCGGAAAACCAGCATGAGCCGGTCTCCGATGGTGTCAAAATTCGGGCGGGCGATGGCGGTCTGGATGAAGTCGGCGGAAAGCCATGCTTCGACCCCCTCCTCTTCACAGGCATGGATCGCCTTTTCGACGCTCCCAAAATGGACGTGGGCGGCGGCAAAGATGACACGCTCGACCGCTTTGTCGTGGAGGCAATGGACGAGCCGTTCGACGGGTTCGGTGGAAATGTCAATCTCATCAACCACCTCGATCGCAGCCCGCATTTCAGGCGGGAGTTCCGAGTGGAGCTTCCTGACATCGTCTGGCGGTCCAGCGAAGACGACGCGTTCGCGGGGATCCCTCGCGGGAGATTCTGGTAAGGAGATAGCGGCGCAGGAGCCGTTCTTTTAAGAGGAGCGCCGCGCCGCCGACGAAGGCGAGGATGATGAGCACCGCCCGGCTTTGCGGTCCCTGCTTGAAGAAGATCACCGCCGCTCCAATAATCACGCCGATGACAACGAGGGTGCGGAACATCTGCCGCAGTGATTTCCCGAGCGTCTTCTGTAGCGGATGGGCGTAGAAACCTTGGAATTCGAGCACGATCGGCGTCAGCGGCACGATGATCGCCATCAGCAGGAAGAATTCGCGCAGGGGCGGGATGCTCCCTGTCAGACCCGAGAAAATCCAGAATTCCGGGATATTCTCGAAAATCGGACCAAGCTTCATCCGGATCGTGTGACTGAGCCAGAACGCGAGGGCGATGATCAGGCTGTCGAGGATCTGGTGTAGCTGGAGGTTGATTTCCTTGCGGCGTCCGGTCATGGTACGAGGGTAAGACCTGCAAATTCTAATAATTATAGAACCTTGATGGCAAACGCCACCGAAAATTTTAAATTTCTTAGGGATCTCCCGCTTGTCGTCGCAACGGTAGCGAGCCAAGGCGGGCTGGAGACGATAACAGCGGAATTGTGCGGAGGGAAGTTTCGATTTAGTCGAGTTTCGCCTCGATTCGCTGCTCTCGCATCTCGATGACGCCGAACGCCTTGCGCGGAGGCTTGCCTCTCCTATGCTCGCGACGGTGCGGCGGGCGGACGAGGGAGGGAGCGCAGATTTGACCGCAGCGGAGCGGCTGACAGGGATCTACCGGCGTTTTCTTCCCCACTCGGCGGTGATCGATGTGGAGTTTCGGAGCCTTGGGGAGCTTCCTGGGTTGATCGATGAGGCGCATGGGGTCGGTGTTAAGGTGGTCGCCTCGTTTCACGATTTCCGGTCGATGCCGCCGGTCGAGCGGCTACGGGAAATTATCGAGGGCGCGGCGGAAGCCGGGGCGGATTGCGCGAAGCTGGCGGTCACGCCGGGCGGCGCGCCGGATGTGCTGGCGCTCGCCGCGTTGGTCGCGGAAGCCCACCAGATCCCGGTCAGCGCAATGGGGATGGGGCGCTGGGGCAAGGCCTCACGCCTCCTCCTCGCCCAATGCGGCTCGGTTTTGAACTATGGCTATCTCGACGCCCCCAATGCGCCAGGCCAGTGGCCGGCGGCGCAGTTCAAAGAACTCGTCTCCGAATGGCGGCATTCGTGAGCGGGCCGGGGCATCTCAGCCGCCCGGGCGTGAGCCATTGCCATGCTGCCGCTTGAGCCACTCGTCGCGCTGCCGCTTCATCTCTTGGTAGCGCGCCTGCATCCGCGCCTTCTCGGTGGACTTATGGATCACGAAATGGTTGTTTTTGCCGTATTTCGTCCGAGGGACCCGCCTGCACCTCGGAGAGTTCGACGAAGCGCCAGTCGCAGGCATCGCCGCTGCGCATCCCGAGGAAGTCCCGGACGGCCGGGGAGACGTCGATGCCGGCCCCGTTGTTTTCGTTGTTGCGCGGCGCGGAAGTGCCGAAGACGTACTGCCAGTCGTCGGTCACCCAGGGGCCGCAGTCCTGCCATTGGGCGAAGCAGATCCGCCGGCCGAAGCGGATCGCGATCCAACGGTCGCGGCAGACCGATTTGCCTGGCGCTTTGAAGTTGGCCTTGAACCATGGGATCACCCGCGGCGCTTCCGGCTTGTGCTTGGCGTGACCGATGCAGTCGTTGTAGGGCAGGGCGATATAAAACGGATTGAGATTGGGGATGAAGTCCTTCGGGCGGAAGTCCCAGGCGCGTTTCTCTGGTTCGGGGTGATCGGTTCCGCCAAAATTTTTGGCCCATTCCGTGTCCCACGAGCTTTTGTGGTTGGGTGTTTTGTTGCGGCCGCTCGCCTCCTCCCCCACCCAGAATACAGTGGCAGTGATGCCGTTACGCCACGGATACTTCGATGCGGCGGTGCGGGGGAGCGTCGGCGCATAGATGCGGGGCAAGCCGGGCATATCGGACGGCGAGACGCCGGGAAGCGTCTTGGGCGGAGGCGGGTCTTTCGGGATGTAGGGATCGGACTGCCCGTGCGCCCCGCAGGCGGCAGCCAAGGCAGCGATGACCGTGAGGACCGCGGCTCCAATGGAGGGGCGCTGGAGAATCATTCGGGGCAAAACGCGGAGAGAATATCCATCTCTCCCCCCGTTTCAAGCCGATCTCGCCCGCCGCGGCGCGATCGCCGATTCTGCTGCGTAGCCGGATTCGGCAGAGCCGGAGCGAAGCAGAGACAGACGAAGTCAAATCGGGCGACCGCCTATGGCGGCGAATAGCGCTGCTCGGCTGCGGTGCCGCCTTTCCAGCCGGTCTGAGTTCTCGCGAACCCACCAATTGGACCGCCGCTCCGCCAGCAAGTATCCGGCGGCAACCTTTCTCTTTTGCGGAAACGCAGCTTCCGGTGCCGGGGCGCACATGGAATGCGCACGCCATTCTGCGGCGGGGGAGGCGCGGCTCTCCGCCGGGAAAATGTGCCAAAGAAGATCGGCGGGGCGGGCGTTCTGGTTTAACTTGCCTACGCCGCCATGCGCCTGCTCCGATCCATCTGCCTGACCGCTTTCGCCGCCCTGTCGTGGGCGGGCGCATCGGGCGTGTGCGCGCAGGAGGGTCACCCGCCGACGCCGACGCCGACGCCGCTGCCTCAGGACGCCGGGTCGCCCTTGCCGCCGGTGGCTCCGCGCTGGCTGATCATCGAACGCGATGACCGCGCGGTCTCGCCGGTCCGGTTCCAGGGGCACGCGGTTTTTCTGGCGGGCTGGCGGCGGTGCAACTCTCCAACGGGCGGTGGGGCTACATCGATGCGCGCGGCCGGATGCAGGTCAATGCGGTTTACGACAAAGCGGAGCCGATGCGCGACGGTTTCGCGCTGGTCGCCGGCTTTCCCCGGTTTGAGGGCGGGCAGTTGCTGGAGCGCGGGTTCCAGGCGCTCGTCGCGCGCTCGGGCGGCGAGCTGACCCGGATCTACAATGACGATGCCGAATCCGCCTTCGACGAGTTGGGGGAATTCTCCTCCGGGTTCGCCCCGGTCAGAAAGGGGGCGAACTGGGGCTTTATCGACCGGGAGGGCAAGGCGGCGGTGCCGCTGAAGTTCGAGCGGGTGCGCCCGTTCGCCGGGCGGTTCGGCGCGGCGAAGCTCAACGGGCAATGGGGGTTCGTGGACAAGTTCGGCAAGTTTTCGCGGATGCCGGCGCTTCCCGCCCCGCACCTCCGCACGTTTGACGGCGGCGCTCAGTTCTCGCTCGACGGCACGCACTGGGGGATCGTGCGCGCGCCGGATGGCGAGATTATCTCCAACCCAAAGTGGGCGGATCTGCTCCCCTACTCCGACCGGCGCGCGGTCTACCGCACCGGGCAGGCGCTCGGCGCGATAGACGACCTCGGCGAGACGGCGGTCAACCCGATCTATCACGCGCTGGGGCCGTTCACCGAAAGCCTGGGCCGCTACCAGCTCGAGCCGCACGGGCCATTCGGCTTTGTGGACCGCCGGGGCAAGATCGCCATCGAGGGGCAGTTCGATGAGGTGCTGCCGTTTTCCAACGGGCTGGCGGCCGCGCGGATCGGCGACCGCTGGGGCTATATCGACCGCAACGGCGACCCGCAGTTGGCCTTCCGCTACTCGGAGGCGACGCCGTTCGAAGAAGGCGTGGCGTTTGTGAGGGAGTGAGTCCCGGGGGCGACCCGGCAAGGAAAATCGGGGCTTGCATCGGCATTTCACCCGTACATGGAGATTGCACAACCCCCTAAACCCCATGCACAAATCCCCCTGCCTAACCGCACTCGCGGCAGCCCTCGCCTTCGCCGCCCCCCCCTCCGCCCACGCCGCGATCACCATCCAAGAGCTCTTCGACGGCATGGCGCTCGATACCACGATCAACGGCCAGGGCGGCTCGGCAACCTCGATCGGGCTGAGCGGGACCTGGGCGGTCAACTCCGGCGACACGATCTACACGGCCAACAACTTTAACGTCCAGCCGCTCCCCGGTCTCTCCCCGCAGGGCGGCGACCTCGGCGGCGTGTGGAAAGGCGGCGGCGGCGACTGGAGCACCGCCATCTGGGCGACGCGCCCGCTCACCAGCCCGGTCGATTTCAGCATCGACTCGACGGTTTATTTCAGCGTCCGGCTCAACAACACCGGCGACACCGCCACCGGCTTCGGCTTTTCCTCCGGCAGCGCCGCCGCCTCGGAATTCGCCGGCGTGGGCACCCACTGGGACAACCACACCGACCTCAATAGCGCCGAGGCGCGCAACTCGCTTTATTCGACCTGGGGCACGCTCGACCAGGATCTTGCGGGCAACAACGATGGTCCCTACGCGATGCGCGCCCACACCGCCGAGGGATCGGTCAACGGGCGCGCCCTCGTCGTCGGCCGCCTGACCACCAGCGCGGGCGGCAGCGATTCGCTCGACCTCAAACTCTACTTCGACGGCGACACCATCGACAACAACCTCGGGACGATCGCCTGGTCGCTAAGCGATTCGTTCGCCTCCAGCATGAGCGCCTCCCACCTCCTGATCTGGGCGAACGGCAATGGAAATGGCGAGCTGGACGCGATCCGCGTCGGCCAGACATGGGAAGACGTGACCGGCGTCGCCCTCGTGCCCGAACCCGCATCGGGGATGCTCACCCTGCTCGGCAGCCTTGCCCTGCTGCGCCGCCGCCGCCGCTGCTAGACCGGCGGGTACCCGATCTCGCCCGCGACCACGACCTGGTCGCCGATCTGCCGGGTGGCGACATTTTTCAGGGAAACCGACGCCTCCAGCGCGCCGATCCCTGGCGTGCAGCCCGCACCGCAGAAGCTGGGCGCGTAGTAGAGGACAGCCTCGTCGGCGAACCGCCCGGCGAGGAGCGCCGCATGGAGCTGACCGCCGCCTTCCGCCAAGACGGCGGTGCAACCCCGGCGGGCGAGGTCGCAGAGCGCTTCGCCAGCATCCGAATAGACGAGGGTGCGGTCGCGGTGCTCGTCCGTGAAGAGATACGATCCCGGCGGCAGATCGCCGGAGCGGCTGACGACCGCGCGCCACGGCTGCGCTTTGCCCGCCGGGACCGCCTCGCCGCGCAAGGTGAGCTGCGGGTCGTCCTCCCGCACCGTGTTCGCCCCGACGAGGATGGCGTCGGCCTGCGCGCGGAGCGCCATCGCATCGGCGCGCGCGGCGGCATCGGTGAGCCACTGGCCCTCGCCCGGCGGGCGGGTGATGCGCCCGTCGAGGCTCATCGCCGCCTTGAGGACCACCCATGGCAAGCCGGTGCGGATCCATTTGGAAAACGGTCGGATCAGCGCCTCGCACTCCGCCGCCAGCACGCCGGCCTGCACGGCGATGCCCGCTGCGCCCAACACCCGGTCCGCCGCCCCGGCGTGGTGCGGGTTCGGATCCCGCGCCCCGTAAACGACGCGCCCGATTCCCGCGCCGATGATCGCGCCGGTGCACGGCGGCGTCCGGCCATGCGTCGAGCACGGTTCGAGCGTCACGTAAAGCGTCGCCCCGCGCGGGGCGTCTGGCGAGGGCAGCGCCGCGATGGCCGCCGCCTCCGCGTGCGGACCGCCCGCCTTCGCGTGATACCCAGCCGCTAGCGCAACGCCGTCCCGGACAATCACGGCACCGACCGGCGGATTGGGGCTAGTCACCCCCACCCCGCGCGCCGCCTCAACCAAGGCCGCACGCATCCAGTGGGCGTCTTGTTCGGAAGAATGGGGGGGATCGTGCATCGGAGCGGCGAAAATCTCCCCACCCTACATCAAATCCTCCTCCAGTCATCGGCATGTTCCGGGCAGTCTTGCCAGCTTCGCGCACAGGTCGCTGACCCAGTCCACTTCTCGAAGCAGCAGACCACCGCCGCCGGAGGAGAGGTGCCCGCCGCCAGATTCGGCCACCGCGCGGCGTCACAGCCCTTGACGCTCGATTCTTTGCTGCCAACACTCTGCCGCTGCCATTGCTTGGGTCGGGTCGGCGAGTTGGGTATTGCCTCGGATAATCAAAGCCTGCAGCCCCACCGCACCCGCTCAAGCAATCCCCCGGTGAGAAATGCGGGCTAGGGTCGACATCTGGTGTGCGAGGCCGACTGGCGGACCGCGCTGGCTTTCGCCGTAAAAGCGGATCAGGCGATCTCGCGAGTGGTGCCAAGATTACCCCTTGGCAAATGTCTGATAATCAAATAAATTGGCGGCAGTAGCTGGCAACTTTGAAAGACCATGCAACCCCTTCCACGCCCCAAGGTCCGGGATCAGGTTTCGGATCACATCAAGCAATACATCATCGAGCGAAACCTGGTGCCGGGCGACCGGCTGCCAAGCGAGACCCAGCTTGCAGAGGCGTTCGGCATCAGCCGGCTCGGGGTGCGGGAGGCGACGAAGGCGCTAGAGTTCCTGGGAGTCGTGAAGTCGAAAACCGGCGTGGGGCTGACGGTCGGGCGGCTTGACATGGAGCGGCTGACCAAGCACCTCGGCTTCCACGCGGGCCTGCTCGATGCCGATCCCCAGCAGCTCATCGACAGTCGCGTCGTCATCGAGACCGGCGTGCTGCCGCACGTTGCGCGGCGCATGGCGGAGGATCCGTCCATCGAAACGCATCTGCGTGCTCTCGCGGAGAAGTTTGGCACTGCACGAAGCCTGAAGGAATCTCTCGCCATCGACATCAAGTTTCACCACGCGCTAATGGATGCCAGCGGGCTGCAGCCGATCGTCGCTTTCGGGGATCTGTTGGAGATCTTCTTTGCGCGCTTTCGCGAGGCCATCGGGAAAGTGAAGGATCGGAACGTCGGACTAGAAAACCATCGGCGCCTTGTCGATCTGCTGGCGGCTGGGCGGGTCGAGGAGGCCATCACCGAGTCGCGCCGCCAGATCGAGGAGAACAAGGAGCGCCCGTGATGACCCATCGAAAGCAACCATTGCCGATGCGCCCCTTCAACCGCACCTGCCTTTTCCTCGCCGCCGGACTCCTTCTCGTCGGCGCTGTCCGCGCGGACGAACCCTTCGAGGCATTTCTCCAAAAGCACTGCATCGCCTGCCACGGCCCGGACAAGGAAAAGGGCAACCTGCGCATTGATGAACTCTCGCGGGATTTTCAATTGGGCGAGGACTCCCATCTCTGGGCGGAGGTGCTCGGGCAGATCAACGCCGGGGACATGCCGCCGGAGGACGAGCCGCAGCCCTCGCAGCAGGAGATCGCTTCCTTCGTTGCGAAGCTCGACGCCTTCATCAAGGAGGGCAAGGCGGCGCGGATGGCGGCCCGGCCACCCGTGGCCCACTACCGCCTCAGCCGGAAGGAATACGAGAACACCGTCTATGACCTCCGCGGTGTGCGCTACGATCCGGCCGCGCCCGGCGAGCTGAACGAGGACACGCTCTGGCATGGCTACGAGCGCATCGGCCTCGCGACAGCGGTCATTGGCGCGCACGCGGGGAAGGAGATGCTGGCGTGAGGAAGTTCCCTTCATTAAATACTAGCATGCAGCCACCACGCGCCATCCGAATTGTTCCTGCGAAGACCGCGGCTTTGGGCTGTGCCCTGATCTGGTCGCTGGTCTCCCCGTGTCAGGCGGAAACCGACAGTGAGAGCGCGGATGAGGCGGCGCGGCGGGCCGACGCCAAGAAGGTCTTCAAGGAGAAGGTCGAGCCCTTCGTCAAGAACTACTGCACGAAGTGCCACGGCGGCGGGCGAGCCAAGGCGAACATTAACTTCGAGGTGGCGCTGAAGGATCCCGGTCGCGGCTCCGCATTCCTGCACTGGAAGAAGGCGGTCGCGAACGTGATGGTCCACGACATGCCGCCGGAAGAGGACGTGCGGAAGATCCCGACCGACGAGGAACGGCGCCAGTTCGCCGAGTGGATCGGCAAGCTGAAATACCTCAGCCCGAAAGACCCGGGACCCTTCGTGATCCGCCGCCTCACCCCGGTCGAATATGGCAACACCCTGCGGGACCTTTACGGGGTGGACCCGTCGATCGCCGACAGGCTGCCCGAGGAGGTCGTCGGGGAAGGCTACCTCAACTCGATCTCCCCGCTGCAATCGGAACTGTTCCTCGAACTGGCCAACAAGGTGGTCGAGCAGGTCGTGGCGCCGGAGGGCAAGGCACCGACCGCCGTGCAAAAGCGGCTCTTCGGCGAGGTGCCACGCGGGGGCGATCTGCGCGAGGCGGCGCGGAAGGTGGCGCGCCCCCTGGCGCGCGACGCCTACCGGCGCCCGCCGACCGAGGCAGAGCTGGACGTCCTGCTGGACGTCTTCGACCTCGCCCAGGAAAATGGACTGGGCTACACTGCGTCACTGGGTCTGATGCTAAAGGCGGTGCTCGTCTCACCGCAGTTTCTTTTCATCACGCCGACTGGAGAAGCTCCGCCCGGCGAACGGATCGTCCGCGTGGACGACCACCAGTTGGCCTCGCGCCTTTCCTATCTGCTGTGGTCGGCTCCGCCCGATGCCGAGCTGTCCGCCCTGGCCGACAAGGGCGAGCTACACAAGCCCGAGACGCTGCGGGTCCAGGCGGAGCGGCTCCTTAAGCACTCCCGCGCGCGGGCGCTGTTCGACAGCTTTGGAACCCAGTGGCTGCGGGTGAACGACCTGGGGCGACAGGTATTCGACCCGGACCTCTATCCCCAGATGACGCCGGCGCTGCGGGAGGCGATGCTGGACGAACCCCGCCTTTTTTTCGAGAGCATCGTCCACGAGAACCAGCGGGTCATCCGGCTGGTGGATAGCGATTACACGTTCCTGAACGGGCTCGCTCGCCGAGCTTTACGGCCTCGGGCAATCCGTCGAGGGACCCGGAATGCGCCGGGTCAAGCTGGAGAACCCAAACCGGGGCGGGATCCTCGGCATGCCTGCCACGCTGGCGGCGACCTCGTTCCCCAACCGGACCAGCCCCGTCCGCCGGGGCGTCTGGGTCCTCGAACAGATCCTCGGGGAGCGTGTCCCGCCGCCGCCGCCCGACGTCCCCGCACTCGACGAGCAGGCGCCGGAAAGCGCCGAGGGCCTGACGCTGAGGCAACGGACCGAACGCCACACGAAGGATCCCGTCTGCGCCAACTGCCACCGGGTGCTCGACCCGATCGGCTTCGGCTTGGAAAACTTCGACGCCATCGGTCGCTGGCGCGAGAAGAACGACGCCGGGGCCGCGATCGACTCAGCCGGGAAGTTGCCGGACGGATCCGCCTTCTCCACCCCGGCGGAACTGAAGCGCCACCTCGCCGGGCGGGAGGCCGACCTCGCCCGCAACCTGACCGAACGCCTCATGGCCCACGCGCTCGGGAGGCAATTGGAAGCCTACGACGAGATCGTCATCGACGCGGTGATGGCACGCGTTGCCGAGGACGGCTACCGGGTGAGGACCATCATCACCGAAGTCATCGCCAGCTACTTGTTTACCTACCGCCGGGTCAATGGATGAACGCCCATCACAACGCACAGAGCAGAACTATGAAAACCAGAAACCACCCGTCCCACGTCGATCGCCGCACCTTCCTGAAAGGGGTCGGCGTCTCCCTCTCGCTGCCGTTTATGGATTCGCTGGCCACGGCCGCCGCGCCCGCCAAGCCGCCGGTGCGCCTCGCGTTCATGTACATGCCGCACGGGGTCATCATGGATCAATTCTGGCCCAAGAGTCAGGAGGAATTCCTCAGCTCGCCGCCGGCCATCATCCGGTCGCTGAAACCGATCCTGGATCAGTGCCTGATGATGAAAGGCATCTCCGGCGTGCCGACCGCCCCCTTCAACGGCGCCCCGCACGCGCTGGAGCTGTCCACCTGGCTCACCGGGCGGCTCCCCGACGCCGACTCGCGCGACCGCATCAACATCTCCATCTCCGCCGACCAGATCATGGCCAACTACGTCGGCGCCCACACCTTGCTCCCCTCGCTCGAGCTGGCCACCATGCCCCAGACATGGAAGGAGAACCAGGAGGGTCTGCACGAGGGATACTACAACCACTGCAGCTATCGCTCGCCGACCCAGCCCGTGCCGGCCGAGACCGACCCCCGCAACGTGCTGAACCGGCTCTTCGGGAAGCGAGGCAAGGAGGGCGAGGTCAGCCAGGCCAACCCGCTGGACCGCAAGATGCTCGACCGGGTGCTCGGCGGCGCCCGCGACCTGCGCCGCACCTTGGGCAAAGTGGATCAGGAAAAGCTCGACGAATACCTCGATAGCGTGCGCTCGGTGGAGCGCCGCATCGCCGCCATCGAAACCCGCCAGCAGGAGGCGGCCCTCGAGAAGAACGGCGTCGCCCCTTCCAGGTGCCACGCCACCGACTCGGCACCCATCGAGGTGAAGATCCCCGAGGGCGACAAGCGCAGCGAATACATGCAGGTCATGTGCGACCTCACCATCCTCGCCTTCCAGACCGACACCACGCGCGTGAGCACCTACGTCGGCTCACGGCCCAACGGCGCGTCTTACCCCGAACTCGGGTTCTCCGACCAGCACCACTCGCAGACACACTACGGCAGCGACCAGGGGAAGATCGGCAAGGTGGCGGCGATCAACAAATTCAACGTCGATCAATTCGCCTACATGGTGAAGAAGATGGCCAGCCTCAAGGAAGGCGGCGGCACCCTGCTCGACAACTGCATCATGATGTGGGGATCGGGCTTGGAAGACGGCGACAAGCACCGGCGCGACAACCTCCCGTTCATCATCGCTGGAAAAGGCGGCGGTTCCATCAAGACCGGGCGCTTCCTGCCTGACGTGAAAGGCAACCAGGGCGACCTCCTCACCACGCTGCTCACCTGCGCCGGCTGTCCCGCTGGACCGCCCGGTCGGCATCGCGACCAAACAGATCGCCGAAATGAAAGCGTGAGCGCCCGCCGAGTTGCCGCACCGCCCACAGGGCGGATCGGGTCCCATTCCCCCCTGCCGCTCGGGCGCCGGCTTCAGGCAAACCGCTCCTCCAGCCAGGGGTCGGCGGAATTGCTGTAGCCGCGCTTCTCCCAGTAGCCGAGTTCGTCTTCGGCGCGGAACTCGATCTTGCGGACAAATTTCGCGCTCTTCCACGCGTAGAGTTTCGGGATGACGACGCGCGCGGGGCCGCCGTGCGCGACCGGCAGCGGCTTGCCGCCGAGCTTCGTCGCGAGCAGGACATCGTCGTCCATCAGAACCTCCAGCGGCGTGTTCGTCGTGTAGCCGTCGTAGGCGGTGTAAAAAACAAATCGCGCGCCCTCCGCCGGGCGGACCAGATCGATCAGGTCGCGAAAGCGGGCACCGCCCCAGCGGACGCCGAATGCGGACCAGGTCGTCACGCAGTGGAAATCGCTGACATCTTCGATCTGCGGGAGCGCCTCGAGGTCGCGCCATTCGAGGACCATCGGGTTCTCGACCAGCCCGCCGATCTCCAGCCGCCATTCATCGGCGGAAACCTTGGGGTGGATACCGAGGTCGAGGACCGGGAAGTTCTTCGACTCGTGTTGCCCCGGCGGCAGGCGATCGGTCGAGCGCTCGGTGCGGGCGGCGAGGCTGGCCTGGCGTTCGCGCATTTTCTGCGCCCACGCTTCTTTTCGTTCGGTGATCGATTTGCTCATGGGGCGGTGCGGGTAGCTAAGCGGCTGCGATTTTCGCCTCCTGCTTCGCTTGGGCGAGGTTGGCGAAGAGCAGGCGGACGGACGGGCGGTTGAGGACGAAGATCGTGAACACGCCGAGCGCGGTGCCTAGCGGGACAAAGACGCAGGAGAGGCAAGCGATGACAAAACAAAACGTGTAGCTCCGCCGCTGGGCGAGCCGCCGCCCGGCGACGATGGTGAGGACGGCGGTCGCTTCGCCGATGAGGATGATGGCGGCGGGGATGGCGACGAACATCGTGCCCATCATCGTCTTAAAGCCCGGCGGCGGACCCGAGTGAGATCCCGATCCCGGTGGAGGGGAGAAAATCTCGTCCGGCGCGGCGAGGAAAAAAATACCCATGACCAGATGGATGAGCGGAAAAAGCGAGAACAGGGCGAGGAGACCACCCCAGACGTAGTGGAAGATCGAGAGCAGCCGGAGGTGTTCGTCATCCTTGACCGCCTGGATCTGCTCCGGCGGGACCGCGTGATAGGCGGGCGGCGGCGGAGCTTGAGGCGATAGCGGAGGCTCATCCATGGCGGATCACTCTACGCAGCACGGGCAGCGTTGCACCCAATGACCCGGGCTAATCTCTTCGAGCTTCAGCTCCATGCCGATGCTTTCCTTGTGCTTCGGGTGGTTGACCCGCGCGCCGAACGCGCAGCCCGGCGGCGGATCGATCGGGGACGGCACGTCGCCCTCCAGCGGCTGGCGCTCGCGGCGCTGCGCGGGATCGGGGATCGGGATCGCCGAGATCAGCGCCTTGGTGTAGGCGTGGCGCGGGTTTTGGTAAAGCTCTTGCGCGGGGGCCATCTCGACGATCTTGCCCAGATACATCACCGCGATCCGGTCGGAGATATGCTTCACCACGGCAAGGTCGTGGGCGATGAAGAGATACGAAAGCTTGAGCTCGCGCTGGAGGTCGAGCATCAGGTTGAGCACCTGGCTTTGCACCGAGACGTCGAGCGCCGAGACCGGCTCGTCGCAGACGATCAGCTTCGGGTTCAGCGCGATCGCCCGCGCGATCCCGATCCGCTGCCGCTGCCCGCCGGAGAACTCGAACGGAAACCGGTCCGCCGCCGAGGGCGAGAGCCCGACTTTCTGGAGCAATTCCTCCGCCCAGATCCGGCGCTCGGCGCGCGATCCCATCTTCTGCACCAGATACGGCTCGGTCAAAATATCGCGGACCGTGTGGCGCGCGTTGAGCGACTCCGCCGGGTCCTGGAAAATCATCTGCAGGTCGCGGCGGACCGGCTTCAGCTCATGGCGGGACGCCTCCGAGATGTCGCGCCCATCGAATTCGATCTTGCCGGCCGTCGGCTCGTGCAAGCGGACCACGCATTTCCCCAGCGTCGATTTCCCGCAGCCGGATTCGCCGACCAAGCCGAGCGTTTCACCCTCGTCGACATGGAATGAAACGCCATCGACCGCGCGGCAAGCCCCGACCGGGCGGAGCAGGATCCCGCCCTTCACCGGGAAGTGCATCTTGAGGTTTTCGACTGTCAGCAAGCGGCTCATGGCTGATAACATTTCGGGCAGGCTTCGACCCAGTGATGCTCGCCGATCTTTTTGAGCGGGGGGCGGGTTTTGAGTTCTTCCTCGGTGTGTTCTTTGCCCGAGCGGTCGCCGAACCGGCAGCCGGACGGCATTTCTTTCAAGGCGGGCACCATGCCGGGGATGATCGGGAGCACCGACTTCGGCGGCGTGTCGAGGCGCGGGATCGAGGCGAGCAATCCCTTGGTGTAGGCGTGCTGCGGGTTGGCGAAGATCTCGCGGATCGGTCCGCGTTCGACCACGCGCCCGGCATACATGACGACGACCTCGTCGCAGGTCTCCGCGATGACGCCGAGGTCGTGGGTGATGAGGATGATCGCCATGCCCATCTCCTTCTGGAGATCCTTCATCAGGTTGAGGATCTGCGCCTGCACGGTGACGTCCAAGGCGGTGGTCGGCTCGTCGGCGATGAGGACTTTCGGCTTGTTGATGAGGGCCATCGCGATCATGACCCGCTGCCGCATGCCGCCGGAGAGCTGGTGCGGGTATTCGCCGAAGCGGATGTCCGGGGACGGGATGCCGACCTTGTCGAGCATCTCGATGCACAGGTTGTAGGCTCCGTCCTTGCCCAGCGGCTTCTGGTGCAGCAGGACCGCCTCCATGAGCTGCCGGCCGAAGCGGTGGACCGGGTTGAGCGCGGTCATCGGCTCCTGGAAGATCATCCCGATCTCCGTGCCGCGGACCTTCGCCATCTCGTCGTTAGTCAGCAGCGCGAGATCGCGGTCGCCATAGACGATCTGCCCGCCGAGGATCTTGCCCATCGGCTGGGGCAGCAGGCGCATCACCGAGAAGGCGGTCACGCTCTTGCCGCAGCCGGACTCGCCGACCACGCCGAGCGTGTGCCCCGCCGCGACCTCAAACGAAACGCCATCGACGGCGGTGAGGAGGTCGCCTTCGACCTCGAAGCCGGCGGAGAGATTATCGATCTGGAGGACGGGCTGGGACACGCGGCTATTCTTGGTATTGGTCGAAGATGAGTTCCTTTTCCGGGTAGGTCTTTCCCTCCCGCATCGCCTCTAGGGTCTCCTCCTTGATCGCCTCATCCACCCAATAGACGTAGGACTGGTAGTGGTATTGGCTGGATCGGACGTTGCCATCCTCCGGCCAGCGCAGCCAGCGCCAGTAGGCGGTCCGGTAATAGGGCGTCATCCAGCAGGCGATGATCGACGCCTCGGCATCGACGAGTTCCTGCAGCCGGAAGCCGATGCGGATGATGTCTTCCTCCGAGGCGGCGGCGCGATATTGGGTGATCAGCTCGTCCATCTCCGCGTTGGCGGTGCAGGTGATATTGTTGGTCTGCGGCTTGGCGATCCGCCGCCCGTCGGGTCCGATTTTAAAGCTCTTGTCGTCGTTTTTCTCAAAGGCGTTGTCCGAGTGAAACCCTCCCAGAACCGCGGATAGGGCGGGGATGCCGCCCAGCCCCAGATCACCATGTCGTGGCTCTTCTCCATGACCGATTCGTAGAAGGCGGTGCCGTCCATCGCGTCGATGACGATCTCGAGCCCCGCCTTGAGCGCCTCTTGCTTGAGGCGCAGCGCCGACTGCTGGTAGATCGCCATCCCGCCGAAGATGCCGAGCCGGAACGAGAGGCGCTGCCCCTGCTCGTTCATTAAGATCCCGTCCGCGCCAACCTTCGAAAACCCCGCTTTGGCAAAATACTCCCTCGCCTTCGCCGGGCTAAACTCGCGCGGCTTGACGTCCGGGTTGGTGAACTTCCCGAACCCCGCCTGCGTGCTCTGCATCCGCTCGAAGTCGCCCCTCAGCTCGATCTCGATCACCCGGTCGACATTCATCGCGTGGTGGATGCCATAGCGGATGTCCCGGTTTTCGAGAACCGGTTTCGAGCAATTGATATAGATCCCCCGGGAGACCCGCGGGTAGATGTTGTAGAATGTCGATTTCTCGATGTAGCCGTTGTGGAATTCGGGGATGTCGAGCTTGTTGTGCCAATACTCGGGGATGCTGACCGCGAAGTGGTCGACCTCGCCAGTGCGGAACGACTCGAACGCCTTTTCCATGTTGCGGATCACGCGGTAGTGGATGCGGTCGGGGTTGAAGAGGTTTTTGTAATACTTGTGGTCCTTGAGCCACCAGTCTTTGACGCGGGTCATCGTGATCGCCTGCCCCTTCCGGAGGTCCTTTTCCGGCGGCTGCCACTTTTCATCCTTGCTCTCTTTCTTCCTTTCCTTTGCATCCCCGATGTCGTAGGCGCCGGTCGTCGGCATCTTCCGCCACTGGTAGCGCGCGGGGAAGTCGTCGGAGAATTCTTTGAAGAACTCGCGGTGGAGCGGCGGGAGCGTCGTGTACCAGAGCGGGTCGGGGCGGATATCCTTGAGCGTGACCGCAAAGGTGCGGTCGTCGTATTTGGTGATTTTGGTATATTGCTCCCCATACCAGTTGTTATACCACGGGTCGTTGATGTTCTTCGATTGGTAGACGAAGAAGGTCATGAAGAAATCGTCGGTCGTGATCGGCGTGCCGTCCGACCACGTCGCTTTCGGATCGAGCTTAAAATAGGATGTGCGCCCGTCGCTGCCATTCGCCCATTCGTTGGCCAGACCGGGCATCCACGCATCCACGTTCGGGTGGCGCATCACCGTGTAGATGTTGAGGTCGTCCCAGTGCTCGCTCCGGAACGAGTCGTTGGCATCGGGTCCGACAAACCGGATCGTGGCGGGGAAGTCGTCGATCCAATAGTTGACGGTCCCGCCTTTCTTCGCCTCCGGAGAGCCGATCTCCGGCAGGTCCATCCCGGTCTCCCAGACCAAATCGCCCGGGAGGTCTTCCGGCGAGGCGAAGACGAAAAACTCCGGCTTGGATTGGTAGTATTGCGCGGTCTCGTCCGTGACGTCGTAGGGAGGGAACCTCTCGTCTTCGCCGCAGGAAACCAGCAGCAGGGCGGCGGCCGCCGCCGGAAGGCAGGCGGCGACCCGGGCGAAAGCATGGGGGGATGAGCGCGCGCCGATCATTGGTAGGTGGTGAATTTCTTGGGGTCGAAGGCCTCGCGGACCGCTTCGCCGACGAAGGTGACGAGGATGAGGGTCGAGGCGATGGCGGAGAAGGCGCTCAACACGATCCAGGGGAAGATGATGTTGCTGGTGCCTTCCTGGAGGGTGCGCCCCCACGACGGTTCCTCCGGGGCGAGCCCGAAGCCGAGGAAATCGAGTGCCGTGATGGTGCCGATGATCGAGACGACGCTAAACGGGATGAGGGTGACGAGGGTCGCCAGGGTGTTGGGCAGGATGTGCTTGGTGATGATGCGCCAGGCTCCGACGCCCTGCAGGCGGGCGGCATCCACATAGTCCCGCGCCTTCTCCCGGTAGGTGCCGGTCCGCATGTAGTAGGTGATCGACATCCACGAGAAAAACGAGATGATCATGACGAGCACGACCATCACCGGGCGGAATAGCTGGGAGAGGATCATGACGACGAACAAGAAGGGGACCGCCGACCAGATTTCGATCAGGCGTTGCCCCAGCAGATCGGTCAACCCGCCGAAGTAACCCATGGCACAGCCGATGATCACGCCCGCGACATAGATGAGGATCACGTAGATGAGGGAGGCTCCGATCATCTGCTGCAGCCCGCCAAACATCCGGGCAAAGAGATCGTTGCCCTGCGCGTCGGTGCCGAGGAACCGGCGGTGCTTCCAACTCGGCGGCGATGGCGGATAGACGATGCGGTAGTAGCCGCCCGCCGCCGCCGCGTCGAGTTCCTCGGCCGAGCCTTCGCCGAAGAATTCGCGGGAAACTTCGCTCCCGCCCGCGAACTCGCCTTTCTCGACCTGTTCGCCCGAGAGGTTCCAGCCGCGCATCGGTCCATCGCGCAGCCCGTCGAGGTATTTGAATTCGGAGCGCTTCTGCGCGGGGTTGGCGGTGAAGACGCGATAGGCGGTCCCGGAGAACAGGGAGCCATCCTCGCCGAGGAGCTTGCCCCCGGCTTCGCGCAATTCGCCCACGACCGGCTCGGCGTCGAGCTTTGTCGCAAAGGGCACCACCGGCATGAGCACCCAGTTGTCCCCGCCCTGGATCTCGAACCGCCGCTGCAGCGCGCGGTAGTTCGCCGGGGCTTCGCCCTCGCCGCCGAATTCGCTCTCGGGGTAGAGCGACTTGGCGGCGAATGGGAAATACCAGGCACCGCCATACTTCACGATCAGCGCTTTGTTGCCCACGATCAGGTTGTCGAGGCAGGCGACAAAGACCAGCCCGATCAAAACCCACATCGAAATATAGCCGCGCGTGATCGAGTGAAACCGCTTCATCTTCCGCTGGGTGAGCGGGTTGAAGTGAAACACTGCCGGACCGCGGATAAGGAGCCACAGCCCGCCGAGGAAGGTGGCGGCGGCGAAGACCCAAGGCATCTTCTCGGAGATCGGGCGCGCCTTGTCCGCCGCCCAGTTCAGCCCGGTCCCGACCCAGCGGGCGAGGTGATAGATCGGGTCGAACGAGGCGAGGCGGTCGGCGGCGGAGATTTTGAAAACCGCGCCTTTTTCCACTTCGGCGGACGGGATCGACGCGGCGGTCGCCAGGGCGGACGGGTCGCCGAAGCTGACGGCCATCGAGAGGGTGCCGGCGGCGATGAGCGCCACGCCGACCGGGCGCTTGCGCCGGTGCTCGTGGGACAAAATCAGATAGATGCCGCCCGCGATCAAGCCGAGCCGGAGGAACAGCGCCGGCCACGCCGGGGAGCCTTTCGCCAGCTCGGCGGCTAAATCGATCGGCGCGCCGAGCTCCGAACCGATCACCTCGAAGAGCTTGAAGATCGGCACCGAGAGATCCGCAGCCATCAACGCCATC
>JAWLBD010000015.1:0-109908 GCA_041395145.1 Verrucomicrobiales bacterium | reverse complement strand
CATGATGGTGATCTTATCCTGGGGCGTGTAGGCGAGCCGGTCGCTGCCGACGCGGACGTGCTCGGTGCCCGCGCGCAGGTTTTCGCCGGTGCCCCAGCGGAGCATCTGGCCCCAGAACTTGTGGTGGAGCGTGTCCCCCACCCCGTAGCGCAGCCGCCACGTCTGGTCGAAGGCGAGCATCGCCGTGCGCCCGGTGGCGTAGCGCTGGACGGCGAGCAGCGCATTCTGCCGCATGAACGACGGGTCCGGCGGCGGATCGCCGGGGCGCGCGGACGGCGGCGCGGCGTAGGCGAGCACCTCGGCGCTTTCCTTGACGCCGGCGACCGGGTGCCGCCACGACGCCTCGGGCAGGGCGTTCCAGAGCTGAGCATTGATCGCGGGGCTGGGCGATTGCTCCATGATGAGATGGCGCAGCCCCTCGGGCGTGGGCGCGATCTTGAAGGGCCCGCCCTGGTTGCCGAAATAGGGTTCGATCCGGCTGTCGAATTCCATCGGCATCATCTCGAGGAAGCGCTCGTCGCCGAAGGCATGCGGCATGAAGCGCGGCCCCGCGATGCAGACGAGGAGCGCGCCGCGGTCCGCGACGCAGTGTTCGATATCGTCCCACGTCTCGGCGGCGAGGGCGTTCGGCGGGATGTCGCCGAGGATGATGGCGTCGAACTTGAGCCATTCCTCGCGCCCCTGCGGCAGGATCTGCGCCTCCGCCTCGCCGAACGGTCGGGCGGCGCTGGCGGCGACCGGCTGGGACGGCGGGAAGCCCTCGATCTGATCCGGGGCGAGGAGCACGTATTGGAGGTGGACCGACTTGTCCCGCGCGTAGAAGAGATTGCGCAGGTAGCGGAATTCCCAGCGCGGGAACGAATCGACGAGCAAGACGTTGGTCCGGTCGTCGGTCACCGCTGTCTCGAACCGCCACGCGTTGTTGTTGGGAAAGAGTTCGTCCTCGACCTGAGCGAGCCGCACTTCGTAGCTGTAGATGCCGTGCGCCGGCGGGATGTGGGAAAACCGGACCTCGGTGCGGAACGGATCGTCGGCGACATCGATCACTTTTTCGTCCACCTGCTGCCCCTCGTAGTAAAGCCACGCCTTGACCTGCTCGCCCCGCATCCCGTCGAGCTTCACGTTCGCCCGCACCGACACCTTATCGCCCAGGTAGATCGATTCCGCCGCGCGGACGTTGAGGACCGCCGCGTCGCGCAGCCCGATCTCGCCGCCGATCGGCATCGCCCACGATCGGCGAATTCTGCGCGCCGAGCCGACGGGCGATCTCCTCCGGCCGGCGCGGTAGGCAGTTGCCAGCCGTCGCTGGCGATCAAGACGCCCGCCAGCGAATCCGACGGCAGCTTTGGAAGACCTCGCCCAGCGCGGAAATTGCGTCAGTCATCTTTCGGAAATCCGCGCCGCCCTCCGCCTCCGCCGGTGCCCCGGCGCGCGATCCGGTCAGCTCGGCGAAAAAGTAAAAGGCATCGGCACCCTGACCGGGGCGTTGAGGCGCGCACGGCGAGCACGTTTTTGGTCGGGTCGAGTCGGCGAGCGCGGCGGTCGAGGTCGATCTCGGCGGTTTCCACGCCATCGGCGGGTTCGGCATTCGGCGCATTCATCCGGGCGATCTCGGTGCCGTTGAGCCAGGCGATGAATCCGTCGTTGCAGGCGACGCGCAGGGCGAGCGACTCGATCTCCGCCGCCGCCGGGGCGGCGAAGGCGAGGCGGAGCAGCGCGCCGGCCGGGGCGTCGCCAGGGCGCAGCGCCAGCCCTTGCTCCGCCGCCTGGTCGAAGGCGAATCCGTAGCCGGCTCCGTTCTCGCCCGCCCGCCAATCGGCGTCGTCGAATGCCTGGTCGCGCCAGCCGGACGGCTCGGCGGCGGCAGCGGCGTCTTTCAGCGGCAGGGCGCGGCACGCGGAACCGGCGGCGACCAGGCGGATGATATTGGCATTGGCGGCAGCGGCAGCGGCGGTGGAAGACGGTGCCGACTCCGGCTCCGCCGCTCCTTCCGCCTCGGATTCGCCCGGCTCCGGCGGAAGCTCTGGATTGCGCGACCCCGCCGCCCACGACGCCGCATCGATCTCCCGCGCGCTCTGGCCGAAGAGATAGAGCCGGACGTTGAAGCGCTCGCGCAGCGCGGCGAGCAACGCCTGCCGCCCCGGCGGCGCCTCCGCGATCGCCCGGCGCGCGACCGCCGAACGCATCTGCGCCGCCGCCTTGTCCACCGCCGCCTTCTCCGGATCGCTCAGCGCCTTGAAAAACGCATCGTCCGCCCGATCCGCCATGGCGGGCAGATCGGCGGCCGCCGCGCGCATCAGCTCCAGCGCCGCCTCGGCATGGCCGCGCAGGTTCGCCGCATCGCCGCTGAGCAAGGCATCGTGGGCGCGGGCCAGGCGCGCCGGGATCTCGGTGCGCGCCGCCCGCTGGATCGCCGCCAGCCGCTCGGCGTCCGCCTTCGGCAGCATCCCGCCTTTCTCCAGCGGCCGCGCCAGCTCGGTGACAAGGTCGAGCGACTTCTCGCCGGCTTCGACGAGGACTTGGGAAAGCGGGTCGGCGCGCGCGTCGAGCGTCTCGGCATCGGGCGTCTCGCCCAGGTCCGCCAGCCCCGCCTCGACCGGCGCGGCCAGATTGGCGAAGGCGGTCGCGCTTTCCCGCAGGCGGAACCGCCACGAGGCCGCGTCCTCGCCGAACATCTCGGCGACCGCGAGCTTCGCCGGCACGGGCAGCGATTCGTCCTGCATCTGCATCGACTCCGAATCATCGACGAGGATCGCCAGGTCGCGGCGCACCTCCCGGATCGCCATCCGCGACCAGATCGGCTGCGCGATCACGCCGAGCAGGATCAACATCGCGCCCAGCCGCGCGGCGAGGACGAACGCCCGCCGGCCGCGCCCGAGCAGCGTGCGCTCGTGCGCGTAGAGCGCGACGACCGCCTCCAGCGAGAAGCCGCCGAGCGCGGCGATGCCCCACAGCGGGAGGGCGGACGTCAGGTTGATGAAGCGGGAGGCGAGCTGCAGGGCGAGCCAGACCGCGCCGGTCGCCGCCGCGCAGCGGACGAAGAAGAACGGCAGCGCGGCGGGCCAGCCGAAGCGGGCGGCGAGCGGCTTGAGAAAGTGGAGCCCGACGCACAGCGCCGCCGCGCCGACCAGCGCGGCGGCGAGCCACGGATTGGTCAGCGCCTCCGGCAGCAGGAGATCGGGGCGGTTGGGCATGGCGCATTGATTGGCGCAATCCGGGGCGAAGGGGAATCGAAATTTTCGGGCGGCGCGTTCCCCCCGGGGCGGCGCCCGCCGCCGACAACTCATTCGCCATCCGGGCGAATCGGGTTATTTTTTGGAGCCAATCCAACGTGCCGAAACCGATCCTCAGCCCGATGCCGCCCGCGAAGCGGCTGCCGCCTGCCGCGCGCCGCCGCCCGGCACCGGCGCTCTTTGGCTCGGTCGCGGCGACCTTCGCCTTCCACGCCGCCGTCCTCCTCATCCTTTGGCAAATCGGATTCGGCGGCCGTTTCGAGCCGATCCGCGCCTTTTCAATCGCCACCGAAACCACGCCGGAGGATCCGGACGACGCGCCGAGGGAGCCGATCACGCCGTTGGCAGACGAAGCGTATTCGCCGCCGCCGCCGCCCATCGTGGGCGAGGTGCTCGCCGCCGAACAGCGCGCCCCCGAGGTGCCGCAATTCGTGCCCGAGCCGCCGGTGGCGCTCGACGAGGACGCCGTTCCCGAAGGAACGTTCGGCGTCGCCTTGCCCGCCAAGCCGGAGCCAAAACAAGAACGCCCGAAGCCCGCGCCAAAACCCGCCGCCGAGCGATCCCAAAAAACCGTCGTGGTCCAGAATCCAAAATCGCCGCCGCCCCCGAAGCTGATCGCCGCCACCCCGATCTACTCGCCCAAGCCCAACTACCCCGCCACCGCCCGCCGCCGCGACGAACAGGGCACCGCCATCCTCCTGGTCAGCGTGAATGCCGACGGCAAAGTCTCCGCCGCCACCCTGCGCCAATCGAGCGGTTTCGACAGCCTCGACAGCGCCGCGCTCGCCGCCGTAAAACGCTGGAAATTCAAACCCGCCCACCGCGGCGGCGAACCGATGTCCTCCCAGGTCGCCGTCCCGATCGCGTTTTCGCTGAACTGAGGTTGGCGCTAGTTTCAGCTCTCCTACTTCCGGAATTTCTTGAACAGATTGCGCAGCGCCGTGGCGGGGGTGCGCTTCTCGGGCTGGGGCATCGGCTCGGGCGGCTGGTTGTTGGCTTCGGCGACGCGGCGGCGGTCGAGGAGGCGGCGGGCTTGGGCGACGGAGGTTTTCGCCTGGGCGTTGGCGGGGTCGAGCCGGATGACCTCGTTGAAGTCGGCGATGGCTTCGGGCAGGCGGCCGGTGCGCAGGTTGGCCAGCCCGCGGGTGTTGAAGGCGTCGGCAAATTCCGGGTCGATCTCCAGCGCCTTGGTGGCATCGAAGGCGGCGTCGCGCGGCTCGTCGATGTTGAGCCGGAGCAATGCGCGCTGCGCCCACAGTCCGGCGTCGGACGGCGAGATCTCCAGGGCGGCGCTGAGGTCGTCGACGGCTTCGGGCAGGCGGTTGAGCGCGACCAGCGCGTCGGCGCGCGCCGCGTAGGTGTCGGCGTCGCCCATGCCGAGGCTGATCGCTTTGGCCAAGTCGTCGGCGGCGTCCTCGAACCGGTCGAGTTCGACGCGGACCAGCCCGCGCTCGCGCAGCGCCTGCGCATTCTGCGGCTGGGCGGCGATCACGCTGGTGAAGTCGTCGTCCGCGCCGGCGAACGAGCCGAGCGCCGCGCGCGCCACGCCGCGGGCGAAGCGGGCTTCGGCGTGGCCGGGATCGAGGGCGATGACCTGGCCGAGTTCGCTGATGTATGCCTTGGTGTTGCCCAGCCCGTCGTGGACTTTGGCCAGCCCCATGTGGGCGTCGGCGTCCTCGGGCAGGTGTTCGAGCAATTTCATGTAGCAGCTCAGCGCGCCCTGGTGGTCGTGGGCGGCGAGGCACTCTGCCGCCTTCGCGCGGAGCGCCGCGAGATCCGGGACCACCTGGCGGCCGCCGGATGCCTTGGTCAGCGCGAAGAAGATTCCGGCGGCGGCAACCAAGCCGAAGACCGCGCCCGCGCCGATCAGGAGCGACCAGCCGCCGCCGCCTCTTTTCGCGGGCGCTGGAGCCACGCTGGTCGTGACATGCGGCAAGGTGGCGTCGAACTCCGAGGTCGTTTCATAGTCGGGAGCCGGCGCGCGCAGGGAGACGGCGGCGGTGATGCGCGGCACCGATGTTTGCTCCAGCAGACCGAGGCGGTCGGCGATTTCCGCCACGCTGCCGGGGCGGTCGCCGGGCCGTTTTTCCAGGCAGGCGAGCACGGTTTCCTCCCATTCGGGCGGCACCGGCTTGCCCTCGACGGCCAGCGCCTTCCGCGCCTCGCCGATCGAAGGCGGTTCTTTGTGGAGCACCTGGCCGAGGATGTCGCCTTGATAAAACGGCGGGCGGCTGGTCAGCAGATCGTGCAAGGTCGCTCCCAGCGAATAAATATCGTCCTGCGGCGACGAATCCTCACCCATCGCCTGCTGCGGCGACATGTAGGCGGGCGTGCCGCTGCGCCGCTGCCCGCCGGCCGCCGCGATCACGCTGTCCGAAAGCGAAGTCGCCGAAGCGCCGAACGCCTGCGAGATGCCGAAGTCCGCGACCTTGATCTGGGCGAGGCTGTTGAGCATCAGATTGCTCGGCTTTAGGTCGTGGTGGACGATGCCCGCCTCCTCGTGCGCATAGATAAACGCCTCGCACATCTGGGCGACCCACGGCGCGATCCCGTCCGCCTCGAAAACCCCGACCGGCTGCGCGGCGCGCGCGCGCTTCAACGTCGGACCGTCCACGTATTCCATGCTGATGGCAGCGAGCGCCGCCTCCCGCACGAAATCGTGGACCCGGACGATGTTCTTGTGGGTCAGCGCCTGGCTGCGCAGCGCCTCGCGCTTGAGCGCCGCCAGCTCGACCTCGTCCTCGCAGACGCTGCGGGTAATGAATTTCAGCGCCCGGTCTGCCTCGAGCTCACCGTCTTTGACCAGCCAGACCGCGCCCATCCCGCCGCGCCCCAACTGCCGGACCAGCGTGTAGCGCCCGTGGAGCAGTTTCGCTCCCGGCTTCAACTCGGCTTCGATGGATACAGCGGGCATGGTCGAGGTAAGATTTGCGGGCAGCAAGTCCCGCGCCGTCCATCCTACCCGAGAATCGGCGATTGTCAGATTGAGATGGCGGGGGAATCGGGTTTTTCTGGAGCGAGGGCGCAATGGGCGGGAATCGAGCTATCTGCCCGAAAGCCCCGGCCAGAGAAGGATCGCCATCGCGAACAGCGCCAGCGCTTCGGGGCAGCCTCTCTTCAGCCGTTTCCACGCCTCCATCGCTTCGTCAGATTTGTCGCAAGCATCGAGCGCCTTCGATTTGGTGATTGGAGCAGAGAAGTCGTAATCCGCCGAATGCCGCAGTTCCTGTAGCGCGATCAGGTTTTCGCAGATGATGAGGCCAAATCGGGATTGTGGAGAACCCCGGAGGAGACCCAGTAGGGTTGGAGCAGCTTTCGAGGCGTCGGTTTTTGGAATTCGAGGCAAACGTCCTTGAGCCGCGTATGCGCGACCGCCCGCCGCGCCAAATCGCGCCGCATCCTGTCCTGCTGCCCCGCCCCGACGAATATCTTGACCGATTCCTCGCTGAGAAAGTGAAACAGCGCGTAGTAGGATGACGATGCCGCCCGGCGCAGGTTTGCCTGCTTCGGTTTCTTCGGGTCGCTGTTGGCGAGCTTCCTCGCCTGATCTAAGAGGTCCTTCGGGATGCTCATGCCTGTGGAAGACGCTCGGCGAGGCGCCGGACCTCGGGGATCACCGGAATCTGCTCGCCGCCCCGCAAGAAAACCTCTCGATTTAAGATCCTGATGAGCGGGCTGATCCGGTTCCACGGAATGTCTTCGGGTTTGTGCTGTCGCCCGAACGTGACCGTTAAGAAAAACACCGGGTCGCCGTCGTGATCCTCGCCTGCTTCAACCCCAATCGATTGAGGCTCGGGAATCGAAATCCCCTTTGCCGCGAGCTTCGACAGGAAAGCCCGGACTTCATCGGGTGAGATTTCTGGGACAGTGGCGATCATAAAACGGGGATTAACGCAAGACGCGGCATTCTTCAAGCCCGCGTACCGGCAGGCGGAGCGAAAGCCCAATCCACCATCCATCCTACACTTGATCGATCCGCCCGCCGCCTAACGTAGTCACTCTCTCGATACGCCCCATGAACCACGATCTCTCCCCCACCCGGCTCACTTTCGCCGCCGCCGCCGCTTCGCTGGTCTTTGCCTATGCGCCCGCCTTTGCCGAGCCGGGCGACACGGTCTATCAGCAGGGCTTTCTGTCGAAGGAAGAGGCGCTGAAATCGATCGAGGTGCCGGAAGGCTATGAATTGCAGCTCGTGCTGAGCGAGCCGGAGATCCGGGAGCCGGTGGCGATGGCATGGGACGGCAACGGCGTGCTCTACGTGGCGGAGATGCGGACGTATATGCAGGATATCGATGCGACCGGCGAGCGGGAGCCGATCAGCCAGATCTCGCGGCACGAGGATGCGGATGGCGACGGCGTTTACGAGAAGCATTCCGTCTTTATCGACAACATCGTTTTGCCCCGCATGATCCTGCCGCTGGACGACCGGCTGATGGTCGGGACGACGGACACGCTGGATCTGTGGACGTATCGCGACACGGATAGGGACGGGAAGGCGGACGAGCAGGTGAAGGTCTTCGAAGGCGGGCCGCGCGGCGGGAACATGGAGCACCAGCCGAGCGGCTTGATCTGGGCGCTGGATAACTGGCTCTACCTCACCTACGAGGCGGTCCGCTATCGCTTTGACGGCGAGACATTCCTCAAAGAGGCACTGCCCCGCGGCGGCGGCCAGTGGGGGCTGACGCAAGACGACGCCGGGCGGCTCTACTACTCGACCGGCGGCGGCGAGAACCCGGCGTTTTATTTTCAGCAGCCGCCGCAATACGGGATGATCGATTACCCGAACCAGACCGAGCCGGACTTCCGCCGCGTCTATCCGATCGCCGAGGTGCCCGACGTGCAGGGCGGCAAGGGGCGCGTGGGACCGAATGGCGGGGTCAATGCCTTCACCGGCTGCGCCGGGCAGAGCATCTATCGCGGCGACCGACTGCCCCACGACCTCTATGGCGACCTCATCATCCCCGAGCCGGTCGGGCGCCTGATCCGGCGGGCCAAGGTCGCGCGCCAAGACGGGAAAACCTATCTGAGCAACGCCTATCCAGAATCCGAATTCATCCGCACGCGGGACGTCAACTTCCGCCCGGTCAACACCGCGACCGGACCGGACGGCTGCCTCTACATCGCGGACATGCACCGCGGGATCATCCAGCAGGGCAACTGGGTCGCGCCGGGCAGCTACCTGCGCCCGGTGGTGCAAAAGTGGGGGCTGGACAAAAATTTCGGGCGCGGGCGGATCTACCGGTTGGTCCACCGGTCATTCAAGCCGGGACCGAAGCCGCAGATGCTGAAGGAAGGCGCGATCAACCTGCTCGCCCACCTCTCGCACCCGAATGGCTGGTGGCGCGACACCGCGCAAAAGCTCATCGTTTTGCGCAAAAAGGAACACGACCAGATCGCCCCGCACCTCGAGCAGCTCGCCCGCCGGGGTCCCTCGACCCACGGCCGCATCCACGCGCTGTGGACGCTCGAAGGCATGGGGCGCGTCAGCGAGTCGCTTTTGGTGGATCTGTTAGGGGACGAAAACGCGCTGGTCCGCGCGCAGGCGGTCCGGGTGAGCGAGCCGTTCCTCGCCAAGCCCGAGGGCGCCGTGGCGGCGAAGGTCGCGCGCCTGGGCAACGAACGCGATGCCGAGGTCGCGATCCAGGCGGTCAACTCGATCGCCTTCGCCGCCGCCGAATCGCCCGCCCTGCACGCCGCCGCCGACAAGCTGGTCGCGCGGTTCGGCGACACCGATGCGTTCAGGGCGATCGCCGCCCAGCGCGCGGCCTTGGCGGAGCAGCGCAAGCGCCAAGCCGAGCAGCGCCGCCGGGATGCCGCCTTCGGCAAGGCGATGGAGCAGGGCGAGATGATCTACAACCAGCTTTGCTTCACCTGCCACGGACCGGATGGCAAAGGCATGCCCTTCCCCGGCGGCGAACCCGGCCAGATGATGGCTCCGAACCTCGCCGGATCGCCGCGCGTGCTGGGCAGCGGCGGCACGCTCGTCCGCGTCATCCTGCACGGTATGCTCGGACCGCTCGAGGGCAAGAATTACCCGAACGTGATGGCCCCGATGGGCACCAACGACGACGATTGGGTCTCCGCCGCCGCCACCTATGTCCGCAATAGCTTTGGCAACAAAGGCGGTGCCATCGAGCCCGGCTACGTCGCCAAGATCCGCGCCGCCCACGCCGACCGCACCACGCCGTGGACCGAGCCAGAGCTAGAGGCGCTCGAGCCGCCCAAGCTGGCGAACCAGGCGGACTGGAAGTTCGCCGCCTCGCACAGGGCGGAGGGCTGCCGCGCGGCGGTCGATGGCAATGCGGGCAGCCGCTGGGACACCGGAGCCTCGCAGGAACCCGGCATGTGGTTCCAGGTCGAACTGCCCGAGCCGTGCAACCTCAACCGCATCGTCCTCGACACCCGGAACTCCAACCGCGACTACCCGCGCGGATACGAAGTCCGCCTCTCCGCCGACGGCCAATCATGGTCCGACCCCGTCGCCGCCGGCACCGGCATCGACCCGGTCACCGACATCGGCTTCCCCAACCAGACCGCCAAATTCCTCCGCATCACCCAGACCGGCAGCGTCAACGGCCTGTTCTGGTCGATCCACGAGATGGAGATTTACGGGAAGGCGGCGCGGTAGCCGCGGTGTAGGTTGATATGAGATGCCCCGATTTTCTCCCAGGACGCCCGCGCCCTCCCGACGCCTGCTCTGGCTGGCGGCGCTGGCGGTTGCCCCGGCGTTGACGCTGGCATTCTATCGCGAGACGTGGCTTTTGCCTGGCATCGGGATCGCGCTCGCCACCGGCGTGGTGGCGGCGGTCGATCTGGTACGGGGGCGGCGGCGGATCGGGGCGTTTTCCGCCGAGCTGCCGGACTCGGCGCGGGCGACGAAAGGGCGCCTGATCGAACTGCCCGTCGCCGTCACCGCCGACCCGCCCGACATGCCTGGCGCGCCTCCGCTCCGGCTCGCGCTGCGCTGGGGCGAGGCATTCGCCGCCGAATCCGAGGCGGTCGGCATCGAGGCTCCGGCGGCGGGCAAGCCGGCGCGCGGCGTGATGGCGGCGCAGGCGCTGCGGCGCGGGCGATTCCGCATCGGCGCGGTCTATGCCGAATGCCGGTCGCCGCTCGGGCTGTGGGACTGCCGCGGAGTGGCCGCCGCCGATTGCGAGGCGCGCATCTTCCCGAGCCTGGCCGCCGACCGGCGCGCGCTGGCGGCGCTCTTCCTCCGGCGTGGCGACGCCGGGTTGCACGCGGTGCGGCAGGTGGGCAAAGGGCGCGACTTCGAGCAGCTCCGCGAATACCAGCCCGGCGACGATTATTCCGACATCTATTGGAAGGCGACGGCGAAGCGCGGCTATCCGGTCACCAAGATGTATCAGATCGAACGCACCCAAGAAGTGTATGTCGCCATCGATCACTCGCGGCTCGCCGCCCGCCCGATCCACCTGCCGGAGGAACTGGCGGCATCCGGAACCCAATCCGCGGTCGTGACCACCCAGCTCGAGCGCTTCCTGCAATGCGCGCTCGCCATGGGGCTGGCGGCAGAGACCCAGGGCGACCACTTCGGGCTCGCCTCCTTCGCCGACCGCGCCGACGCCTTCATCCGGGCGGGCAGCGGCAAGGCGCACTACAACGCGTGCCGCGAGGCGATCTACGCGCTCGAGCCGCTGCCCAAGTCGCCCGATTTCGAGGAGGCGTTCATGTTTTTCAAAACGCACCTCACCCGCCGCGCGCTGCTCATCGTTTTGACCGACCTCAGCGACCCGCTGACCGCCGAGGCCTTCACCGAGGCCGCGCGCCTCATCTCCCGGCATCACGTCGTGCTGGTCAACATGGTGCAGCCGGAGAACGCGCGCCCGCTCTTCTCCGCCGCCGCGGCGGAAAGCGGGGTCCCCGCCGATCTCCACGCCGAACTGGGCGGGCATTTTCTGTGGCAGGAATTGCTGGAGGTCGGCAAGCGGCTCGGGCAGCAGAACATCGGGTTCGCCACGCCGAAGGCGGGATCGCTGACCGCCGAGGTCGTCAGCCAATACCTCAACGTGAAGCGGCGGCAGTTATTGTAGCGCGCGGACCGGCAGCGCGAGAAACCCCATGCAGCCAGCCGGAATCCGGGGCATCTTGGGGGCACCTTGAAACGCCCACGCCGCAAGACGCTCATCGTAGCCGCCCTCGCCTTCCTAGGGCTGTCGTTCGGCGTGTGGGCGGCGATCTATGCGTATGACAAGGGCTTCACCCGCCGCTGGCGCACGCTCATCAAAGAGGAGTTCGCCGCCCACGGGATCGAGGCCACCATCGGGAAGCTAACCATCGATCCGCTGGAGGGTCTGGTCGCGCGCGACCTCCGCGTTTACGAGGACAAGGACCACGAGCGGCTGCTCGCCTCGATCAGCCAGATGGCGCTCGACATCGACTCGGCGCGCGTCGCCAAGGGAGAGCTCTTCATCAACGAGCTGACCATCGCCGACGCCGACGTGTGGCTGCCGCTCGACCCGGAAGACAAGAGCGCGGGCCGCGTCGAGATCCGCCGGGTCAACGCGCGCATCCTGCTGCCGGAGGACCGCATCGAGTTCCGCTCCGCAGAAGGCGACCTCTACGGGATCAACGTCAGCCTGGCGGGATCGGTCTTCCAGCCCAAGCGCGCCAAGAATGGCGAGGAATCCGACCCCAAGCCGCCGCAGCCCGGCGAAAAGGTGGCGCGTGCGTTAAAAGGCTGGGACCTGACGCCGGAGGCGGTCGAGGCGATCAAAGGCGTCGTCCGCGTCCTCAAACGCATGGAATACGAGCGCGGCAGCCAGCCCCGGCTCGACCTCGAACTCTACGGCGACCTCGCCGAGCGGAAGGACCTCCGCGCCATCGCCCGGCTGAGCAGCGGGCCGTTCCGCTACGAAGGCTGGCGCTGCGGCGAGTTCGACGCGCTGGCAGAATTCGACGCCGGGCGCTTCGGCATCCGCCATCTCACCGCCAAGGACGAGGCCGGCGAATTCAAAGGCTCCGCCGAGCTGAGCGCCGACGGCCGCGCCGCCACCGTCCGGTTCCGCTCGACCATCGACCTGCCGCGGCTGATCCGCGAGGCGATGGACGAGCCGCGGCTGGGCGAGGTCATCTTCTACGAGCCGCCGGACATCACCGCCGAGGGCACCGTCGATCTGAACGGCGCTTGGAAGCCGGACGACTGGCCGGTGAAGCTGATCGGGCGGGTTGACGCGCGGAAGTTCCTGACCCGCGGCATCGTCTTCGATGCGTTTCGGGCGGATTTCAGCGCGGCGGGGCGCCGGTTCTTTTTGCGCAATGCGGCGCTCGAGCACGACAGCGGCGGGGCGACCGGGCAGGCGCTCTACGATGGCGAGTCGCTCCGGTTCGAGGCGAAGGCGCGGATGGATCCGTCCGCGTTTGCGCCCTTTGCCGCCGGCAGCCGGCTCGGCACCCTGCTCGCCGACCTGGAGGCTGGTTCGGACTCGACCTTCCGCATCGATTTGCGCGGCGGCGGCACCGGTCCGCTCGGAACCGCCCCGATCGCCGCCGACGGAGAATTCGACCTCCGCGACTTTTCGCTCGGCGACTATCAGATCGGGCGGCTGGAGGCAAAGCTCCGCCTCGCGCCGGGCGAGATCGCGTTGGACCATCCATACGCCGAGTTGCCGGAGGGCACCGCCCGCGCCGCCCGCCTCGCCTATCGCGAGGCGGACGACACGCTGGCCATCGACCGGTGGGAGGCGGAGATCTTCCCCGCCGATTTCATGCGGCCGATGAACCCGGAGCTGGCGGCGGAGATCGCCCGCGTCGATTTCGGCGTCCACCCGCCGCTGTCGCGCGGTTCGGGTCTCCTCTCGCTGGACGACCGCGCGCCGGACCGGATCTCTGCCACGCTCATGGCGCAGAACCGGACGCTCATCCACGGCGGCGCGGAGCCGCTCGCCATCGACGGATTCGAGGCGGTCATCGACCTCGACGGCGTCGCCTTGGGCATCGCCGCGCGCGGGCAGGCGCTGGGCGGCGCAATCGCGGCGAGGGCGATTTCATCCTGTCGCGCGGGCGCGGCTTCCCTACACCGCGACGCTCGCGATCACCGGCGCCAACCCCGAGGAAGCCTTGGCGCTCTCCCGCAGCAAAGGCATTCGGGACCGGCGGGCTGGGAGCCGAAGGCATCGGCAGGGCGAAATTCGATGCCGAAACGCGGGTCCGCGGCTGGTGGCTCGATCCAGGGAGCGCCGAGGCGAGCGGCACCGCCGTGTTCAAGTCGGCAACCCTGGAATCGGTGCCCTGGTTTGGCGCGGCGGTCCCGCTGCTCACCGCCGCCTTTCCGGACCAATCCGAGGCTCCGCCGCCGTGGGTCGCCGAAGCCGAATTCTCGGCGGCAGAAGGCGGCGCGCAGATCGAGATCGCGTCGCTTAAGGCGCGGTCCGGCGCGGTCACGCTGGCCGGGCGGGGCGGCGTGGACCGGCGCGGCGGATCGGTCAGCCTCGCGCTTTCCGCCGAAAAAGCCGGATCGCCCCTGCCCGCCGACTTGCCCCGAGGCGATCTAGGCTCCCAAGAACGCGCCTCGCCCGGAGGCGAAGCGCCGCCCCCCAGATCCCGCCGCCGCCACCGCTACCACCGCCGCCGCGCCGCTGCGCTACGAATTTGCCGCCGCTGGAACGCCGGAGACGCCCGGCTGGATCGCGGTCGGATTGCCCGCCGGTCCGGTTCCCCGCGCCGTCCTCGCCAATCCGGCGACCGTCCCAGATCCCGCTTCGCTCGAGACGCTTCCGCCCACCGGCATCGAGCTCGGCGAGGGAGCTGTCGAGTTCGCGCCGCCGCCGCCGGAGCCGGAGAAAGAGCGCCGCCCGTTTAAAAACCGCTGAGAGATTCGACATCGCGGCGGCTTCGTCTAGGTATGCGCCATGCAGCCCCGGACCCTCTTTTCCTTCTTCTCACTCATCGCCTGCGCGGCGCTGGCCGCCTGCCAGTCGTCGCCGCCGCAGCCCGCTGCCGCCGTCAACTACCGGCACCAGGGTGCCGGCGGCACCCAATATCTCGGCGGCGGCAATTCGTTTGCGCCGCCCCAATACGCGCCGCCGCCCACCGCACCGGCACCGCCCGCCGCCTCCGCCGGATTCCCTGCCTCGCCGATGCCGGGGGCGAGCGGCGCGGCGCCCTTCCCCAGCAGCGCTCCGGCGATCTACGCCGATTCCGCCATCATGATCGATGCCCGCACCGGCCGCACGCTTTACCAGAAAAACGCGGAGGAAAGCCGCGCGCCGGCGAGCACGCAGAAGCTGCTCACCGCCCTGATCATCGCGGAGGAAGGCAACCTGAGCCGCCAGTTGACCGTCGCGTATGCGGACACCCGCGTCGAGCCGTCGAAGCTATATCTGAAGAGCGGGCACCGCTATGCGCGGCGCGACCTCCTTGTCCCCATGATGATCAAAAGCGCGAACGACGCCGCCATGGCGCTGGCGCGGGACAACGCCGGAAGCATCCCCGCTTTCTCCGCCAAGATGAACCGCCGCGCCCGCGAACTCGGCGCGATGCGCTCCCACTTTGCCAACCCGCATGGGCTGACCGTCTCCGGCCAGTATTCGAACGCCCGCGACATGGCGCGCATCGCCTTCCGCGCCTACCAAAACCCGGTCATCCGCCAAGCCGCCGCCACCCGCGAAATGACATTTCGCCACGCCGACGGGCGGGCGACCCGCGTCGAATCGACCAACAAATTGCTCGAGCGCCTGCCCGGCTGCACCGGGCTAAAGACCGGCTACACCTCCGCCGCCGGCCGCTGCCTCGTCTCGACCATGCGCTCCGGCGGCCGCGAAGTCCTCCTCGTCCAACTCGGCACCAAAACCAAATACATCTGGGACGACGCCGAGCGGATGATGCGCTGGGGCTTGACCCGATAGCCCGATCCTAGGGCGCAGACTGCCGCGCCTTTATCCGCACCAATGGAGAGGGCGGCGGCGATCACACCGAAGCCTCCTTCCACTCGGTCATAACTATTTCAGAAAGCTGGCCAGATTTCTCGGCTTCGGCTAGAGCGTCTTCAAATACGCCGCGATGTCGGCGATGTCTTGGGCGGTGAGGGCGAGCTGCTCCGGGGTCATCATGAGCGAGCGGCCGAGCTTTTTCTGGGAGGCGACCCGCCCTTTCGGCACGGTCTGCGTTTTGCCGCCCATGCTCAGGATCATGGTCGGGTTCCCGTCGCTGAGGAGCAGGCCGTCGATCTCGATGCCGTCCTTCGTCTTGATCCGGTAGGCGTCAAACCCGTGGGCGATGTCGGCGGAGGGATCGAGGATCGAGCGGACGACGACCTCGTGGGTCTGCGTGTTCGCCCAGCCGGCGAGCGGCGGGCCCACATCGATGCCGGTGTCGCCGAGGCGGTGGCACATCACGCAGCGTGCGGCGGCGACCTTGCCCTTGGCGGGATCGCCTTTGAGGTTGGCGATCTCCGCGGCGGGCGGCAGCGTGCTCTTCGGCGGCTCGGGGCTGACGATCTCGACCAGCTCGACCTTGGCGGGATCGTAGATGCCGCGGGCTTTGAGTTCGCCTTCGATGCCGAATTTCTGCCAGTCGCCGCCGCCGCGGGTCAGGCACCACCAGAGCGCCTCCGCCTTGGCGGGACCGTCGCTACCCGCCGCTTCGAGCACGCCCATCGCCGCCTCCTTGGTCCCGATGAAGGCGAGCGCGGTGACGGCTCGCCTTGCGCTCCGCCGCCGAGAGCGCGGGCGAGACGGCGCGTTTGGCGAACGCGGCGGTCGCGGCATCCGGGGTGAGCCGCCAGGCGATCTTGGCGAAGGCGGGCGACCACTTGAGCGGATCGGAGCCGCCCATCAGTCGGCTGAGCGAGGCGAACAAGTCCGCCTCCTTGCCCGAGGCTCCGATCCCGATCGCGTCGAGATACCAGCGGTCCTCGCCGCCGAACTTCGCGGCGACCGCCTCCAGGACGGGCAGCGCCTGCGCGGCGGGCACGTCGCGCATGGCGAGCGCCGCCTCCCGCCGCAGCGCGGGCGATTCATCCGCCGCCATCTTCTCGGCGTGGGCAACGACGTTGCTGCCCTCGCGCCGCAACGCGCGGAACGCGGCGAGCCGGACCATCGGGTCGCGATTGGGGAGCAGCGCCTCGACCGCCGCGATGCCCTCGGGTCCGAGCTGCGCCAGCAGGAAGATCGCGCGGCCGCGCACGAACGGATTCGCGTCGAGGAGCAGCGGCTTGACCGCCGGGATCGCCTTCGCGCCCTGCGCCTTCAGCGCGGCGAACCCGATGTTGCGGACGTTGACCGCGTGGCTTTTCAAGGCGGCGATCTGCCCCTCGGTCGATGACGCGTCGATCTTCGGCGCGCTCGGTTTGAAGCCTTTCGGCGCGATCCGGTAGATCGCCCCGGACAAGGTGTCGTCCAGGTCGGCGTGCCCGCCGACGCGCGGGTCATACCAATCCGCCACATAGATCGCGCCATCGGGACCGACGGCGACATCCGACGGCCGGAAGAGCGTTTTGATGTCGTCGCGGTTGACCTTGCCGCCTTTGAAGTCCGCCCCGGCGAACTCGCCGACCGCATTCGTGGTGAGGAAATCGAACCGCTCGAGCTTATAGCCCGCGCCGTCCGGCACCGGTTTGTAGCCAAAGACGGTGTTGCGCGCCGGCTCGCAGCTCAGGAGCAGACCGCCGGCGTAGCCATCGCCCAGCGCGCCGCCTTCATAGTAGCAGATGCCCGTCGGCGAGCCGCCGCCATAGACATCGCCCGCCGGCATCGTGCCGGGATCCTCCTGCCGCCACTCGGCGACCGCCGTGGTCTGCCCGGGGCGCATGTCCGCCTTCCACGCACGCTTCCCGTCGGCGGAGCAAAACCCCGCGTTGCCGAACTCCAGCAGGAAGGCGACGCGGCAGGCCGGCGGGTCGTCGTTGTCGTTCTGAAAGACATCGCCGAACGACGTGACGGTCTGCTCGTAGCTGTTGCGGAAGTTGTGCCCGATGCACTGCACGCCCGTGCCGTCCGGATTCATCCGGTAGGCACCCGCCCCGATATAGACGTGGCCGTCGTCGCTCTTCTGCCCGGCGACGCCCTGGTTCTGGTAGGCGCTGCCCAGCCGGAAGGTTTTGCCCGACTTGTCGGTGAAGACCGCGCCGCAGTTTCCGTGGTTGAAATACCAGCGCCCGTCCGGTCCCGCCGTCACGCTGTGCAGCGTGTGGTCGTGCTGTTTGTTGTTGAAGCCGGTCAGCAGGACCTCGCGCTTGTCCACCGCCGGATCGAATTTCAAATCGCGGTCCACATCGGTATAGACGATGAGATCCGGCGTCATCGAGACGACCACCTTGTTATCCAAAACGGCCACGCCCAGCGGCGCGGTCAGGAATTCCTCCTGCACGAAGACATGCGACGCGTCCGCCTTGCCGTCCCCGTCGGTGTCTTCCAGCACCATGATCCGGTCGCCCTCCGGCCGCCGGTTGCCGTGCCGCCGATAGTTGACGCCCTCCGCCACCCAGATCCGCCCGTCCTTATCGATGTCCATGTTCGTCGGGTTGAGCAACATCGGCGACTGCGCCCACAGCGTGACCTCCAGATCGCCGTCGGCGGCGAACAAGTCGAGCGGCACGACCTCATAGCCATCGGCGGCGAGGGCGGCAGGCATCAGCGCGGCGCCGAGCAAGGCGGCGTCGCAGCGGCTACGGAACGGGCGGGGCAGGGGCGCGAATTCATGGTCCCCGATACGTGGCGGGGATCGGGCTTCGTTCAATCCCAACGTTTGCAGCCCGAACCAAGCGCCCAACCACCCCCGAGGGCTGCCAGATTCGCCCCTCCCGGCACCGGCGAACACCGCTCCCTTTTCCCTTGCCGAAGCGGCTTGGACATGTTTCGCCACCCCAAGGTCTGGCGAGATAGCCCTGGGCGATTTCGAGCATCCTTTCAAATGACAAGATTGTTCGCCCCAAGTATTCCCATGCCACTACGATTTCAGGTTCGTCGAGAGGATGCCCTCGCTTTTAGGCCAATTGCCAAAGAGATCTCCGCCTAGCTTGGATCCCCGCCATGCCTTAAGACATTGCGGGTAGCCCAACCGGAATGGCGGCGTCCAGCCCCTGCCTTATCATCGGCATCATTTCACAGAACTATATTTCCAGGCAGAGGAGGTCTTGGGTTTTGTATAAATTGCCAAGTTAGACCATAGACCAGCCCGAAGACTAATAGATCATCTCCGGATCATGGTAGAATTTGAACTCGAGGAGATTGTTGGACGGATCGATGAGGAAAAAGGTGAAATGCTCCTCCCTCAACCCGCCAAACCTCGTGTTCAGCTCTTGGAAGAAGCGGAGATTCCTCTCGCGAGCCGTCGCGAGAAGGCTATCAAACTCCTCTTTTCGGCAGAAGGTCGCCCCGAAGTGGCGGGGATACATCTTCGGATCGGGGTCAATCTCATCCGGAGCCAGATGGAGGACCAACTGGTCCCCGAAGAAATCGAGCGTGATTCGGTCGTCGTATTCCCGGGCGAGGCGGCAGCCCAGCCCATCCACGTAAAACCCCTTCGCCTCCTGAAGGTCGCGGCATGGGATGGCGAGGTGAAAAACGTTGTTTGGATCTCTCATGTCGTAATTCTGAGTTGGTCGGATGATTTAGATAGTCCAGCCTCCGGGTGCCTGTCGGGCAAGGCGAAACATCGGAGGGATGTCAGAGGCGCAGGCAGCGCCTGTCCATTTCTTCTTCCCCGATAACAATCGGAGAGCGATCCGTGTCCCGCAGCAGGTAGATCGGCTTCTCTCCGATATCCGAATATCGCGCTTGATCGGGCAGCGCCACCGATTCTCCGCAGGCTAAGCCGAACAAAGAGTTCTGCCATGTTGTATTCTCCGACGGTGTTAAAAGCCTCGGATATCTGAAAGAAGCGCCCGACATTGATCTCCGTGATGATCGGGACGCCCTGCTCATTTTCTTTGAGATCTACGCAGAACATGCCGGACGCGTCCGGATCCAGGGCTGAGATAGCCCTCACGCAAGCATCATTGACCTCCTCGTTCGCAGTGAGCCTGCCAACCCTTGGTGTGGAAGAAGTGCCGCTAGGCATAAAGCCAGCATAGAGATACTCCAGGCGCTCGCAGGTCTTCGCGATAACGAGCTTGCCATGATGCCACAGGCTTTGGAAGGCGAAGTCCCGGCCGGGGAGGTATTCGCCCAAGGTGAAAGAATCGATGGGCACGCCCCGCATCTCGTTCCAATATTTTATCCAGGCGATGGCCTGCTCGGCGGTTTTCACCGGGAGCGCCCCCTTTGATCCATTGCCACGCCGCATCCGGCACCAAAGCGTTGCGCCGGGTGGAAACCTGCCGATCGCCGCATCGACCTCACCGAGTTCTCGGATGGGATGCGTCTCTGAGGTCGACAGTCCGTTTCCGGCAAGAAACTGATGGAGCGCAAATTTATCTTGGCAGCGGCGGATGGTCGCCGATGACGGCAACAGGGTGCGAGCGTTCAGCGTCTCCCTCGCGTCGGCGATGACCGGAACCTCGAGGTCGTTGTTTGGGATCAAGACATCGATTTGCTCGCGATCGATGATCCTGCGGAGGGCTTCGAGATACCTCTCTCCCTCGTCGGCTCTCGGGACCAGGTAGTTTCGCTCTGCCAAAGACCCGGCTAAGATAAGTTCTATCGATATTCGTCCCAACGACATAGTAATCCTTTCCCGCCGCCCTCAAGCCGCGGATCAGATTATTTGTCGTCCCACCCCCGGCTGAAGTGATGAGGAGGCGCGTCATGTCAGTTCTTGGAAGATTGTGTTTCGCAAATTTCCATGATCGGATTCTACGGAGAATCAGACTTCCTTGGCAAGCCGTTCTTGCCCCCGGCAAGCGCCTATTCCCCGCACAGGCGGCGGGTTCCGCCACCCCGACGAATCGCGCGTCAACAGCGCTCGACCCCCTGCCCCAGCAACTCCAGCACCGCCGCCGACGCCTGCCCGGGCGCGATGCCGGTGGCGCAGGGGAAATCGATCGGGCACTCGCGGCGGAAGCACGGGCTGCATTCGACTTTGTGGCGGAGGATGCGGTGCCCGGCTCCCAGCGGGCCGGTCAGCGTGTGTTCGGTGGAGAGGACGAGCGAGACAGTCGGGATGCCGAGCGCGGCGGCGAGGTGCATGGTGCCGGTGTCGTTGGTCAAGACGAGGCGGCAGCGCTTCAACTCGGCGATCAATTCGGCGAGGCTCGTTTTGCCGACCAGGTTCTCGTGCGGCGCGCCCGATCCTAACATGCCCGCCAATTCCTCGCCCAGCGGAGCCTCCTTCGGCGCGCCGACGAGGATCCACCTCGCGGCTGGCACCTGCGCGCTGACTTGCCGGGCGGCGGCGGCGAACCGGTCGAGCGGCCAGCGCTTCGCCGGGCCGTATTCCGCTCCGGCGCACAACCCGATCCGGATCTCGCCTTCCTCAGGCGGCTCGTGCCGGGCGGGCATCGGCAATTCGGCGGCGAGATCGACCTCCGCCCCGAGGCGCTGGGCGATGCGCAGGTATCGCTTGGCGTGGTGTTCCTTGACGCGGATTTTTTCTTTCGCCTCCGGCACGATCTGATCCACCAGCCAGCGGCGGTTATGCCCGGGGAAGGCGGCGATGCGCGGGATGCGGGCGAGCCAGACTTCCAGCGCGGAGCGCACCGAATTGGGCAGCAGGATGGCGGCGTCAAAGCGACCCGCCTTCCGCAGCGCGGCGGCGACTCTAAACGGCGAGTCTTTGGCACCTTTGCCGATGACCGCATCGACCTCGGGCATGGCGCGCCACAGGTCGGCGATCTTGTCCGGGCAAAGCACGGTGACGCGCGCGTCGGGGCGCCCCGCTTTGATCGCGCGCACGGCGGGCAGCGCCATGCAGGCATCGCCCAGCCAGTTGGGCGAGCGCACCAGGAGGCGGAACGGCTTGAGCTGCGCCGCGCCGCCCGGCGGCAGGACCACGCCGCGCCGATAGCGCTCGAGCAAGAACGCGGGCCTCGGCGTCTTCCACCGGTCGTGCACCCAGAACCAATCGGCGGGCGAACGCCGGATCTGCGCCTCCAAAACCCGGTTCAGCCGAGCGGTCATCGCGGCGGCATCCGGCTCCGCATCGGGCGCCACGGGTTCCTCCACCACCATGCGCCAGCGCGCCGGCCCGGACGAAAACACGGCGAACGGCACGATGGTCGCGCCGCTCCGGGCGGCGAGCAAGGCGGGCAGGTTGGTGGTCGAGGCGAGCCTACCGAAGAGCGGGCACCAGACGCCTTTGTCGCCGGCGTGCTGGTCCATCAGGATGCCGAGCGCCCCGCCCTCGCGCAGATGCGCCAGCGGTCCGGCCACCCCGGTGCTGCGGTCGAACAAGGCGGTGCCGCGCGCCGCCCGCTGGCGGCGGACATGCGCGTCCAGCCACCGGTTGCCCAGCGGCTGAAACAGCGTGCCCGCCTTCATCCCGATGCGGCGCTCGAAGAACTGCGCGAGCAATTCCCAGCAGCCGAGATGCGAGATCATGCAGACCATCCCGCCGCCCGCCGCCGCGACCGCATCCAATCGCTCGGCGCCTTCGATCTCGATGCGGGCATCCACCTTCTCCGGCGGCAGATACGGCAGCCGGATGGCGGAGGCGAAGTTCGCGCCCAGCAGGCAGAAGTGGCGGCGGACGAGCCGGCGCCGCCCGCGTTCGTCCATCTCATCGCCGAATGCGATTTCCAGATTGCGCCGGGCGAGCCGCCGGTATCCGGGCAAGGCGAGCCACACCGCGAATCCCGCCGCATTGCCAAGCCGCCAGCACGCCCCCAGCGGCAGCAGCCGCAAGCCGGACTCGACCGCGCGAAACAGCCCATAGACCAGCCACTGCCCAGCCGCCGAAACCGCGCCGCGTTGGCGGCGGCGCGAGGGCTTCTTGGGTTTGGCGGGGGATCTTGGCACAGCGAAGCCTATTAGCCGGGGTATCGCACGCGAACAAGCAGCAAGCGCCCATCCCGACGCCCAAAAGAAATCCGGCTTCGTCTTCTCCGACTTCGCCGTGGACAGGGGCGAACGCGTGGTGGACCGCAGATAAAAGCATCCCCTAAACCGCCGCCCGCTCCGCAGACTCAGTTATTCAAGTGCGTTGCTCGTTTCAGGATGAAATACAAAACGCCAATCCGCCGCCCGCTCGACGAGTTGTGATCGCAGGGATTTTGCAGAATGTATTCGCGTTTTACGATACTGCTTTCAGCAGCCCTAGCAGCCTGTTGAAAAAGGGCTGATTTTCCATCTTGGGGGATTTTTGGCCGGCTATTTCTCTATCTGGGCGGGAGGTAGCGAATGGGAGTTTTTTGGAAGCAGGGCGGCTAGCAGCCGGCGCGCGAGGCGGCTAGGGCGCTTGCGGCGGGGGTGGAGTCCGTTTCCAGGGCGCGGGCGGGCAGCGCGACCCTCAGCTTGGCGGCGCCGCAGCCGGTGAGCGCGCGCATGAGCAGGGAGAGGTCGGGCGTGCCCTCGCCCAGCCCATAGCCGAGGACGGCGCGCACCGACAGGCTGTCCTCGCACCGCGCGGCGATCGCCCGCGCGCTGCCCAAGTTCTTGAAGAACCCCACCATCAGCATCTTGAAGTAGACCGCCGGGTCGATCCCCGGACGCCCGCCCGCCGCAGCGTCCCGGTAGGCGGGCAGGCAGGCCTCGCGCACCTTCTCGGCAAAGCCGATGGCCGCGAGCGTCTCTCCCAGCCGCCGGTAGAACCCGCCCGATTTCGCGGCGGGAAGCCGGCTGCTCTCCCCCCAGAATTCGCCCTGCTCGGGCCGGTTGGCGTCGCGGTGTTCAAACATCTTTAACACTACCGAGATTTCGGCGGGCGCGAAGGGTTTTTCACCAGGCTGCTAGGGGGCAGGATCGGCGAAGTAGATTGGATTGCTTTAAGAGCGCGCGGGCGCTGGTTAGTCTTCATCCCTGATTGGCTCGAGCGAATCGAGAAACGCATCGAACGATCTTGCGACCCTAATGGGTTCGTCCGACTCTCTTAAAAGCACTTCTCGATCAAGAAAAAAGACTTCCCCAACATCGTCGCCTCTCGTTGAGATAAAAAAGTGGGACCCGCCCGGATCCCGCGCGATTTCGAGATATCCGTTTTCGTAGGCTTCCTCCCAATCCGAGGAGATGCACAGGGATTCAAGTCCGTAGGGACGATGATTGAGAGAATAAAAATCAAAAGGGCAGAATCCAAAACCTTTAACCACGTGCATGGGGAACGGCATGCCGCCATTTACCACCAACAGAAAGTCTCGATAGGGCTTTGGAAGCACCACGGAGTGACGCTGCTCAAAGGCTTTGACGTCCGCCTCCGTAACAGGCGGTCTTGGTTTGTGGATTTTGAATTGCATCACAAAAGATCGACGGAGCATTCGCAGAGGAAACGAGGAATGGCAAGATGGGTGAATGGTACAAGTCTCCCAAAGAGGTTCAGCTCAATCACTCCCTGATGGGAAAAGGGCGGCGCCGCCAACCCCAGCAAACCAGAAAGATCGCTTCCGTTCCTCGTGTAGAATGACTTAAGCTACGCTCTCCGCACTCGAACCAAACCCCACTGCGCCTTGCGCCCGAACTTTCACACCAACTGCAACGGCTGCGGCCGCCGCGATTTTATCCAGCTTGGGCTGGGGGCGGCGGCGGGGCTTGGGCTTACCGAGATCTTGGGGATGCGCGCGCAGGCGGCGGCAGCGGCGGGGAAGGCGAAGCCGGAGGATGTGCGCTGCATCTTGGTGTGGCTGGATGGCGGGCCGACGCACCACGAGAGCTTTGACCCGAAGCCGGAGGCGGCGGGCGAGGTGCGCGGCGATTACAAGACGATCCCGACGAAGATCCCCGGCGTCCACTTTTCCGAATGCGTGCCGCACCTCGCGGCGGCGGCGGACAAGTTCACCGTGGTGCGCTCGATCTGCCACAAGGACCCGAATCACGGCGGCGGCAACCACTACATGATGACCGGCTATCCGACGCCGGTGCCGGTGAACTGCGGCGCGTTCGTCTCGTTCCACCCGTCGTTCGGCTCGGTCGTCTCATCGCGCCGGGGCACGCAGGGCGGGCTGCCCGCCTACGTCACGCTGCCGCGCCAGTCGCGCTCCGGCGGCCCGAATTTCCTCGGTGCCGAGCACGCGCCGTTCATCATCGGGGGGAACCCGAACAGCGACGGCTTCCGCGTGCGCGATGTCGTATTGCCCAAGGACATCAGCGAGGCGCGCGCCGGGGGGCGCCGCGAACTGCGCCGCTCGCTCGACAACCTCGCCCGCATCCGCGACGCCGAAGCCGACGACCCGACGCTCGCCTTCGACAGCTACTACCATCAGGGCATCGATCTCGTCACCTCGCCGCAGGCGCAGGCCGCGTTCGACATCAATGCGGAGCCGGCGGCGGTTCGCGAGCGCTACGGGCGCACGACGCTCGGCCAGCAGCTCCTGCTCGCGCGCCGCCTGACCGAGGTCGGCGTCTCGTTCGTGACCTGCTACTACGGCGGCTGGGACCACCACGCCGACATCTTCAAAGGGCTGAAGTCGCACATGCCGCCGCTCGACCAGGGCTTGGCCGCCCTGATCACCGACCTGCACGAGCGCGGCACGCTCGACAACACGCTGGTCATCGCGCTGGGCGAGTTCGGCAGGACGCCGAAGATCAACGGCCGGGGCGGGCGCGACCACTGGCCGCACGCGATGTCGGTCCTGATGGCGGGAGCCGGCATCCCCGGCGGGCAGATCGTCGGCGCCACCGACCGGGACGGAGCCTACGCCTCGGACAACATCTATTCGCCCGAGGACTTCGCCGTCTCGCTCTACACCAAGCTCGGCATCGACCCGAACCTGGTCCTCCACAAAGCGGACGGCCGCCCGGTGCGGCTGGTCAACGGCGGGCGGAGGATCAGCGAACTCTTTGCGTGAGGAATCCGGCGATTTTGCGGGGGTAGAAAACTCGATGTTTCGGTGTTAGTATCACTCGTTAAAATCAAGCCAATGACCAGAGTAACCTTAGACCTTCCCGACGATCTCCACCACAAGCTCGCCGGTCTCGCCGCGCAATTTGGCATGAGCATGAAGGAGTTCATCGTCGCCAGCGCGATCGATGGCACCAGGCGCACCGACAGCGCCCAATCGGGCGATGCGGCTGAAGGCGATTCCGGGCTGAACGATCTGGTCCCCCATTCGCCGTTTCGGTTGAGCGAGCAAGAATGGGATTCGCTGCACCAAGCGCTCGAGGCACCTCCAAAGCCTAGCCATCGTCTAAAAGCCCTACTTTCGATCTGCGACCAGCCTTCAAACTGCTCCTAAGGTCATTCGTGCCCGTCGAAATTGACGAAAAAGCGCAATTATTTTTAGGTTAGCGGTGTGAAAAATCCCGATCCTAGGACCACACCAAATAATACCAATAAAGTCTGCGGACCCATCGGCAAATCGCACGAAACGGCTCAGTTCGACTGTGGTGTGCCTGCGCTGAATGACTATCTACGGCGGTTTGCCCTGCAAAATCACGCCAACTGTTCGGCAAAGACGTTCGTGGCGCTCCGGGGTTCGAAAGTCATTGGCTACTACAGCTTGGCTGCTACCTCTGCGGAATGCGAGGAGCCACCTGCTCGGGTGACCAAAGGGCTGGCCCGACACCCGGTCCCCCTCATTCTAGTTGCCCGGCTCGCAGTAGATCTTAGCGAGCGGGGAAAGGGATTGGGGCGGGCGTTGATGCGTGACGCGCTTCTCCGGATCGACAAGGTAGCTGAGGACTTTGGATGCCGCGCGGTGGTGGTCCATGCGAAAGACGAAGAGGCCAAGGCATTTTACGAAAAATGCGGATTCGAACCCTCACCGGTTGCCCCGAACCACCTGTATCTTCTTTTGAAAGACATCCGCGCCGCGATCCATCCGAGTGACCAATGAGAGCTAGCCTCACTCTTGCCATCTTCGCGGCAGCGCCCAGCTTCGCCGCCGAGCCGAAGTGCGATTACCTATTCCCCGCCGGCGTCCAGCGTGGCGGGGAGATCGAGGTCGAGGCGGGCGGCGCGTTTGACCCGTGGCCGCCGCAGGTCTGGGTCAGCGATCCGGCGCTCGCGTTTTCGCCAAAGGACGAGAAGGGCAAGTTCGCCGTCAGGGCGAAGGCGGAGGCGGAGCCGGGACCGAAGCTGGTCCGGTTCTTCAATGCGGAGGGAGCCTCCGCGCTGCGCGTCTTCGTGGTCGGCGAGGATCGCGAGATCATGGAAGGCGACGCGAAGGACCCGATCGGCGCGGGTCAGCTTCCCATGGTCATCAACGGCCGGCTCGAAGGCTCCGCCGAGATCGATCAGTTCGCGCTGGCGCTTGCCGCCGAGGCTCCGGTCGATGCCGCCGTGGCCGGCTACGCGCTCGACTCGCCGATGGACCCGCTGCTCCACCTGCGCGATGCGCGCGGGGCGCAGCTCGCCTACAACCACGATGGCACGACGGTCGGGTTGGACCCGCGGCTCGTCCTCCGCGCGCCGGCGGACGGCACCTACACGCTGCTGCTCTCCGCCTTCGCCTATCCGCCGCAGGCCAACATCCGGTTCACCGGCGGGAAGTCGGCGGTCTATCGGCTGCGGCTCAGCCTTGCCGGACCGCCGCCCGCCGACCCTAACATTCCCACCGAAGCGGAGCCGAACGACGCGCCGGAGCAGGCGATGGCGCTGGAGCTGCCCGCCGAGGTCGCCGGGCAGATCGGCGCGAAGGGCGACCGCGATTGCTTCCGGATCGCGGCGAAAGCGGGCGAGTGGTTCCGGCTCGAAGCCCGCGCGGCGGAAGCCGGCTTCCTCACCGATCCCGTTTTGCGACTCCTCGACGCCGATGGCAAACAGCTCGCGGAGTTCGACGATCTCGACGCCAAAGAACAACACGATGCCGCCGCCGATTGGAAGGCTCCCGCCGACGGCGCGTTCACGCTGGAGGTGCGCGACCGCAATCGCCGGGGCGGCGCGGACTACGGATACCGGCTTTCCGCCGCGCGCCGCGATCCGGCGTTCGAGGTCGAGGCGCTCGCCAGCGCGTGGAAGGTCGCGCCGGGCGGCAAGGTCGACGTCAAAGCCAAGGTGGCGAAGCGCTTCGGCTACGCGGAGAAGCTCAAAGTGTGGGCGAGCGACTTGCCCGAAGGCGTGACCGCCGCGCCCGCCGAGCCAACGACAAGGGCGAGGCCACGCTGACGCTCGAGTGCGCCGCCGACGCCAAGCCGTTCAGCGGGATCATCGCGCTCCACGCCGGTCCCGATGAATCTAGCCGGAAACATCCCAGCGCGCCGACGCCGCGATCAAAGGCGATGCCGCCGACGCCGGCGATCTGCTCGTGAACCGGACCGATTGCCTGTGGCTGACGGTGGCCGCGAAAAGAATGAGGGCATGAAGCTCGCGCTCGCCCAGATGCGCGTCGAGGGCGGCGCGGCGTGCGAGGCGATCCGCGAGGCGGCGCGCACGCATCGCCTCTAAACTGGTTGCCCAAAAAATTTACGCCTATTTTAGAACCCCGCCATATCTTGCGAACCACAGGGTGCCGCGCAATCCGGGCGTCGCGAATCCAATCTCCCCTCCTGGGAGGGGTCGGGGTGGGTCAGCGAGCAACGGACGACCTCTGCGGATCGGTACGCCAAGCGCTGGTCTTGTTGCAATCCGTTGAAATCAAGGGCTATACACTTCATCTACCCACCCCTAAATCCCCTCCCAAGAGGGACTTGCGGCGCGACGCTCAGCCTCATCTGAGGCAGAGCAAACCAGCGCGCTTTGGGCTGCCGATTCCCGCCATTGTTTTTGGCAATGAGTCTACGTCTGCGCCGGATTGGTCGAACGCGCGGGCGACCGCGTTTTCAATGCCGCCATCCTCGCCGATCCCGGCGGCGAGATTTTGCTGCATCACCGCAAGCTCAACGAACTCGACATCGCCCAGCCGCTCTACGCGCGGGGCGACCGGCTCGGCGTTGCCGACACGCCCTTCGGGAAAATCGGGATCATGATCTGCGCCGACGCCTTCGCCGACCGGCAGGCGGTCAGCCGGGCGCTCGCCATGATGGGCGCGGAGATCATCCTGTCGCCCTGCGCGTGGGCGGTGCCCGCCGATCACGACAACGCGAGCGATCCCTACGGCGGGCTCTGGATGGACAACTACGCGCCGGTCGCCCGCGACCACCGGCTGTGGATCGCCGGGTGCAGCAACGTCGGTCCGATCGAGGCGGACCGTGGGCGGAGCGGCGCTGCATCGGCTGCTCGCTCGTCGTCGGACCCGGCGGCGGGCGGTGCTCCAAGGTCGCTACGGCGAGGGCGCGGACGAATTGCTCTACGGCGAAATCGGGTCCGGCTCCGCTTCGGCGGGCGGCTCGGCGGGAGGCAGGTGATAGAGCACGCATTGCGGGAACGGCGCCCAGCGCGCCATCTTCACCCCGGCGGCGCGCAGCCCGCGCGCGGTCCATTCGTTGCAGGTCCGGAAGAGATGGTAGTGTCCCGTCCCGAGATAAAACCGGTCGTTCCAGCCTTCATAGCCCAGACCGGCGATCGGCTGGGGCGCGCCGCCCGCGTCGCATTCAAAACCGGCGCGGATATGGGCGCAGAGCTTCGCGTAGTTCTCGGGCGTCAGATCGACCGCGCGGATCAATTCATCCGGCTCCGGTTCGTAGCCGAGCCGCACGACATGCATGGCGGTCGGCGTGGGCAAAAACGTGGATCGCAGCGCGATCGGCACGGTCAGGTCATCCCATTCCGGCACCTTTCGTAGAACTCCCGGTCGCCCCAGCCGAAGCGGTAGAACCGGGCATACATCCCGATATCGAAATCGCTGTCCGGCACGAACTCGCGCCACGCCACGCCTGCGGCGGCGGCTGGGACGCACAGGTCCACATGCGCGCCGTTCGAGCACACGTAGATGCGGACGCCGCTGCCCGGCTCCGGCGGGGTGGTATCGGCATTCGCCGGGAACCAGGTCAGCAAAGCGGCGGCGGCGAGGTAAAGCGCCACGGCCAGCAAGAACAAGGCGGTCCCCCGCCAGAGGAATCGCCACAAGCGGCGTCCGAGGCTGGGCTTCGGCTTCCTCTCCGGATTCGGATTGGAGTCCGGGGGCGGCTGGGCGGGCGGATCGATCCGCCACCAGAGCCGGGCGATGCGCGATTGCAATGCCTCCGGCTGCCGAAATCGTCCGGGGAGACCTCGGCGGTAGGCGGCCCGCGCTGGAAGCGGCCGCAGGATGCGGATCCTCGGATCTGGTCGGCGTCGCCGCTTTTTTGGAGGGAACCCTTTTGGCGAGCGGCTTCGCCGTTTGGATTGGATGATCGGCAGGATGCCGATGTTACGATTTACTCCGAGTGCAAAACGCTGGCATCCTGCGGCAGGGCGAGCGATGAAACGGCGCATCCATGACTGAATCCGATCCATCCGCTACCGCCGCCGCCGCTGCTGTTGAGAACGCGCCGCCTGCCGCCGCGCAGACGTTTCGCGAGTTCTGGGCGGAGCGGCAGGCGAACGGCGGTTTCTCGACCGAAGACGCGCTGGTCGCGTTCTTGCCGCTGGCGCGCCAGGTCGCGGCGACGCACGCGGAGGGATTGGTCGCGCCGCTCCGGGGCATCGAGGCGCTGCATGCGAGCGCCGGATCGATCTGGTTTCACGAAGCGGCGCGCGGCGAGCCGACGCTTGCCCCCGAGGCGCTGGCCGCCGTCGAATCGCAGGCTCCGAGGGCGGTCGATGTGGCCGGGCGCTACCGCGAGGAAATCGACGGCGAGACCGGCGCGGCGGTGCTGCGCGACTCGCAGGTGGGAGCCGGGGACGCCGGTTCGCCGGCGCAGCCCGCCTTCCTGCCCGGCTTTGTCTCGTGGGAGCAGCAGCTCGGGCACCACGATCCGCTCGCCGATGTGTTTGTGTTAGGGTTGATCCTCGCCGCGCTGTCGTGCGGGATCGACTTTTCCGATCCGGCGGCGGTGGAGCGCTTTGCCGGCGCGCGGGCCAACCTATTCCAGCTCAATGCGGGCCTGCATCCGGTCATCGCCAAAGCGATCGTCCGGATGACCGAGCTCGACCGCCGCCGGCGCCCGCGCGATGCCGCCGCCATCGCCGCCGCGCTGGAGAACTATCGCGAGCAGCCGGTGGATTTCGGCACCGCACTGGCGCGGGAGGCGGGGTTCCAGACCTCGCCGCGCGAGGGCAAGCGCGCGTTGATCCTCGGCAAGCTGCAAGAGCGGCTGTTCGAGATATCGCGCCGCAACCGGCTGCTCCACTTCCGGCAGACGCTCCAGACCGCGAACCTGACCGCCGCCTCCGTCCCGATCTCGCTTTCCATCGAAAACATCCGGCCCGGCGAAATCCTGACCTGGGGCGGGCCGTTAGAAGAACGCGCCTGCGGCCACGGCGACATCAACCTCAACCGCTACCTCCGGTTCGAGGAGGCGCAGTATCTCCCCGGCGTCCTCGACCGCATCCGGCTGGAGGCGGGGCGCGACGAGCGGGAATTCGGCTTCGCCCAGCTCCGGCTCGTCATCGCGTTTCTCAACTGGGCGAACCCGAAGGCTCCCGCCGAAGGGCGCTTCGATTCGCCGCTCGCCCTCGTGCCGGTGAAGCTGGTCAAGCGGACCGGCGTGCGCGACAGCTTCCTGCTCCAGATCGTGGACGCCAACGCCCAGATCAACCCGGTCCTCCGCTACCAGTTCAAACGCCTCTTTGCCATCGATCTGCCGGAGAGCGTCGCGCTTGAACCGGGGGCGATGGAGCGCTTCCACGCCTTCCTCAACGCGCAGATCCAAGCGAGCGAGCCGGGCGTCGAGCTGCACTGCATCGACCGACCGCGGATCGACCTGATCTATTCGCAAGCCGTGCGCCGCCAGCGCGATTACGAGCGGCGCACCGGGAAGCGCCGCGATGAACCTGATGCCCCGCCAGAAGATCCCGCCGAGGATGGCGAGGAAGACCCGGCGGCGCGCGCCTTTGAGGACCGGCTCAAGGCGGCGCAGGCGCAGGTCGCGGCGCTCGCCAAAGCCGATCCAGACACGGACACCGACACGGAGGCGGAGGCGGACCCCGGCTTGGAAAAATCGAAAGGGCCCTCCGCGCCGGAGCCGGAACCCGCGCCGGAGTCGAAGCCGGAACCGGATCCCGCGCCGCGCGAGCGCTATCGCCTGCGCGGCGGGGGCGAGCACGACAATCCGTTCGCCTGGGAGTTCGACCTGTGCCGCGTCACGCTGGGGAATTTCCGCTACCGCAAAATGTCGCTGGTCCGCGACTACGAGGCGCTGCTGGGCGAACCGATCCCCAACGACGCGTTCGACGCCGTCTTTTCGCTCGCGCCCAAGGACGCCGACCCGAACCCGCCGGCCCCGCCGCTCGCCGAGCGCTTCCACGTCGTGCCCTGCGACCCGACGCAGGCGTCGTCGATCTCGCGGGCGCGCGCCGGGCGCAGCTATATCATCCAGGGGCCGCCGGGGACGGGCAAATCGCAGACCATCACCAACCTGATCGCGGATTACGCCGCGCGCGGGAAACGCGTGCTCTTCGTCTGCGAGAAACGCGCCGCCATCGACGTCGTCTTCCACCGGCTCAAACAACTCGGGCTCGATGCGCTCGGCTGCCTCATCCACGACTCGCAGGCGGACAAGAAAGCGTTCGTCGCCGACCTGAAGGGGACCTACGAGGCGTTCCTCGCGTGGGAGGGCGCGGCGGAGGAATGCGAGCGGGACCGCGGCGATTGGATCGCCAAGATCGAGCGCGACCTCCGCCCGCTGGCGGACTTTGATGAGGCGATGCTCTCCGCGCCGGACGAGGCGGGCACCCGGGTCCGGTCGGTCGTCGAGCGCGCGGTCGCCCTGCGCGGGCGGCAGCCCGATCTCGGGGTGGGCGAGGCGGGGCGGGTCCCGCTGTATGCGAGTTGGGAGCAGGGGCGCGCGTCGCTCGCCGCCTTCACCGAGACGCTCGCCGACCTGCGGGACGATCTCGTCTTTGCCCGGCATCCGCTGAGCCTGCTCGCGCCAGAGGTTGCGGAGGCGGAGCGCCCGCACGCCTTGGTCGAAGAACGCCTGCGCCTGGCGAGGGAGCGGCTGGCCAAGCTGCGCGCGGCGCTGGCCGGCGCGCAGGACCCCGCCGATTGTTTCGAGTCGCTCGCCGCCGCCAAGGAATCGATCCACTATGCGCGCTGGGTCCGCTTCTTGGCGGAGCGCGATCTGATGGCGCTCCTCTCGCCGGGCAGCGAGGTCGCGCGCACCTATGCGGAGGGCGGCAAGGCGATCGACCGCTGCCGCCTCGCCTTCGAAAACGCAGCGGCAAAAAATTCCGCGTGGCGCGAGAAACTCGACCCCGGCGACACGGCGGCGGCGCTCGACCAGGCGCGCGCCCTCGGGTCCTCGGCGCTCAATTTCCTGAAGCTGGCGTGGTGGCGGCTGCGCAAAGTTTTGCAAGCGCGCTACGACTTCTCGCGCCACGCCGTCGCCCCAGCGTGGGAATCGCTGCTCGCCGCCCTGCATGCCGAACACGAGGCGGCCGCCGCGCTCGCCGGTGCCCAGCGCGAGCTGGCGGAGCGGCTCGGGCTCTCGGGCGACCCGGCGGCGTTTTGCCGGGAGGTGGATGAATTGCAGGCGCTGTGCTCGGCGCTGCCGCCGCGCGTCGCGCCGCTCCACGCCGCCTTGCTCCACGACCCGCAGGCGAAGCAGCAAGTCGCGGCGATCATCGAGGCGGGCCAGCATCTCGAACCGATGGAAGCGGCGCTCGCCGGCGTCGCCGAGATCGACGATGCGCTCCGGCTCGACGAAATCGAGGCGCGGCTCGCAAATGCCGCCGGCGCGCTCGGCGATCTGCCCGACTTTTTGTTCTGCCTCCAAGAACTCGGCAACCTGCCGCCGGATCTCGCCGCCGCGCTCCGCCTGCTCCCGCTCGCCCCGGACCAGGTGGAGGCCGCCGCCGCCGGGCGCACGCTGGAGCGCCTGTTCCGCCGCAGCCGGGCGCTCGCCAAGTTCACCGCCCGCACGCGCGGCAAGTTCGCGGCGCGCCTGGCCCAGGGCTATCGGGCGCTGGCGGCGGCGAACGCCCGCGCCGTATCCGCCCGCGTGCGCGGTCAGTTTTTGGATCATGTTAGGGTCAGCGGGCTGCCCGCCGCGCAGCTCGACGCCGGGGAGAAGGAATTCAAGAAGCGTTACGCCCGGGGCAGGCGGGAGCTGGAGCACGAGTTTGGCAAATCGATGCGGCACCGCGCGATCCGCGACCTCGCCTCGGGCGACACCGGATTGGTCCTCCGCGATCTCAAACCGATCTGGCTCATGTCGCCGCTCAGCGTTTCCGACACGCTGCCGCTCGACCCCGGGTTCTTCGATGTCGTCATCTTCGACGAAGCGAGCCAGGTCACGCTGGAGGAGGCGGTGCCCTCGCTCTTCCGGGCGGCGCAGGCGATCGTAGTCGGGGATGAAATGCAGCTTCCGCCGACTAATTTCTTCGCGGCAAAGCAGGGCGGCAGCGACGGCGGCGGTAGCGATGTGATCGAGGTCGAAGACGAGGATGGCGGCACGGCAGAGTATGACCTCGGCGGCGACAGCCTGCTCAACCACGCGTCGCTCAACCTGCCGAGCACGATGCTCGGCTGGCACTACCGGAGCCGCAGCGAGTCGCTCATCAGCTTCTCCAACGCCGCCTTCTACAGCGGCAATCTGCTCACCGTGCCGGAGGAACAACTGGCGGATGCCGCGCTGGCCGGAGAGATCGCCGCGCCGGCGGAAGGCGATGCCGTCGCCGGCTCCGTCGCCGGGGCGGATGCGTTGCTCGCGCGGCCGGTCAGCTTCCACTTCATGGAAGGCGGCACCTACGAGCTGCGCCGCAACCGGCGGGAGGCGGATTACATCGCCGGGATGATCCGCGCGATCGTCATGCGGCCCGGCGAAGCGTTCCGCCCGACCATCGGCGTGGTGGCGTTTTCCGAGGCGCAGCAAGGCGAGATCGATGCGGCGCTCGGGCGGCTGGCGGACGGCGACCGCGCGTTCGCCGCCGCGCTTGAGCAGGAATACGAGCGCGAGGAGGACGGCCAGTATGTCGGGCTGCTCGTCAAGAACCTCGAAAACATCCAGGGCGACGAGCGAGATATCATCATCCTGAGCGTCTGCTACGGCTACGGCCCGCCGGATGCCAAAGGGCGGCGGCGCATGCGGATGAACTTTAGGCCGATCAACCAGAGCGGCGGCGAAAAGCGCCTCAACGTCGCGTTCTCCCGCGCCAAGCACCACATGGCGGTCGTCAGCTCGATCCGCTACGGCGACATCACCAACGAATACAACGACGGCGCGAATTGCCTGCGCAACTACCTGCGCTACGCGGAGGCGTGGTCGAAGGGCGACGCGCCCGGAGCCGCCTCGGTGTTGGAGGCGATGCTCCCGCCCGCCGCGCGGAGTCGCGGGCGGACGGGGATGCCGGATGCGCCACCAGCGAGGCGATCGCCGCCGCCTTGCGCGCGCGCGGCTATGAGGTGGCGCTCGGCGTCGGGCAAAGCCATTTCCGCTGCGACCTCGCGGTGTTCCGACCCGGCGACGCGCAGTATCGGCTCGGCATTCTGATCGACAGCGACCGGCACTACCGGCAGCGGGATTTGGTCGAGCGCGAGGTCATGCGCCCCGATTTGCTCAAGGCGTTCGGCTGGAATCTCGCCCACGTTCTTGCCAAAGAATGGCTCGAAGAACCGGAGGCGGTGCTCGACCGGCTCATCGATCAAGCCGAAGGCGGCGAACCGGAGGGCGGCGAGTCCGGCGGCGAGGACGGCGGCGAGTCTGGCGGCGAGTCTGCGGAGGATGAAAGCTCCGAAGTAGTGCCCGAAGCCGGCGAGACTCCCCAGCGCCCTGCGGTCCGGCATTTCATCTACTCGGCAGCGCCTTCGGAAAAATTCTGGGAGATCGCGGTGATCGGGAGCTCCCATCGCCTCCGCTTTGGTCGGGTAGGAACGCGCGGCCAGGAAAAGGCGGCGGAGTTTGCCACGGCGGAGCGCGCCCAGGAAGCCGCCGAACGCGAGATCCGCCGCAAGCTGTCGCTCGGATATGTCGAGCGAGATCCGGCGGCGACTACGGAATAGCATCGGCAGGATGCCGATGCTCCCTTGCGCTCTGGCTTGCAAAGGCGGGCGCTTCGCGGCACTTTCGCGGTCCCATGCGCCAGATCCTATCCCTTCCTATTGCCCTGATCGCCGCTTCTGCCGCCGCCGCCGTGCTGCCCGCCGCGCGCGGCGATGATTCGTTCGCGGCCGCTGCGGGGAAAGCGGCGCAAGACGCCTACGGCGCGCAGCAGTTTGGCTGGCGCGGCGCGGACCAGGCGTGGTGGTTCTTGCCCGCCGAACTCGAACATCTGGGGACGGGCGCGTTTTGGACCAAGGACTGGGCGGAGGTCTCCGAGGCGAAGGCGGACCCGGCTCCCATTATCGCGGACTATGCCAAGGCGCTGAAGGATCTCGGCATCGACCTGCTCGTCGTGCCGGTCCCGCCGAAAGCCGCGATCTATCCGGAGAAGTTCCACGCCGGAGCCAAAGAGGACGCCGCCGCCGATCCGGCACCGTTTTACGCCGCGCTGGAAAAGGTAGGCGTCAACGTGTTCGACATCGCGCCGCTGCTCCGCAAGATGCGCGCCGCTGACCCGGACGGACCGGGCCGCCCGTATTGCCGGCAGGATTCGCATTGGTCGCCCGCCGCGTGCAAGGCGGTGGCCGAGGCGATCGCCGCGAAGTTTGCGGGCGAGGACTGGGCGAAAGCAGAGGCGGCGAAGGCGGGCGGATTCCTCGTCGATGACCTGAAGGAATTCGCCTTCCACGGCGATCTTTTGACCGACGACGAGAAGGCGAAGGAGCCGAAAGAATCGCTGCACGTCTGGTATGCCGATATGCGGTCAAAGGCATCCGCCCCGGTCCGGCAACGCCCGACGCGCCGGAATCGCCGGTCATCCTGCTCGGCGACAGCCACACGCTGGTCTTCCACGAAGGCGCGTCCCGTAGCATGCACGCGGACGGAGCTATTGACCGACCACCTGCAGGCGGCGCTCGGCTTCAAGGTCGATCTCGTCGCCAACAAAGGCTCCGGCGCGGACACCGCCCGCGTCTCGCTCTATCGGCGCGGCAGCGAACCCGGCTACTGGGAATCGAAAAAGCTCGTCGTCTGGTGTTTTTCGGAGCGCGAGTTTACCCGCGGCAAGTGGCGGGCGGTGCCGGTCAAAAGGTAGCTCACCCGCAATCAAGACCTCCGATGGAAAGCGGAGCGGCGCAAAAGGGGCAGCCTCGGTTCAGCTGGGTTCCGAGGACTTCCTTCCGCCCTCGCCTCTCGGTGCCGATTCCTCATGCGATGCATAGGCTGAAGGTCGGACAAGGCGGGTGAACGGGAGGGACAGAAAGCACGCGGCAACCTCAATCACGAGCGGCGCGCCATCCGCAGAATCCAGGTGCCCGCCGATTATCGACCCGACTAGGATTGCAAGGGTGAGAATGGCCCCGGCAGCGATGAAGCTCGGGACTTCGGTCCAGCCGAACCTCAGCTTGGTGACACCCACATAGCGGAAGGGGCGATCTTTTCCCCGGATAAATGCCCAAATGAGAATCAAGAACGAATGCCCGACAAATCCGTGGAAAGCCATCTCTACGAAGGTCAGACCTTCCGGCATTGGATCGGGCGAAACATCGTCAGGTCCGGGCGAGATCAGCGCTACGGTCACACCCAAGGTCGCGGAGAGGGCAAAGACGATGATCGATCCCCGCGTCATCGCCGCCTCATGTTACACGCTGCGGATCGTCTTGAAGATGACGGTGATCATCATGTAGGCCATGGTGCCGACGAGACCTGCCATGATGACGATGATGACCGGCTGGACGAGGGCGCTGATCTTTTCGATCTTTTTGCCGAGTTCCTTGTCGTAGCGCTCGGCGGCGCGTTCGAGCGAGACGGTGAGCTTTCCTGTCTGCTCGCCGACCGAAATCATGTCGAGGAGGAGGGGCGGGAAAAAGCCGGCGCGCTTCATGCAGCGGGAGAGCGATCCGCCTTCGCCGACGGTTTCGATGATCCGGTTGACGATGCGTTTGAGGTGGCGGTTGATCGTCGCGCCGACCGATAGCTCGAGCGCCTTGAGCAGGGGCAAGCCGTTGCCGACGAGGTTGGCGAGCGTCTCCAGATACTGGACGTAGAAGCGGGCGCGCAGGACGGGTCCGAAGAACGGGAGGTCGAGCTTGATCCGGTCCCAGGTCTCGGCATAGGCCTCCGATTTGATCAACGCTTTGAAGCCGTAGATCGAGCCGCCGACGAGGAGGGCGATGAGCCACCAGTAGCCTTTGATGAAATCCGAGCAGGAGAGCATGAACTTGGCGACGCCGGGCAGGTCGTTGCCGGTCGAGGCGAGGAGCTTGGCCAGCTCTGGGATCAGGTAGGTGACAAAGAGGATCGCCACCGCGACGCCCGCGCCCATGAGGAAAAGCGGGTAGATCATGGCGGTCATCACCTTGCTCTGCAGCTCTTGGATCGTGACCAGATACTGCGCCTGCCGCCGGAGGATCGTGCCCAGCGCGCCGGATACCTCGCCCGCCGCCGCCAGGGAGCAAAACAGCTCGCCGAAGCTCGGGCTCGCCTTGCGCAGCGATCCGGAAAAGCTCGCGCCGTCCCGCACTTCCTGGCGGAGGATGCGGGTCACGGTCTTGATGTTGGAGAGTTCCTCGCGGCTCTCCATGATTTTCAAAGCGGGTTCGAGTTGCAGGCCGGCGCTCAGCAGGTCGCTCAGCTCCTCGGTGAAGAGGATGACCTGGCTGCGCTTGAGCTTGACCGGACCGGTCGGCAGCGGCTCCTCCTCCGGCTTCGCTTTGCCATCGGCGGCAGCCGCCGGCGCACCCGCTTTCCCGTTCGCTTTCGCCTTCGATCCCTTCGGGTCGCCCGCCTTGCCCGACGATGACTTCGCGCCCTTCCCAGACGCCGCCGCCGCGCCGTTCGCCGATTCCTTCAGCGAGACCGGCTGCAGCCGCCCGCGGTCCAGCAGGCGCAACGCCTCCGCCCGGTCCGAGGCATCAAGCGTGCCTTGGGCTTTGCTCCCATCAGGCTTCAGGGCGACGTAGGCGAAAGAGGGCATGGGGGTTGGTGATTGGTTGAGGGAGATTGGTGCGGTGCGGCGCGAAACCTAACAAATAACTAATAACCAGTAACTAATAACAAAGAACTAATAACCAGTAACTAATCACTAATCCTCCTGAATACCGAGCTCGACCGAGGTCGCGCTGACGACTTCCTCGACGGTGGTTTCGCCGGCGAGGACTTTGTCGAAGCCGTATTCGCGCATGTTGCGGAAGCCGTCTTTGAGCGCCTGGTCCTTGAGTTCGGAATACGGCGCGTTGCGGACGATGAGGTCTTGGAGTTCCTCGGTGAGGAGGACGACCTCGTAGATGGCGAGCCGGCCGTGGAATCCGGTGCCGCGGCAGGCGTCGCACCCCTTCGGCTGGTAGATCGTCTGCCCGGCCATCTTTTCGACCGGGAACTTGATGCCGGTCAGGTACTGCGGCGTGTGGTAGTCGGCGGGCTGGCGGCACCGCGGGCACAGGCGGCGGACGAGGCGCTGGGCGAGGAACGCGCGGACCGAGGCGGAGACGAGGAACGGCTCGACGCCCATGTCGATCAATCGCGTGATGCCGCCGATCGAGTCGTTGGTGTGCAGCGTGGAAAAGACGAGGTGGCCGGTCAAGGCGGCGCGGATCGCGATCTCGACGGTTTCGAGGTCGCGCATCTCCCCGACCATCACGACGTTCGGGTCCGCCCGCAGGATGCTGCGCAGCCCGGCGGCGAAGGTCAGCCCGATCTCCGGCTTGACCGCGATCTGCATGACCCCCTCGATCTTGTTCTCGACCGGATCCTCGACCGTCACGATGCGGACGCCCGGCTTGTTCAGCTCGGACAGGAATCCGTAGAGGCTGGTCGATTTCCCCGATCCGGTCGGACCGGTGATCAGGATGATGCCGTTCGACATGCCGAGCAGGCGGTCCATCGTCTTGCGCGTGCGCGGCAGCAAGCCGAGGCGGTCGATGTTGAACCGCTCCTGGTTGAGCAAGCGGAGGCTGACCTGCTCGCCTTCCACGGTCGGGATCGTCGCCACCCGGACGTCGATGTTCTGGTCTTCGAGCGTCAGCCCGATACGGCCGTCCTGCGGCAGGCGGCGCTCGGCGATGTCGAGCCGCGCCATGATCTTGAGGCGGGCGATCACCATCTGCTGGAGCGCGTTGATATTGTCCGGCACGGCGTGACTTCCTGCAAGACGCCATCGATGCGGTAGCGGATGCGCAGGTTGTTGTCGAGCGGCTCGACGTGGATGTCGGTCGCGCGCTGCTGGAGCGCCTCCCGGATGATCTGGTTGACGAATTTCACGACCGACGCCTCGTCGTCATCGTCGTCGATGATGTTCGACTCCTCCTTCATGTCGAGCTGGTCGGCGTCCATCTCGCGAAGTAGAAGCGAGGATCTGCTCAGGTATCGCCGACCCCGTAGAGCCGCTGGATGCCCTGCAAGATCCGGGTGCGCGACGCCATCCGCCACTCGATCGGCGGGTCGATGAGCCCATGCGCGGCGGTATGCCGCGCGAAGAGGTAAACGGATCGTAGGTCGCCAGCTTCAGCGCGGCGTTTCCTCCGGTTCGCCCGCCGCAGCATCCTCCGCGCCCTCGAGGGGGGCGGGCGGCGGCGGCGGCGCGGCGGGTCGAGTTCATCTTCGGCGCCGTCGCCGATTTCCAGCGGAAGAAGGCGGTAGCTCCAGGGCGAACTGCGACCGCAGACCTGCTTGAGCTGCCGCTTGCCGCGAGGATCGACCTCCGGGTGCCAGCCCAGCCGCAGTTGCGCTCAGCTTTTCCCAGAAAGGGTTCTTCCTCCACCAGTTTCGAATCGATGACATCGTCGACCACCGGGCGCTGCCCGGCGGCAGCGTCCTCGATGACTTTTCATTTCCGCTGGTGTCTTGGCAGTGCGGCGTCAACGGCGGCTTGGAGGAAAAAGGGATTTCATAGGCTTGGTTAGAACCGACGATCATCGCACAGGTTGCGCCCCGCGCATCCGCCGAAATCAGGCGGCATCGTTCGGAAAGAATAGACGCGCGCAACCGAAGATAGAACGCGTTCAATTTCGCGGCAGGGTAACATCGGCATCCTGCCGATCATCCAAATCCAACCGGCAAAGCCGCAATTTATGTCGCAGCGCCGCCCGGTAGCACGGATTGGCAATCAGTCTGATAGCAGCTGAGCCAGCCGGGGACGTGCAAGCGCAGTTCGCCGATGACGTCGCGCCTCGCTTTGTCCTTCGCCACCGGAAACGGAACCCACCGCGAAAGTGAGTAGGACAGCGAAGCCTAGGGTTGCCGAGGGACGAGGCTACCTAGGACCACCACAACGACGTTCGCTACCGCGGCGGTTGGATAGCTGCCACAGTGCCTGCCGGTGCAACCCCTTCAGGGTTGGATCGTGCTGGGGGCGCGAGTCAGGCCAGCCTCGTGCCTCGGCAACCCTGGGCTTTGGGATACAACCGCTTCGCGGTAGGGATCCTGGCGCAGTACCAGATGTTTGTCCGGGTTGAGGCGAGCGCTGCCGCCGGTTTCGCCGATAGATCCGCGCCCCAACCCGGAGGGTTGGCGCCTCAAATTGGCTCCGCCGGGGGAGCCGCCGGAAATCCGGTGGCTGCGTCGCTGGCGCTCCTGAGTGCACCGGCTACGATCCGGCATCCACTCGGGATGGGATGAGGCGGGTATTGACATCCGCTTTCCGTTCGTCAACCGGTCCGCGTGACCCCACCTGGAATGGATTGTCTTCCCCAAAGAATTGGGGTAAATGTCCAATTCGCAACACCCCCCAATAGGCAGAACAACCCGCGAAATCATGCCCCGCAGAACGCGCCAACTTAAACTCATTTGCAATCGGCTGGCTCTTTGAGGCAACCATATTGCCTCGGCTAAGAAATGAACGAGGCTCCGGCACTTGATACAGGATCGTTCAAATCCAGATGGTATTACCTCTGGATTGCGCGCCATTCATGCTTTTGTTTCTCACTGGCTTCATTCTGGTGGGATTGGACGTTGTTCGCGAAGGATTCGATGAGCAGCAGCTGGCACAATCAAGCGATTGGGCTGACCATGGCAGGAGGATTCAGCATGCTTCTGACGTGGATATTCCTTCGGGGATTGTCACGAGATCAGGTCTGGATTACTGACGATGCACTACTAATTCGTAGAGATTGGCTTGTTTGGAAAGTTGACTCGTTGGTGAGAACCACTGAGATCGAAGCCTTTGAGTTATCTGCAACCCATGATATTTTCGACATTTGTGTAAGGACGACGGACAAGTATTCAATTCCCATGGTTAGGGGACATAGATCAGGGAACTGGAATCTTGGCGAACAGTGTTGAGTAACGTTGCGCCGGTGCAGCCTCGGCTACCGAAGACGAAAACCAAGCCGAATCGGGTCCCATGACGACTGACGCCAGCCGCGGGTCCGCACCCTGCGGACGGGCTGACGGCGCTTCGCTTGCCCTTCGGGCTGTCCTCCGGACAGTCGGTCTCGCTTCGCTCGGCTGTCAGGCGGTTCCGATCAGACTCAGGTATTCAGTACATGGTAAGGTTGATCCAGACGGCTTTGACTCCGCTTCGCTGCGTCCATGCCGTCAGGCTCCACGCCATGCGTTGTGCCGCTGCCGCGGCGCGGCAGCATCCATATCGGGAACCTTGATCCTCAGAGTAACGGTTGCTCAGCCAATCTAAACTCATTCAAAATCGGCTGGCTCCTGAGGCAGCCATATCTCGCGCGAAATTGAATTTGCACCGCTTGTAATACCGAATACGGTATCGGAAGCAGTGCGAATCGTGATAGATACCAATGTCATCGTTTCAGGTCTTCGCTCGACACGCGGAGAGTCCTTTCGTGTGCTCGGTGAATTCGGGATGTCTCGTGACGCCTATTGTCACAGTTCCTGTTTTCATGAGAATATGAGGATGTTCTGTTGTGTCCGGGAATTCTTCCGGGACACGCTGCCGCGAGAAGCCATCACCGCATTTCTAACTTCATTTCTTGCACTCTCAGAATGCAGAGAGGTCTATTTTCGCTGGCGGCCTTGGTTGCCTGATCCGAGGGATGAGTTTCCTTGAGGCATCCTTGGCGGCAGGCGGCATTCCTGTGTCACCCATAACCTCCGGGATTTTCGCCCCGCGTCGGAGCTGGGCATCGAGGGTTTCACACCGAACGACCTCGTCACAGAACTAACCTGCCTAGCCATGTCCACTCCTAAGCATCCGCATTCCTGATTCTACACCGCGCTGTCCGCGAGCTTGCCGAATCAGTCAGGTGTCCATCAACAATTTATTTCTTATGCTGTATGAAAAGTCGCCTCTCTTCGGACTGTGGATTATTTACGCCAGAGAGCATCGGGGGCGAATATTGAGAGGAACTTTGACAGACTGCTTGCGATGGTTCCCGATACCGAGCCTGAAGAAAGCGATAGAACCCGAACCAAGGGCGAATCGGGCAAGGCGGGGATTGAAGCTGCGAAGCTGCTCCCAAAGGGCGCGATTCCCGGGGTAGCCTCGTGCCTCGGCAACCCTGGGCTTTCGGATGCAACCGCTTCGCGGTAAGGGGTCCGCGAAAGTGGTAGACAATTGCCGTCCACCGCGACGCGGGAGCGGGCGCGGCGTCCGAGTAGCATCGGCATCCTGCTTGATCATCCAAGCCCAGGCAGAAGCCGCACATCGCCATCTTGGGATCGGGTGCGTCCACGTCGCCAGCAGCAGGCTGCCCGCAACCGGGCACCCACCGCGAAGCGGTCTGGACATACGACCTGGGTTGCCGAGGGACGAGGCTACCCTAGGACCGCCCGCAACGACGGTCGCACACCGCGAAGCGGTTGGATGGGCCCCGCCGGGTGCAGCACTTCAGGGGTTGGCTCGTGCTGGGGCGCGAGATCCAGGGTAGCCTCGTGCCTCGGCAACCCTGGAGCTTTGTGATACAGCCGCTTCGCGGTAGGGGACCGCGAAAATGAGTAGCCAATCGATTGTGGGTCGAGGCGAGCGCCGCCGCTTTCCGAGAACGCCGCCACCCAACCCGGAGCGATGCGCCTCCGCGCTTCCGCCGCCACTGCCGGGGCGGATTCGCGCTCCGCCGGGAATCCGGTGGCTGCGTCGCTGGCGCTCCTGGTACCGGCTCGGTTCCGGCATCACCCCTCCGGGATGGGATGAGGCAGGTATCGGAATCCGCTTTTCGGTTCGTCAACCGTTCCGCGTGCCCCCAACCCTTACGGATAAGTTGTCTTCCCCAAAGAATTGGGGTAAATGCCCGAATCGCATCGCCCCCAATAGGCGGGATAGCCCGCGAATCATGCCCCGCGAAGAACGCGCCAACTTGAACTCATTCGCAATCGGCTGGCTCTTTGGGGCAGCCATATTGTCTCGCTAAAAGATGGCTGGACTCACACACGAAAACCGCGCCATACTGCTCCCATGAGCCGGGCTTTCAGATATATACACGCAAGTTCTCGATTTGCCCGAGGATCAGCGCCTCCTTAGCATGTGACATCCTCACGACACACTACCAGCGAGGCTATCGATGATGATGAAGGTCTTGCGGAATGCAGACGACGCTCAAGAGATGGATGAAGATCCAACCATCGGCATGAGCTGGGAAGAGATCAAAGCATCCTTGGGACGGTAGGATGCCGTTCTCAATACACCCTTTGGTGCAGAGAGATGCTGCGCCATATTCTGGATCATTACACTATCGAGGGAGAGAAGTTAGCCGACAGGTTTTTTGCTGAGGCTGAGCTGATGATTTCCTGCATCAAAGCCGATCCAGAGCGCTATCACTACATTGATGACCGCTACAGAAGAGCCTTCAAGACTTTCCCTTACCATTTCATTTACGGGTACTTTGCGGGGTCCACGAATTACGATTCTTCGGCACCACAAACGACGCAAGATTTGGCCGATCCCGAAGATAAAGCGAATCGGGTCCCGAGGCTGACTGACGCCAGCGGCGGGTCCCACACCACCCTGCGGAAGGGTTTGACGGCGCTTCGCTTGCCCTTCGGGCTGTCCTCCGGCGGTCTCGCTTTGCTCGGCTGTCCAGGGCGGTTCCGATCAGACTCGAGCCGTCGTCCCGTAGTAAGTTTGATCCAGACGGCTTTGACTCCGGTTCGCTGCGTCCATGCCGTCAGGCTCCGCCATGAGTTGTGCCGCCTCCGCAGTTCCGCCGCCCCTGCCGGGGCGGATCTGCGCTCCGCCCGATATCCGGTGGCTGCGCTGGCGCTTCTGGCGCCGGCTGCAGCTCGGCATCCCTCGGGATGGGGACATGGAATTTGCTTCCTTACTTAAAGGCCGCCATCCGCCTCGTGCTGGCTTTGAGCCGGGCGACGATCTCGGGGTTTTCTGCGGCGAGGTTCTTTTGCTCGCCGTGTCGTCGTCGAGGTTGGCGAGGAGAGACTTTGTCGGGAGCAGGGGTCGCCTTTGGGCGGCGGTGTCTTTCGGGTTGTTGAGGAGTTTCCACGAGCACGCGGACCGCCCACTGGCCGCCGGAGTGGTGGAATTCGGCGTGCGGGCTGGGGGCGTCCGCCTTGGCGAGGATGCCGGAGATGTCTTTGCCGTCGATCGTGTGGCCGGCGGGCAAGGCGATGCCGCAGAGCGCGGCGAGGGTGGGGAACCAGTCGCAGCCGGTGGCAGGTGAGCGCGCACCGCGCCCGCCGGGACGCGCGCGCCGCCGCCGGGCCAGCAGATCGCCGAGGGCACGCGCAGCCCGCCTTCGAAGAGGCTGAACTTCGCCCCGCGGTAGGGGCCGGCGTTGCCGCCGCCATGGTGGGCGCGTTTTCCTCCGTGCTGTGCCCGTGGTCGCTTTGCAGCACGGCGATCGTGTTCTCGCGCAGCCCGAGCGCCTCGAGCCGGTCGAGCAGCGCGCCGATCTGGGCATCGACGGTCGAGACGAAGGCATTGTAGAGGTTGCGCGGGTAGGCGACGCCCGCCTCGTCGTAGTGCGCGAGCCATTCGGGCGTGCCCTGGTAGGGGTAATGCGGGACGTTGAACGCGCAGTAGATGAAGAATGGTTTGGCGCGGTTTTTCTCGATGAAGGCGGACGCCTCGCGGACCATGAGCGCGGGGAAGAACTGGCCCGGCTCGTGGATTTCTTCGCCGTTGCGCCACAGGTCGTGGCGGTTCGGTCCGGTCCAGTAGAAGAAGTGCGAGAAGTTGTCGATGCAGCCGCCCATGTGCCCGAACGAATAGTCGAAGCCCTGCGCATTGGGCATCGTCTCCGGCGTGTAGCCGAGGTGCCACTTCCCGATGTGCGCCGTGGCGTAGCCCGCGCCTTTGAACAATTCCGCCATCGTGATCTGCTCGGATGGCATCCCGGCTCCGCCGTGGTGGCTCGGCACATTGCCCGGCACGCCGGCCCGCTGCGGCACGCGCCCGGTCATCAGCCCGGCGCGCGAAGGCGAGCACACCGGGGCGGGCGCGAGCATCTGGGTGAAGCGCACGCCGCCGGCGGCGAGGCGGTCCATGTTCGGCGTCTCGATGTCCTTTGTCCCATAGGCTCCCATGTCCACGCTCCCCTGGTCGTCGGTGTAGATAACGATGACATTCGGCGGCGGATCGGCGGCGGCGGCGAAAGCCGGGACGCACAGGGCCAGGGCAACAAAGGACGCGAGGCGGGCGAGAGATTTCATCATGCCGCCATCATAGGCAGCGCGGCTTGGCGGCTCAAGCCAATCCCCGCCGCCGTCACCGCTCGCGCGCCCAGTCGAACGCCTCGTCCATGCCCAGCCCGAGTTCGAGTTGGTCCGGTCCCTCCAGCGACCAGGCTTCGACGCCGCGGTTGCGCAGGTCGGCGGCGAATTCCCCGGCGTAGCCGTGGAGCGTCAGCACGCGCTGCGGGCGCACCGCCTCGACATAGGCGAGCAGGTCGTCGTAGTCGGCGTGGTCGGAGAGCGGGAATGCCTCGTCCACCCGGAACCGATATTTTGCCGAGGGATCGAGCGCCCAGCCGGTCACCATCGCGGTGCGCCGCCGGGGGATCTTGTGGAAGTCGCCGGTCCGGGTGAGGTGCGGCGGGACGACCACGGCGTGGCCGGCTGCATTGGCGGGGTCCAGCGCGGCGGCGGCTGGCACGCAGTCGAGGTGCCGCCGATAGACCGCCGACATCTGGGCGACGGCATCGTGTTGCATCGCCGGGATCCCGGCGGCGCCGAGCGCGGCGAGGATCTCCTGCGCTTTGCCCAGCGAGTAGCCGAGGATCGCCGGCACGCCGCCCGCCTCCAGCGTCTCCTTGGCAAAGCGGGCGATCTGCGCGTGGATTTCCTCCGGCGGCGGAAAGCGATACCGCGGCAGCCCGAACGTCGTCTCCATGATCAACGTGCCTGCCTCTCGCGCCTCGCACCGCTCGCAGGACAAGCCCGGCCGCGTCTTGAAATCGCCGGTGTAGAGCAGCGTGGCGCCATCGCTCAGCCGCGTCAGGTGGATCTGCGCGGAGCCGAAGATATGCCCCGCCGGGAGCAGCCGCGCGGCAAACCCGGGAGCCGGCGAGAATTCTTCGCCGAATTCGTAAGCCCGGATCTCCAGCGTCTTCCGGGGGCGGCCATAGCGCGCCAAGATCAGCTCCGCCGTCCGGGACGAACACCAGATCCGCTCGTGCCGCGCAAAGTGATCCGCGTGCGCGTGGGAGACAAACGCCCGAGGTTTCGGCGAGGGCGGGTCCAGCCAAAGATCCGCCTCCGGCAAAAAGACGCCGCGCTCAGAGCGGACGGCGATTTCGGATCTGGCGTCGGGCGGGGACAACGGGATTAATGCTTTCGCCGCGCAACCCCAAAGCGAGGATGGCGCGAGTTGTGCCGGATGATCTGAATGCGAATTCTGTCCGGCAAAATATGGAACGGAAACCTCTGAAGGTTGACCCGCCGCAAACCAGAAGGATCAATGTGTCCCATTCCGGGGCGCTTTTCGATCTGATGTAATACTTCGCTAAGCTCCGACCAGAATGCCTCTGCAACCTTTGGCGAAATATCGAAATAGTAGCCGATCGCCTCGTTGATATCACTTTGGACCGCCGGATGATATCGAAGCGGCTTCACGGGCGCGGGCGAATTTTCAGCCGCGCGATGAGTTCGGCGTGCGAGATATCTTCCACCTCTCCCGATTCGATCTCCATGATGCGACGAGCGACCTCCTCGTCGCCCCCGGCGAGCTTGGGCGAACCGAGCGAATCGATGAGGCGGAACGCAAGATCTCCTCGCTCGCGCGGGGAGAGCAAGGATGCCTCCCGATGGATTTCTTCCAATGTCATAGCGCAGTTTACCGCCGGTTGGCTTTGCCGCAATGGCTACGGAGCCGGGGGCTTCGGCCACTTCTCTGATGACCGGAACGCCTTGCGCAGCGCCCATCTGCCGTCCTCGCCGCGCGTCAGGGCCAGCTTCGTGCGCCGCGTTTTGGTTTCATCGTCGAACAATCCGTCGTCGGTCAAGATGACCGACAGCGTTTTCGGGATGCCCTCGCCTTTGGTGGAAATCCGGATCGTCCGGCTTTGCGCCGCCTTCTCTCCCTCCTTGCTGATGAACGGACCGGCGAATTCGAGGATGATCGACTCGGGGCTGGCCGCCCACTTTTCCCCGGCGGCGGCGGCCATCGCTAGCTTTTCGGCGAATGGGGTGGCGATGATTTCCTCCCACTCGATGGCTTTCTTTTCGGGCGCTGCCGGCTTGGGCGCTTCCGCTTCATCGGCGGCCGGGGCAGCGGCGTTGAATCCGAGACAGAGGGCGGCGCTCGCCGCGAGGAGGGGCAGGATCGATTTCATACCCGCGAGCATAGCGATGCCAGCGGCCGCGCGCAATCGGCAGTCGATGGATGGGGTGCCCCGCCCGGCGATTCGCGCTTGCGCCTTTCCGCTGCGCCGCCTGATAGTTGCGGCATGAGCAAGACCCCTCTCGCCTATTCACTCGCCGCGCTTCTCCCCTGCCTCGCTTTGGCCAAAGATGCCGAGCGGATCCCGGCGTCGGCTCCCGCGCTTTCGCCGGAGGACGCGCAGAAGCGCTTTGTCGTGCCGGACGGGTTTGAGGTGCGGTTGTTTGCCTCGGAGCCGATGGTGCAAAACCCGGTGGCGATGAGCTGGGACGAGCGCGGCCGGCTCTGGGTGGTCGAGCTTTTCGAATACCCGCGCGGGGCGGCTCCCGATGCGAAGGGGCGCGACCAGGTCAAAATCCTCGAAGACACCGATGGCGACGGCGCGGCGGACAAGATGGTTGTCTTCGCCGACGGGCTGGACCTCGCCAGCGGCATCCTGTGCGGGAACGGCGGAGCCTACGTCGGCCAGCAGCCGCACCTGCTCTTCCTCAAAGACACCGACGGCGACGACATGGCGGACCAATACACGGTGGAGCTGACCGGCTTCGGGCGCGAGGACACGCACGAATTGCTCAACAGCTTCACCTGGGGCCCGGACGGCTGCCTCTACATGACGCACGGCGTCTTCACGCACTCGAAGGTGCGCGACCCGCGCAACCCGGACGATCCCGGCGTGGTCGCCAACGCGGCGGTCGCCCGCTTCGACCCGCGGACGCGGAAGTTCGAGGTCTTTGCCGATGGCACGTCCAACCCATGGGGCGTCGATTTCGATTGGCGCGGCAACGCCTTTCTCTCCGCCTGCGTGATCGACCACATGTTCCACATGCACCCCGGCGGGCACTACGCGCGGCAGGGCGGCAGCCCGGACAATCCGTTCGGCTACGAGCTGCTGCCCTCGATCGTCGATCACGCGCACTTCCGCGCGGCGTATGCCGGGGTCCAGATCTACAACGGCGGCGTCTATCCGGACGATTACACCGGCAAGATTTTCATCGGGAACATCCACGGCAACATGGTCCACATGGATGAGCTGACGCCGAGCGGCGGCACGTTCGTCTCCAGCCACGTCAACGAATTCCTGACCACCGACGATGGCTGGTTCCGCCCGGTCAGCACCCAGACCGGACCGGACGGCAACCTGTGGGTCATGGATTGGTATGACAAATACCCGTGCTACCAAAATGCGCAGGCGGACCCGGAGGGCGTGGACCGCGAATACGGCCGCATCTGGCGCGTCGTCTATACCGGCGGCGAGGCGGGCAAGCCGGTCCCGGCGCGCGAGAAGGATCTCGATCTGGCGAAGCTCGGCGCGGGCGAGTTGGTGGCTTTGTTAGAACACGGCAACAACTGGATGCGCAAGATGGCGCGGCGGCAGCTCGCCGAGCGATTCTACGGGGACGCGGCGGCGAAGATGGCGCTCGCGGCATTGTTCCAGAAGGCGGACGCCAAGCCCGAGCATCGGCTCGAAGCGCTCTGGGCGCTGCATGGCGCGGGCGTGCTGGACAAGGCGGCGCTCGACGCGGCGGCGGCGTCCGAGGACCCGGCGTTCCGCATTTGGGCGGCGCGGCTGACCGGGGAACGGCGCGAGGCGGAGGCGGATTCGCTCAACCGGCTGGTCAAGCTCGGCGGCGACGCCGACATCACGGTGCGGCTCGCGGCGGCGACCGCGTGCCGGCAATTCGCCTCCGGCAACCTGACGGTCAACCGCCCGCCGCCCGGCGATGCCGGCAGCCTGGACTTGCGCCCGGTGCTCGGCGCGATCTTCGATGCGTCGAAGGGCGACGAAGACAAGACGCTGCGCTTTCTCACCTGGATGGCGGTCGAGCCGAAGCTGGCCGCCGATCCCGCCGCATGGCTCGGCTGGCTGTCGGAGGCCGCCCCGCGCTCGGCGCCGTTTTCGCTGCCGATCATCTGGAAGGCGGCGCGCCGGATCTCCGATTTGCGCAACCCGGAGCACATGGCGCTGGCCGCCCGATTTGCCGAGGACCTGCTCGCCGAGCACCCTGCGGCGGCGGCGCACGCGCTGGACGGATTGCTCAAAGGCCAGGAGCAAGGCGGCTCGGTCCCGCCGAAGGGGGGCGCGGCGGATCTGTTCGCGAAACTCGCCGCCCATGATGATGCGAATTTGCGGGGGCTCGGGCGGCGGCTCGGCGTCCTGTGGGGCGATGAGGCGTCGATCAAGGCGGTCGTCGCCGAGGTGAACGATGCCGCCTTATCCGACGGAGAGCGGATCGAGGCGCTCAAGGTCGTGCGCAAACTCCGCGCGCCGGAAGCGCTCAATGGCGTGGTGCAGCTCGCCAAAGAAGCGCGGGGCGAGGCGCTCCAAATCGAGGCGATCCGCGCGCTGGCCGAGATGGGACCGGAGGATGGAGCCCAGGCGATCCTGGCCCGCTGGAAGGAATTCGGGATCGGCGCGCGCCTCGCCGCCGCCGATGCGCTGACCTCGCGCGGACCGTGGATCGAGGCGTTTTTCAAAGCGGTGGAAGCGGGCGAGATCGCGGCGGCGGACATCCCGGTGCCGGTCATCCGCGCGCTCGCCACGCACAAGAACGAAAACATCCGGAAGCGCGCTGAGGCGACGATCGGGACCTATCGCGACCCGGGCAAAGATTTTGCAAAATTGGTCAACGAAAAGCGGGCGGTGGTCCTGAGCGGAGAGCCGAATTTGGAAAACGGGCGCGCCTTGCTGGCCGGCACCTGTCTGATCTGCCACCAGTTCCACGGCGAGGGCGTCGAGGTCGGTCCAGACCTGACCGGCTCCGGGCGATCGAATCTCAACGCGCTGCTCTCGAATGTGCTCAACCCGAACCAGATCATCGGGCGCGGCTACAACAACGCCATCGTCGAGACCAGCGACGGGCGCACCATCGCCGGCCGGATCGTCGAGGATACCGACACCGCCGTCGTCCTGCTCGGCGCGGGCGGCGTGCGCACCGCCGTCCCGGCTGGCGAGGTGAAGTCGAAGACGGTGACCGAAAATTCGCTGATGCCCGAGGGATTCTCCGCGTTGCCCGACGACGCGATCCGCGATCTCGTCTGGTATCTGCTCAATCCGCCGCAGGACAACCGCCCGATGACCGACGCGCTGCGCGCCGAATTGGTCGGCGATGACTTGCCCGTCGCCGGGGAGCCGGAAAAGCGAGAAAGCATCGGCAAAGTCACCTATTCTCACGACGAGGCGCTCGCCCTGTGGAACCCGGACTGGCGCGTCATCGCCCCGATCTTCGAGGGATCGCCGCGCATCATCCCGGATTGGCACGAGCGCAAAAATGTCATGGAAGTCCACCCCGTGGACCGGAACACGCCCGCCGCTTTCGAACGCTTCGTCAACCTGCCCAAGGGTGCCAAAGTCACGCTCAAGGTTTCCGTCGCCGCCCACGATCACCCCGAGGCGGATTGGGAACTCCGCGTGACCGCCGGCGGCCAGCTCGCCGGGTCCAAGGTGATCAACAAAGAAGGCGGCAGCTGGCAGAGGCGGAGTTCGACCTCAGCGATTTCGCCAAAGGCGAGCGCGTCTTCCTCCGCCTCGAATCCCACGCCAACAATTGGATGTACGAATTCGCCTACTGGGATTCCATCGAATTGAAAGTCGAGGCGGCAGACCCCGCCCAATAATTCGTCCGCGCACCGCCGAATTCGCTTGCCTGAGCACCTGCGGATTTGGTAGGGTTATTCGTAACAACTCCGATTGTTCGCCAAACCCTAAATCCCATCCGATCATGAACGAAGATCTAGCATCGCAGGTTGCCGAATTGCGCGAAGAGGTCAACGGCTTGCGCCGGAAGGTGAATCGCCTGCAAGGATTGATGGACCTCGATCACCGGGAGCTGGCCCGGCTTCGCGACACATCCGATCACGACCATGAATTGCTCGAGCGGATCGAGAGCGGTCACGCCTATGAGCATCATACGCGGCCGGTGATCGGGCTGTGAGGCGGCGGGGCGACCGCATCGCGCGGGGCGGCGGTGCCTCGCCTTCTTCTTCGTCCTCCTCCTCCCGGCGGCGGATGATTGCATCGGCGTCCGGCGCTGTGTCGGAATAGGGGCCGTGGTGGCCGCCGCGCAGCGGCATGTCGTTGAGCGGTCGCGCGCGGGAGTTGTCGATGAGATTGAGCAGCCCCCACTGCCCGCCGATGTAGGCGAGGATCTGCATGCGCAGGACGCCGGCTTCCTCGGCGGAAAGGCGGGGATCCTCCGGCTGCATCGCGCTGAGTTTGGCGTCGCTTCCAGCCGTGGATCCATCGGCGGCCACTGGGGCGGATCGGCTAGGTTCGGCATCCCCGCGCGGCGCTGCCGCCGCCGGGGCGCGAGATCCCGCGATCCGCCCCGCCCTTGCCACCACCGGGCGATCCTCCCTGCCTCCGATCCGCGCGGCGTTGGCCGCCACAGCGATGCCCCCGTGCCCCCAGACCACCAAAGCGGCGATTGCGGCGGTGCCGGCCGCCCGTTTTGCGGCGGCGAGGGATTCCCATGCGCCGAATTCCGGGCGAGGTCTGCAATCGATGATCGGTTCCATTTTCATCTGCGGCGAGCATAGCGGATCGCCTGGGAGTCCGCGATTATAACGTGCTTCGGCGATTGTAACTCGGCGCCTTGTCGGGTTAGACTCCGGCGTTGCCGCCAAGAACCCCGTGGCTCCCCCCCGACATCGCATGAACCGAAACCTCGCCCTCCTCGGCACCATGCTGCCGATCGCGATCTGGTCGGCGATCGCGCCCTATGACCGGCTGACGTGGTGGCTCGAGGTGGCTCCGGTGATCGTCGGATTCGCGCTCATTTTTGCCGTGCGGGCGCGATTTCAATTTTGCCGGTTCGCGATGGTGCTCATCGGCATCCACATGGCGATCTTGCTGGTCGGCGGGCACTACACCTACGCGAGGGTCCCGCTTTTCGACTGGATCCGCGATGCGATGGGGCTGGCGCGCAACCACTACGACCGCCTGGGCCACGTCGCCCAGGGGGCGATCCCCTCGATCATCGCGCGCGAGATCTTGCTGAAAAACCGGGCGGTGCGCGGGGCGGGCTGGCTATTCTTTTTGATCGTCTGCATCGCCATGGCGGTCAGCGCGCTCTACGAATTGCTGGAATGGGGGGCGGCCGTTTTCACCGGCGAGGCTGCCGAGCAGTTTCTCGCCACGCAAGGCGATCCGTGGGACACGCAGAAGGACATGGCGCTGTGCGGCGTCGGCTCCCTCCTCTCGCTGCTCGTCCTCCGCCGCGCCCACGACCGGTCGATGGAGAAGGACCGGCAGGTCCCATGATGGAGAACGCGGTCCGGCTAGTCCTCGTCCCCGCCGTGGAGCGTAAAGCGAGGGAGGTTGAGGCTGAAGAATAGAGCGAGGAGCCGGATCGCAAGCCCGGTGCCGATGCCGATCAGGGTGGGCAGCGGTCGGTCGAGGTGCGGGTGGAGGGCGACGAAGGTTCCGGCGCCGGCGAGGGCGGCGGTCGCATAGATCTCGCGGCGAAAGATCGCGGGGATCTGGCCGGACAGGACATCGCGGATCGCGCCGCCGACTGTCCCGGTGACCAGCCCCATGATCGCGGCGACCGCCGGGTGCGCGCCAAAGCCCAGCGCTTTGTCCGCGCCGACCACCGCGAAAAGGGCAAGCCCGAAGGCGTCGATGATGCGCATCGACCGCCGGGGGGGCTCGATCCAGTGGGCGGCGATAAAGGTGGCAAGACCGCCGGCCGCTGCCGTGCCGAGGACGACCGGGTCCTCGATCCAGAAGACCGGGGCGCCTAGCAGCAAATCGCGCATCGTCCCGCCGCCGACGCCGGTGATGCAGGCGAAGGCGAGGACGCCGAAGAGATCGAGGCCCTTGCGCCCGGCGGCAATCGCTCCGGCGATTCCGCAGAAGGCGACGGCTCCAAGGTCGAGGTAGGCAGGCATTGATAGCGGTAGAGTTTGAGCGATACGCGGGCGAAGGCGCGGTGGCTGCGCGAGGCGGAAGGCGGCGATGCGCCGGTTGACGGCGCACCGCGCCAGAGCCATCCCACCTTGCACGGGAGTGCTGATTTTCCTACAAAAAGCCATGATCTTTATTTTCTCAGGGCACGGGTTCCTCATCGCCGCCTTCGCCGCGCTTGGCGGGGCGGGCGGGTTGGCCCTCGGCTGGATTTTGAAGATCGAGATCCGGCTCACGTTGACCGCCGGGCTTGCCGGGGCGGCGCTCGGCGCATGGCTTTACGAATTGGTCCTCGGTGGAGCCAAATCGCAGCGCACTTACGACCCGCTCACGAAAAGGTATGTGACCAGTAGGGCGAGAAACCCCAACACGCTCTACTTTTTGCCGACCCGCGTCTGGGCGTTCGCCATCACCGCTGTGGCGGTCGCCGGCGGGATCTACATCAACTCGATGGAGCCGCGCGATCCGAACGACGCCACCCCAGCGGAGATCGCTTTTCGGAAAGCCGACCTCCGCATCATGTCGCAGAAGGGCGGCTCCGCCCACGGCAACACCCCGGCCGCCATCGAATTGTCCGCCGCGCTGAACGAGGCCTTGGCCAACTCGGTGGAACTCGCGGTGGAGAAAACCCCGCTTGGGGAAAAGGTCGCAGGCCTAGAGGTTTTCACCTATTGCCAGCAGACGGAAGGGGTCTGCGTGTTCATGCTGTGCCTGCCCAAGCTCCGGAAGCTCTCCCGCGAATCCAAAGGCGCGCTGGCCGACGCGGCATGGCGGCAGGCGGGCGACCTGGTTCAGCAGAGGGCGGCGTTATTCGGAGGCTCTCCACCGGCGAAACTCGTGGTCGCCGTTCGTGGGATCGCCCTCTATGACGGCGTTTGGATCGGCGCGCCTGGCGGGACGCCGGAGAAGCATTCCCAAGATGAGCGCGAGATCTTGACCGCATTTTTCGACCAGCCCGAGGCACCGCCAAAGTCCGCCGCCGCCGGCCACGCCCTCGCGGGAAGTGGGACCTCCCTGCCAGAAGCAGCCCCGGATTTGCCCGCTGCCGAGCACGATGTTCCTGCGCCGCCGGTCCTGCCGACGGCGATCCGCGATTGGAAAGCGGCGGACGGGAGGAAGATCACCGGAGCGCTTTTGGCCTATGACCGGAAGGCGAGATCGGCAAAGTTCCGGCGGCATGACGGTCGCGAATACGACATCCCGCTCGAGAAATTCGACGCGGCGACCCAGGCGGAGATCGAACGGCTGACCGGAGGGGAATAGTGGACAACCGCGTGGAGGCACCCCGGAAAGCCCTTGCGCCAACCGGCGGGATGCGTTAGGAAGTCCGCCGCCCTAACCCGGGCGCAAATCGTTCAATCTCTGGAATTCCCACGCATTTTCCCCATGGCAAACCCGAAGAGCAATGAAGAGGTCCCCGTCGCGGTGATCGAGCACGATCACTCGGCGTTCGAGCGTTTTCTCGAAGATCACAGCAAAAAAGTGATCTTCGGCGTGCTGGCGGCGGCAGTGATCGCCATCGGCTATCTGGTTTTTTCGCAGAAGCGCCGCGCCACCGAACTCGAAGCGAGCAATGCCTTCTCCTCCGCAGACTCAGTCGAGGAATTCGAGGCGGTGATCGAACAACACAGCGGGTCGGTCGCCGCCGGAAATGCGGCGATCTTGATCGCCGATCGGCTCTGGACGGAGGGCAAGAAAGATCAGGCGGTCGCCCACCTGACCTCATTCGTCGACCACTATCCGGACCATCCGCTCCACGCCAAGGGCTTCCTGTCGCTCGGGCAGTTCGCCTTGGCCCAGGGCGAAAACGAAAAAGCCCGTGGCTATTTCAACCAGGTCCTCTCCAGCGATGACCCCGCCGGTCTCGCGGCTCGCGCCCTGCTTGGTCTTGCCGATGTGCTGGCGGCAGAAGGGAAAAATGACGAGGCGATTAAGGCCTACAACGACATTCTCCCGAAGTATCCAGGCACAGCGGTGGGGTCGATCGCCGAGGCGCGGGCCAACCTGCTAAAGCGAGAGGCACCCGAGGTTGTGGACGCTGAACCCCCGAAGCCGGAGCCGCCGCCCACCCCATCCGTCGGCCCGAACATTATCCCCGGCTTAAACCCTGACGCGCCACCCCCAGAGATCGATGTCGAATCGCTGACCGGCGACTCCCCAGCCGCTCCCGAAGTGCCGATGGAGACCGAGGAAGGCGATCCGCTCTCGCCCGCCCCAGCGGAGTTGCCGAAACCCGACGCGCCCCAGCCAACCGATCCGACGCCGATTCCCGCCCCAGATCCAACTCCGGCGCCCGCGCCCGCGCCCGACGCTCCGGCACCCGACGCGCCCGCACCCGACGCGCCCGCACCTGACGCTCCCGCACCTGACGCTCCCGCACCTGACGCTCCGGCACCCGACGCTGATGGTGGTTCCAACTAACTAACCACTCTCGGCGTTTCGCACCGCCCGAACGATCGTGGGTCTGGCGGCGACCGGGATTCCTGCGCCTGCCTCGGTCGGTCACGTATCTCGACATCGGGGCCCCTGGTCGGCGGACTCCATTTCCCGCCATGGCCAATGGAGGTGAAGACGGGGCAACCGCCGGAAATCTTGGCGAAAAATCTGCCGGCGATAATTTGCTGAAAGTAGGGCGCATCGATGGTCTATTCGGCGGCGGACTTCCCCGCTGAATCCCAACCCCCGATTTATCCGATGAACTATACCCGCTTTTCTCTCGCTGCCATCGCGGCGGCGGCGCTCGCCCTCATGTTTCACCAGAGCCTTGCGGAAGAGGCAGAGAAGTCGGCGGCGGCGAAGGAGGGGAAGTGGATCCAGCTTTTCAACGGCAAGGATCTCGACGGGTGGACGCCGAAAGTGCGGTATAGCAAGAGCGGCGAGAATTACGGCAACACGTTTCGGGTCGAGGACGGTCTGCTGAAGGTCCGCTATGATGACAAAGAGGCGTATCCGGAATTCGGCGAGCGATTCGGGCACCTCTTCTACAAGGCTCCGTTTTCCCGCTACCGGATGCGGGTCGAGTATCGGTTTGTCGGCGAGCAGTGCAAAGGCGGTCCCGGCTGGGCGATCCGCAACAGCGGCATCATGATCCACGGGCAGAAGCCGGAGGATATGAAGGAGGATCAGGACTTTCCCGATTCGATCGAGGTGCAGCTCCTCGGCGGGCTGGGCGAGGGCAAAGGCGAGCGCACCACGCTGAACCTTTGCACGCCGGGCACCGATGTCGTGATGGACGGCAAATTGGTCAAGCGCCACTGCACGAATTCGAAGTCCAAGACCTACCACGGCGAGCAGTGGGTGACCGCCGAGATCCTGGTCGATGGCGCGGGCAAGATCCAGCACATCGAGGACGGGAAGGTGGTGCTCGAATACGAGATGCCGCAGCTCGATGACGGAACGCTGCTGGAAGGGGGCACGATTTCCCTGCAAAGCGAGAGCCACCCATGCGACTTCCGCAAGGTGGAGATCATGCCGCTGGATTGAGGGATATCACGGATTGGTTTGCGCCCATCAAGGGGGCGCGGGCTAGGCTCCGACGAATGGCTCTTCGATCGGCGTCAACTTGATCGTTGGAATCTCGTTCTCGCTGGCGCACTCATCGATCGCCCTGCGGACGATCTTGGTGAGTTCTTCGGGTTCGAAGGGCTTTTCCACCAATCCCTCGGGGCGGCGGATCGCGCCCTCCTCGAATTCGCCGAGGTCGAGCAGGTAGCCGCTACAGATGACGACCGGGATGGCGGGGAATTCGCGGCGCAGGGCTTGGAAGGTCTCGCGACCGGACATGACCGGCATGGAGAGGTCGAGCATGGCGAGGGCGATTTCGCCGGGGTGGCTGCGGGTGATCTGCATGGCTTCGACGCCGTTGGAGGCGGTCAGGATGCGGTAGCCCTTGCGGCGGAGGATGGTCTCCGCGACGAGGCGGACGGCGGCTTCGTCGTCCACGAGGAGGAGGGTTTCACCCTCTCTCGCCCGCGTGTCGCGCGCGACCTCCGGGTCGGTCTCGGCGGCCAGTTGAGATGGCGCGGCAGCGACTGGCAGGAAGCATTCGAAGATCGATCCCTCACCTAGCTGGGAGTGGCAGGTGATCCAACCGCCGTGTTGCTGGAGGATCTTGCGGCAGGTGGCGAGGCCCAATCCGGTGCCTCGGCTCTTTTCCTTGGTGGTGAAGAAGGGTTCGAAGATCTGCTCCCGCGTTTCCTCGGTCATGCCCATGCCGGTGTCTTGCACCGACAGGCAGACCCACTGCCCGACCTCGCGCCGGGCGGGCGACTGGTCTCCAGGTGCCACCCCGGCGGTCGAAGGTGGCCGTGCGGTGACGCGTGAGGTGCACAGCGTGATCTTCCCACCATCGGGCATCGCATCGCGGGCATTCATCGTCAGATTGATCAAGACCTGCTCGATCTGCGAGGACACGGCGCTGATGTGGCCAACGTTTTCGGCGGCTTCGAAGGCGACCTGGATGTCGATGCCGAGCGTATTGCGGAGCAGGCGGTGGACCTCGCGCGCGATCCCATTGGCGTCGCAGATCACGCGCACGGGCTTGTCGCGGCGAGAGAAGTCGAGCAACCCGCGGACCAGCGTCCCGGCCGCCTGGGAGGCGGTCTGCACGGCCGAGAGGTATTGGAGCATCGTCGGGTCGTCTCCGCGCCTGCGTTCATTGGCGACGGCGAGCGCGGTGTTGCCCCGCACGATGGTGAGCAGATTGTTGAACTCGTGGGCGATCGAGCCGGAGATCTGCCCGACCATATCCATCTTCAATGCATGGTTCAGACTTTCCTCCAACTGCCGCTTCTCCGTAATGTCCTGGGCGACGAGCAGCCGCCCGAAGGTCTGCCCGCTCTCCGCGCTGATCGGCACGGAGTAGAATGCAAGAGACCTCTGGTTGGGCACGGCCACGGTCCATTCGCCCTCGCATGACTCCGTGGAGCACGCCTCGAATCTCCGCCAGTCCTTCACAAAGGCGTGGGGGTCGGCAAAGCGCAGGCTCATGGATTTGATAAACTCGCCGGTGATCCGGTCGCCGATCGCTAGCCTCGGCAGCGAGAAGGTGTCGCGAAACCGTTGGTTGATGGCGATGACCCGGCCGTCGCGGTCGACCCCGAGTAGCCCTTCGCGCACCGCGCCGTAGGCGGCTTCTAGCTGGGCCATCGCTTGGGACAGGCTCTTCGTCCGCTCCTCGACAAGGTGGTTGAGCCAATCGCGTTGGGCGCGGACCCGGTCGATCATCCGGTTGAAGGCGTCGGCGAGGTCGGCGACTTCGGCGCTGCCCTCGGGTGTAAGCCGTTGGTCGAAGCGGTGGTCTTCGGCGGTGGAGACCTTGCGGGCGATGGCCGCCGCCCGTTCGATCGGCAGCGAGACGAGGAATTTAAAGATGACTAAAACCGAGGCCAGCAGGAGGATCGAGAACGGGATGACCCACGCGGTCACCTTGTGGAGAGGGGCGGCCGATGCGGAGACGATCGAGTCGGGCACGAGCAACAGGAGGTGCCAGGCCCGCCCAACCTGCGTCTGGGATGGAGGAATGGCATGCCGGACGATGTGGAGGGACCTCCCGTCCCGGTCTTGGAAGGTTTGGGCGTCTGATAGGGCGACCGCATCATCATACTTTTCGGCGAACCGTTCCGAGATGAGCTTTCGATCGTTGGCGTAGAGGAAGACCTTCAGGTCGTCGATCAAAAGGATCTCCGCCTCGGTCTGTGCGCTGGCGACCTCCAGCAGATGCCAGACCGCCTCGAAGGACAGTTCCGCGCAGAGCACGCCCTTGACTTCGTTTGTCCCGGCATCCACCAGGGGCTGAAAAACCTTCAGGCGCAATTCGTCAGTGTGGCTCAGCCCAAGCTCCGGCTCGGACATCGTCGGGTGCCCAAATTGGATCGCCGCCTTCAGATCCTGGTCGTTCTCAAGGTTGAGCGGCGCTAGGGCGTCCGTGTGGAGATCCGGTTCGGCAAAGCCTTGCAAGTCATAGATCGCAAGGCTGCTGTATTGGGGGAACATCTCTTGGAGGTGCAGCAGCATTTTCCGGCGCTGCTCCTTCGGCTGCTCCGGCATGAGCATGGGTAACGATCCCACCGGCTGCAGGTTTCCCATCACCTCGGACATGATGTTTCCGACTTGGACCGAAAGCACCTGCGCCATCCCCGACAGTTTCGACCGCTCCGCTTTAGTGAGCGCATTCTCCGCTTCCTGCGTCGCCCAAAAATAGGCTCCGATCAGCGGGAGCGCCGCCACAAGCAACATGGTGGTCAACTGGTGGATCGTCCGTTCGGGGAGGAGTCGCCACAACAGCGAGCGACCGCTCCCAATCCCGGAAACGGGGTCGGTGTGGGCTACGTCGGCTGACTCTGAATCTGGAAATAGCGGCTTCAAATCGGAATAAGCCATAACTATTATAAATTTTATAATTAAAGCAAGGGCAAACTCCTGAATTTTAAGAAATCTAAAATTAGTGTCGGTCCGAGTCTCCATTCGGAATGAATTCGCCCTAATCTATTGGTCTTATAGAACTTATGTGGATTCCGCCTCCCCGGATGCCGCCGCCTCAGGCCCGTCTTCGAGGCGAACGCCACGAAATCTGGGGGCGGGGTGGATTGGGGGTATTGGGCGGGTGGGATTACAAACAGGCACCCACCTTGTAATCGCGTTTCCACCAAGATGGCGCGAAGCTATCCCGCTTTGCCAGCGCATGGCGGGCAACCGTAAACCGAAACACAGACAATCGTCGTTCAGCCATGACTCAGAACCCAACTCCCGCCCCAGCCGTTCCCGGTCCCGCCAGCGCGCCGGATCCTGCGCCGAAGAAGCGCGGATTTCTCTTTTACGCCGGAATGTCGGCGCTGATCGCCTTCGTCGCCGCCGGGCTTACGTTCGGCGGGATGGTGCTGTGGTACCGGCACGCCTATATGTTTGAGCCGACCGAACTCAGCCCGAAGGAGGAACAGGTGCTCGGGGAAAAGATCGAGGCGCTCGAGCAACCGGGGCAGTTCGCGGTCATCGCGGAAGTGCCTGGGGCGACGCCCGCCGAGATCGCCGAGGCGCAGAGCCTGGCGCGGCGGACGATCATCTTTACCGAGCGCGAGCTGAACGGGTTTTTGAACCATAACTCGGAACTCGGCGAGCGGCTCGCCTTCGAACTGCAGCGGGACGCGATCATCCTGATCACGAACTACCCGTTCGAGGACGACACGCCGTTCGTCGGCGGGAAGACGTTGCGCGCCCGGCTCACCCTGGCGACGCTGCTGGAAGAAGGCGGGCTGAAGCTCGCGATCACCGACCTGAGCGTGAACGGCGTGCCGCTGCCCAACGCGTGGCTCGGCGGCGTCAAAGGCCAGAACCTGCTCGAAGAATACGAATCCGAACATCCGGTGCTCAAAGCGCTGGGCGACGGGATCGCGAACTTCGAAGTCCAGGACGGCCAGGTCGTCATCACGCTCGCGGAATAGCCGCCGTCGAACTCCGTAGCTGGATTCGTGAGGATTCAGCCGAGAAAAGGATTCGGGCGCGGGAAGAGACGGGCAGCGGCCCCCTGCCCAACGAAAGAATCGCGCCGCAAGGCGAAAGCGACGCCGCAGATCCAAGACGGCAGGAGTGCCGTCTCTACCAGCCCGCCGTACGACCGGGGCACGGATGGCTCTCCGGGCCGTCCGGCGGAAGGCGCGCCGCTTTGGCAAAATGATCCGCTTCAGGGCGAGCCGATGCCTGCACCGCCGGACCTTTCGGAGAAAGGACCCTGCCTTGTGCGTCCGATGCCTATGGGATTGCCGCGCCGAGCCGGAGGAGCCTCCGGTCGGATTGCGAGGCGTCCTCGGTCCACACGGCGATGCGCGCCCGCCCGGTGCCGGACTCCGCCACCGGCGCGGGCCGCCCGGTGCCGGGGATGACCCACTGGTTCTGACCGGCAGGCAGCACCGCGACGGTGTCCCACTCGCCGTCCTCGCCCATCGCCTGGATCAGGTAGTCGATGTCGGCGGGGTAGATGCGGGTGAATTTAAAGCGGAGCAGGTCGCCGATCCGCTCTGCCGCCGGCATCCCGGAGCGGTCCGGGCTGTGCGGGTCGCGGTTGAGCGCGTATTCCATCAGGTTCGGGATGCCATTGCGGTTCGGGTCCGCGCCGGGCTGGGCGTCCAGGGAATCCGGATCGTCGAAATAGAATTCCGTCCATTCGCCGAGCGTCGCAAACTCCAGCATCCCAGCGACGAGGCTAGCAGAATTGGCAGTGTACTCCGCAGAAAACCCTCCGGTCACGCTGGCGAAGGAACCGCTCAGGCTATTGGCGGTCAGGAACGCAAAGCTGGTCCCGTCCGCCGGGGCGTAGCCGCCGAGCCGAGCGACGTTGACCGTCCCGCCGAGCACTGCAGGGGCGGAGATCGCCAACCTATCGAATTCGGGAGCAGACGGACCTGCGATCTCGATGTTCAGCACGCCGCTGGCACTCTGGCTAAAGTTCCAGCCGATGGAAGCGCTCCCGGGGGAATTGCCGATGTAGATGTTCCCGGAATTGTTGAGGGCATTGCCGGTGTTCCAATTTGCCAGCGGAGCGGTCGCAGAGAGAAAATCAAGCGTCCCGCCTGCCAGGTTGTTGATCGTTCCGGCGGCTGTGGAGCCGAAGCCGGTGATCTGGGTGCTGGAATCGGTCCACCGGATTGAGCCAAGGTTGTTGATGACGCCAGGGGTTGTCGAGTAGCCAAGCCATTTGTACCGGCACCGGAGAGGTTAAAAACGCCGCCAGATGGGATCGTTAGATTGCCGGTGATATAGCCCTCCAGCCATTTCAGCTGAGCGTTGCCCGAGGCGTCGAGCGAAAGCGACCCGACCTGAGGGCAATTGAGCGTCATGCCCGCGGTTCCTCAAGCGCCGCGCCACCGACGATGCTCCAAGATCCGTTCCCGGCGTTGACCGTGGCGCCGCTCGCCAGGCGGATGATGCCGGGCCGTGAAACGCAATGCCCGCAGCGAAGTTGGCGGCTCGCCCGCTTCCCCGCTCGAGGATGCTGGAGCCGACCGCGTTTTCGATGACGGAATCGGCGTAACTCGTAAAATCCCAGCGCGGCAGCTTGCTGGTGCCGGTGCCGCCGGTTTTGATGATCCGCCCATGGTTGTAAAAGTAGTTGCCCGCGTTCCAGTCCGCCAGCGGCTCGCCGTCACCGTGAATGACGAATTGACCCGAGGCGAGGTTGTCGATCGCCCCGGCGGCGGTCGCCCCGAATCCAGTAATGGCCGCCGCCCCACCCAAGCCGTCCCACCGGATTATCCCGGCGTTGTGGATCGTGCCCGGGGTCGTGGAATAGCCGAGCCACTTTGAAGCGGGTCCCGCCACCTCTAGGCTGACTCCGGCGGGAATGGTGAGGTTCCCGGTGATATAGCCCTCCAGCCATTTCACCTGCCCGTTGCCCGAGGCGTCGAGCGAGAGCGACCCGACCTGCGGGCAGTTGAGCGTCATGCCGGCGAGGTCGAGCACCGCGCCGCCGACGATGTTCCAGGATCCACTCCCGGCGTTCACCGTGGCTCCGCCCACGAGGCGGATGATGCCGGGACCGTAGAAGGTCGTTCCCGCAGCGAGGTTGGCGGGCAGACCACTTCCGCGTTCGAGGATGCTGGAGCCGACCGCGTTTTCGATGACGGAGCCGGCGTAGCTGGTGAAATCCCAGCGCGGCAACTTGCTCGTCCCCGAGCCGGCCGATTTGATGATCCGGCCGTGGTTGTGAAAATAGTTCCCCGAGTTCCAGTCGGCGAATGGGTCGCCGTCGCCTTCGATGTAGAAGCGGGCGAGCGGCAGGTTGTTGATCGTGCCGGCGGCCGTGGCACCGAATCCGGTGATGCCGGTGGCACCGCCCGCGCCATCCCAGCGGATGATGCCGGCGTTGTGGATCGCGCCCGGCGAGGAGGAATAGCCAAGCCATTTGCTCCCCGTGGACACCACCCGCCAGGTGATGCCTGCGGGGATTGCCAGGTTGCCGGTGAGGTATCCGCTCGACCAGCGGAGTTCGGCGTCATCCTCCGTAACGAGGCTAAAGGTCTCGGCTTCGCCCGCCGGGCAGAAAAGCTCTGCGCCATCCAGATCGAAAATTGCTCCGCCCTCGACGACGCATTCGCCGTCGGGTGCGTTGAGGGTGCTCCCTCCGCGATACGCGATCATGCCCGGTCCCCGGAACTTTGCGCCCGCCTCCAAATTTGTGACGCCGCTGGGCTGGAGCCTGCTCCCGGCGACGGCGTTCTCCAGCGCGCTGGTGGCCCCCACGTTGAAGATCCAGCCCCCGTTCGGATCCGAGATGCCGCTCCCGGCGGATTTCACGATCCGGCCGTCGTTGTTTAGGGTGAGTTGGGAGTTGTTCCACCGGGCTAGCGGCGAGCCATCGCCGGCGATGTCGATCACCCCGGTCGGCTGGTTGTTGATCGTCGCCGGTGCGGTTGCGCCAAACCCCGTGATCCCTGCGGCGGAGCCCTCGCCGTCCCAGAGGATGGTCCCGGCATTGTTGATCGTGCCGGAGGTTGCCGAGTAGCCCAGCCATTTCGATCCGCTTCCCCTGACCGTGAGGAGGGCTCCCTCTTGGATATTCATCGTTCCCAAGATAGTGGCAGTCTCCCAGTAGGAGGAGGATGATGGTGCCAGCGTGATGAGCCCGTTGATGGTTCCGGCAAGGAGATTGAGCTGCCTTTGCACCACCACCGAACCGAAGATGTTAAGCGTCCCCGACCCCCACATCTGAAGCAGATTTAGATAGGCGGTCTCGCCGCCAGGGATGGTCGGGGAGCCGTAGGTGATGACCACATTGGCCCCCATCCCCGGGGCGGTGCCGGGTGCGTCCGAACTGGCCCAGTTGCCCGGATCGAACCAGAGGTTGCTGTTCAGGCCGGTCCAGGTGTAGGTCGGGTAAAAATCCACGCTAAAGCCGATGCTGGCGCTATCCGTGAGCGGCGGGCTCTCTAGGTTCGCCGCTGAAACGAACAGCTCGTAATTGGCATTCGGGCGTTTGGCTCCCGATGGTGGGTTAGGGAACGAATAGCTCCCGCCGCTTCCTTCGGCGAAAGCGACCTGGACGTCGTCTACCCAATCCCCAATCGTCCCATCCCAGTATTTCACGCCATTTTCGAATTTCCGGAGGGAGACGAGGACGAGACCAACATTTGTCTCCGGGTCGGTAACGGTGAAATCCAGCGCCGGGTTCGCCGTGGTGAGAATCTGACCTTCGGTGGCGGGATAGGTAAATGTAACCTGCGGCGGGGTCGTATCGACGCCGCTGCGGACCACATTGCGCGAGACGATGTCGCTCAAGTTTCCGTCGGCATCCTCCGCCCGCGCGCGCAGGGTGTAGGTTCCGGGGCTGGTGTGCGCGCGACCGGGGAGGAATTGAGGGTCCATTTGCCAGGTTGATCCGGTTACCTGGGCGGCCAGCCAAGGTCCGCTGCCATCAGGCGCGGCATTCTGCCATGCCGCGCCGTTCCAGTAGCGGACCGCGGGATTGAGTTCGATCACCTGCACTCTCACGCCCATGCCGGCGACGTTGTCGTCCGATACGGTGCCGGTGAAGGGGGATAGGTGCGCCGCCGTGCCCGCTATGGGGGCGGAGATTTCCGCCACAGGCTTCTGGTTTCCGATCGTGTAGCGGCGGAACCACATATCGGCGCTGCTGCCGGATTGGCTCGTCTGGAGCGCGCCTGGCGTCACCCCGAAATCCGACGATTGGGTCCAGCCGCCCACATAGACCGATCCAGAGGGACCGATCCCGAGACCCACCGCGCGCTCCCGGCCGATCCCTCCGAGGAATGTCGAGTAATTGATGTGATTTCCGTCCGCATTGAGTTTGATCAAGACGCCGTCTATGGTGCCGCCTAGCGATGCGTCGTCGCCGTGATTGATGGGAAAGTTCGACGAGGCGGTAACTCCGGAGATGTAGGCGTTGAACTGGCTATCCACCGCCAGCCCCGATGGCTCGTCGTCGTCGTTTCCGCCGATGAAGGTCGCATATTGGATGGCGGAAGCGGATGCGTTCAGGCGCGCGACGAAGATGTCAAAGTAGGGAAGATCGAGAAAGGTATCGACCCCGCCGCCGAAATTCGGTTGCGCGGCGTTGGCGACCGGAAAATCGGCGGACCGGGTGGAACCCGTAATATAGGGACGGTCGAGCGAGTCAAACGCCACCCACATCTCCCCAAATTCCGATTCCGAACCACCCAGAAATGTCGAGGACAGAAGAGTGGAGCCGTCCGAGCTGAATCGCGTGAGGAAGGCATCGGCGCCGCCCGCCCGCGCGGCCTGCAACGGCAGATGCATGGGGAAATCGCTGGAATAGGTGAATCCGGTTACGGCGGCGTTTCCCTGCGAATCGAGGGCGACGCCCCGCGCCTCGTCCGTGTTTGTCCCGCCGATGTAGGAGAAGAACTCCAGCCCCTGACCGGTCGCGGCGGTGGTATCGAGTTTCACCAAAAATCCATCGTAGGGCAGGGTGCCGCCGCCGAAGGCGGTATCGAATACCCGCGATGCCGGGCTAGGGAAGTCCCACGAGGCGGACGATGTGGTTCCCGCCACCCAGACTCGCCCGTTGGAAGTGACGGCGATGCCATGCGCTGCGTCTGTGTCGGCTCCCCCCAAAAAGGTGGAATAGTCCACCGCCGAGAAAGCGGCGTTGATCTTGACCACAAAGGCATCGAGGCCGCCGTTTGGGGTGCGGTCGTATCCTGGCTTCGCCGCGTGGGGCATGGTGTTGGCGATGCCCGCGCTGGCTCCGAACAGGGAATTCGTTGTTCCCGCCAGATAGACATTCCCGGACGGATCCACCGCGATGGCTAGCGCTTCATCCTCCCCGCTCCCGCCGATGAGCGTGCCGCGTTCCATCACGGTGCCGTCCGTCCGCATTTTGACGACAAAGCAATCCCTATTGCCGCCGTTGTAGTCGCGGCTCAGGTTGCTGCCGGTAAACATTGCGTTCCCGTCGGTGTTTCCGGCGAGATACTGGTAGCCGCTGGAATCCACCGCCATTGCGGTCGCGACCTCGTCGTCAATCCCGCCAAAGTAGGTCGAGAAGGAAAGGATCGGGTCGATCACCAGCGCGCGGCTCCGATCGTAGCCGGCCAGGGCAAACGCGACCTGATCGTCGCGGCGCAACTCATAGCGGCAGGGGATGGTCTCCCGCCCCGAATTTGACTCTTGATAGGCGACCGGCGCCCGGTGCCGCAATTCGCCGCCCTCCACGCTCACCACCAGCTCGCCCGTCGCGGGATCAATTTGCACCGGGCTATCGCAGCGGAACGCGATCTGCCCCGGATCTGCCCCTGGCGATACGACGAAGTCGTATTCGATCTCCCGCTGGTTTCCATAATAGACGAGGTCCACGCCGGGATAGATGCCCGCGTAGCGCACCCTGCCGTAGGTGGGCACATCCGTTCGCCAGTTGGCGGGATCATTTCCCAAAAAATAGCTCATGCGGCAGACCTGTTGTTCTTCGCCCGCCGCGACAGCCTCTGGATTGGCCCCGATCAGGAGGCAGCCGACGGTGGCGCGATTTTCTCCCGACTTGAGCGACATAAGCAGCTCGCCCGGTCTCATGGCCAGCACATACCCCGGTCCTCGCGCCACAAAGTCGGTGCCGTCTCCAAACTGGCCGGAGTTTGGCTCGAAGAGAATGGGCAACCTGCCAAGGGGTTGGGACGGCAGTTCAGATGCCGCGAGGAAGGCGGGCGAAACGAGGGCGAGAAAGGCGAGGATCAGCTTCATCGGGAACGGATTGCTAAAGTGGAGATTCGGGTGCCAGAGGCGGCGACCTATTGGTGGGCAGGTTCGATTTGGCGGGAGCCTGAGATCGCCCCACTTCCCCGTTCATCGGAATCCGCCGACCGGCTGTGACAGCGCGGCGTAAAATTTTCCTAATTTCCTCCCGCCCCTGCGGCGACCTCGCGCAGGGCTTGCTCTAGATGCGGCTCGCGGGCGGCGTCGGCGGCAAATTCCGTTGGTTCGAAGAGGGCTTCGAGGAGGGCTTGGGCGGCGCGGGCGGCGGCGTGGCGCTCGCCGTGGCGGGCGGCTTCGGGCAAGGCGTAGGCGGCGGCGCGCCCGATCCACAGCACCATGTTGCCGCCCCGGATGACCTCGGGCGGCGCGCGGCGGGCGAACTCTGCCGCTTGTTCGGCGTAGCGGGCGGCGGCGGCGTATTTCCCGGCCTGCGGGGCGAGCCGGATGACGTGGCCGAAGCTGCTGAGCGCGTCGCGCCACGCCATCGCCATCGCCGGGTCTCCGGCGGGCGCGCCGAGCGAATTGAGGCGGAGGTCGAGCGAGCGGGCGTAGGTGGCGAAGGCGGCGGCGTGGTCGCCGAGTTCGGCTTCGAGCGAGGCGGCGCGGTTCATCGCGAAGGTGAGCGCGATCGCCCAGTGCGGCGAGGCTCCCGGCTGGGCGGACTCGGCTTCGAGCCGGGCGATCCAGTCGCGGTAGAAGGCGAGGGCGGATTGGCGGTCTTCGGCGTCGGCGACCAATTTGCCGAGCGCCTCGCACTCTTGGTTCCAGGCGCGGAGCGCGGCAGGCTCGGGATTTTTGCGCAGTGCCTCGATGCCATCGGCCAGCGCGCGGCGGCGGGCGTCGATCTGGCCGGCGGAATCGGCGACCGCCTCGCCGGCGAGGCGCTCGTTGATCCGCAGGGCGCGGCGGGCCAGGTCTTCGGCGGCGGCGCGGTCGCCGAGCGCGCCGAGCGCCTCGCCCAGCCTAGTGTAAACCGAGGCGAGCTGGCTGAGCGGGCGCTGGTCGCCGGGGCGGGAGGCGGCGTCGCGCTCGGCCAGCTTCATGGCGCGTTCCAGGGCGGGTCGCGCCTCGGCGGGCTTGCCCAGCGTGAGGTAGGCAACCCCGATGCGGAATTCCGCGCTGCCCAGCGCGGAATCATCGCTGCTTCCGATCCGGGCGAGCTGCGCGCGGATCCCGTCGGCGTAGGCGATGAACTCGGCGAGGCATTCCTCGCGGCGGTCGGTGTGTTCGTAGAGGGAGCCGAGTTCGGCGTGGATGTAGTTGAGCGCCCATTCGATTTCGCCGTTGCCGGGGGCGAGATCGAGCGCCTGCTCATAGAGCGCTCTCGCTTTGAGAAACCCCTCTTCCGCCTGCGGGAAGTCCGGGATATATCCGTGGGCTTCGCCGATCCGGAGGGCGGCGTTGCCGCAGAGAAAGACCGCCTGCGCATCGCCGGGAAAGTCGGCGGCGAATTGCCCGGCGAGCGCCTGCATCGCTTCGGCGTCGGCGAGCGATCCCCGGTAGTCGCCGCGGTCTTTGCGGTAGCGGCTGAGCGCCTCGGCGGCGTGGACTTCGGCGAGCCGGGCGGCGCGGTCCCTGGGCTGGAGCCGGCCCGCATTCGCGGCGAGGGCGAGCGCCTCGCGATAGGCGTCGAGCGCGGCGGCGTGCTTGCCTTGCGCGGCGAGGATGGCGGCTTTCTGGCGGATGACCGCCGCCTGCCGGATCGCCTGCTTGGCTCCGTCCGCCTCCCCGGCGGCCGGCGACTTTTCGTAGTAGGCTTCCGCCTTTTCCAAAACGTCCTCCATCACCTCGACCTGCCCGCGCCGGTCGAGCTTTTGCCCGAGGTCGCCGAGCATGAAGGCGAGGAGATCTTCGGCATCGGCGCGCGCGGCGGTCGCCTGGCGCTGGCTTTCGATGGCGCGGTCGCGCTGGGCGAAGGCGACGATCCCGGCGGCGGCGGCGAGAGCGGCGAGCAGCCCGAACCCGGCGGCGGTCAGGTTGCGGCGGCGGAGCAGCTTCCAGATGTTCGCCTCCCGCGCCTGCGCGCGGAGCAGCGCCGCCTTGAACTCCGCCGCCGTGGCAAACCGCTTCCCCGGGTCCTGCGCGAGCGCCTTCAACACCGCCGCGTCGAACCGCCAGTCGCCGCCCTTCGCGGACGGCGGCTCCATCGCGCCGCGCGGCACCTCGCCGGTGAGCAATTCGTAGGCGAGCACGCCGAGGCTGTAGAGGTCGGAGCGCGCGGTGGGCGGACCGCCGGCCAGTTGCTCTGGCGCGGCGTATTCGAATGTCCCCATCGTCGTGCCGGTCAGCGTCAGCCGCGTCGCCGGATCGCGGGATTCGGGCACGGCGAGCCCGAAGTCGGCGACCTTTGCCTCGCCGGTCAGGGTGAGGAGGATGTTGGAGGGCTTGACGTCGCGGTGGACGATGCCGCGGGCGTGGGCGTGGGTCAGCGCATCGCAGACTTGGCAGAGGAGGGCGACGGTCTCCGCCACGGTCGGGCGCCCCGCCGCGAGCCGCCGCGCGAGGTCCTCGCCCTCGACAAATTCCATCGCGTAGTAAAGCAGGCCGTCGCCGGTTTCGCCGGAGGCATAGACGGCCACGATGTTCGGGTGGACGAGATCGGCGGTCAGCCGCGCCTCCCGCCGGAACCGCCCGGCGAACGCCTCGTCCTGCGCCAGCTCGCGCGGCAGCACCTTGATCGCGACCGCCCGGTCCAACTTCGCCTGCCGCGCTTTGTAAACCGCCCCCATCCCGCCGCGCCCGATCAGGCTAACGTCATCGCAGTCCGCCAAAAAACCGCCGCCGCCGCTCGGTGCCTCGGGCGCGACCTCCCACTCGGGCGACGCGGGAGCCGGTTCGCGGTCGAGGGCGGCTCCGAACAAGCCGGAGACGTCCAGCCCGCAGAGTTCTGCGGGTCGGGCGCGGTGGTTGGCAGGGTCTGGATCGGGGGCTCGGTCGCCGCCCGGGGATTCGGAGTTCATGCGCGGTCGCGCCCCGCTAGCGGTCGCTTTTGGGATTGCGCGAGAAGGCGATTTTGTATCTCTTTTCGGCGCGCCCCGCAATCCGATTCCGGGGTGCCCTCTCCCATGGAATCGCCCGAGCACCGCCGCCAGTTTCCGCCCACGCGCTGGAGCCTCATCTTGTCGATCGGTGCCGGTTCCCGCTGCGGTGCTGGCGCGATGCCGCAGCGGGAGGCCGGCGAGTTTTGCCAGCTCTACTGGCCGGCGCTCTACGGCTTCGCCCGCCGCCGCGGCTTGACCCCGCAGGATGCGGAAGACGCCACGCAGGATTTTTTCGCGGTGCTGCTGGGCGGCGCGTTGCTGGGCGCGGCGGACCCGGCGCGGGGCAAGATGCGCACCTATCTGATGAAGGCATTTTCCCGCCACCTGATCGACCGCGCCCGGCGGGAGGGCGCGCAGAAACGCGGCGGGCCAGCGAAGGCGGGGCTCTCGGCGGCGGACCGCGATTGGGTGGAGGCGGCGCTGTCGGTCGAGGATCGCTCGCTGCCGACGCCGGAGATCTTTTACGACCGGAACTGGGCGCTGTCGGCGATGCGGCATGCGGCGGGGCGGGTGGCGGAGGCGTGGGCGCAGTCGGGCAAGGCGGTGCAGTTCGAGGCGATGCGCCCGTTTTTGAACCCCGGCGATGACCAGCCGCCAGCGGCGGAAGTCGCCGCCACGCTGGGCGTCACCCCGGCGCTCGCCCGCCAGATGGTGCACCGGCTCCGCCTCGAATTCCGCTCCGCCTTGCGCGCCACCGTGGCGGAGACGCTGGCGGACCCCGCCGACGATCGCGTGGACGAGGAACTCCGCGCGCTCAAGGCTGCGCTTTCCGCCTGAGGAACCGGACTTTCGCGGAGCGGCGGATTGGAGTATCATCCTTATCCGCAGATCCTCTCGCCATCGCCCCAAATGACCTTCCGATCCCAACGCACCTCCCCGGTTGCCGCCGCCGCGCTGTGGCTGGTCGCCGCTGCCGCCGCGCCCGCCCAGGACGCCGAACCCGCGACCGATGCGGATGGGGTCCTCGTGCGCCGGCCGGAGATCGTCGCGCCGATGCCCGCTCCCGCCGATGGGATCGAGGCGATCCCCGAGGACGGCTCCGCGCCGATGCCCGCGCCCGCCGAGGCGGCAGAGCCGGAGGACGATGGCTCGCTTGAATTGCTGCTCCCGCCGGTGGTCGCCCCGGATTTGCCGGAGATCGAGCCGCCGCCCGCCGAGCTGAAGGCATCGCTCCGCACGCTGGCCAACGCGCGCACGCTGGACCTCGCGGTGCCGGGGCCGCGCGGCTTGATCGTGGATCGCAACGGCCTGCCGCTCGGCCAGTCCGAGGTCCGCCACTACGCCGCGCTCAAGTTCCCGCATCTGGGCGACGACCCGCCCGACCAGGAGATCCTCAACTTTGCCCGCACCCAATTCCTCAACGCCGGGCGCGTGCTCGGCCGCCCGGTGAGCGCCGACGAAAAGGATCTGCTCGAACATTACAAGAACCGGCGCTGGATCCCGCTGCTCCTCTCCGGTCTGCTGACGGCGGACGAGGCGGAGCGGCTGCAGGGCGCGGCGCTCGCCGCTGTGGTCGCGCACCCGGTTTACATGCGGACCTATCCGCAGGGCGAACTCCGCCGCCCACCTGCTCGGCTATGTCGGCAAAACGCGGTACTTTCCACCGGTCCGATCGAAGACAACGAGCCGATCTTTGAGGAAACCGAGGGGCGCGCCGGGCTGGAGCTGAGCTTCGATGCCGACCTGCAAGGCAAGCCCGGAGCTGACCAACGTGCTCTACGACGAGAACGGCGTGAAGCTGTCCGAGGAGGTCATCCGCCGCCCCACGCCGGGCAATACGGTGGTGCTGACGCTCGACGCCCACTACCAGCGGTTCGCCGAAAACGCGCTGCGCACCCACACGCGCAGCGGTGCCTTCGCCCTGATCAACGTCCGCTCCGGCGACGTGCTGGCGCTGGCCTATCCTGGGCTAGGCCTACAACCCGAACGACTTCATCCCATTCATCTCGAACGACGCCTACGGCGCGCTGGTCAACGATCCGTCGAAACCGCTCTTCGGGCGCGCCTTCCAGGGCGAATACCCAGCCGGCTTCGACGTTCAAGGTGATGGTGGCGATGGTAGGGCTGGAAGCGGGGAAGATCGACCGCTACAGCGAGTTTCCGTGCCCGATTTCGATGACGATCGAGAACCGGACGATGCACAACTGGAACCGGAAATACGACGAGGGCGACATGAACGTGGTGGATGCGATCATGCGGTCGTGCAACACCTGGTTCTTCCAGGTCGGGCGCCTCTGCGGGGCGGACAGCATTTCGTCGATGGCGCACCGCTTTGGCTACGGCCAGCCGACCGGCATCCCGCTGCCGGAGAAGGCGGGGTTCATCCCGACCAACGAATGGGCGCGCGAGCAATACGGCGGGCGCGTGGTCGGCGCGGCGCTGGCCAACATGTCGATCGGGCAGGGCAACGTGCAGGCCACGCCGCTGCAGGTCGCGCAGGCGATGGCGGCGATCGCCAACGGCCAATACACGCCGCGCGCCCGCCTCGTCCGCCAGATCCAAGACTATAGCAACACGGTGACCCGCGCCTTCCCGGTCGCCGAACGCAACGCCCTGAACATCGCCTCCGAGCACATCGCCGCCGTGCAGAAGGGCATGGTGAACGTCGTCGCGGCGGGCAACGGGACCGGCAAGGCGGCGAGCATCTCCGCCGCTCAGGTCGCCGGGAAGACCGGGACCGCCCAGTGGATCAAGGAGGGCGACGGCTACCGGTATCTCGCCTGGTTCGCCGGCTTCGTCCCCGCCGACAATCCGGAGTTCGCCTTCGCCGCCCTCTACGAAGGCATGCCGGGCGAAGACGCGATCTCGGGCGGGAAGAAGGCGGCCCCGATCGTCCGCGAGGTGTTGACCAAAGTCTTCGAGCACAAGAAGAAGACCGAGGCGGAACTCGCCGAAGCCGGGCTGGAGGCTCCCGCCGATGCGGTGCCGCCCGGCTACGAGGTCGCCGATAACTCCAGCTCCCAGCCCGAAGAAGAAATGGACGATGTCCGCCAGGCCATCGCCGACGCCCGCAAGCGCCGCCAAGAACAAAGCGGGGAGGCGACCGCCGCAGAGGGCGAGGAAGGCGAACCGCTTGACTTGGAGAAGACCGAGCGCGAAAGCGGGCTGAAACGCCTCTGGCGCCGCCTCCGCGGCCGCTAGCCCAATCCCACCAATTTTAGACTTTTACCAAAAACAGCCAATGGACGTCCAAGTCGCCACGCTCTGCGATTCCGCCATGGATTATAACGGCAAGCTCTGCGTGCTCGGCACGTTCGACACGATCTGCTCGCGCGGAACGCCGATCATCCACCCGCAATGCTCGCTCGCCCTGCGCATCTGCTTCCGCCCGGGCGACGAGGGCACCCACCAGTTCGAGATCGCCCTAATCGATGCCGACGGCCAGCTCGTCCGCCACCAGGCTCCGGGGAAATTTGGCGAGCCGGAGATGAACCCGACGCTGCACCTGCGCCCGAAGATCAACATCCGCTTCCCCGGCGAGGATTCGTATTTCATCACGCGGAACATCGTGCTCAACCTCCAGCGGCTGAAGCTGGATGAGGCGGGGCAGTATTCGATCGACGTAAGCGTGGATGGCGAGATCCTGACCCGCGTGCCGCTCCGCGTCATGCTCGTGGAGGAACGGGGGACCGCCGAGGCTTAGTTCGAAACGCCCGCCGCGCGGCGCTTTCCCATGAACGTCGACGGACGGCATTTCCGCACGATCTGGGCGCACCCGTCCGATCGCGGCGCGGTCCAGATCATCGACCAGCGCGCCCTCCCGTTCCGGTTTCGCCATCGCGGACCTGCGCACGGCGGCGGACTCGGCGGCGGCGATCCGCGACATGGCGGTGCGCGGGGCCGGCTGCATCGGCGCGACCGCCGGATGGGGGATGTTCCTCGGCATCCGCCAGGATCGCCCCGGCTGACTGCGCCGCGCTGCTCGAAGCGACGCGCCCGACCGCCGTGAACCTGCGCTGGGCCTTGCCAGCGCGTGCTCGCCGCCATCGATGGCTCCGACAACCCGGCGGAAGCCGCCCGCGCCGAGGCGGGCGCCATCTGCGACGAAGACGCCGACGCCTGCCGCCGGATCGGCGAACACGGGCTGCCGTTGATCGAAGGCGATCGCGGCGCGGAAAGCCCGGCGACCCGGTCAACGTGCTCACGCATTGCAACGCCGGGTGGCTCGCCTTTGTCGATCACGGCTCGGCGACCGCCCTGATCTACGCGGCGCACGACGCGGGCATCCCGGTCCACGTCTGGGTGGACGAGACGCGGGCCTGCGCAACCAGGGCGCGCGGCTCTACCGCTCGGGAATTCTCGCAGCACGGCGTGCCACACACCGTGATCGCGGACAATGTCGGCGGCCACCTGATGCAGCGCGGGCTGGTCGATCTCGCCATCACCGGGACCGACCGCACGACCTACACCGGCGATGTGGCGAACAAAATCGGAACGTATCTAAAGGCGCTCGCCGCCCACGATAACGGCGTGCCCTTCTACGTCGCGCTGCCGTCCTCGACCTTCGATTGGGAGATCCGCGACGGCGTCGCCGGCATCCCGATCGAGGAGCGCGGCGGCGACGAACTCGCCAAGGTCGAGGGCATCAGCGGCGCAGGAGAAGTCGGCGAACTCCACATCCTCAACCCCGGCTCGCCCGCCGCCAACTTCGCCTTCGACGTCACGCCCGCCCGCCTGATCACCGCCCTGATCACCGAACGCGGGATCTGCGGGGCCTCCGAGTCCGGCATCCGCGCGCTGTTCGGCTAGCCGCCGCGATTCATCATCGGCTGGGGCGGCCATCGGATTTCGACCTCAGAGCTGATACTCTGAACTCACCGTAAAAAGTTGACCCCCGCGCAGATTGCTCCACGCGGGGGTCTTCCTCTCGGTCGGGCTGGGGAGCCCAGGGTATGGGATTTTTCTTTTTACTGGCCGAACGGGATGAGCGGCTCGTTCATGATGTTGTCGTCCACCTTGCGGCGGATCTTCTCCGCGCGGTCGATCATGTTGGTCAGGCGGAAACGCGCGTCGAGCAGCTCTTCCATATCGGGCGGCGTTTGTTCGATCCAGCCGTTGATCTGCTCGACCATGAAGTAGAGCTGGTCGATCAGGGCGTTGATGCGCTTGTAATCTTCGAGCACGGCGGCATTATCGCGGACGATCCCTTCGTAGGTGCGCAATTCGCGGTCTGCCCAGGCGATCGCTTTGCTCAGCTCTGCTTGCGAGGCGAGCCCGCCCCCGGATTTGACGAGCGGCGGCTGGCGGAGCGGGTCTTCTTTGCGGATCGGGACGATCGACTCCGGCTTGTCCGGCAGGCCGGCGGAATCCGTCGCCATGCGCTTGGGCGTCACGAAGATCATCAGGTTTTTCTTCGTCCGGTTCTTCTCTTTGTTCTTAAAGAGATAGCCGAGCACCGGGATGTTGCCGAGGACCGGCACGCGGTTGGTCGAGGTCGAGTCGAACGCTTCGTCCAACCCGGCGATGGCGACGGTGTAGCCGCTCTCGACCTTCAGCGGCGCGTAGTAGACGCGGCTGCTGACGACCGGATACGGGTTCCCGGCGATGAACTCGGAGCCGATGATGTTCGACACGATGATTTGGAGGCCGAGCGAGATGTCGCCGTCTGCCATGATCTTGGGCAGCACGTTGATGGTCGTGCCGATCGGCAGGTATTGGATCGAAGTCGTCGTCGTGGCGCCGACGCCCGGCGTGGTGGAGGACGACCCGGCGAGGACCGGCTGGTTGATGACCGAGCGGATGGCGACCTCGCGGTTGTTCAGGGTCAACACGCGGGGGTAGGAGACGCTGGTCGTGTCGCGGTCTTTCAGGAGCAGGTGGACTTTCGCGTTCAGCGCGGCGGCGCTCAGCACGGCGGTCTCAGGCAGCAGCGTGTCGCCGATGCGGTTGAGATCCACCGGCGTCTGGAATGGCCCGCCTTCGGAATCCCCGGTCAGGGACAGGTTGTATCCACCATCGAGGGTCGGAGCCCAGTTCACTCCCATCTGCTGGCGCGGGTCTTTCGAGGTCTCGAAGAACTTCACCTCGAGCGAGACGAGTTCTTGCGGGCGGTCCACCGCTTCGAGAAAGGCTTCCACATACTGGTGCTGCTGGCGCGTGGCGACGACGAACAGGGTGTTCGAGTCCGAGGTCCACAGGACGGTTGGCGAGTTCTCCGGGCTTTCGTTGCCGCCGCCGCCGAGCCGCTCGGCTCCGATCAGCCGCTGGCCGGGGACGCTCAGGTCGCCGAATTGGCCGACCGAGGCATCCGGGGCGCGGAGGGCCTCCCAGCCGTTGGTTTTGATCCCGAGGATTTCTTTGATCCCTTCGACCAGCGCTTCCCCGGTGTTCTTAAAGATCTGGGATCCGCCGAGACCGAGGTCGATGTTGCCCCCGCCGCTGCTTCCGCCTTGGCCGCCGCCGCCCGCCGTCAGCGGGATGGCACCACCGCCGTAGGGGCCGGTCCCGCCGCCGCCCACGGCCCCGCTGGTCGAGGCCCCACCTGCTCCGCCGCCCGCCCCGGACGTCTGGAGCTGCTCTTGCGTGTTGTATTTGACGATGTAGGTCCGGGCGATGAGTTCCTTATCATCCGTCGGGCGCATGTAGAAGATCCCGTTGTCGTAAATTAGGGCGACCCCGTATTGTTTCGCCAAGGTCTCCAGCGCTACGAACGGCGGAAGCTTTACATTAAACGTGACTAAATTCGGCTTCTCGGCGTCGTTTTCGGGGAGGCCGAAGAACGAAATGCCCGCTTCCGAGGCGAGGAGCCGGAGGACATCGCGCAGCACCGCGCCTTCAAACGCGTATTCCTGCGGCGGCGCAGCGCGCAATTCTGCGGCGGCCAGCTCGTAGCCAGGTGAATTTTGGATGATAGTTCGGTTGTTCGCCTCGGTTTTCATCGCCGGCACCAGTATGGCGCAGGCTAAAACCGCAGCTCCTGCCCGCGAGAGCAGCGACCGTCGGAGGAGGTGGCATTTGTTCTTCATGGTGGTTACCCTGGGTTGTCCGGTTGCTTGGTTTTTCGAGAGTTTGGCTGGTTGACGACTTCTCCCTTATGAGTTCTTAAAAAATGAAACCATAAGTATTATAGATTCGGTAATTAAATGCCCTGAAACATCCTTAGGTCAATAAAAAAATTGGTTTTTTATAATTTCTATCACGATTTTTCGCGAAAATGAGAGGAAAATTGGTGACCGCACGGCTAAGAAGATCGGTGTGAATGCCAACAAATTGTTTCGGATTGCCGAATCTGATCGCGAACCGTCAGAGGCGAAGCGCCGGCGAAATGGAACAAAACGCGGACCGGAACTCCTCATCGCACCAAGGATCGGACAGAAGACCTGGAGGTTATGAAAATTTTAGGATGATCCCGAATTGCTTAATTTTTTAGAATTCCCATAAGAAAACTCTTGCTTTCTCATTATTTTCATATTTTCTACAAGATGACTCGCCACAGCCGAATCTGTGCGCGGTTTATAAAACGCATCGCCACCAAACCGATCATATCGCCGACGACCAATGCAGGGACTAAACGAGCATACGCCACTAGGGCACCGGATCCTCCAGATCGCACAACATGCGGGAGTGAGTGATTTTTACATCACCCCATGGGAGCGCCTCGTCTTCAAGAAGAACGGCGAACTATGGTATGATAGCTTCGTGTTCCAGCCGATGGAGCAAATTCCGGTCACGCCGGGAACGGTGGACTATGCGATGGATCTCGGCGGGCGGCGCTTCCGGGTCAACCAGTTGGTGACGCGGGGCAAGATGCGCTGGGTCATGCGCCTCTTGCCGGACCGGATCCCGGACATCAGCGCGGTCACTGTTCCCCCTGCGGCTGTCAAAGCGTTCTTGGAGGCGAAACAGGGGCTGTTTCTCATCTGCGGTCCGACCGGCAGTGGTAAGAGCACCACGATTGCTTCCACCGTCCTCTACCGCGCCGAGCGCCGCCGCGAGCACGTCGTCTCGTTCGAGGACCCGATCGAATACGTCTATCCGGACAATCTTCCCTCATTGATCTCGCAGCGGGAGATGGGATCGGACGACCACAACTTCCAGTCGGCGTTGCGTGCCTCGCTGCGCCAGGCCCCGGACGTCATCATCATCGGTGAGATCCGGGATGCCGAGACCGCTGAGATTGCCTTGCAGGCGGCGGAGACCGGCCACGTGGTGGTCGCGACGCTCCACACGTCGTCCGCCTCGCAGACCGTCCAGCGCTTTCTGAAGCTAATCACCGCCGAACGGGTGGCGAGCGCCCAGGATACGCTGGCCGACATCCTCTGCATGGTGCTCTGCCAGCGCCTATTCTATGACGACCGCCGCGACCGCCGATTCGCGGTTCACGAGCTGCTGCTGAAATATGACGCGGTGACCAACCTGATCCGCCGCGGCGAATTCAAAAAGCTCGACCAGGAGCTGGAGACCGGCTCGAAGAAGGGGATGGAGACGTTCGAGAAGAGCCTCGAGCAGCGGATGTCGGAGGGATGGCAGCCGACCACCGATTTCGAGCGCAGCGGGTTTAGCGAAGACGAGGTCCAAGAATACCTGCGCGACCAAGTGAAAATCTAACGCCAGCCGCCCAGACCCGAATTTCCACGACCAAACACCGCCATGACCATCTCCGATATCAAAAAAGTCCTCAATTTCGCCGCGTTCCGCCCGGAGCCGGACGACAGCACCGAGATGTGGGGCAAACGCTTTCCGCGCACCCGCTCACTGCTCATCAACATCAGCCGGGAAGGCGTCGCTTGGAGCACCCGCTCGAAAAGCGGCGACATCGTCGAGGGCGGGGAGCTTCAGGGGACGTTTGAAGAGGTCGCGGCGCAGATGGGCGACGAATGGAAGGACATGACCGACGATGGCTGGTGCGGGATCTCGCTGAACACCCGATATGTCGTGACGCTGGAGACGAACCTCTCCCGCCGGAAGGGTGGCGACGAATTGATCCGCACCAACCCGAAGGCGGCGCTCGGCGCGCGCGCAGAGAGAGGCAAGCGCTACGCCGTCAACCACAACCCGGAAAGCAACACGAGCCTGCTGCTCGCCTGCGAGGGCGGGGGGATCGACAAGATCGAAAAATCGCTCCGGCAATTCGAACTCCAGCCCGCGCGGATCGCCTGCGGCGCCTACGCCATGCTGATCGAGCTGACCAAGCGGGTCGCTGCCGCGCGGCGGCAGCTTTTAGACAAGAACCCCGAAGGGGCGGGCGGCAGCGTCGTGATGGTCGTCTGCTGCCGCGGTTCGGTCCTCGCCCTCCACCAGAAAGAGGAGCGCTGGCTCGAACTTCGCTCGCGTGCCGACCTTTACCAGGGGGAGGAGATGGAGCCGGTCTTGCCGATCCTCGCGCCGCTGATGGAGAGCGCCGGGGCGGGGGCGGAGATCCTGTTTGCCAACGACGACATCGGCTCCGGCTTCGCCGAATACCTCCAGGAGCAACTGCCGGAGAACCGGGTGACCGAAGTCACCCGCCAAAACCATCTCTGGTCCGTCCTGACCGACCGCTAAGCGAACGCCATCTCTCAAAACGCCAACCACTGATCCGCCATGGAACCTTGCCACGACCTTAAGACCGAGCGCCCCGATATCGGGCAGCCGCTGCCGAAAGCGATGATGCTCATCCCGATGGGCTTCTACCTGATCCTCGTCGGTGCCGCCGCGCTTAATACCCTGTTCTACTTCCAGTATCGCAGCGCGGAAACGCAGCGGCTCCATTTCGAGCAGGAAAACGCGAGCCAGGAGCAGATCCTCAATGAGACGAAAAAGCGGCGCAGCGAGATCGACCTCGAGAAGAAGCGCGCAAAGGACCTCGTTGGGTGGGTAGATGGATCCGACCCGCTTCAGCCAGTGGTCATGACGGTTATTCGCAGCATGGATGCGAATTCCGTCATCGAGGAACTGAGCCTAACCCGCAAGCCCGATGACGCATCGAGCATCCTCTTCGGATTGAAATTTAGCGCGGATCCGCCGCAGGAGACACAGCTCAACAAGACGCTGGAGGAGATCCAGAACAAACACAGCTACGGGGCCTTCTACAAGCGGAGCACCCAGAAGGGGGACCAGGTTACCTTCAACTGCGAACTCGTCCCTGAGGGCACCCGCGGGGTTGCCGCCGCCGCCGCCCAATAGATCGCGAACGCCCACACGCCAACCACAGCCTTTTCCAATACCGCCATGAACAACAAACACCTCGCTTGCACGCTGATCGGAGGTCTGATCGCCCTGATGCTTTGGGGAACGCTCCAGATGTTCAAGAAGCAGGGGCTCAAGGTCCAGGAAGCCCAGAACGCCAAACAGGTCGCCGAAAGCACCAAGGTCGCCTGCGGCGCCGCCAAGGCGGCCCTCGAAGTCGTCGACAACAACTCCCGCGACCTGCGCGACTACCTCTCCCAGTGGGATATCGAGCTGCGCGACCAGACGTTCGAGGTCGCCCAGGCGAAGATGGAGCAGCAGATCTCCGGGCAGAACACGCAACTGACGTTCCTGCGCCGGGACACCGCCGACCGGAAGCCGTTCTCCAAGGATGGCTATGTCCGCGAGACCGTGAACGCCAACCTGACGCTCGAGGACGACTTCGTGAAGTCGCTCGCCTGGCTCGGTGACACGGAGGCGACCATGATCACCTCGCGCGTCCACTCCTGCCGGATCAAGAAAGGTCAGGCAGCCGACCGCATCCACATGGAGATCACCATCATGACCCCGATTGTCGACGGCGCGGGGAACAAGAAGTCCTAGGTCCCGTTTCAAGAAAGAACAACGAACCAACCTCAACCCAACCACGCCATGAAAAATTCCGACTCCACCCGATCCGCCGTAGCGGGAGCTGCGGTTCTCGCCGCCATGCTGGGGGGCTTCGCCGGGGCGGCTCCCGCCCAGTCCCCGACCACCAATGGCTTCACCGCTTTCGGTCCGCTGCCCCAAGCGAGGCAGACGATGATCTCGCCGGTCACCGACGCTGACCGCAACCCATTCGTCAGCCGCCTCGTGAAAAAGGCGACGGTCGTCGAGGACCGCGACGCGCAGGAGACGAAAATCCGCTCCGTCCTTAGCACCATGGAGGTCAAAGGGACTTCGAAGGGCAAGAACGGGGTCATCGTCCTAATGGGGCCGCTCGTCCTCGAGGAGGGGGCCGAAGTCCCTCAGCTTATCGAGAACCAGACGCAGAAGCTGATCGTGACAAAAGTGAAGTCCACGGAGGTCGAACTGACTTGGGTGGACGAACCCGGCGTGCGCCGCGCAGAAGAAGGTCCCCGCAAGTTTATCAAATCATTCAATCTGAAGCCGAAGGTCGGCAAGAAGCTGATCACGACCGGGACCATCGTCGAGCCGTCAGACAAAAAGCGGATTCCCGCCGCCTCCACCACCGCGCAGCTCGAGCAATTCTAGCCCGCCGCCGCTCCCCGCCCGCCGGAACCCCAGACTTTCCGACCCCGCACCCGATGCGCCTCCACCACCACGCACGGCGCCGCGCGCGCCTCGGCAGCTCCTCGGGCTTCACGCTCGTGGAGCTGCTCGTGGTCGCGGCGATCTCCGTCACCATCCTGTCGACGGCGGTCCTGATCTTCCAGGGGATCGTCAAGAACCAGTCGCGCATCTCGTCCTACGGGACCGTGACGCTCGGTGCCCCGACCGTATTGAACTATTACGGGCAGGCGAGCACCACGGCGGTCGATACCTACGTGGCCCGCGACTACGGAAACGCGCCGCGCGGGTAGGCCGCCTGCGCGCCAGGTTCTGGGACCTGCCTACGCCAGCGCGGTCTTCGTCTTGCCGCGCTCGCTGCCCAATTCCTATCGCCCGCAAACCGTCGCTATCCCGGCGGACGGTGATGCCACGCGGATCGACGGACCCGAAGCCTTCCGCCAGCACATCATCTCGCTTGGTTCGGCGGCGACGATCTTCAATGTTGGCGCCCGCCAGTCGGTCACCACGCCGCGCGCCGGCATCTTCATCCTCGGTCCCAGCGAGTCTGAAGACATCGCGGGTGATCGCGATCTTCGAGATCGACATGGATCAGGTGACGGTCAACGGCGAGGCGGGCACCTACGTGAGCGTGCGCCGCCACGAGGGGACCGAATCCAGCTCGGTGCTCACCGGATACTACGACACCTTCTATCCGGGCGAGACGGGCACCGGATTGTTTTCGCCGATCGCGGTGACGTTCGAGCGCCGCGCCCGGCTGGTGATCAACGAAGGGGCGGCCGTAGACCGTTTTAAGAAGGCGGCGGATCAGCCGTTCTGCCTGATTTGGTAGGCGGATCCTGCCAATACGACGCTGGGTCCAGCGGCGGGATCGTCGGCGACCTACGATGCCGCCGACCCGCGATCCACCTACGCCACCATGTGGGGGGCGCACGAGCTATCTGTTCGCCGCCCCGATGTTCCCGCCCTCGCTCTCTAAACCGATGAAATTGCCCATCCAAGCAAGCCGGTTCAAATCAGTGCGCGGGAGCGTGTTGATCATCGCCATCATGATCTGTGCCCTCGGCACCATCGGGATGGCCGCCTGGATCTCGATCATCAATGCCCGCGGGCGCTACGTTGAACAGCAGGAAACCGTCGTCCATGCCAGGCTTTCCGAGCAAAACGGCCGGACGCTCGCCCGCCAATACATGATGGTCCGGACCGCCGTGGAGTCCTCCGGCTCCGGCCAGACGCTCACGCTTTACGATGCCGGCGGGGCATCGTGGGGCAGCGCGGTCATCCCGTCGTGGAGCGGCTCGGCGCTCACCACGACCGCGCAGTCGCTCGCCGTCAACCGCTTCGGACCCGCCAACGGGCGCGGCTACGAGCTGCCGCTCTCGGTCACGGTTAACGATACGCTGACCGACCGCGTCACCTATTTCTCCGCCAAGAGCCGGTCGCCGATCCTCTCCGGCCATTCGATCGTCTGCCAAGCCCCGAACAACTCGCCGGGGATCAGCGGGAAGATCGAGGCGACCGGCAACATCCTCGTCTGGGCGCCCAATACCCAGGGCGGCACCACCGCGATCACCGCGCAGAACTACACCTACCCGCTGACGAACACCTCGCTGACCTTCCGCAACGCGGCGGGCGCGTTTGCGCCGACGAACTTCCCCTTCACCCCGATCACCTCGGGCAAAGCATCGAGCACGCTCGGGTATGGCGGTGCTGGCGCCTATGTGCAAAACTTCAACCACCTCGAATCCTCGCTCGCCTACAAAGTCACCCAGGGATCCTACATCACCGTGAGCGGCTGGGTGGAGATGGACGAGCGCGGGGTTTCCTGCAACGGCAGCGGACGGGTGACGATCGACCTGGACGAGCCGACGCTGCCCAACGTCCTCGTCCAAAACAACGTCGACCGGGTGACGCTTGTAGGGCAGCAGTCCAACGGCGACTTCAACGCCGCCGACGCGCTCGGGGCGGTGTTGGTCGTGATCAACCAGACTTCGTCGACCAACGAACTGGCCCAGGTCCGCTGCCGCTACCGCAACAACCGCCGCCTGATGCTCGGCGTGCGCAAGTCAAACAGCAACGGCTACACGCTCCGATTCTCGGAGCCGGAGCTCAACCCGGATTGGCGCATGATCATGACCGCGGAGTCCCCAACCGCCGTCTCCTTGGATGAAGCCGGCACGGTCACGCTGAAGGGCGGCATCCGGACGACCAAATCCCTCGCCGGCCCCACCGGGACCGGCCAGCTCCTCACCATCGTCTCAGAGACCGACGGCAAGCTCTTGGAGCGCCATGCCGACCGCAACGTCTGGGTGGAATCCTACCGACTGCCATGAAAGCTCGCCTGACCTGCCAGCGCCGCGCCCGCCGCGGCTACACGATCGTCGAAGCGCTCATCGCCGCCTCCGTCCTCACCGCCGGCGTCGCCGCCGCCTCCGCGCTTTCACTAGCCATGTCCGCCCAGGAGGAGATGAGCCACCGCGTCGCCCGCTGCCTGAACCACCACGAGACCTACGGCCGCCTCTTCCAGCTCGGGCTCAGCCCGACCGAAGCCGCCGCGCTGCTCCCGCCGGAGCCGACCGCCGACTCGGTGACCCCGGTCGTCACTGTCCAGAACTACACGGTCGATACCTCCGCCCAGATCAGCGTGACCCGGATGGACAGCACGATGACATTTTCCACGACCCCGAATGCGGTGTGGTCCGCCGGGACGTGGACGTCCGGAGCCTCGAACGGGGCCACCACCCGGACCCACAAGATCACCGTCATCCGGCCGATCGTCCCCTAGCGCCCCGACCTCAAACCAAATCTCGCAGCCTCTCGTTAGTTTTCATCGCCCGCCGCCATGCTCAAGAAAGTCACACTCACCAACGTCAACACCGGTCGCAAATCGCTGATCGTTGTCGATACCAGCGATGATGAACGCGCGCTGGTCGGGGCGGGCAAAGCGCCGAACGAATTGGCCAAGGTCGTTTCCGTCATCGGCCTGGATGAAAGCGTCCACCGCCTGACCGCCAAGCGCCCGAACATGGAGGATCGCGTCGCCATGTTCGGCGGGCTGGCCCGGTGCCTCGACCGCAACATCGCGACGATCAAAAGCTTCCAGCTCCAGGCCAACCGCGTGAAGTCGCCCCGCTACAAGGGCTTGGTCGCCGAGGTCGCCGCCGATATCGCGTCTGGCGAAAAGGTGAGCGACGCCCTCGGGCGGCATGGCGACGTCTTCGGCGAAGACGTCCTCGCCCTCGTCCGCGCCGGGGAGGAAGCCGGCCGCCTGCCGGAGGTCTGTAGCCAGATCGCCCGCGCCCAGCGCAAGAGTATGCGCATCATCAAAAAGCTCAAGACCGGCTTGATCTACCCCGGCATCGTCCTCGTCCTCGGCGTCGGCGTCATCATCACGATGAGCTACACGCTCGTCCCCGCCGTCTCGCGCCTCTACGGCGACTTCGGCGCGAACCTGCCGTTTGCCACCCAGGTCATGATGGGGATCTCCAACGCGCTCATCCACTATCCCTACCTCGTCGCGCTGCCCTTCATCGGACTCTACATGTTCTTCAAAAACTGGGGCAAGATCTACCGCAATCCCACCGTCCAAAAAATGGTCGCCGGGCTGCCGACCATCGGCGGCATCATCCGGAAAAGCGCCGCCGCCCTCAGCTTCCGCACTCTCTCGATGCTGCTCGAAGCCGGCGTCCGCATCGACACCGGGCTGCGCATCACCGCAGAATCCGCGCCGCACCTCTACTACCGCGAGTTCTTCGCCCGCGTCCGCAACCATGTCGCGGAGGGGCTCGGCCTGCACGAGAGCTTCCTCATGGAAAGCCACTGGCTCGGCGACGACGGGCGGAACATCTGCGGGATCATGGAGACCTCCGCTGAGACGGGCAACGCCAACGACATGCTCAACGAGATCGCCGAAGACTACGAGGAGGAGCTCGATATCATCTCGAACCAGATCGAGAAGATCCTCGAGCCGATCACCATCTGCATCCTCGGCGCCCTCGTCGGCTTCCTCATCTACGCGATCTACTCGCCCATCTTCAGCCTCGGCGATGTCGTCCTCCCAAACGGAAGCCCCGCCAAATCGAAAAACGTCGGGCACTAAATTGGGGCGGGACACCGGACTTTGAAGGGCTGGGTCACCGGCCAATCATCCGCTACTCCGCCGGGCGGGACAGGCGTCCGGCAGCGATCGAATCTCGCGGCTTCCGGGCCTTCTCTGGCAGCCGCGATCTTCACCAGAGCAATTCTCTCGCCCGCCCCATTGGCTTTCAGCCTAGAGCAGAAGGGTGCGCCTTCCCTTAATAACAATGCCGTCGATCTCCTCTCGGTCGGTCTTTGGCTTGAGATCCGCGTATTCTCGGCAGACCGGTGTAGGGTCTGAATGCTAGGATCTCAACGCCTTCCGCAGATTCGGGCAGATTCGGTCCTCCTTTGAGTAGAACTATCCGCACGCAGAACAGAACCGGTGACCCTCGCGAACCGCGAAGGCCGTGATCGCCCCCTGCGGGACCCAAAAAAAGGGCAGCGCATCAGACACCTCGTGGGGGAATGACCATTGAAGTCTATGCAGGTGCTCAGGAATCGGCGCGAACACCTCGGACAGGCGATGGCGCCTGAAGGTGCGCTCGCTTCAACAATTCCCGTTTCGGCTGAGCAGTGGGCAGCGCGTCGGAGATTCTTCGTTGCCGCCGGGCCGAAGGCTAGGCGCCAATCCGGACGCCAAAAAGTTGGGCAGTGTTCGCGGTTCGCCGCCGCGCGCAAGATTCGCCTACTCCGCTTTTAGCGCATAGACGCGGGCGAGCCCTAGCGCTAGGAGGCGCTCGCCGTCGGAATAGAGATGGCCGACGGGTTCGTCGGCACCGGTTTGGCACGGGTAGGTGGCGAGCATCTGGCCGGATGCCGGGTCGAGGCGGACGATGTGCCGGGAGAGCGGGAGGTAGATGCCGCCGGGCGTGGCGATGCCTTTGGCGAAGGAGGCGCGGGGCGCGGCTTCGTCGAGGCGCCCGCCGATCGGATTCGCATTCTGCCCCGCCAGGGACGGGTCGTCGTCGGGATCGATCTCCGCCTGCCAGACGAGCCTCCCGGTCTCCGCATCATAGGCGCGGGCGACGCGCGGGCCGCCCACGAAGAGCCGCCCGTCCACCACGCCGAGCGGGTAGCCGCCCCGCAGGGCCGGGCCGAACGGATCGCGGACGATCTCCCAGGCGAGTTCGCCCGTCGAACGGTCGACGGCGAAGGCTTCCTCCGCGTCGCTCGGGAAGAAAATCGCCGTCCCGCCGTGGACGATGATCGCATCGTCATCCCAGCCGCTGGCGGCGGGAGCGGAAGTCCCGAACCGGTCGCCGAAGACATTGAACGCGGCATTGCGGCGCGAGGCGCTGGGGTAGGGCGTGCGGTCGTAGCCGACCGCCCAGTTGAGCGAGCCGCTCACCGCATCGACCGAAAAGGCGGCTCCGGACCCGGCGATGAGATAGGCTTCCCCCGATTCGACGGCGAGGGCGGCGGCGGCGTTTTCCCCCGGTCCCATGAAGGCGGGTTCGGTGCCCAGGGCGGTGACCCACGCCTCCTCGCCGGTCTCGCGGTCGAGCGCGGCGAGGCATAGCTCGCGGCCGCAGAGGACCGGCGCGATGACCAGCGACCCATAGGTGGCCGGCGCGCCGATGAATCCGCACGGCTCTGCCGGGGCGGCTCCCTCCGGCGAGTCGCCCGGCGGTTTCGGGGCGGGTGCCTTGCGCTTCCACACGAGCTTTCCGGTGGCGATGTCGTAGGCGGCGAGCTGGTTTTCGCGGACGCGCGAGACCTCGCCGCCGCGCCCGCCGAAGGCGAAATTGCCGCGGATCACGATGCGCCCGCCGCCGAAGGCCTGCACCGCGACATCGCCGTCATCGTCGCCGCCAAGTTCGCCCTCGCTCCCTTCGCGATAGGCGGCGGGTTCGCCCTCGATGGTGAGGAGGAGCGGTCCGGTGGCGCACATCCCGTGGTGGATGCTGTCGGTGAAGAGCATCGCGCGTTGCGCCTCCTGGTCGGTGTCGGCGCGTTCGATCTTCACCCGGCCGTTGACCACGATGCGCCGGAACGCCTCGTCCCCCTGGTCGCTGGCGGCGGCATAATTGTTTGGAAAACCGAGCCAGCGCAGTTCGCCGGTTGCCGCGTCAGCGCAGGCGAGGCGGTCGAAGGTTTTGAAAAAGACTGCCCCGCCCGCCGCGTCATGCGCCCGGCAAGGGAGCCGGTCTGCCGCCACTGCTCGGCGAGGGTGAGTTCTTTGGCGCCGTTTTCGAGCTGGTCGCCGATTTCTTCGAGAACGGGACCATTGCCGAATCCGAACGGATCCTGGACTGCCGCCGCCTCGCCGCTGGAGGTCTGCGCGGGGGCTGCGCTTGCCGCTTTGAGCGCCGGCCAGCCGGGCGGCAGCTTGAGATCGAACGTCTGCTCCCACCCGACTCCCAGCTTCGCCTCGCTGGGCGGCAGCGCGGCAGGTGCGGGCATCGCTTTGCCCCCGTGGGTGGTCGCGACCTGCTCGCTGGGTCCGCCGCCCGCCGCACCGCCGACCGACTCCAGCCGCGCGATGTCCGCGATCACCGCATCCAGCGCCCGATCCGGCACGCCCAGGTGATCCGGGGCGGATTCGACCAAAGCGATCTCGCGCCGGGCGCGCGCCACATCCCCGGCGCGGGCGAGCGAGGCGGCGAGGCGGAGGCGCGCCATGCCGCGGTCCACGGACGGATCCGGGTGCGCCGCCAGCACCCGCCGGAGCAGCCGCGAGGCGCTCTGAAATTCATAGCGGTCGAGCTTTCGCGCGGCCAGCTCGTAGGCGGCGTCATCGCCGAACGAGCTGAGAAAGTAATTCTGGGCGACCTTCGCGAGCGCCGCCTCGCGCCCGCCGGAGATCTCGCTGCGCTTGAGCAGGGCGAGCGCCTCGCCGTCGGCGGACAGCCGGTAGCCGGCCAGCCCTTCCTCGCCGGCGGATTCCACGATGGCGCGCTCGACCTCTCCGCCGACGGGCAGATACTGCTGGTATCGGGAATTGAGCGTCTCCAGCGGCGGTCCGGCGGGCGCGACCGCCCCGCTTTCGCCGGTTTCTCCGAGCACCTTCTGCCAAAGCTGGGCCGCCAGATCAAAGCGGCCCTGCCTCGCAAAATTCTCCGCCGCCTGCAAGATCTCGGACGAATCCGAGGCGGCGTTGAGCGTCAGCGGCGGCGGCGGCGGAATATCGGGGATCTCCCGGTTCAGCCCGAGCTGCACGGCGGCCTGCGCAGCGGGGATCGGGCCGTCATTGCCATTGCGCCGCTGCTGGAGCGCGCGCAGCATCTGCATTTCGCGGATCCTGTCGAGATCGGCGTCGTCCAATTGCGGCTGGATCTGGATTTGCGCCTCCTGCCTTAGGGCGTCGTCCAGATCCCGCAATTGGACATCCGGCGCAAACGGCTCGTCCGGATTCTCGGCGTGAGCGGATCCTGGCGACAACGCCAATAGGAGTCCCAGCGACCCGGCAAGCGTGATCGGGATCAAGGTCCGCCGCCCCGGAAGAGCGGCGATAGGGGTGGGGCGGTAGGCTTTCAAAGCGTCGGTAGTATCCGATTAGGTAGGCGTCGCTCAAGCGATGATTTATCCCGGCAATCCCGCTCTCGCTTTCATAAAAAAACGAACCCGGCTCCCGCACGGGGCGGGAACCGGGTCGTCCTCTCAGGCTCAGGCTATGAAACTCTCTCTCGAACTACCTTTGCCTTTCTCTGACAGGGTAGCGCCGAATCCGTTCGAACTTTTTCTAAAATTCTTTTTCTAGCGGTTGCGATATCCGTGGAATGCGTTGAGCCTTAACGGAATCCCAAACCCTAAAAAAATGAAGCCTACCTTGATTTCCCGTTTTTCTGCCGCCGTCGTCGCGCTCGCGCTGGGGGTTGGAGCCTACATTTCCGCCCAAGCCGACGAAGATCGCCCCCGCGAGGGCGACCGCGATCAGCCTCGCGAAGGCGACCGACCTCGTGAAGGCGGGGACCGACCGCGTGAAGGCGACCGACCGCGTGAAGGCGGGGACCGACCGCGTGAAGGCGACCGGCCGCGCGAAGGCGACCGCCCGCGTGAAGGCGACCGGCCGCGTGAAGGCGACCGGCCGCGTGAAGGCGACCGCCCGCGTGAAGGCGGGGACCGCGAGGCGCGGATCCACCAGCTTGGGCGCGAAATTGAAGAACTCGAAGGGGCCGCGCGCCGCCAGATCGAAGTGGGAAACCAGGAGAAGGTGGAGGCGATCCGGCGGGAGATCGCGGAGCGCGCCCAGTTGATGAAGCGGCTGCGCAACGCCGATGAGCCGCGCCGGGAGGGCGAGGGCGACCGCGAGATGCCGGAGCAGGCCCGCCATTTGCTCGAAGCGTCCGAGCACCTCGCCGCCGCCGGGATGCCGGACGAGGCCGAGCGCCTGCGCCATCGCGCCCGCGAAATCATGGCGCAGCGCCGGGGTGAGGGTGGCGCCCGCGACCGCCCGAACCCGGAGCGCGCCGAGGGTCGCCCCGACCAAGGTCCGGACCGCCGCCCGGCCGCCGAGCTGGAAAACCATGTCCGCGAGCTGTCCGGTGCCGTCCGCGAGATGGGGGAGGCGATCCGCGTCCTCCGCGCTCAAATCGAAGAACTTAAGCGCTCGCCGCGCTAAGAAATATTCGTTTCTGCGCTTGGCCGAGGAGCGCGGATTTGCCAAAATCCTCGCCCGCTCCGTATGTACCGCCTCAGTCATCGGCGCCCGGGATCCGCCCCGGTCGCCGCCCTCATGTTCGCATTAGCCAGCGCCGCCGCGCTGGAACCGTGCCGGGCGATACCGGAAGGGGAAGACGCCGATTCGAAGGGCAAATCGCCATCGCTCGCCGCGCCGATCCGATTGCCCGGCGAGAGTGAGGGCGGAGGCGGGGATGGCAAACCGGTCTCACTCATTGTCCAGCGCATCCCGCAGGGCGGAGGCGATCCGGCACCGGCGGACTTTGTCGTGCGCCGGGGCGATCCGGCGCTTGTCGCGCTGGCCCCCGCGCTGCGCGAGGGCGAAAAGCTGCTCCGGATCTGCGCCGACGAGAAATGGCCCGCCGGATTCGACCTCGAATTCACGTTCAGCGCCCCGCCGGCGAAGGGCGCATCAGTCCGCCATGCCGGGGCCGCCGCCGCGCTCGCCGCTTGGGCGCTCGCGCTCGACAAGCCCGCCCCGCCGCCCGACACCGCGGTGCTCGGCGACCTCAACGCCGACGGCGGCCTGCGGCTCGCCGGCAGGATCGGGTCCGCGCAGTGGGCGGCGCTCGCCTTCGCCAAGCGGATCATCGTCCCGCCCGCGGCGGAGGAGGAACTCGTCGACCGCTATCTCATCGGCGGGCCGGAGGCGTGCGGCGCGGCGGCGATCTTCGCGGCGGATCGCCTCGGCGACGCGCCCCGCCTTTCCCAGCCGGATCCGGATTTTGAAAAAGGCGCTCGCCGCCCTGCGCGGCGGTCTCCGGCGGTTTCCCGATCTGGAGACCGCCCTGGACCATCCGCGGGTCGAGCGCCGGATCGAGGCGCTGGCAAAAGCCTCCCCGCGTTGCCTGAACGTCGCCGCCCTGCAGAAGATCGCACCGCATGGAGCCTCGATCTCGCTCAACTGGTAAGGTCGGTTGAGTTTCTGAAGCCGACCCGCGCTGGGCGGGATTCGTCCGGCACGCCACTTCCGGTGGGGACTTCACGGCGGCGGCGGATGCGGGCCGCGCGGCGCAGATTGCGTCCGAGATCAGGCGGCTGCGCGACCGCATCGATCCCGCCGCCCAGCCCTACGCGGAGGCGATCGCCGCCTTTGCCAAAACAATCCGCGAAACCGGCGACCCGCTCGCCTTGACCGGGGCGGAAGCCGAAGCCGCCAAGCGCCGCCTGCGCGACGCCGCCAACCAAATCCGCGCCGGTCGCCGCGAGATGATCGCCGCCCGGCTCGTAGGCGGCAATTTCCCTGTCGTTTGATTCCCCTGCTTCTATGCACGAGGCACTACAAAATGGGGGCGTCCTCCGGCTGCCGATTCAGCCGTTAGACTTACTGGCGAGCATATCTCGCCGGAGGATGGGGCGTTCGGGAGGAGATGGGAGGTTTCGATCGCATCAATAGTTGGGGGTGCGACAAATCGTCTGTCAATTCATCTCGACCTTGGCCGGAGGAGATTGGCTTCGCGACGCGCCCTTTGCGAGGCTGCTCCCGACCGCCAAATCGCCGAATCGCGGGTCGATCAAGAATCGCCGCAATAGGATCGGCGTTCATTCTACGCGCCCGCGTTGAGCACCGCGCCGGCGCACTTCGGCGGCGCGCCGTGCCGGGTGAACTCGCGGACGCGGCGAAGAGTTCCGCCTCGGTCGTCGAGTTCGCATCCCAGGCGAGCGCGATCTCGGTGGCGTAGGGTGCGGAGGGCGAGCGCGTCCGAGCAGAAGTCGATGACCGGCGTGTCGATGATGATGACATCGGCGATTTCCTGCGCCTCGCGCAAGATGTCGTCGAACCGCGGGTTCGGCAGCAGCGCCGCCGGGTCGTCGGAGGTGAAGCCGCGGGCAGCGCGTAGAGCGGGCTGCCGCTGCACCGGTAGTCGGACAGGTCGAAGTGCGGCGCCGTGCTCGCGGTCAGGAGATCGCTCAGCCCCGGCATGCCTGCTCCGCCGTTGAGCCAGTTGTGGATCGACGGGTCGCGCAGGTTCGCGTCGATCACCACCGTGGTCGTCCCGCGCAGCCCGTAGGTGCTGCCAGCGCCACGGAAAGCAGCGACTTGCCTTCGCTCCGGCGCACGCTCGACACTAGGATGACGCGCTTTCGGCGACGCCTGCCGACGACCGCGCGGCGAGCGCCGAGGCGATGCCTTCAAGGTTGGCGCTCGCGTCCGCCCTCGCGGAAGAGGCGCGAGAGGATGCTCCTAGCCGCCGCTTCCTCGACGTTCATCAGCTCGCCCAGATACGGGAACTGATGGAGGCGTGCCGCTCGCGGCACCGGCGGCCTGGAGTGGGGGAGGCGTGCGGTTGCCCCGAACTAGAGGGAGCCGCCAGCAAGGCGGTCGCTTCGCCGCTGCCCGGTGCCTTCGCCAGCATAGCGGCTCCGGGATGCGGAGCCTGGAGGGCGGGCAAGCTCGCGTCCGGCGTATCGCGGCGCGTTGCCGAGGCGCCCTCCGCCGCCGGATCGCTCTCGCCGGCTCCGCCCACTTTCTCGCGGAGCCGCCGGAATGTCTCCAGCCCGCCGAGCGCGATCGGCAGCCCGACGAACATCGCCGCGAACGAAAAGCCGCTGAGCAAAACCGCCGCCGGTTTGTTCGGGCGCGTCGGCTTCTCCGCCGGGGCGGCGACATCGACCTGCCGCAGGCTGCGCGATTCGCCAAATTCGCTGCTCACGCTCGCCTCGTTGAGCCGCACCGAGATCTTGTTGTAGAGCTCGCGGTCGGTGTCGAGCTGCCGCTGGAGCATCCGCAGGTGCACGCTCCGATCGCCTTGGTCCAAGACGGCATCTTCGGTCGAGGCGAGGCTTCCCGCCAGGCTCGCGACCTCCCGCTCCAGCGCGGCGGCGCGGTTTTCGTGTTCGCCCACCACACGCCCGATCGCGGTCCGGGTCTCGGCGACCAGCGTGTTGAAGCCCTGGTAAAACTCGGTGTGTTTGGGGTGGAGTTCGCCATAGCGCGCATCGACGGCCGCCTTCTCGCGCAGCTTGTCGGTGAGCTGTGCGCGGAGCGCGCCGATGCCCGGGGCGGCGGCGATCGCGTCGATCGAGAGCAGCGCCTCGGTGTCGCCGCCGGCTTCGGCGACCTGCGCGAGCGTCCGCCTGACCTTGGAGAGATCGAGTTCGGCGCGGGTGAGCTCGCCGTTGAGCACCTTCATCTTTTCGGCGCTCAAGTCCTGCCGCGCATCGTCTTGCACCAAGCCTTCCTTCTTCCGGTAGTCGGCCAGCTCTTGCTCGCTGTGCTCGACCTTGCGTGCCAGCTCGTCGGCTTGCCGCCGGAGGAACGCGCTCGCCTCCCGGTTCGTCTCCTGGTCCTGGTCCGCCGCATATTTCAGGTAGGCGTCGATGTAGGCGTTGGCGAGGCGCGGCGCGAGCGCCTGGTCGTGGTGGGTGATCGCCACGTTGATGATGTAGGTCTCTTTGACGAAATCGACCGCCGCACGGTCCTCCAGCGCCATGACAAACGCATCCTTGCGCACCGCCTCATCGCTCAGGTCGCGCTCGCCTTTGACCAGCTTTTTGGCAAACGCGATGCTCCGGCTCACGATCGGCGGATTCTCGGGTTCGGCGAGGAACGCGGCGCGGATGTCCTCCGGCAGGTATCCGTAGAGGAACTCGCGGAACTTCCGCGTCTGCATCTCGGCGCGGTGGTTGTTCAAGATAAAGGGCGCGGAGTGGTTCTCGAGCGTGTTATCGACGACTGGATCGAAGCCGAAGACCTTCTCCTCCCGCGCCCGCACGATCAGGCTCGCGCTCGACGAGTAAAACGGCGTCCGCCCTAGCATGAACACCAAAACGGCGGCGGCGAGCAGCGCGCCGCATACCGCGCCGAGCTTCCAGCGCCTGGCGACCCAGGCGAAGACTTCCTCCAGCGAAACGATCTGCCGCGGCGGCTCGGCGGCGGAGCCGGGCATCGCGATCGTGTAAGGCGCGTTTCCGCCCGGCGCGGCGAGGATGATCGGCTGCATCGGCGGATACGGGTGCGGATGGGGCGCGCCGGTCACATTTGGCGAAGGCTGTGCCACCGGTCGCACGGTGAGCTGCTCGGTTTTGGGTGATTCGAGTTCGGTGGTCGTCATGCCTCGGTCTGGTGGGCGGTTGAAAGTCGAAAGATTAGGACAGGGTCGGGGCGGTCGCGGCGGCGGCGATGGATTCGCGCTGCCCGCTGCTGTTCATCGCGGCGAGGATCGCCGTGTTGACGCGGCGCACATCGAAGCGCTCTTCGGCGATCTCGCGGGCGCGGCACGACAGGGCGGCGAAGGCATCGGCGTCGAGCGCGGCGCAGCGGCGCAGCGCCTCCGCCAGCGCGGGCGTCCCGCGGGCGAATGAGAAATCCATTGGTGCCCTGCATGACCGGCTCGCCGCGCTCGCGCTGCGCCTTGCCTTCGGCGGTTAGCTCGACGGTCTCCCGCGCGCCGACCGCATCGGTCGTGATGATGGGGCGCCCGGCGGCGAGCGCTTCGAGCGCGGAACGTGGCACGCCTTCGCGATAGTAGGTCGGCAGCACGAAGACGTCGGCGTCTGCCAAGGGCGGGCGGACATCGGTGAGAGAGCCGCGATAGTTCAGGATCTTCTTGGCGGTCCAGGCGCAGGCTTCCGCCTGGTTGATGCCGTCGGGGCTCGGGTCGCCGGGACCGACGAGCTGGAACTCCCAAGCGCGGTTTTCCGCGCGCAGGATCTTCGCCGCCTCCGCGTAGATCCGCACGCCTTTGCTTTCTAAAAGGCGGGTGACCAGGACGCAGCGCAGCGTGCCGTTCATCGGCGGGCGCGGCGCGCGCATCGCGAACTCGCCGAGGTGCACGCCGGACCCGAGCGTGACCGTGCTGGGCACGTCCTCCGGCAAGATGCCGCGTTCGCGGAGCAGCGCCTCGTCGTCGTGGTTCTGCAAAAAGACATGGTGCGCAAAACGCAGCGCCAGCCGGTAGAGCGTCGCGCTGGCAAACCCGACCAGCCTTTGCTTCCACGTCCCGTCCGGCGTGAATGCGTAGCCGAGACCGGGGATGAGGGCGAACCGGCGCGGCACGCGGCAGAGCGCGCCCATCAGGCAGCCGTAGATCACCGATTTGATCGTGTAGGCGAAGATCGTGTCCGGGCGCTCGCGGCGGATCAGCTTCTCGACGGCGGCGGCGAAGGCGATGTCCTTGGCGGGATTCAGGCTGCTGCGCGCCAGCGGCAGCGCGCGATACTCGCCGCCGACCGATGCCATGAACACGGCGGCGCGCTCGCTTTCCCCGGCGGCGGCGGCCACGACCTTCCATCCTTTCGCGGCGAAGGTTTTGATCAATTCCCCGCGATGGCAGATCAGCGTGTTGGGGTCGGCGGTGAGGACGAGCGCTTTCATTTTTTGAAACATGTTAGGAGGCGAAGGCGGATTGCAGCGCGCGGGCGGCGGCGAACGCGCGACCGCGCAGGCTGGACGGCGCGGGCATTTCGAGGTCGAAGACGCGGCGCTCCCCGGTGCCCCACGATTGTTTGTATTCCGCCGCGCCGGGCAGGAAGTCGTATTCGATCAAACCGTCGGCGATGTAATCTTGGATGCAGCGGGCGAGCAGGACGCGCCCGGCGGCATAATCCGAAAGCTGGGGGAGCCATCCCGACTGGAATCCCCACGCTTTGCCGCCATAGAGGAAGTCGTGCTGCGCCGCGATGTAGCGCCCGCCCGCGCTGAGGAGCTTGAGCGACAGATCGCCTTGTTCGGCGAGCGTGGCGGCGAGGCGGCGGTGCAATTGGACGAAGCGCCCGGTGTGGAACGCGCGCCCCGCCTTGCCCCAGCGCTGCCGGTTCAGGTGGATGAGCGCGTCCATCGCCTCCGCCAGATCGATTTCGACTCCGGCGGTGTGGACTTCGATCGCGCCGAGTTCCCGCGTGATCCGGTTCGCCGGATGCCGCAGTTTCTTGCGGAAGTTCTTGCTCTTCGTCGCGAGCAATTCCTCCCAGCTCGACGGCAGGGTGAGGTAAGGGGACGGGCGCGGGTGGACCGGGCGCGGCGCGGCGCCGAGTTCGCGGAAGATCTCCGCCGAGCGCGCGGCGAGCGATCCCTCGCGGATCGCGCTGAGGTGCATGAGGTCGAAGTCGCCCCGCAGGTCGGCGAGGATCGCCTCGCACAGCGCGGGCAAGACATCATCCTCCCGCCCGATCGTGACGATGAAATCCGGGTAGTCCGCCGTGCTCCGGCACAGCCCGCCGACAAACGCAAGGTGGCGCAGCGCGCGGCGGGCGCGGGTCAGCCCGCTGCCGGCGATCATCGGCGCGATGCCGACCAGTTTGCCGCAGCCGTCCCGCGCGGTGATCAGGCGGAGCGCCGCGCGGTGTTCGTAGATGGAGTGCCAGGTGGCGACGTAATTCCACGAGAGGAAGAACCCGTCAGCGCGGCTGTGGCGGAGCAGCGGATCCCATTCGCGCTTGAGCCGGTGGAAGGCGGCGCGGGTGTCGATGATTTCAGTGCGGAGTGGCATGTTGCGTTCCAATGCTTATTCGGGCACGGCTTGGTGGCTTTGTTAGGCGGCAGGGCGGCGCGCGATCGCGTGGTGCGCGGAGCGGATGAGGTGGAAGGCGCGCGCGCGGAGGCTGGCCGGATTGACCACCTCGATGTCGACGGCGGTGCGGGCGGCGTTCGAGATCTCCTGCTTGTAGCGCAGGTCTCCGGCGAGGAAGTCATACTCGCGGATGCCGCGCGCCAGCGCCCACTGGGCGGAGGCGGCAAACATCATCAAGCCGACCGACTGGGGCGCGAACTCGGCTTTCCAGCCGCCCTGGAAGCTCCACAGCTTGCCGGCATAGACGAAGTCGTAGCGCGCCGCCGCGATGGTGCCGTCGATCTCCAGCATCGGCATCGAGAGCCATCCTTTCGCGTGGAGGCGCTCGGCGAGCAGTCGGTGGAAGGTCTCGAACTTCTGCGTCTGGAACGCCTGGCCTTCTTCGCCCCAGCGCCCATGGTTGAGCGCGACGACGATGTCCATGGCGGCGGCGACCGTCATGTCGATGCCGCCTTCCAGCACGCGGACGGCGTGGTCATTGTGAAGGCGCTTCCACTTTGACCGCAGGGCGCGCCGGATGTGCGACGAGGGCAGCGTGCCCACGTAGTCGTCCCACGTCCCGGCGATCGCCATGTAGCGGCAGGTGTGTTCGTTGAGATGCTTCACCTTGCAGCCCGCGGTTCCGGCGAAGCGCTCGAGCTCCGCCATCGAGCCAGAGCCTTGCAACGTGATGGGCATGTGGAGGATGTCCCAGCGCGGGGCGAGCGGTCCAAAGATCTCCGCGCAGAAGAGTTGGCTTGCCTCGGCGATGGCCTCCGGCGCGGTGATGAAGTCCTGGTATTCGGAAAGCGTGTCATTCAGCCCGCCGATGAACGACAGGTGGCGCAGGTGCCGCCGCGCCGCGCCGTCGCCGCGCCCGACCATCAGCGGCGCGATGCCGGCGAGCGATCCGTCCTCCCGGCGCGCGGTTAATATGGTGAGTTCGTAGTCGGCTCCGTAGACCTCCCACCAGGCGAAGAGGTATTCGAAGGTCAGGAAGAATCCGTTTTGCGGGCTGCGGCTGAGCAGCGCCTCCCACTCGCCTTCGAGGGCGAGGAATCCCTCGGGCGCGGTGATCCGGTCAAGTTTTAGGTTCATAGTAGAAAGGCGTGGCTTAGCGCGCGGGCGAAAGTTGGGCGGGCAGTGGGGCGGCGGATTTTGGCGGGGCGGCGGCGACCTCCGCGTAGAGCGCCTCGTATTGGCGGATCGAGCGCGGGAGGCTGAAGTGGATTGCGATGCGCTCGCGGGCGGCGCGCCCGAGCGCGGCGAGATCCCCGGCGGGCAGGCGCAGCAATTCGCCCCACGCCGCCGCCATCGCGCGCGGGTCGCGCTTTGCCACCACGCGCCCGGTGCTGCCGACGATCTCGCGGCAGTCGCCCGCCTCGGTCGTCGCGCAGGGCAGGCCGCTGGCCATCGCCTCGCCCACGCAGAGCGGGAATCCTTCGCCGAAGGCGGCGCACAGCGTGAAGATCGTGAAGGCGGGATAGATCGCCGCCATGTCGGCGCGCGCGCCGAGCAGGTGGAAATTCTCGGGTTTGGGCGAGCGGGCGAGGAATGGCGCGATGGCGGGATTGGTCGCCTCGACGCCGAAGCCGCAGGCGACAAAGTGCGCGTCCGGCCGCTGCATTTGAAGGCGGAGCGCGGCCTCGAAAAATGTCGGATAGTCCTTTTGCGGATGAAAGCGACCGGCCGCGCCGATGACGGGCGCCTCCGGCGGGATGCCGTGCGCGGCGCGGAAGGCGGCGGCGGCGGCTCCGTCCGGCGCGAAGGCGCGGGTATCGGCTCCATTGTAGATCGTGACCATCCGCCCGGCGTCGTAGCCGCCGGCGGCGTGCGCCTCGACCGACGCCTCCGCGCAGCAGACGATCTTTTTCGGGAGGAGGCGGGAGAGCTTGGCGAGCAGCGCGGTCAGCGCGCGGGTCGAGCGCTTGATCCCGCGGTCGTCGTGCGTGCTGTGCTGGATGTTCCAGATCGCCGGGACGCCGCAGAGCCTTGCCGCCAGACCGCCGAGGAAGTCCGCGTGATACATCCAGGTCTGCACCGCGTCGGGGCGCTCTTGGCGGATCACCCGGACCAGCTTGGCAAGCCCGGCGGGCAGCGACATTGCCCCGCCCATGCCGAGGCTGATGAGCGGGATGCCCGCCGCGCGGATGCGCCCGGCCAGCGGACCTTCGGGCGCGAGCGAGACGCACACGCTCTCGAACCGGTCGCGGCTCAGGTTTTCCAAAACGCGGCACATCATGATTTCGGCGCCGCCGACCTGGGTGCCGGTGACGACGTGGAGCAGCTTGGTCTTCTTCGCGGTCATTGGATTTTAGCAACGGGCGTGGGCGGGTTGGGATTGCGGCTTGGTCCGGCTGCCGATGGCCCCCCGCTTTTCGGCGGCGAGTTCGCGGTAGAGCGCGCGGTAGCGCAGCACGCAGGTCGGCAGGCTGAATTCGCAGACCGCGCGGGAGCGGGCTTCGGCGGACAAGGCGCGGCGTTCCTCGGCGGGCAGCGCCAAGATCTGGAGCCACGCCTTGCCGATCGCTTCCGCCTCGCCGGCGGGCGCGGTTCTCCCGGCCGCCCCGATGATCCGCGCGGCGTCGCCGACCTCTGTGGAGACGGCGGGCACGCCGCAGGCCAGCGATTCGATCAGCGACATCGGATAGGCTTCGGACAGCGAGGTGAGCGCGGTGAGGTCGAAGGCGGGATAGACGTTTTCCATGTCCGGGCGGAACGGCAGGATGCGGAGCCGCGAGCGGTCGGGCAGCGCCTCGATCCCCGCGCGGATCCGGTCGTCCGCCGCCTCGATGCCGTCGCCGCAGAGCACGAGGTGGGCGTCGGGGCGCTCGCGCATGAGGAGGGCGGCCGCCCGCAGCAGGGTCGGCACGTCCTTGACCGGCGCGAACCGGCCGGCGAACCCGACGACCGGAGCGTCGGATGGGATGCCGAGATCGGCGCGCAGCGCGGCGCGCGCATCGGGGCGGGGCGTAAAGCGATGCGTGTCGATGCCGTTGCCGATCCAGACCATTTTGTGGCGCGGATAGCCCATCGCGGCGTGCGATTCGATGGCCGCCTGCGAGCAGGAGATGATCCGGTCCGGCAGCGTTTTCGAGGCGACCGCCAGCGCTTTGCGGAAGGCGTTGGTCCGCCACGTGGGATAGCCTTCCGGCGCGAAAATGTCCCGCGCGTGGATGCCCCACACGATCTTCGCCCCCGTCCGCGCCTTGCGCGCCGCCGCGCCGCCAAAGAGATCCGCCTTGTGCATCCACGTCTGCACCACGTCCGGCCGCTCCTCCCGGATGATCTGCGCCAGCCGCCCGAACGCTCCGCCCCGCAGGTAGCTCTTCGCCCCGAGTTCGTGATAGCCGGTCGCCGCCTTCTTCGCCCGCGCCGCCAGGTTCGTCTCATCGGCGGCTCCCACCGAAACGATCACGCTGTCCACCCCCGTGTCCGCCATGCCCTCGACCAGATTGCAAAGCATCGTCTCGGCACCGCCGCCGCCGATCGAGGCAGTCACGTGAAGGACCTTGAGGTTCGCGTTGAGGTTCATGGGGTTGAGGTGCTCAAATTCTCTAAAATGCGATGAAGATAGAAATTATAATAAATAGAAATCGCGAACCTGCCAAGAGGAATTTCAATAAAATCACACAATTTCCCAAATTTGAGAAGCGATCCTGCGCCAATTTCGCTATTGTGGGACGGAGCATTGCCGCCGCCCTCGCACGGATTGGCAATCCGTGGCAGGCGGGTCGGAGTGCCGTCCCTGCCTCGGGCGGCCGCAGGCTGCGCCGAATAGGAGGCGATGGGAGGTCTTTGAGCGAAGGGGGCGATGCCGCAGTCCGAAGGCGGCAGGAGTGCCATCTCTACAGGGTGCCCGCCACTCGCCTCACCGCCGAAGGTGCTCTGCGAAAAACGCGGCGATCTCGGCATACAGAGCGGTGCCGCCTTTCAGAAAGACATCGCCGTGCCCGGCTCCGGGGATCGGGCGCCAGACTTTGTTCTCGTGGGCGGGGGCGTCGTAGAGGCGCCGCCCGTGGGATGGCGGGACGAAGGTGTCGGCCGTGCCGTGGGCGACGAAGATCGGCGTTGCCAGCCGCACGGCGGCGTCGGCGGGGCGATTGGCTTCCGGGTCAAAGCCTGCCTCCCACCGGGCGTAGGCGCGGCAGAACTCCCACGCCGGATCGCGGACGGCGGGCAGCGCACCGAGCGCGCTTTTGTAGGTGAGCAGATCGCCGAGGATCGGGCGCGGATCCGCGAAAGCCGAGATGGCGGCGACGGCTTGGAGGCGGTCGTCCTGCCCGGCGGCGAGCACCGCCGTTGAGCCGCCCATCGAGTAGCCGAAGGCGGCGAACGGACCGATATCCTTGCCGAAGGCTTCCTCCGCCTGGTCGAGCACCGCGCGCAGGTCGGCGGATTCTTTGACCCCCAGCGTGAGGCAATCGCCGGCGCTTTCGCCATGCGCGCGCAGATCGACCAGCAGGCAGCGGAAGCCGGCCGCACAAAACCGCTCCGCCGCCGGGAGGAAGTCTTCCTTCCGCCCGCCGCGCCCGTGCAGGACAATGACGGTGCCGGACGCCGGGTGCGCCGCGCCAATCCGCTGGAGCGCCGCCCGCATCTCCCGCGCCCGCTGCGAGTTCCCGCCCGGAGCCGGTTCCGCCAGGATGGTGGCGATCTCGGTGCCCCCGTCCCCGGAGAACGTCGCGGGCGTCAGGCGCAGTCCGTAGCTCCCCGGCGCATCGAGCCGCTGCTGCTGCCACGCCTCCAGCGGCTTGCGCGGCGGCTGCAGCAACTTGTCGAGGTAGCGCGACCCGAGCCAGGCTCCGGCCGCCGCCGCCGCGACCAGCGCCGAAAGCGCAAACACCGCCAGCGCCTTCAGCCGCCGCACCCAACGCCGCCGGTCCCTGCGATCCTGCGCGCGGTCAGCGGTCCGCTCGGGATCGGCGGCCGAGCCGGGGCGGGAGGCGGGCCGGCGCGCCGCATCCCGCCGGCGGAACCGGTATCGGACCCCAGCCCGGCGGGGTGGTGCGAGGTTCGGCGAAGTGCGGGTTGTCCAAGTTTGGGTAGCGTCCATGCACCGAGCGTCCCACCCGACTGTGAAGCGGGTGTGATCGCATTGTGAAAAGACCGCGAAATCGCCGCCGCCGCCGCCGCCGCGCGGATCTACTGATCGGGGTCGGAAACCTCAGACCGCCGGGTCTGGTTGATCGATTCCAGCAAGGCGTTGCGCGTTTTGGAAAAGACCATCCACGGGTGCTGCGGATGTTGGTTGTGACGGTCGGCGATGAAATCCGGATGATTCTTCACCATGAACTCCATGACTCGCTCGATGTGCGTCAGCGCCCGCTCGTAGCTCTCGAATCGCGCGATCGCCTTGGTGATCTGCTGCTCGATGACGAGGTAGTCGCCGATGACCCGTACCTTCGAATACGCGCGGCCGTGCGGCTTTTCGATGTTGAATTCGCGGACGCGCGCCATCGCCGCGACCGATTCGCGGTACATCGCCACCGCCTCAGTGTGCTTTTCGTCGAGGATCAGATCGCGCAGCAGGAACGAGCGCGCCCGGTTGTTCTCCGGATACTGGCGGACGGCGTCGGCGGCGAGGGTGACGCTATTTGACCAGACCGACGAACGCACCGCGCTGAGCAGGATCAGGCAGATCGCGAAGCCGGTCGCAAGGATGCCGACCACCCGCTCGCGCCGCTCCATCAGGTAGGCGACGGCGAACCCGAGCAGGGCGGCAAACCACGGCATGGCGGGATAGACCCGATACTCGACCATAAATTCGTCGATCACATAGAAAAACCGGATCAGCAGCGGGGCCAGCGCCAAGAGCAGGACGGCGGCCACGCCGCGGTTGCCGCGGGCGAACAGCCCGGCGCAGAACACCAGCAGGGCCACGATGCCAGCCAGCCCGGCGACCGCCCACGGGTCGGACCACCCGAACGACCACGGCACAAAGTGATCGACGCACAGGTGGGTGGGGGAGATCACCTTGCCGATATACGCCCAAAAGATCCGGCTCTGGGTCATGATGTGGTCGCCGAGCAGCGGATGGGAGAGCGAGCCGAGCGCGCGCATGATCCAAAAGGCGATCCAGTGGAGCATGAACGGCACGGCGGCGGCGATCACCAGCACCGTCCCGAGCAGCGTCTTCGGCCGCGCGCGAACCGCCGTCAGCGCCCGGCGGAACGAACCGCGCGGCAAGGCGCACAGCGCCGCGATCGCCGCGCCCATCACCGAGTGGAGCAATCCCGGCTCCTTCGATAGGGTGGCGAGGACGATGGACGCGAGGCAGGCGATGCCCCAGCCGATCTTCCGGTCGCGCACGGCGCGCAGGGCGGACCATGTGGCGAGCAGCGAGAAGAGCGAGGCCAGCAAGATCATCAGGCACCGCGCGTAGTTCACCGGCTCGCTGCACAGCGGGTGGACGGCGAGCAAAAGCGCCCCCCAAAACGCCGCCCGACCCGCCGTCGCCGCCCGCTTTTCACCCAACGCCAGGCGGCAAAAATCCCGCAGCGCCGGAAACGCGACGAGGCATAAGCCAATGTGCGCCAGCAAATTGAGGGCGTGGAAGGCGGCGTGGTTGTAGCCAAATGCCTGATAGGTCAGATGAAAGAGCAGGTTGGGGATCAGCCGCACCCAAGTCTCTGCCCACACCCCGGATTCCTCCACCTGCGGCAGCCCGATGATGTGCAGAAAATCATCCATGTAAAAATCCGCCCGCAACGCCAACCCATGCGCCGCAATAGCGGCGACGGCGATCAAAAAATAGGGCAGAATCGGACGAAATCGGACAGAACTCATTCATAATTATTAATTATTTTATAATTTTTGTCAAATTCCGTATTTTTGATTCACCCTTTTTCCGTTGAGAATCCGAGTTGAGCAGCATCGGAACTATGGGAAAGGCGGTCGAAGGCAGGGGCTACTTCGCCGGTTTCGCGGCACCGAGCTTTTCCACCAGCAGCACCAGGACGGCACCGCCCACCATCAGCCCGATCGCCGCCCAGGTATGCCCGCTAGCGAAATCGGGCAGCAGCCAGTCGTAGCCGATCGGCTTTTCCGCCGCCTTGCCGACCGAGCCTTCGAGGTAGATCTTGTCCTTCCACGGCCAGATGATGAGCAGCGAGCCGGCGATGAATCCGGTGATCAGGGTGACCGCGCGGTCGTGGTGCTCGCGAAAGAGCCACGAGAGGAAGTGCGAGAGCGCGAGGAGCCCGACCACGCAGCCGACCGCGAACGGGGCGAGGATTTTGAGCGAGGCGGCGAAGTTGCCCGCCGGATCAGCGCGCAGCCCGTCGATCGCGCCGAGGACGAGCATGTAGTTGCCGAGGATAAGGAGGACGAACGACCCCGAGATCCCTGGAATGATCATGCTGGAAATGGCGACCGCGCCGCACAGCACGAGAAACGCCATATTCGCATTTTCCTCCGCCGGCTTCAGAAAGGCGATGCCGACGGCAATCCCGGCGCCGAGCAGGCAAAGGAGGAATTCTGCCGCCCCCCAGCGCTTCACCATTTTTCCCACCGAATAGATTGAGGCGAGGATCAGCCCGAAGAAAAAAGCGAGCAGCAGGACCTCCTCGTGCTCGAACATCCATTTCAGACCCTTGGCCAGGCTCAAGATGCTGAGGAGCGCCCCCACCCCGATGGCGGCGAGGAAGAAAAAATCGATCTTCTGGGCGAATTCGCGCAGCCGGAAGCCGAGCAGGAGCTTTACGGCGGTGATGTCGAACGCCTTGAGAGCATTGATGAGGCGCTCGTAAATCCCGGTGATGAAGGCGATAGTGCCGCCGGAGACGCCGGGGATGACGTTGGCGGCTCCCATGGCCGCGCCTTTCCACAAGGCGCCAAAAAGCTCAGAAATCGGAGGCATAGAAGAAATGGGGTGAGGCTAAACGGGCGACTCGATTCGCGAAGAAGCCGGTTCCCACAACTAGATTTCGCGTTTCGTCGCGCCGCGGTGGGGCGCGCGCCGGGATGCCCTGCGGTCAGGCCACCGCAGGGAGCGCCAGCCGCCGCCGGATCTCGGGCAGCGCCTCGGCGGCGGAGCGGCGGACCGCGATCGCCGCAAACGGGCTGATCGCCTCGGTCGGCTCCGGGTTGATCTCGATGGTTGGGATGCCGAGTCCAGCAGCGAGGCGCATCGGCTCGCTGATGTAGGGAAATACGCCGGTCGTCCCCACGGCAACCACCGCCCCGATCGCCGTATTTTGTTCGAGCGCCATCAGCTTGGCGACCTCGCTTTCCGGCAGCATCTCGCCGAATAAAACGGCGCGCGGGCGCAGGACCGCGCCGCACGCCAGGCAGCGCGGCGGCGCATCCGACCCCGCATCCGCCTGAGCCAGGATCGCCGCAGTCGCCCACTCGCGAGCGCAGCCGAGGCAGTCCAGCACGTCGATCCGGCCGTGGATTTCGATCAGATTGCGCGACCCTGCCTGACGGTGAAAGCCGTCCACGTTTTGGGTCAGCACCCAACTCGCGGGCTTCTGCGATTCGATCCAGGCGACCGCCTCGTGCGCCGCGTTCGGCTCCGCCCCGGCGGAGGCCCGCCAGATCCGCCAGAGGTAGCGCCACACCTTCGCCGGATCCCGCGCCAGCATCTGCCCGCTCAAAACATCCTCGATCCGCTCGCCCGCCCCGGTCGATCCATCGCTATACAAACCCGCGACGCCGCGAAACGTCGGCACCCCGGAATCGGCAGAAACACCCGCGCCGGTGATGAATAGCACCGCTTCTGCCCGGCGGATCGCCTCCGCCGCCTTCTGAATATCCAAGTCTTCGCTCATGACCGTTTAATTCTTCCGACTTGGAGTCTGCCATCACCTCGGCGAGACGCAACGGGAAACTCGGCGCGAGCCGGAGCTAAATCGGGCTGCAAGGAGCCAATAGAGGCAAAGAAGCGGGCCTAAATATCATTGCCGAGACCACCCCGACTAGGTATAGAATCCGCCGATGAGCGATCAACCAGCACCTCCTCCCCCACCCGGAAACAATCCCTATCAGGCACCTTCCGCCCCGCCGCCCCACGCAGCCCCGCAGCAGACCGATGCGACCGGTGGGCTGATCCCTTACAAGAATCCTCCTGCACTGTGGGCTTACTACCTTGCGGTGTTTTCGCTGATCCCGTTCCTCGGGTTTTTCACTGGCGTGGCGGCGGTCATCCTCGGTTTGAAGGGGCTGCGGAGATACAAGGAGAACCCGATGGCGCGCGGGGTCGTCCATGCGTGGATCGGGATCATCGGCGGCGGTGTCTTCGCGCTGTTGTATGGAGCCGCTGTCGTCCTCATCATCGTCGCATTCATCACGGGCTGAGCCGAGATTCGCCCTTTCGGAATCGCGGCGCGCCCGCTATAATTCGTGCCGGGCAGCCTTCACCGGCTGCCCGCTCGCATTTTTATCGGGCGCGTCTTTTGACCGCCGCCCGCCTTTTCCAAATACCATGCAAGAACGCCGCGCCTCCCTAAAACGCGAGACCGCCGAGACGAAGATCGAGCTTTCGGTCGCGCTCGACGGCTCCGGGCAATCCGACATCGCCACCGGCATCGGGTTTTTCGACCACATGCTCACGCTTTTCGCCAAACACAGCCTCGCCGATCTCACGGTGAAGGCGGATGGCGACCTGGAGGTCGATTTCCACCACACGGTCGAGGACACCGGCATCGTGCTCGGCACCGCGATCCGGGAGGCGCTGGGCGACAAGCGCGGGATCGTCCGCTACGGGCACTGCTATCTGCCGATGGACGAGACGCTCAGCCGCGCCGTCGTCGATTTCAGCGGGCGGCCGTTTCTCGATTTCCGCGCCCCGGCGGGCATCGGCTCGGTCGGAGCCTTTCCGTTTAGCCTGGTCGAGGAATTTTGCCGCGCCTTCGCCAACAACGCCGGCGCCAACGTCCACATCGAAACGCTCTACGGGCGGGACGCCCACCACATCGCCGAATCGATCTTCAAAGGGCTCGCCCGCGCCTGCGACGCCGCCTGGCGCCGCGATCCGCGCGTCTCCGGCGTGCCCAGCACCAAGGGAAGCCTCTAGCGCGCCACCTCACCCACCATCGCCATGAAAGTTGGGATCATCGACTATGGGCGCGGGAACCTGCGCAGCGTGCAAAAGGCGGTCGCCGCCCTCGGGCATCCGGCGGAGCTGGTGACCGACGCCGCCGGCGTGGCGGGCTTGGACGCCATGATCTTCCCCGGCCAGGGGGCGTTCGGCGAATGCGTGCGCGCGCTAAACGAACACGATTTGTTCGCGCCGATCCAAGATTGGCTCGCGGCGGGCAAGCCCTACATGGGGATCTGCCTCGGCTACCAGCTCTTGTTCGCCGCCAGCGAGGAATCGCCCGGCACGCCGGGATTCGGCGCGCTGCCGGGGCAGGTCGTCCGCTTTGCCTCCGGGGGCGGGCTGAAGATCCCGCAGATGGGCTGGAACACGCTGCGCTTTGCCGATCCCGCCGATCCCGCGTGGGCGGGGCTGCCGGCATCGCCCTACGTTTATTTCGTCCACTCCTACTACCCGGTTCCGGCGGACGAATCGGCGGTCGCGTCCTACACCGACTACGGCGGCGAGTTCGCCAGCAGCGTGCGGCGGCCGCGCCTGCTCGCCACCCAGTTTCACCCGGAGAAAAGCCAGGACGTCGGGCTGGCGATCCTGCGCAATTTCGTCGAGCGCGTGGCGGTCGAGTAGCGGCGCGCCTCTGGCGACCGGCGATTTCCGCCCCCAGAAAGAACGCCGGAACGGGCTGCGATAAGAATGATTGGGGGCACTTCCCCGCGCACTTTCCCAAATCCCACGATGAGTTCCCAGATCGATTCCACCATGACCGGAAGCCCCGCAGCTCCGGAGCCCTCCGCCGCCGCCGAGGCGGGCAAACGCAGCGGTCGCGGTCCCGTGCTGGTCACGGTGGCGGCCGGATTTATCGCGCTGTCCGTCTTGCTGCTCCCGATCGTGTGGGCGGGACCCAGCGCGGAGCCGCTCAACCCGTGGCTGGAATTCATCGGCACCCTGCACCCGGTCGCCTTGCACCTGCCGATCGGGATCATCCTGCTCGTCTTCACGCTCGAGATCGCCGGCTGGCTGTCGCGCGGGCGCTACCGCCCGGACACGACCGTGCCGCTGGCGCTCGGGTTGGCCGGTGCCGCCGTCGCCGCCTTCCTCGGCTACTCGCTTTACATGACCGGCGACTACGGGCGCGCGGATCTGTCCAAGGGCATCGGCAAGCACCTGTGGGGCAGCATCGCCTTCGTCTGCCTGACCGCCGGGGCGCTCATCGCCAAGGTCTGGGCGCAGCACAAGGGCGTGCGCTGCCGCGTTTTCCAAGCCACCCTCGGGCTGTCCGTCGTCGCCCTTTCGCTCGGCGCGCACGAGGGCGGCGTCATCACCCACGGCCACGATCCGATGGATGACTTCATCGCCCTGCTCAAAGGCGATAGCAACCCGCCGCCCGCCCTAGTCGATCCCAGCGTCAATGGCGGAAAACCCACCGCGATGGAGCGCCTCGCCTACGAGGAAGTCGTCGTCCCGATCCTCTACAAATATTGCTACGAATGCCACGCCAACGCCCCGCTCAACCCATCGGGCAAGAGCAAGGTCAAGGGCAAGCTCGACCTCACCACCATCGACAATCTCCTCAAGGGCGGGAGCAGCGACCTACCCTCCATCACGCCGGGGAACGTCGCGGACAGCTATCTGATCGAAACGATGCAACTGCCGGTCGATGACGACGAACACATGCCGCCCGAGGATAAAGACCAGCCGACCGCCGAGGAGGAGGCGCTCCTCGTCTGGTGGGTCGAAAAGGGCGCGCCCACCGGCAAATCCGTCGGCGAGATCGGCGGCGCGGACCAATGGGCGGCGGCCATCGACGCCCTGCCCATGCCCCCGAGTGCCGCACCCGCGCCTTAGCGGCATTCGGACGTGACATCTCCGCCATTGGCGCGCGCGATCCCGCCGTGCTATCCTTCCGGCATGAAGCACGCTCCCGCCCTCGTTTTCGCCGCCCTTCTCCTCCTCGTCTCGGCATCGCCATTCACCCGCGCCCAAGAGGCGGCTGCCCCAGCGCCGGGCAAAGGCGCCGCAGAAAAGCTGGAGGACATTCCCGCGGCCGAGATGGACAAGCTCAGGGAACTCGCCGGCCAAAAGGTCGCCGTCGTCGGCGAGATCAAAAACACGGGCCGCTCAGAAAGCGGGATCAACTTCCTCAATTTCGACGGCGGCTTCGTGGTGGTGTGTTTTCCTGAGGTCGTGAAAGACAAGTTCCCGGACAAAGATCCCGCCAAGCTCTACCACCGCAAATACGTCCGCGTGACCGGCGAGATCACGCTTTTCAAAGACAAGCCGCAGATCAAACTCTACGGTCCAGATCAGGTCGAAGAAATCGACCGCCCCGTCGGCGATGAGAAGCCGAAGGGCGAGACCAAAGATGGCGAAACGAAGGACGCAGGCGCCAAGGGCAAAGACGCGAAACCCGAAAAGAAAACCCCCAAGCGCCCCGACAATACCCCCGGCGAGACCGTGGATGCGGACCAGTATTTCAAGAAAAAGTAGCGGTCCGAGCGAAGCCCGGATTTTGAATCCGTGGTCAGTCTGCAAAATCTATGCGGCAGCTCGCAGGGACCAAACCTTCATTTGAGTCGCGGCGTTCCGTGACCGCAGAATGGAGAGACGGCACCTCTGCTGTCTTGAATTGTCGGTATCGACTTGGCGTTGACGTGGCTGCAATCTTCCA
>JAWLBD010000014.1:0-110157 GCA_041395145.1 Verrucomicrobiales bacterium | reverse complement strand
TCTAAAACTCGCGGATCGGATCGCGCTCATTGCGGGCGTCGCACGCCGGGCAATGGATGATCTCGCTGCGGCCGTCATTTTCAAAGATCTCGCCGCAGACCCGGCAGAGGTAGCGGTGGCGCTGCTCCGCATGCGTCCGGCGTTTCCGCCACCACTCGCGCGCGATCCAGATGGCGAAGAGCAGCCCGAGCACCGCCAGCAGGTAGAAGACGATCAGTTCGGTGAGAAGTGTGCGGAACATGGCGAGGTTGGGCTACCAGATGATTTCGAGCCATCCCCAGGTTTCCTCCGGTCCCTCTCGATCTGCCTCCGCCGACAGCTTCAGGTGCAAGGCGGATTTGCCTAGCTCGGCGATGAGCGCATTGGTCAGCGACCCCGAATCGCAGCGCGTGAATAACGCGTGGCGGATCGCGCCGCTCCGGTCGGCCGACGCGTAGAACGTCGCGCGCCCGGACGGCATTTCGGCGCGCAGCGCTTCTGGGATGTCGGGCTTCGACTCAACCGTGCGCCCGGCGAGATCGCCCAGCGGCAGCGCCTTTGGCAGGTCCGCCAGCGCTTCGGCAGGTGCCGGGACCGGGCGCTCAGCCTGGGCGGCGGCGATCCTCGCTTGGAGTTGCGCGTCGACCGGCGGCAGCACATCCGCAAAGCGCGGTGCGGCTTCGGCGATCGGATCGAGCGGCTCCCGGAAGGAATCGCCGCCGGGGAAAGGGCGCAGCGCCGGCTGGTAGCCCTCGAACATCGGCTCGAAGCGCGCCGCGTAGTCGCCGAGATCGGGCACCGCGCCGGCGGTCGATTCCGGCACCGGCTCGAAGGCGGCGAGCTGGTCTTCGACGCTGGTGAGCAGCGGCCGGGCTTCGGGGTTCGAGGCGGAGACGAGGGCGACGCGCGCCGGGCGCGGGATGATCCGCTCGGAAGGCGGATACTGCACCTGGAACAGATAGAAGGCGAGGATGTGGAGGATCAGCGCGGCGGCGATCAGCAGCGCAAGCCGCGTCCGCCTTCCCGAACCGCGCAGCCAGAGGTGGGCGAGGCGCGGGAGCCGGCGGGCGAGACTGGCGGTCGCGGCGGTCATCGAATCAACGCGCTACGGCAGGCGGCGCGGCATGTGGACGAGGTTTGGCTCCAAGCCAGCCTGCTGCGCCTGGTCCGCCACATCGGAGACCACGCCATAGGGCGCGAGCCGGTCCGCCTTGATCATGACCCGGCGCGTATTCCCGGCGGAGGACGCCCACGCCTTGAGCCGCATCTCCAGCATCGGCGCGGTCACCTTTTCCTGGTTGAAGAGGATCGTCGGCTGCTCGCCGGCGGAGATCGTGATGACCGGCGCGCCGGGAGCCGGCGCGAGGAACGTCGAGGACTCCGGCACCGTGATCGCAACCCCGGACGGCAGGACAAAGCCGCTGCCGAGAAGGAAAAAAATCAGCAGGAGCATCAGCGCGTCGATCACCGGCGCGAAATGCAGGAATCGCCCCCTGCGGTCGAGCGTGCCTTCCAGCTTCATGCCTTCTTCGCGCGGGTCGCCGGGCGCCGCTTCGCCTCGCGGGCATCGCCATCCGCGTCGCCGCTATCGGCGGCAGACTTCGCCTTGGCTGATTCCGCCGCCGCCGCGCGAAAGTCGATGATCGCTCGGTCGTGCTTGGCGTCGCTAATCACATTCACCATCTCGATCCCCGCGCGCTCCATGTCGTGCATCAGCGACTTCGCATAGGCGGCGAGGTAAGAATAAAGGACATAGGTCGGGATCGCGACAGCCAAACCCACCGCCGACGTGATCAGGCTCTCGTAAACCCCTTTGGAAATATCGGTCGGCGTGGCGAATCCCGTCGTGCTGGTGATGTCCATAAAAGTCGTCACCATCCCCAGAATCGTGCCGAGCAACCCGATCATCGGCGCGACGTAGGCGACCGTCAGCATGACGGGCAGGTATTGCTCTAGCTTCGGCACCTCGAGTTGCCCCGCCTCTTGCGCGATGTCCCGCAACTCGCTGCGGGACGCGTCATTCCGCCCGATCGTCGCCCGCACCACCCGCGCCACCGGTCCCGGCGTCCCCGCGCACTCGTGCAGCGCCTCCCCGTAGTTCTTCTTCCGGATCAGGCTTGAAATCCCCTGCAAAAACTCACCCACATTGATGCTTGCCCGGTGGAAATAGAGAAATCGCTCGGCAAAAATCCCAAGCGATAACACGCTGCATCCGACAAGGAGCCAGATGAGCGGTCCGCCTTTGGCGATAAGTTCAGGCATTTAAGGTATGTTAATCAAAATTCGTGTGTTTGCAACTGCGCAGGTCCGCGGGGTGCGCGCAGCCACACCGGCGTCTATCATGCAGAAATCGTGCCGATTTGCTAGGCGAAAAGTTTTGGCGTTACGATTCTGTGGATTTAGCAGGTATGGCGGTTCTAGCGAGAGGGCGAATGGGATTCGTCCTCGAGCCGGACGGGCACGGCGAAGGTGAGCATGACTGTCGCGGCGAAGATGCCGAACATGCCGCAGGCGAGCCAGAGCGCGCCGTGGTGGTGGGAGAAGAGCCACATGCCGCCGACCGGACCGATCATGGAGGCGCAGGACCAGGCCATGCCCATGGCTCCGCTATAGCGCCCCCGCATTTCCCGGGGCGCGATCCGCGCGACGTAGGCGCTCTGCATCGGCAGCGCAACCATCTCGCCGATGGTGAAGGCCGCCATCGATAGAAAGAGCACCGGCAGGCTTTCGCCGACGGCATTCAATGCGAAGCCGCCGCCCAGCAGCGCGTAGCCTAATGCGATCACCCGCTTGGGCGCGAACCGCATGGTCAGCGAGGTCAGCGGCAGCTCGAAAAAGACCACCATGAGCCCGTTCATGGCGAGCAGCGACCCGTAAACCGTGGTGTCGAAGCCGCGCCGGGTGACCTCCAGCCCATAGGATGTGTTGAATTGGCTAAAGACGATCCCGGCGAGCAGGGCGGCGGCGAACATGGCGATGAACGCGCGGTCGCGGACGACCCGCGAGAGCGCCTGCGTCCAGGGCACATAGCCGTCCGCCCCCTTTCGGTGGCGCAAGCCGTGTGGCAAAAACGCGACCGCGATCGCCCCGAAGATGACCAGCGAGATCGCATCGCCAAAAAAGAGCCAGGCGAACGAATACTTCGCCAGAAAACCTGCCGCCGCCGAACCGATGCCGAAGCCCGCGTTGATCGCGAACCGCATCGCCGCGAAGGCGCGCACCCGCAGACGGTCCGGCACCAGATCCGCGATCAGCGCGCTGTAGCGCCGGGTGGTAGAGCGCATTGGAGAAGCCGTTGGCGACCGCGACCGCCATGATCATCGGCAGCCCCTGCGCGTAATACATCGCGATCAGGCACGCCGCCGCGCTCCACGAGCCGACCGCCATCGTGTTGCGCCGCCCGATCGTATCCGCCGGGTGCCCTCCGGTAGCGACGCGAGAAACGCGCCCGCCCCGTAGGCGGAAATCGCCAGCCCCGCCTGCGTCTCCGTATATTTTCGCTCTTGAGGAAGATCGCCAGGAACGGCATCACAAAGGTCCCGAACCGGTTGATAAACGTCCCGGTAAACAGCACCCAAAACTCGCGCGGCAGCTCGCGTAGGTCGCGGAGTAGCGAGCCGCTGGCAGGCGGCGTGCCATCCGGCGCCAGCGCGCCAGGCGATATGTCGGGATCGTCGCCGTCTTTCGATTTCTCTTCGTTCATGGGATTGGGGCTTCGTAGGAACAAAAAAACCCCGCCCGGTAGGTCGGGCAGGGTTTGTCGGTCGGAAAAGTTTGATGGAAACAGTTAAATGAACGACATGCCTGCCCCGGTTCGGCGATAGGCAGAAGCGAAGTGCATTTTAGGGCGGCGCCCAAGGTCGCCCAATGCCTCCGCAGTTTGCGGGACATCGATCAATGCGGAAGTTGCGATCGGGCTTCTCATGGGCGGCTACTTACTAAGCGACCAAAATACCTGCTGGCGTTACTCTGTCGAGACGAGATTGAAACTGGGCGAGATTATGCTAGAGTTCGAACGAGGCGAACAGCGGCGCGCGGCGGTTTGAGTATTGGCGTAGCCGGCTCATCCAGAGAGGGTTCTAGGTAGTCATCCGCATTCGCCCCCGGATGCTTCGGCATCCTCCCGCGATTTACCACCGCCGCCGGGGCGATGAAACCAAGTCCAGACTATGCGAATATCATCGACGGCGTCGCCGCAGAATGGGCGCGGTTGGACCGGGATTCTGCCGTGGCATGGGCGCGTTCGCTGGAGGGCGGCACGCGGGACGCCGCGCTAATGGCGCTCGGCATTCGGGAAGAATTCGGTCGCTGAACGGCGTGAATGCGGCTATCCTTCCCGCCATGAAGACGCCGCTCCTCTTTGCCGCCCTCGCCTGTCTCGGTGCCTTCGCCTTCGCCCAGGACGGCGGCGATGAGAAGAAGGTCCGGCAGATCCAGAGCAGCGAAATCGCCGACGGCAGCGTCGAAGTTATCGGCAAATTGGGCAAGCCGCTCGGTACCGTGACCACGATTTTAGCGACTCCGTTTGAGGGGCGGGAGTTGGATGTCTTCCACCTGAAAAGCCGGGTGCTGCTCCGGGTAACAGCCATCGATGGGCGGGAATTGGACGAGCCGCTGGTGATGGAATTCTTCCGGACGCAATCCTATAAGGGGAAGCTAGAAAGCTACCTCCATCAGATGAAGCTGCCAGCGGGCACCCAACTGCGGGGCAGGCCGACCTACTACCAGGTTTACGAGACCGGGAGATTTGCCGGTGCGCCCCAGCATGAGAAGGTGATCTGGCAAGATGTGGGCTTTGGTTTTGAGACGCACCTAAACCTTTTGGACGAAAAGCTAAAGTAGCCTCGTTGGGGCACGGCGTGAATGCGCGCCCGCCACGTTCGGCGGCACGATTCTGGTGGCGATCCGGATTGAACGAAACAACGGTTGGGCAAACCCGTATCTACCAACCATGCCCCGAATTACCCTCCCTTGTTCGCTCGCCGCTGCGGCGGCTATGTTCCTTCTTGCGCCGCCTGCCCGCGCCCAGATTGACGGCATCGCTTTTGTTGAGGCGGAGTCGCTGGCCGAGCACGGCGGCTGGAAGCTGGACACCCAATTCATCCACACGATGGGATCGCCGTATCTCATGGCACACGGGCTCGGCTCGCCAGTGGAGGATGCCCGCGGCACGGTGAAGCTGCCTTCGCCCGGCGATTACCGGGTCTGGGTGCGCGCGAAAAATTGGGTCGGGCCGTGGGATGCGCCCGGCGCGCCTGGGAGATTCCAGGTCGCCATCGACGGCAAGCCGCTGGCCAAGGCGTTCGGCGAGACGGGCAAAGATTGGCGGTGGGAGGACGGCGGCGTCGTCAAGGTCGGCGCCGAGGCGAAGATCGCGCTCCATGACCTGACCGGCTTCAACGGTCGCTGCGACGCGGTCGTTTTCGCCAAAGACACCGCCTTCACCCCGCCCGCCAGCGGCGAGGCGCTCGCCCAGTTCCGGCACAAAGCGCTCGGCCTGCCCGAGAAACCGCCGGAGACCGAGGTCTATGATCTCGTCGTGGTCGGCGGCGGCTACAGCGGGCTGGGCGCGGCGATCTCCGGTGCGCGGCAGGGGTTGAAGGTCGCCTTGATCCAGAACCGCCCGGTGCTCGGCGGCAATGGCAGCAGCGAGATCCGCGTGTGGGCGCAAGGCGGCACGATGCGCGGCAAATACCCGCGCCTCGGCGAGATCATCGAGGAATTCGCCGACCGCGCCAAGGACAGCCCCGGCACGTATGAGGAATTCGGCGACGCCAAGAAGGAAGAAATCGTCCGCGCCGAGAAGAACATCGACCTTTTCCTCAACACCCACGCGTGGGACGCCCAGATGGCGGCGGACGGCGCGCGCATCGCCAGCGTCGATGCCATCGACACGCGGACCGGCGTGGAGCGGCGCTTCCGCGGCAAATTCTTCGTCGACTGCACCGGCCACGGCACGCTCGGCGCGATGGCCGGCGCGAGCCACCGCGTCACCGAAACCGGTCACCTCGGGATGAGCAACATGTGGGCGTGGGAGGAATCCGGCTCCAAGCAGGCGTGGCCCGAGACGCCGTGGGCGCTCCCGCTCGAAAAGGGCGACTTCCCGGAGACAAAGAAAAGCCGCGGGCCGGGCGCACCTTTTTATAAAGGCGAGTGGTTCTGGGAAAGCGGATTCGACAAGCACCCGATTGACGACCTGGAACTGGTCCGCGACTGGAACCTGCGCGCCGTCTTCGGAGCCTTCACCGCCATGAAGCGCGGTGCCGACGCCGCCAAGCACCAGGGCGCGCAACTCACCTGGGTCGCCTACATCGGCGGCACGCGGGAGAGCCGGCTGCTCGACGGCGATATCATCCTCACCGAATACGACATCATCAGCGGCAAGGACTTTCCCGACGGCTGCGTGCCGACGACCTGGGATCTGGACCTGCATTACCCGAAGGAGCAATACGCCAAGAAATTCCCCGACAACCCGTTCATCTCGCGGGCCGTCTTCGGCAAGGGCGTGGACCGCCAAAACGGCTATCCGGTCCCGTATCGCTGCTTCTATTCGAAGAACATCGACAATCTCTTCATGGCCGGCCGCTGCATCAGCGTGACCCACGAGGCGCTCGGCACCGTCCGCGTCATGCGCACCTGCGGCATGATGGGCGAGGTCGTCGGCAAGGCGGCTTACCTCTGCGTCAAAAATGGCTGCGACCCGCGCGGCGTTTACCAAGACCATCTCGCCCAGCTCATCGATCTCATGGAGCAACCCGGGGCCGCCCGGCGCGATTCCCTGGACGGCGATCTCTATGTGCCAGAGGACGCCGCCAAGCCCACGCCATACGGGCCGCCGGTCCCGAAGATCGGGATCGACCCGAAAAAACTCGCCGGGATCGTCGTGGACGACGGAGCCGCCAAGCTGCGCGGCTCCTGGGGCAAGGGCAATGGCTTGGACGGCTACGTCGGCACCCAATACCTCTACCACGCCCCGAACAACGACGCCGAGGCGCGCTTTGAATTCGCAGTCAAAGTAGGCGACTACGAGGATCCGCCTCATCTACCAGCACCGAAAACCGCTCGACCAAAACGAGCGTCACCGTCAAAAGCAAGCGGCGAAAATGGATTTTATCGTCAACCAGCGCGAAAAGGCACCGCTGGAGAACAGCAGCAAATCGCTCGGGACGTTCCGCTTTGAACCCGGCAAACCCGGAGCCGTCATCGTCCGCGCCAAAGGCCGACGGCAACGCCCAGCGCCGATGCGGTGCAGGTGCTGAAGGTTGACTAGGTGCAAATCTGCGCCTATGCAGAATAATGAAAAAATTAGTCCTTTTCATCACCCTAATGAGTGGGATTGGTTCCCCAGTCATTCTCAAGGCTCAAGACCTCCTTGACTGGCGGATGGCGATTCCCTTGCCAAGTTTATTCGGTGAAAAATGCGAGCTTGATCCGGTTTCGATCGGGAAGGCGGCATTGGTCACGCTAGGTGGTGGCGAGTGGCGGCTGGAAGATGAAACAACTAGATCTAGCAGCGTCGAATATCTCTTTGATCTTAGTAAAAATCCAGGTCCGGGGGTTAGGCTGTCGATCTCCATGTTTCGGATCATGCCTCAGCAGCGGCAGCCTTTAGCAAAATGGAGGAGCTAGTGCGACTCCTTCAAGCAGACGCCAAAATCACTCCGAAAAATGTCGCTGGAATGGATAAATCTTTTTGCTCTTAAAGAGCAATCAGTTCAGGGAGGACCATATCTTGTTTAGGAATGTTATGGTCAGGTAGTCGGACTCAAAGGAATCGAGGCGAAAGAACTCGACGCTGCAATCTTGCGCTATGCTGGACACCTGCAGAACCCAGATTTCAAGGATATTCCGGAACCTCAACAGCGGAGATTCCCTCTGGGTTAACGATTCCGTCTGAATTCCGGGAGTGGACCAGTGCCGACGGAAAGGTCATAAAAGCGTCTGTTGTCTCATTCGACGCTGATAGTAGGATTGTCACCTTGAAGGTGATTCGGGGAAAGTGTTTCCGGGAGTCCCAATCTCAAAACTAAGCAACGCCGACCAGGAATTCTTCGAAGGGGAAGCCCAGATTCCTGGCGGTGCTGACTATGGGGTTCGCGTTATTTCTTTGTCCGGGAGCGGATGGGGAGAGCTTGCAATATTATCTTCACCGCGACGAGGGCGCGTTTTGGAAAAGCGGTGATTTCATTGATCCGAGCGGGAAGGTATCCCGCTTCTTCGCGAGAATTGACGCGACCGTGTTTCAAGAGCTATGGGACGAGTAAGAACTTGGCTGGGATCAATGGCCAGCCCCTTCCGGAAGGAAAGAAATTGGATCCAGGGGATTTTTTGGTGGTTTTATTCAGTGAGGAACCGTTGAATCGGAGGGAGGGGCGGGGAAAGATAAAATCTTTTGAAATCGCCACAAACGGAATGCTGGAGGAGGTTAACAAGTGGCTGTCTAATGCTTCCGAAGGACTGCCGGATTGGGTAAAGGGAAATTGAGCTAGGTGAAGACGGCGGTTTGCTGCTTTCACGTTTGGGAAATCTTGCGATTGCGCGAAGTGCTGCCATCCATCAAGAGCATCACACGAACCCTCTACTCACCTTTGACGCCCGACTAATAGGTCGGAGCGCCCTCAGAGCTGATGCCCGATCACTAAAGTCTAGGGATCAGACTGCTCCGGACAGGGGGCGACTAAGCGAATGCCAAAAAGATTTGCGCCTATCGCGGAAAGCCAGTAGGCTGGATAAAGCGATTAGAAGGAATCCGCCGCGTGGCGGCGACCGACTTGTAGCCCGGTCCTTCAGAGCAGAGTCTCCCGGCACCGTGCCGCTCCGTCGCGCGATCGCGACTGATTGATCCAGGTGCTGGCGATCCCGGATGGAGAGACCGACGTTCAACCGCCGCTACGCGGCGAGAATACCTCCGCTTGCGCTACCCAGCCTTGAAAGGCTGGGCTACAAATCAACCGCCTTTACGCGGCGAGGCGCAAGCCCGGTAGCAGCGCGCAATCGAGTTGGCCGATGGCTCAAACCTATCACGCAGGCGCCGGGTTTCGGGCCGCCATTTTCCCACACGGCTTTGTGGCAATCAGTCTAAGCGGATGCCCTCAGATCATCCGCCGAACCCGCGCGCAAAATCCGCCCAGCAACGGGCAATCGGCGCGTAGTCGGATTTCGGTGCGCGGCTAGACTGTCCCCATCGATTCAAGATCACTTTTGGGGCTGATCCCCCTCTCTTGACCGGGTAATCCGGTTGGGAGAGGGGGTCACATTTTTCGGGGGTTTCGCCTTTTGGGAGGCGCTCGCATCGCCCGGATGAAAGTGGTTGCCGTTTCGGCAAAAACGCCGACCCTATCCGCCCCATTGCTAGCCTAACAAACTCCAAATGTTCCCGAACATCCCCCTTCACCGCATCAACTGGCCCACGACGATCTTTCTCTGCGCCACTTTCCTGCTCACCGTGATCGGCGTGCCGATCTACGTCTGGCATTTTGGGATCGACCTGTTCCAGATCGGGCTTTTCCTTTTTTACTTCTGGGCATCGGCGATGTCGATCACGCTTGGCTACCACCGGTTATTCTCGCACCGGGCGTTCAAGGCAAAGTGGCCGGTGCGGCTCGCCACCCTGCTCTTCGGGTCCTGCGCGTTTGAGAATTCGGCGCTGGACTGGAGCGCGGATCACCGCCGCCACCACAAGCATGTCGATGAGGAGGAAGATCCCTACAACATCAACAAGGGATTTTTCTGGGCGCACATGGGCTGGCTGCTCGTCCGGCTGTCGTGCCGCAAGCCGGAGGGCGTGAACGATTTGTTGAAAGACCGGATGGTCATGTGGCAGCACCGCTACACCCACATCATCGGCGTGGTCGTCGGGCTGATCCTCCCCGCCGCCCTCGGCTACTGGTGGGACGGATGGGTCGGCGCGCTGGGCGGATTCCTCATCGCTGGCGTGGCCCGCGTCGTCGCGGTCCAGCACAGCACGTTTTTCATCAACTCGCTCTGCCACACGGTCGGCAAGCGCCCGTATGACACGCGGACCAGCGCGCGGGATAGCTGGATCATGGCGATCTTCACCTTTGGCGAGGGCTATCACAACTACCACCATTCGTTCCAGCACGACTACCGCAATGGCGTGAAGCCGTGGCAGTATGACCCGACCAAATGGGTGATCTGGGCGCTCGCGAAATTGGGCTTGGCCAGCGAGCTGCGCCGCGTCGCCCCGGAGAAAATCGTCCTCACTGAGCTGCGCGAAGCGCGCCGCCAGAGCGAGCGCAAGATCGCCAAGCTCGCCGCCGCTAAGGCGGACGCCGCCTGCCCCTACTGGCAGAAGACCTCCGCCGCGCTCCACGAATTGTCCGAAGCGGTGGCGAAAAGCTACGCCGAGTTGGAAAAGGCGGTCGCCGACCGCGTGACCGTCTCGAAAGAGGTCCTCGAAAAGTGGCGCATGCAGGCGGCGGAGTTGCTCGATGCGCTCTCGCACGCGGAACACGCCCACGCCTAAGCTTAGGTTAGCGGCGGCCACCAAGCGACAACATCGCCAACATCGGCTTGAGCACCGCGCCCCGGCGGGCAGGATGCGGCGTGATCCAGATCTCCGCAGACACCGGCGGCACGTTCACCGATGCCATCGCCCGCTTCCCCGATGGGGCGGAGCGCCGCGCCAAAGTCCTGTCGTCATCCGCGCTGCGGGCGGCGGCGGCGGATGGCTCGACGGCGGAGCGGGTCGTCCTGGCGGAAGGCTGGTCGCAGCCGGACGGATTTTTTGATGGCTTCGCGCTGCGCTGCGGCGGCGTGGAGGCGACCGTCGCGCGCTGGGATGCCGCCGCGAAAGCCGCGACATTGGCGGCACCGCTGCCCGCCGCTCCGGCGCCCGGCGCGTTGGTCGAATTGACCACTGGCGAGGAAGCGCCGGTGCTCGCCGCGCGTCTGCTGACCCACACCGGATTGGGCGAGTCGTTTCCGGAGGGGCTGGAGGTGCGCCTTGCCACCACGCGGGGCACCAATGCGCTGCTCGAAATGAAAGGCGCGCCAACCGCGTTTTTCACCACGCGGGGCTTCGGCGATCTGCTGGACATCGGCGACCAGCGCCGACCCGAGCTTTTCGCGCTGCGCCACCGCAAGCGCCCGCCGCTCCATGCGGCATCGGTCGAAGTCGCCGGCCGGATCGCGGCGGACGGGGCGGAGCTCGAGCCGCTGGCGCTGGAGGCGGCGCTCGCCGAGGCGCGGGTCCTGCGCCAAAGCGGGATCGAGTGCGCCGCCATCGCCTTGCTCAACAGCTACGCGAATCCCGCGCACGAGGAGCGCCTTGCCGAAGCGCTGCGCGCTCTCGGGTTTCGCTTCGTCTCGGCATCGGCGGCGATCGCCCCGGCGATCCGCCTGCTCCCGCGCGCGGAGACGGCGGTCGTCGATGCCTACCTCTCGCCGGCGATGCGCGCGTTTGCGGAAGGCGTGCGCCGGCCGCTTGGCGGCGCGCGGCTTTTCCTCATGGCGAGCAGCGGCGGATTGGAGCCGGCGGACCGGTATCGCCCGAAGGACGGGTTGCTCAGCGGTCCGGCCGGCGGCGTGGTCGGCGCGTCCGCCGCCGCGCGGGCGGCGGGATTTTCCAAGGCGATCACGTTCGACATGGGCGGGACGAGCACGGATGTGGCGCGCTTTGACGGCGGCTATCCGTTTCAGTTCGAGCAGCGCGTCGGGGCGGCCCGCATCCTCTCGCCCGCCATGAAAATCGAAACCGTCGCGGCGGGCGGCGGCTCGATTTGCTCGCTCAAACTCCGCGCCCTCAGCGTCGGGCCAGAGAGCGCCGGAGCCGATCCCGGTCCCGCCTGCTACGGGCGCGGCGGCCCGCTCACCATCACCGACGTCAATCTGCTGCTCGGGCGGCTCGACCCGGGCAAAGTGCAGATCCCGCTCGATCCCGCCGCTGCCGAGGCGCGGCTCGCCGGGCTGATGGACGCGATGCGCGCCGCTGGGATCGAGGTTCCGCCGCGCGAGGCGCTGCTCCGCGGCTTGCTCGACATTGCGGTCGAGCGCATGGCGGACGCCGCGCGCAAGATCTCGGTCCGCGAGGGCTTCGATCCCGCCGGCTATCCGATGGTCGCGTTCGGCGGAGCCGGCCCGCAGCACGCCTGCGCGGTGGCCGACCGGCTCGGGATCAAAACGGTCATCGCGCCCGCCGACGCCGGCATCCTGAGCGCGGCGGGCGTCGCCGCCGCGCGGCTTGAACGCATCGCCGAGCGGCCGGTGCTTCGCCCGCTGGCCGAGGCGCTGCCAGGTTGCTCCGATCTGTTGCGCGAAATCGAAGCCGAAGCGCTGGCCGCCGTCGCCGAGGCAGGCGGCGCCGGCTCCGGAGCCGCCATCGACCGCCGCCTGGCGGAAGTCCGGCTCGCCGGCCAGGAAAGCGCGCTGGCGCTCGACCTCGATGATCCCGCCGAGCTGCCCGCGCGCTTCGCCGCCGAATACGAAAATGTCTTTGGCTATCCGCCGCCGGAGGGCAAAGCCGCCGAATTGGTCAGCCTGCGCGCGGTGGCCGCCGCCGCCGCCCCGTCGGTCGGGCGCGAGGAATTTCCCGCCGGGCCTGAGGTTGTCGGACCCCAAGTTTTGCAGGATGCCTTCAGCACGCTGGTGGTGGAGGAAGGCTGGGCGGCAAGGCGCGGGACGCGCGGCACCTGGCTGGTCGAGCGCCTCGGCCCGGCGTCCGGATCAAGCCTTGCCGGCGACGCGGGGACCGGATCCGACAGCGGGGCGGTCGCCGAAGAACTCTTCCGCGCCCGCTTTGAAGGGATCGTCGAGGAAATGGGCGCGCAGCTCAAGCGGACCGCTCTTTCCACCAACGTGAAAGAGCGCGAGGACTATTCGTGCGCGCTGCTCGATGCCGGGGGGCGGCTCGCCGTCAATGCGCCGCACATCCCGGTCCACCTCGGCGCGCTCGGCGTCTGCGTGCGTCGCATCGCCGCCGAAATGCCGCTGCGCCCCGGCGACATGGTCGTCTCGAATCATCCGGCGTTCGGCGGCTCGCACCTGCCGGACGTCACCGTCGTCAGCCCCGTCTTTGATCAAACCGGCGCGCTTTGCGCCTACGTCGCCAACCGCGCGCACCATGCGGAGATCGGCGGCATCTCGCCCAGGTCGATGCCCGCCGGGGCGCGCAGCCTCGCCGAAGAAGGCGTCATCCTGCCGCCGATGAAACTCTACGATGCCGGGGACCCGCAGTTCGGGGCGATCCGCGAGCGGTTGCAAAAGGCTCCGCATCCGAGCCGCGCCCCAGACGACAACCTCGCCGACCTCCACGCGCAAGCTGCCGCCAACCTCCGCGGCGTGCGCGCGCTGGAGCGATTGCTCGGCGAGTTCGGCGCGGACGCGGTGCGCGGTCACCTCGGCTCCATCCTCTCGCGGAGCGCGGCGCTGGCCGGCGAGTTCATCGCGGCGCTGGACGTGACCGGGGCGGCCGCCGAAGAATTTCTCGACGACGGCACGCCGATCCGGGTCCGGCTCACCCGGGCGGGGAAGGCGCTGGGGATCGACTTTGCCGGGACCGGCGCGCGGCAGGGCGGCAACCTGAATGCCACGCCCGCCATCGTGCGCAGCGCCGTCCTCTACGCGCTGCGGCTCGCCATCCAGCGCGATGTGCCGCTCAACGAAGGCTTGCTCGAAAACGTCGCCATCGCGCTGCCGCGCTGTTTTCTGAACCCGGAGTTTCCCGCCGATCCGGCGCGCTGCCCGGCGGTGGTCGGCGGCAATGTCGAGACCAGCCAGCGGGTCGTCGATGCGCTGGTCGCGGCGCTTGGGCTCGGCGCGGGCAGCCAGGGCACGATGAACAATGTGATCTTCGGCGCGGGCAACTTCGGATACTACGAGACGATCGGCGGCGGCTCCGGCGCGGGCGACGGCTACGCGGGTGCCTCCGCCTTGCACACCCATATGACCAACACCGCGATCACCGACCCAGAGGTGCTCGAACGCCGCTACCCGGTCCGCCTCCGCGCGTTCGCCATCCGGCGCGGCTCCGGCGGCGCAGGCAAGTTCCGCGGCGGCGACGGCATCGTGCGCGAGCTCGAATTCACCGCGCCGGTCACGCTCTCGGTGCTCGCCGAGCACCGCCTTTCCCCGCCGAAAGGAGCCGCCGGCGGAGCCGATGCGATGCCCGGAAATCAAAGCGTGATCCGCGCCGACGGCACCGAAGAAGCGATCCCCGGCACCGCCCGCCTTGAGCTAGAGGCCGGCGACCGGTTCCGCATCGAAACGCCCGGCGGCGGCGGCTGGGGCGCGGGTGCGTGACCGCGCGAAGTTTTGGTTGAGCGATCCGGGCGACGCCGTGTTATTCTCGCCGCCGTCAATCCCATGCAGATCGAGTCGCTAACCGTCCAGAATTTTAAAGGATTCGCCCACCGCGAATTCGCGTTCGGCGCTGGCTTCAACCTGCTGGTGGGCGACAACGCGACCGGGAAAACCTCGGTCTTGGAGGCGATCGCGGCGGGCTTGGAGCCGTTTTTGTGGGGGATCACGGGATCGAACCCATCCCAGATTCGAGAAAGCTTGGTGAGGGTCAGGCGCGACGAAGTCGCCGGATCAAGGCGGTTCGAGAAAGTCTTTCCATGCAAGGTTGAGCTTGGTCTAATTGGAGGAAAAAGGAGATGGGCGCAAATCCGGGGAACATCGATTCAATTGGCTGACCACAGCCAATTGTTCAGGTTGGGGGAGGCATTGAAAAAGCCAAGCAGGGAAGGGCGAGGGGGATCTTCCGTTAGTTGCTTTCTACCCATCGAACCGCCACGAAAAATTGGGGGCGATGCAGCCCTCGGAACAGCCGCCCGATTTTTTGTTCCGCTCAAGGCTCGAGACCTATGAATCGAGCCTGTCTGCCGGAGCAACAACGACTCGGTTCCTCTCCTGGCTGCGCCGCGAGCAATACGCCGCCCTTCAGAACGGGAAGCCGACGCCGGTTTTTTCGGCGGCGGTCGAGGCGATGAAGCGGTGCCTGCTCCACGCGGAGCACATCGAATACAATGTGCAGGAAGAGGACGTGCTCGCGCGCTTTGCCGATGGCGAGTGGCGGCGCTTTTCGGAAATGAGCGCGGGCCAGCGGACGATGCTCGCCCTCGTCGCGGATATCGCCTACCGGGCGGCGTGGCTCAATCCGCATCTCGGCACCAGCGTGCTCGATGAAACGCCGGGCGTCGTCTTGATCGACGAACTCGACCTGCATCTGCACCCGAAATGGCAGCGGCGCGTCTGCGATGATCTGCGGCGGACCTTCCCCAAAGTGCAGTTTATCGCGGCGAGCCATTCGCCCTTCATCATCCAGTCGCTCCAGCCCAACGAGCTGATTTCGTTGGACGACGGCGAGGTGGCGATCGAATACGCGAACCGCGGGGTTGAGGAGATCGCCCGCTTTATCCAAGGGGTGAAAATGCCGCACACCAGCGAGCGCTACGCGCGGCAGAAAGAAGCGGCGAAGCGTTATTTCGGGTTGCTCCGCGAAGGGCGGGGCAACGGCGATGCGGAGCTTCGCGCCGCCAAGGCGGACCTCGATGCGCTGACCGCCCATTTTGCCGACAACCCCGCCGCAGATGCGTTTCTAGAATTAAAAAGGGGAAGCCGAAGACTCCAAGCATGAGACCCGATCGACCGAGACCAGCGCCGCAGGCGTTTAGCGACTACGCGGAGGCAAAGCCGTTCCTGGTCGAGCGCCTCGGGCTGTATTGCAGCTACTGCGAGCGCCCGATCAAAACCAATTTGGCGGTCGAGCATGTGCTGCCCAAATCGCTCCATCCCGACCTTGAGCGGGAGTGGTCAAATTTCACGCTCGGGTGCGTGAACTGCAATTCGACGAAGAAAGACAAGCCGGTCGACCGGCGGGCGCTGATCTTGCCTGACCAGGATAATTCGTTTCTCGCCTTCCAGTATCACGAGCGCGGCGTGGTGGTCGCCGACCCCGCCTTGGGCGAGGAGATCGCGACGAAGGCAGGCGCCACGCTGCGCCTCGTCGGGCTCGACAAGTTCCCCGACGAACTCCTCGATGAAGAAGGCGATCCGGAGAGGGCGGAGTTGGAGTTTACCGCCGCGCTCGAACGATGGCAGCAGCGTTCGCAATGCTTCCAGACCGCGCGGGAAAGCCTGGCGGATCTGCATTCCGCCGACACCCCGGAGATGCGCCGGACCACGCTTCGCCTCGCCTTGGCGACCGGATTCTTTTCGGTGTGGATGGCGGTGTTCCAGGACGAACCCGCGCTGCGGGCGGCTTTGGTCGAGACCTTTCCCGGAACCGCCCGCGATTGCTTCGATGAGGACGGCACCCCGCTCCCGCGCCCAGGCGGAATCCGTTAACTACGCCTCCACCATGCACGGCACGAGGATGGCGTCTTTCATGCCGTGGAGGATTTTTTTGTCGGCGGGGCAGATGGTGGCGAGGACGCCGCCTAGATTGGTTTTGGCCAAGGCGGGGTCGGCGAAGAAATACGGGCAGAGGCGGACGCGGGCCTGCATGGTGCGGACCTGCTTGGCTTCGGCGTCCCAGTAGGGATGCTCGACGACGCGGGCGGGGCGGAATTCTTGGAGGACGAACGGATGGTCGGGGAAGGCGGCGATGGCGTCGTCCACGGCGGCCGCCCAGTCCGGCGCGGGGAGGTCGTGCCCGACCGAGACGCTGCGGCTGCCCCAGGCGGTCTCGGAAAAGCCGCTGATTTTAAGGACGAGTTCGCGCTCGGTTTTGCTCATGGCGCCCAGCTCGCGCCAGTCCTGGATGCCGAGCCGCGGGATCTCGGCGTGGCGCGGGACGGGGGCGGGATCGATGATCCAACTGTAGGGGAAGGCGTCGCGCAGGCGGGCGAGGTGGCTGCCGCGCAGGCCGGCGGCCCACAGGTCGCGCAGCGGGTGCATCCAGAACAGGGCGGACCACATTTTTTCCTCCAGATAGGGTTTTGGCGGGGCGGTCAGCCGGATCTCGCCGGCCGCCGCCGCCTCGACCAGCGCCTTGGCTCCGGGGATGTTGCCGAGGTCGAAGAGTTCGAAGAACCGGTAGGCGTCCCGCCCGCGCGGCGCGTAGTTTTCCGCCGGGAGAACGTCGATGCCACCGAGCTGCCGGGCGAGCCACGCCATCTCCGGGCGATAGCCGGCGCTTTCCTCGGACACCAAAATGTCGCCGCCGCTGGGGAGCAGCGATTGGAAGCCGTCGTGCATCCCGCCGGCTCCGCCGATGACGTCGAACCCCATGTCGGCGTAGGTTTGGTTCAGCCAGGCGGTCAAGCCGATGCCGCCCGGCACGCTATCCAGCTCGGTGATCGAAAACCCATTCTCGCCGAGGATGAGGTCGGGGCGGATGACTTGCGGGAAGGCTCCGGCGAGCGCCGGGGAGCGCGCCGCCTCGATCAGCCAGCGCGGCTTGCCGGCGTCTAGGTAGTCGGCGACCCAGCCGGGGGCGGTGCCTTTGGCGCTGCGGCGGTAGATTTCGTGGCAGGCGCGGACGAAGCGCGCGAGCCGGTGTCCGAGGCGGGAAAGCTCTGCCGCCTCCGCTTTGGAAAGCCGAAACGGCTCCGGCGAAAGCAGCCATTCCTTTTCGGCGAAAAATCCCTCCGCCGGAAACGCGGCGCGCAATCGCCCCAGCCACGCCGGGTCCTCCGGCGCGCGGGCAGCGGCGGTAGAATCGGGGGCGTCGTCGAGGCGTGACATCTTCACGGTGGAGGCGCGAACGAATCCAGAGCGCGGCGGGCATCGCAAGCGGAACCTTGCGGCGGCGGGAAAGATCGCGTGCGCACCGGGCGGCGGGTGCGCCGGGCGCGTTCCGCTTTGAGCGGCGGGGAGCCAGCGGCAGCGGCGGCAAAGGTCCTGTCTCTGCGCGGCGCTGCCAGATTTCCCGCTCACCATCTGCCGACATCCTGCAGCCCCTACCCTGACCTCCTCGTGCAGTATGTAGATGATGTTGGTCTGATAAATTCGGAGCTTGTTGCCGATGTCGTAGCGCTTGCCGGGCGAGCTTCATCCCGTAGATCGAGCGGTCGGCGAGCATGGCGGAGAGCGCGTCGGTGAGCTGGAGTTCGCCGTTTTCCTCGGCGGCGTCTTTTTCGATGTAGTCGAAGATATCGGCGGTCAAAACGTAGCGGCTGGCGATGGCGAGGTTGCTGGGCGCTTCCTGCCGCGCGGCGGTGGCTTTTCCACGAGGCGGTCGAGTTTCTTGAAGAGACCGGGTTCCTGCCTGCGCCGCCGCATGATCCTGTAGCGGTGGACGACGGCATCGTCCGGCACCTGTTCGAGCAGGATGACCGGGTCGCCGGTGCGCTTCGTAGATCTCGACGAGCTGGTGGGTGACGTGCGGCGCGCCGCCTGCCGCGCTGAGCAAGGTGTCGCCCAGCAGCGGTGTGGCGAACGGCTTCCGTTGCCGACGTGCATCTTGGCGCAAGACGGCGTCGCCCAATCCCCGTAACTCCTTCTGCCAGATGAAGTGGAGGTTCGCCATGTCGGAGATGTGGCGGATCATCTTCAGCTCCTCCTCTCGTCCTTTCTTCGAGTTCCTTCTCCAGTTCGTAGTTCGCGTAGAAGTGTTCCTCGATGGCGCGCTTGCTCTCGCCGACCATGAGGATGTCCTCCACGCCGCTGGCGACGGCTTCTTCGATGCATTGGATCGTCGGCGTGTCGACGATCGGCAGCATTTCTTTGGGCTGGGATTTCGTCACCGGCAGGAAGCGGGTGCCGAACCCAAAGGGCGGCGGGATCACGGCTTTGCGGACTTCTCATCAGAGTTGTTTCTGTTCGTGTCGCGGTTCGATTTTGGAAAAGGCGTTCTCTTACGGGGGCGGGCGCGTTCGCGCAACCGGAACCGATTTTGCCTGCTGCCCGGAGCCTGAAAAGCCCTTGCGCCCCGCCGCCTCGCTCCGTTGGTTGGGGGATGCGATTTCGTCAACTCGCGCAGCGCCTCGCCATCCCCACCGCCCTCGCGGGCGTTTGCGCGCCGTGGGCATGGTCGGCGGACGGTCCCGATCTGCCGCCGCCGACCGCCGAGGTGCCGGGGTTGAAGGACCGATCGGGCGAGGCACCGCTGGCGGATCTCTTTGCCAAAGCGGACCCGAAGGGCGATCCGGCGTGGCGCTCTGAAGTGCTGGCGGAGCTGGCCGGATCGCAGTTGAAATACCTGACCAAACCGCTGGCGACCGGCCACGAGGACGGCGATCACCCGCTCGCGGATCTCGTCGCCCCAGACGCGGCGATCACCGCGCTGCGCCCCGGGGTGAAGCCCGTCTTCTCCGGCAAGCCGTTCCGCATCTCCCGGCAATCGGCGGAGGCGGGCGCGCCGGTCGGGACCGGTGCCGAGGCGCTGGCCAAGGCGTTGGCTGAGCTGCGCGCGCCCTACGCGACCGACGCCGATGTCCGGCTCAAGTTCAAAGTCATCCGGGTGGTTCCGGATGGTCGCTCCGCCAAGACGGTGGCGTATTTCGAGGCGTCGGGGCAGGGGAAGGACGGCGGGATCGTCCAGCAGAATGCGACCTGGGCGTGCGACTGGATCGCGGCGGAGGGAGCCGACCCCGATGATCCGCCGCTGCTCGCCGGGGTGCGGGTCTCGCTTTTCGACGAAACGGTGGCCGAGCCGGGGATCGGCGGCGGCGCGCTGTTCGCGGATGCGACCGAGGCGCTGCTCGGGGCGAACGCGTCCTACCGGGACCAGCTCGTTTTCGGCGCGGATCACTGGTATGGGAACCTCGACGCCGCCTTTGGCATCCACCAGGGCAACCAGGGGATTGCCCTCGCCGATGCGGACGGCGACGGCCGCGATGATTTGCTCGTCTGCCAGCCCGCCGGCTTGCCCTGCCGATTCTTTTTGCAAAAGCCCGACGGCTCGTTGGAGGACGCCACCGCCCGCGCCGGGCTGGAATTCCTCGATGCCTCGCGCTCGGCGCTTTTCGCCGATCTGGACAACGACGGCGACCAAGATCTGGCGCTGACTCTCGACTATTCGGTCATGCTCTTAGAAAACGACGGCGCGGCGCATTTTGAACCCCGCACGGTCGTCGATATCCACTCGTGGCCGTCCTCGATGGTCGCCGCCGACTATGATAACGACGGCGACCTCGACCTTTACATCGGCGGCTACAATCCGCGCGGCGAGACCGCCCCCGGCGACATCTTCGCCAACCCGGTCCCCTATCACGACGCGAACAACGGGGCGCGTAACTTCCTGCTGCGCAACGAGGGAGCCTTCGGCATCACCGATGCGACCGAGGAGGCCGGGCTCAATGCCAACAACCGGAAATTCACGTTTGCCGCGATGTGGGAGGACTACGATGACGACGGCGATATGGACCTGTATGTGGCGAACGACTTTGGTCGCAACAACCTCTACCGGAACGAGTTAATCCCCAGCGGCAAGCCGGTTTTCACCGAGGCGACCGCCGAGGCGGGCGTCGAGGACATCGCCGCCGGGATGTCGGTGAGCTGGGGCGACTACAACCGGGATGGGCGGATGGACATCTACGTGAGCAACATGTTCTCCAGCGCCGGGAACCGGATCACCACGCAGGGGCAGTTCAAGGCGGACGCGGGCGACGACACGCGCGCCCAGATGCTCCGCCACGCCCGCGGCAACACGCTTTACGAAAACCTGGGCGGCGGAAAATTCCGCGACGCCAGCGTCGGGGCTGGCGTGACGATGGGGCGCTGGGCGTGGGGATCCCACTTCCTCGACCTGAACAACGACGGCTGGGAGGATATCTACGTGAACAACGGATTTTTTACGACGCCGGACACCGGCGATTTGAAGCTTTTCTGGCGGCAGGTCGTGTCGCACAGCCCGGGCGCGGAGAGCAGCGCCGATGATGTTTTCCAGTATGACAAGAGCTGGGTCGCCCTGAATAAGATGATCCGGCAGGGGCGGTCGTTCAGCGGCCGGGAGCGCAATTGCGCCTTCCTCAACGTCCCCGGCCAAGAGCGGTTCGCCTGCGTCTCCGCCGCCATCGGCGCGGACCTGCCCGACGACGGGCGCGGGTTGGCGCTCGCCGACTGGGATCACGACGGCCGGCTCGACCTCTGGCTCTCGCTGCGCACCGGCCCGCGCGTCCGCTTCCTCCACAACCGGATCGATTCCGGCAATACGTTCCTCGCCCTGCGGCTCGAGGGCACCAGCGCGAACCGGGATGCCGTCGGTGCCCGCGCGGTGCTCCGCCTCGGCGGCGACCCGAACCCGATCGTTCGGACGGTCAGCGCCGGGGCTGGCTACCTCTCGCAGTCGTCGCGCTGGCTCCATTTCGGGCTGCCGGCGGGCGCAACGGTCGAGTCGCTGGCGATCCGTTGGCCGGGCGGCAAATCGGAGCAAGTCGTTGGAGCCGAAGCCGGGGCGCACTTCACGGTCGCGCAGGGATCGGGTGAGGCGCTCCGCTGGGAGCCGCCCGCGATCGCACCCGAGGCGATGCGCGCTAGCGATCCCGCCTTGCCTGATGCCGACAGCTCCGCCCGTATCGTGGCGCTCCGCCCCGCACCGCTGCCCGAATTTCTGGGTTATGCCGATGCCAAGGGCGTGGGGCGGAAGCTGGCGGAGCATCGCGGCAAGCCGTTGCTGCTGAATCTATGGGCGACCTGGTGCCCGAGCTGCAAGGCGGAGATGGCGCGGTGGACGGCGGAGGCCAAAACGATCGCCGGCTCCGGGCTGGAGGTGCTTTCGCTGTGCGTGGATGAGGAGGATGGCGGACTCGGGGCGGTCGTGGCAAAAGCGGTGAGCGAAGCGAAGGACCGGGGCTATCCGTTTCCGGTCGGGGCGGCGGGCAGCGACTTGGCGGAGGTGCTCAACATCATGCAGAAGTCGTTCATCGGCAGGCAGTCGGATTTGCCCCTGCCGAGCAGCTTTCTGATCGATCCGCTCGGTCGGCTCGCCGTCGCCTACAAAGGCCACATCGCGCCGGACCAGCTCGCCGCCGACGCCGCGCTGCTCGGTGCCGACCCCGAAATCGTCCTCGCCGGGGCGGTTCCGTTTCCTGGAAAGTGGCACAATCGCCCAGAGGGAGGTCAGCCGCGGTCAATCGCGGTGAAGCTCGTCGAACACGGCATGGTCGCCGAGGCGCGGGGCTATCTCCGCCAACTCCTGCCGCTCTACGAGGGCGAAGCCGTGCTGCCCGGCGCGGAATCCGGCGAAGCGAGCCGCGAAAATGAGTCTTTCGAGATCCATAAGTTCCTTGCCGCCATCGCCTTCGACGAAGGTCCGCCCGATGAAGCCGAGCGCGAATACCGCGCCGCCCTCGCCATCCGACCCGACTCGCGCCCTGCCCGAGAAGAACTGGTTCGCCTCCTGATGCGGGAGGCGGAATTCGCCAAAGCGCGGGTCGAGGTAAAGGCGCTGCTAGAGGACCGCCCCGAGGACGCGGACCAGTGGCTGGCGCTCGGGAGAATCGAGGAAGCCCTAGGCGATGAAGCAGCGGCGGTCGCCGCGTTGCGAGCCGCGACCGATCATCGTCCGGCGGCAGATACCTGGTTCGAGCTGGGCAATGCGCTGCGCCGATTCGGTGACATCGCCGCAGCCATCCGCGCCTACCGCCAAGCCCTCGACCTACGCCCCGAATGGCCGCCCGCCGCCAACAATCTCGCCTGGATCCTCGCCACCGCACCAGATGCCCAATTCCGCAACGGTGCCGAGTCGTCCTCATCGCCGAATCCGCTGCCGTGCGCACCGACCGGCGCATTCCCGCGATCCTCAGGACACTCGCCGCCGCCTATGCCGAGGAAGGGCGGTTTTCCGACGCGTCCGCAATCTTTCAGGAGTTGGTTAAACTCATTGAAAGCCAGGGAGATAAGGGCGAAGCGGCGGCGGTGCAAAGCCGCTTCTCCCCCTGCTCACCCGACAGCCAATCCGCGATGCCGCTTTGACCGCTCGCCAAGCGTTCAAAGAAAATTGAAAAAATTCTTTCCCCTTTGCGGGAATTCTGGTAGCAAACAGGTGTTAATCTCAAATTCTCCCTACCCCTGACTGAAAGTATGTCACTCCGACACCAAATCCCCTTCGTCCGCAGCGCAATTCTTGCCGCTTCCACTGCCGTCGCCGGCATGGCTGGCGCGCAAACGCTCGATACCTTGGAGAAATACGGGAACGCTTCCACCGGGGCGTTCACCGCAGATGGATCGGGCGGCTACACGATCACCTCAAACGGAACCGATCTGTGGGGAAATAGCGACAACGCCAGCTTCCTCCATGGCGGCACCACCTCAGGTGATTTCAGCGCCGTCGTTCGCCAGTTGGGCGTCGATCAAATCCGCTCAGAATGGGGAGAACCGGGATTATTGCCCGCACCTCCACTGCGGCGAATTCGGCTTACCAAGGTCATATCCGCAAGAACGCAGGTGAAGCTCATGGGACAGCTTTCCAGTACCGCGATACCGATGCTGGAAACACCTCTCGCCTCGGGAGCGGCGGAACTGGTACATCGGTTCTCGAGGGAAATCGCCTACAAGTTCAGCCGGCAAACAATATTCCCATCTGGATGTCCCTGAGCCGCCAAGGGGACACCTATTATTCGAGTTGGGCTGCCGATTTGAACGGAACACCGGGTCGGTGGAGCGCTGCGGACTCCAAGACGGGTTCTACTGCTGATGTTTATGTAGGTCTGACCCATCACTCGCATGGATATGGGTCCAACAGTGGTTCGACGAATTGGACGAACACCGCTTCTTTTGACAGCTACCAAGTCGGCTCCTTCAATGCTGGTCTTCAAGGGACGTCGGGAACTTACGATGTAGGCGGGTCGATTCAAGCAGGTGGGTTAGCTCTCACCGGAAACGCCTACACCTATAACCTTTCAGATGGACTTGCCACTGGAGAGCGGACTGGGTGGAAACTAGAAATCTACGATGGGGATAATGCTTCCCAAGGCTTGTGGACGGAGGTCTACGAACACATGAATATCAATAACACAGGTTATTGGGACTCAATTCTCAACTTCAACGGAGAACCGTCTCTGACCTATCAAGGTGCGGATACGAAGTTCGGTCGTGCGGCAAGTGGGTTAAGCTATGATGCCGAAATGGCAGCCCTTGATCGCTTCACCGGTTCCGGAGGTTGGGCTGCAGAAACCGGCGCTAATGAAGCCGAAGTTTACTCGGTGCGGCAGTGGGGTGAGATCTTCATCCCAGAGAATGGGACCTATAATTTCCGAGATGGCACAGACGACTATTTTGGTCTTATCGTTGATGGGCAAACACTCGTTGACGACAATAGTGCCGCAGGACCGAATGGCTTGAACAGCGGAAATCCGACGCCTCAGGGTTCTATCACCTTCTCTGATGTTCCATCAGGTGGAAAGTGGGTTCCGATTGAACTCCGCATGGCTGAAGGAGGTGGCGGTGACAATTCCATTCTCTTCTGGGATTATCTTCCCACCGACCCCAGTGATCCGTCGGCAGGGGGTACGATCAATGCGAATGGGGATTACTCTTCAAGCACCGCGCTTGGTGCCGGGGCTGAAGTGCCGCTCGCCTTCCTTCGGTCGCCAGACTTGATCGATTCAATTATGGGATCCTATCAAATCGGCGATGAAAGCACATTCGATGTCTTCCGCCGCGATGACGGCTCTCCGGTCGATTTGGGAGCTGGGAATTACCTGATCAATTTCACCTCGTTCAACACGGGGGTTGCCTCGACTTCCTTCTTGGTGCCCTTCTCGGTTCCTGAGCCTTCCCGGGCGCTGCTCCTCGCGCTTGGACTCGTCGGATTCGCGCTTCGCCGCCGCCGATAGAGGCTGCTGAAAGAAAACATTTTCGCGGAGGGCTTGGTCTTTTTGACCAAGCCCTCTTACTTTGGAGCGGTCGAGCTTCGCCGAGTGAAAGTCGCGCTGCCCCTGGCGAGGCGCTGGTTGATGTTTGTGTTCGCCGAAGGTGCGCACCGCCGGCGGCTGACTGCAGAAGGCTGCCGCAGTCCAAGGTCTTCGCCGAGGTGCGAAGAACCGCCAGACCTTTCGGAGAATGGTCCCCGCCGATCCCGATTCGGCGTTCGCTGGAAATTCGGCGCACCGCCCGGGGCCAGGTTGCCCCCACCGAAAGCGGCAGCAGGCTGCCGCAGTCCAAGGGGCCAAATCCTCGGATCGCGCACGTCCCTGTCCTCACTCTCCAAGGTGGGCGATTTCGAGGGCATTGGGACCGAGGGCATAAAACGAAGTCGATACCGCAGGTTCAAACACCAATGTCCGTCTCTACAGCCCTGCCCAATTCTTCGCCAGATCTGCCGGCGGAGAGCATGTGGTCGGTTCCTTCTTTTTCGCCGTTCACGAGAATGGGGACTCATCGCCCATCTCCGTTTTCCTTCCTGATACGACTTAGTCTCTGTCGAATGTCCACTCGACGGGCAAGTCGCCCTCCGCGAACTCTAGGAACGCGCGGCACTTATCGGGCTGCGGAGCCAAACAGAGGAATTGCCCCTTATGGACGAGATTGTCGGGACCGAGATTGAAATTGATCGGCAGAACGCCCGCGCTTTCCCCGGGGAGGTAGAGATGCCCCCGCCGCCGGAGCATTTCGATCACCTTCTGACCGCTGGCGGGTCGGGTAAGCCGAAGGTTGCGGAGCAGCCACGCGCCCTGCGGAGTGAAATGCCGGGCGAGCACAGACGGATAGGTGGCTCCGGTGACGCGGGCATTTAACTCGCAGATATACACAACTGGGCTGTCGAGTTCGTCATAGTCGACGAGCAAAAAATCGGCGCTCGCCGTCCCCCGGTAGCCGCAGGCGTGCAGCCACTGCGCCGCTGCCTTTGCCTGAGAGAAAAGTTCGCCGCGAACGCCGGGAAAATCGCCGAGATAGGGGGGCGGCGATTCGTTACCCTCGTGGACGCTGTGTTGGCTGAGAATCTGCTCGGTGCAGTCGTAGAGGTAGCCCCCATTGCTATCTAAGAAGATCTGCACGCTCGGGCTGAGGATCTGGCGCACGCCCATGGTGCCCGGTTCCAGCCAACCCTGTAGAAGGCAGGGACCCTCGAAAAAAGGTGATCCGCGAGTGAGTTCAGATCGACCTCCGTGAGGTCGGGAATCTTGACCATGCCGATCCCCGAAGCGCCGACTGGTGCCTTGAGGACACCAGCGCGGAAGCCAAGCGCCCGCAGGCGCATCGCGCAGGCGGGCACGTCGGCCGGACATTCCGGGTATTCAGTTGCCACCGTGGGAAATCCTTCCTGCTCCAGCCAGCGATGGAGCTTCAGCTTGTTGTTTCCGTCCCGGCTTCCTGCTGGGGTGCTGATCGTCCTCCGCCGTTCTCGTGCGGCGATTGCCTCGAGCACCGCATCGGTCACATAGCCGTCGAGCCAGTCCGCCGATCCGATCCGATGGAGATCGTCCGCCACGGGGGCCCCGAGCTTCAGATATTCGGCGTGCCGGACGACGGCGGTTTCGGGGAGGCTAAGGCGGAGTTCCTTCGCGAAGTAATCGCACAGCGCCGGATCGGGGGCGCGCTCCAGCACGAGGGTGTTCACGCCCTCGCCTTGATAGATCAGGTTCAGGACCGGTATCAGCCGCCCGCCGTAAGAGTCCGCCTCAGAGATCTCCGCTTGGAGCTTTGCCATCTGCCCTTCATTCTCGAAAAAGATCGCTAGAAGGTTCGCATAAAAAGTGACGTTCCGATCCCAGAAGGGCGGTAGCGTGCCTTGGGTATCGATGATCGTGCAGGGGGGATCGGCGGCATCGGTCATGTCGATGCCATTAAAGCGCCTATACCGCCGGATTTCCCGGCGTTTTTTGATTTTGCGCCCGAGTTCCGGCTCCGGCTTAATGCAGGCTCACCAATTGCCCGTCGGTTAGGTTCAATCCCGGCGGCTCCTCGGTGCCTTCCAGGTTCAGTCCCACGGTCAAAGGTGCCTCATCCAGCGTCAGCTTCGCCTCGATGGCAGAGACCATGCGTCGAACGTGAGGTGCGCGTGACCGTGGTCTCATCACCTTCAGGCTCTCGGCAAAACTTCCCCACTCCAGAATCTCGATCTCGACGTTCTTCGCTCCCCACGCGTTCATGGAGGCGCGGGATGGGCGGTAGAGATCGATGGTGTTTTTGCCTACAAGGGCAGAGCCATAGTCGTCAATCTCATAGATGTAGGGCTGGCCGACGATCCGGAATGTTGTTCCAAGCGGGTAGCGGGACCAATCCGCCGCCGCGCTCCGCACTTGACCGAACCGCAAGGTGCTCCCCGATGCGGTCTTGTTTGCATAAGCGCGGTGGTCGTATTCCGTGTGGGTGTATGCCGTCGTCCGCACATTCCGCCTTGGACCTGCTCCAGCGGGGCTGCTCGGGGCAGGTGTCCGCGCCGATTGCCTGGCGTGGTAGTCGCGCGCCTGCTCGTCGATTTCTGTCAGCAGTGCCTCCAGGTTCGCTGCCGCGACTTCATTCTCCATCTCTTCAGAATCCGGCGCGTTATCCCGATCTGGCGACCGAGGGCGCAACTTTGAAAACAGAGCGCTCCCGCCCCCAGATCGGATCGGCTTGCTGAATAGCGCCTGCCCATCAGGTCGGGAACACCCGCTTTGACCAGAAATTCCTGCAACCGCAAGGGATGCAACGCAGATTGCGGAGATTTTTGCACGCATGAATTGAGGAGGTCGAGGTTTGGTGCGGCGAATCGGCGATGCCCTTCGCACAATCGCAAAAATTATACAAATTGAATCGAATATGTCTACTGCAAAGATGCTCTCAGAATCATAATAAAAATAGCACTGTCCGTATCATACGGGCAATGGTAAAATTCAAATAATTTAAATATCAACATGCCAACATCCGACAAGAATCCATGGAAAACGACGGGAAAGCGTCTGGTTTATGAAAATCCGTGGATCCGCGTGGTTGAAAACGACGTTGTCAACCCGTCCGGCGGTCGCGGCATCTATGGGGTGGTCCACTTCAAACGTCTGGCCGTCGGGATAATCCCGGTCGATGGCGACGGCTTTACATGGCTGGTCGGCCAGTATCGTTATCCGACGGAAACGTATGAGTGGGAGATCCCGGAAGGCGGGGCGGATCCCGGCGAAACCATCGAGGAATGCGCGCGGCGAGAGCTGGCGGAAGAAACCGGAATCGCGGCGAGATCGTGGGATCTGATCCTGGAGGGAATGCAGCTTTCCAACTCCACCACGGACGAGCGAGCTTTTGCGTTCCTCGCCCGCGATCTCAGTTTTGCCGAAGCGGCCCCGGAACCGACCGAGGAGTTGGCGGTCAAGCGGGTGCCCTTGGCGGAAGCGTTCGCGATGGTGATGCGGGGCGAGATCCGCGATGGCATCTCCGTCGCCGCCCTCTTGAAGCTGAAGGCGATGATCGCCGATGGGGCGATAAAGTTGTAACAATGCGGAAATCGCGCTGAATTCGCTTTACAATCAGAGCCAAATTTGAATCACTTTCCGAATCCGAGCATCAACACACTTACCATGAAGTTTTCCGCCTACTTTACTGCCGCCCTTTGCCTTTGCGCCCTTTCACCTTTGGCGCGAGGTGCCGCCTTGAGCCTCGATGGCAATGGCGACTTCGTCACCTTTCTGGGAACGAACATCCCGATCGGGAATGATCCGTTTACCATCCAGGCTTGGATCAATCCGACTTCGATCCCGGCGGGCGGATCGAATGGCGGTCAGATCACATTCTGGGGAACCCAAGGACCGACCAGTACCGCAAATGGGTTTAGGCTAAGGGGCGACTCGGCTGTTCGCCATTATTTCTGGGGCAACGACCACGATGAAAGCCTAGGCGGCAGTATCCTCGCCGACACCACTGGACCAAACGGCGACGGATGGCACCACCTCGGGGTCACCTATGATGGCACCGAGACCAATTGGTATTTCAACGGGTCTTTGATCGGGACTCGCGCTGTCTCTGGGGTAAACGTCGCCGATGCCAACTACCGGATTGGGAGCCGCCTTGGCGCGGAGTTCTTCGACGGCTATCTAGACGAGATCTCCATTTGGGACCGCGCGCTGAGCGCCTCGGAAATCGCAGGCGGCTTCGGGCTCAAACTCCGGGGCGACGAAACGAACCTCGTGGCGCTCTTCGACTTCGAGGATGGCTTTGTCGACGTGGCGGGCGGCGACAACATCCCTTCGCCCCAAGGCGACGCGACGATCCTCGCGGCCGTCAACGCCCCAGTGCCGGAGCCATCCCGCGCGTTGCTCGTTGTTTTCGGGTTGGCGGGTGCCTTGCTCCTGCGCCGCCGTTCCTAGCAGAATCGGATTCGGCTACTCGACCGGAAGCCGATACGCGGCGATCTGGCGGTCGTCGCGGGTGAAGGCGCAGCCATTGGCGTAGGCGGGATGCGCCCAGGTTTTGCCGGCGGCTTGGGCGCGCCAGAATTCCTCGTAGCCGGATTCGCGGAGCGCGCCGTGGATGAGTTCGCCGTTGGCATTCAGGATCAGGACCTCGTCGCTGCCGCCGAGCCGGACGAAGGTCGCCTGCGGGTTGCGGTCGCTCGGCGTGATCCGGTGGTCGTCGTCCCACAGCTTCTTCCCGTCGGCGAGCCGGAAACAGGTCAGCCCGTGTTCTTTGTCGAGCAGGTAAACGAAGCCGTTTTTGTAAAGCGGCTGCGCCATCAACCCGCGGAGAAATTCGTCTTCCTCCCACGCCAGCTCGGCGTCGGCGCGCGTTTTGCCCAGCCGGATGGCGCGGGACCCGTGCCAGTAGCCGCAGACCAGCGCGAGATTCTCGTGGAAGATCGGGGTGGCGATCGAGACGCCGTATTTCACCGCATAGGGGATCGCCCAGAGCTGCTCGCCGGTGTCGGGGTCGAAGCCCGCGATGTTCTCCGGCGTCCAGCCGATCATCAGATCTTCGCCGCCGTGCCGGACGAAAATCGGCGTGCCATAGCCGACTGGATCGGTGCCGCCGCGCCAGGCGACCTCGCCGGTCGATTTGTCCAAGGCGATGTAGCACGCGTCCGCCGCGCCGATGTGGAGGATGACGGATTCTTTCCAGATCGCCGGGCGAGCGGCAAATCCCCGTCGTCGGGCGGCGCGCGCCGAAATCCGCCACCGTGTCGGCTTTCCAGAGCACCGCGCCGGTCGCCGCATCCAGGCAGTGCGCGTGCCCGGTACGCGCCGAACGCATACGCCTTGCCGCCGTGGATCGTGACCGAGGCGCGCGGTCCCGAGCCGTAGTCCAGCCCCTTGTAGGACGCCTCATAGGCGTGGGTCCAGCGCGGCTCGCCGGTCGCGGCGTCGAGGCATAGCACGCGTTCGGTCACCGTGTCGCCCTCGCCCTGTTTATCCATGGTGAAGACGCTGCCGCCCGCCGCCGTCACCCCGGGTAGCCGCTCCCGATCTTCGCCCGCCAGAGCCGCTCCAGCTCGCCGTCGGGCAGCGTTTCGCCACCGGCGGAGCCGCCGCCCAAGTCCCGTCGCCCGCCGGACCGCGCCACTGCTGCAGTAAGCCGGGGTCATCGGCGGTCAAGGCGATGCCGGTGAGGACGAAACGAGGAGCAAAGGGCGGGTCGAAGCATGGCGGTCGAAGCGATTGGGTTTCCTGCAAATACGGGACCGGAGCCGCGATCTACGCCGAAAACGCCAACATCGTAGCATGGTGGCACGGAAAAGATCACGAAAGCGGTGGCTAGTGGCGAGGACAGCGCGCGAGGGCGGAGTGCGGCGCGGACCGCGACGCACGCGCTGGCGGTGCGTGGGCGCGTGGTGGGTTAGATGACCACTTGGTTAGAAGATCCAGATAATAAGGAAATTTAGATTTTACCGAAGTTGAGAATTTATACCCTGGATATGGGAATTCACGATATGGCGTTGACAAGCCGCCGATATCGTGCATGCTTTTTAGCCACCACCGAACCTCTTAATGAATCTCATTGATAAAACCCGATTCGCATCGCTCTGGAATGTCCTCGTCGAGGAATCGCCTGCCAAGTCGTCCAACCCAGATGGCTGCGCGATGAACATTAGCAACGGCGTTTCGGAGAACTTGGCGGTGTTTCTGATCGCTTGCTCAAATGGCGAGGAAGACTGCTGCCTGGCGGAGAAATACAAGGCGAGAAGCTTAACTGGATCTCGGATTGAGCGGGGACTCTGCCCAGGTTCCGCCGCAGAGGCGGATTGACGTTGCCCATGGTGCCGTGGTGCAGCTTGCCATGGCAATCACCCAAAACCTTGACGGCACACTTGACGGTCTCAGGGAGCAGGTGGACGAGGCATTGACCGTTTCGCTCGCGCAGCACCGGTAAACAGCGGTACCACAACGTGGAGCAAACCAAACGTGGACCCGTATAAAATCGTGTCTTGGTTCGGTTGCTCGATACTGCGCGTTGTCCCATGCGAAAAGGAGGTCCCGACTGGCAGAGTATGCGTGTTTAGAGCGGTGGGAAATGCCCTGATCGACACGTTAAGCGGTCTTCTGGCGCAAGACTCTGGCGGGAAGATCATCCTTCCGATTCGAACAAGGACGTTGCTCTTGCAGATGCTTGTGGCAGAAAAGACAGGCGATTCAGATCATGGAATCTGGCAAAATGGGATCTATGCGGCTTTTCATTGCGCGGTTGCATCATTTCGCGCAATCAATCGAACGACCGTCAATGCCCACGGCGAAGCCGCATGATCTTTCAAACGCGGATCGGGGGGAGCAAATCGCCTCTGCCCAACCGCACGCATCGAGTCCGCACGCCACATTGACGCCACCGACACCCGCAGTCCGGGGTTGCCGAAACTGGCTAGCCGCCGATGGTTCCGGCGTTCCCCTGCGTTTACCCTGAACCACCACCAGACCCTATGAAGCTTCGCCCGCGCCTTGCGCTTCCGTTTCGCTCCTCGCCGCCGCCGTTTTGCTAAACCCTGCCGGCTCCCCGGCGGACGAGTCGTCCAAAATCGTCGCCGCCGAGATGGCGGATGCCGCCGACAATTTCCTTGACGCGCTGGATGAGACGCAGCGGGCGAAGGCGACGTTTGCGCTGGAGGCGGACGAGCGGGGGAACTGGCATTACATCCCGAAGCAGCGCAACGGATTGCCGCTCAAAGAAATGCGCGACGACCAGCGGGCGCTCGCCCACGCGTTGCTCAGCTCCGGCATGAGCCATGCGGGCTTCGCCAAGGCGACCACCATCATGTCGCTGGAGCGCATGCTCTGGGAGATCGAGAACCACGCGCCGCATCGCGACGCCGCGATGTATCACGTCTCGATCTTCGGCGAACCGGGCGCGGACGCACAGGGGCTGGCGCTTTGAAGGGCACCACCTGTCGCTGAACTTCACCGTGGTGAAAGGCGAATACATCTCGGCGACCCCGTCGTTCTCGGCGCGAACCCCGGCGAGGCGAAGACCGGCGAAGGCGACATCTTGCGCGTGTTGGGCGACGAGGAAGACCTCGGGCGCGAAGGTTGGTCAAATCGCTCGATGACGCTCAGAAGGCGGCGGCGATCCTGCCGGGCGACGCGGCCGTGGATGTTTTGACGAAGGCGGACCGGAAGGTGGAAGCCGCTCGGGGGCGAGGGCATCGGGTTCGCCAAGCTGAACGCCGCCCAGCAAAGGCGCTGCAGAAGCTGATCGACGAATATTTTTACCGCCACCGCCCAGCGATCGCCGACGCCGGAGCTGGCGAAGATCAAGGCGGCGGGCACCGACCAGGTCGTGTTCGCCTGGATGGGGGGCACCGAGCCGGGGCAGGGGCACTACTACCGCGTGCAGGGACCGACCTTCCTGATCGAATTCGACAACACGCAAAACGGGGCGAAGCACCCGCACGCCGTGATCCGGAGCTTTGAGGGCGACTTCGGCGAGGATGTCCTGGTAAACACCTCAGCCAAGCGCACGGGAAGTAGCCCGGCGGATGAGCGAGATGTCATTTGTGGGCGGTACGCCCTGCGACCCGAGACTGAGCGCCGATGCCTGCCGCCGAGATCCCCGTCATCCTCAGCCCGTTCGCGCGGAGCGCGCGGGCGGCGGGAAGGCGGAGATGATCGCCAAGCTCTCGCCCCGCGCCCGGCTCGTCCCGCTCGGCTCGGGCGATGGCGAAAGCGCGGAGGCGCTGGCCTGCGCGCGCTCGCCGACGAAGGCTACCCGGTGGTCGCGGCGGTAGGCGGGGACGGCACCGTCAATGCCGTGGTAACGGGATTACCCGCTCCAAAAATGCGGCGTCCTGCGCGCTGGGAGCCCTGCCCAGCGGCACGATGAATGTCTTCTCCCGCGAGGCTCGAGCTGCCCTTCGGCGACCTGCCCAAATGCTGGGAGCGCATCGTGGCGGGCAGCGCGCGCGAGATCGATCTGTGGGCGGTAACGACCGGTTCTTCGTGCAGCTCGCCGGGGTTGGGTTCGACGCCGCCGTCATCCAAGACACGCCGTGGGAGGCGCAAAAAATCGCTCGGTCCGCTCAGCTACATGGTGTCCGCCTTCCAGCGGCTGGGCAAAGAATCCGCGCCGCTCCGCATCGAGGTGCCCGGCGAGGACCCGCGCGAGGAGCCGCCGTGCTCCTCGGCAACGGTAAGCGCTATGGCGAGCGCTCAAGCTCTTCCGCCAAGCCTCGCTCGACGACGGTCTCATCGATGTCCTCATCCTCCGCCGCGATGACTTCGGCGGTATGCTCTCGGTCCTGTGGAGCAGCCAAGCCGACTCGCCCAGCACACGATGGAGGGCTCACCTACACTCCAGGCTCCGGCGCTTTCCATCCGCTCGACCGACCCCGGTTGCGACGCGCCCTTCGAGGTCGATGGCGAGCTGGTAGGCCGAGACCCCAGTCCAGATCACCCGCGCCGCACCGGCTGCGGGTGATGTGTTAAGCAAGCCAGATGCGAACCCCGGAAATTTCATGAACGTAGAACGAGTCAAATATGTCATCTGGGCGGTAGACATGGACCGCGCCGTCGCCTTCTACCGCGATGTCTTCGGCGGCGAGGTGCTCAAGCAAAACGAGATCATCAGCGAGGTCGCCGTCTGCGGCGCCGTCATCGGCATCCACGGCGGCGGCGAAGGCAAACGCACCTGGACCGGGCTCAGCTTTCAAGTCCCCGACGTGATCGATGGCGGTACTTGGAGGTCGCGGCGGTAAGCCGCATTAATTGCTCCGCGATCCCGAACCCGAAGGCGGCGAGCCACCCCACCTCGCCATGTGCTGCGACCCAGAGGGCAACGAATTCATGCTGACCCGCAAGCGGTCGTAGCCGCCTGTAGAGACGGCACTCTTGCCGTCTTGGACCTGCAGGATCTGGAGGGAATGTTCAGATCTCCTGATTACCTAAAGGGATAAAAAACCATATCGGGCAATCAAGAGTCCGCAAGTATTCAAACCAGCTTATTAATCTAGCCCTCTTGCCCATTGTGGTCCGTCTCGAATTTTGTCCTTGACCCGTAGGGCGTTAGCATGCTTTGCTGATCCAAATAGAAGTGATATCACCCAGAGCGATATTAATAGTACATTCAACTAAAACCACTGTTGTGCTAAAAATATGTCCTTCATACTAGCCGCCAACCGTGACCACGATTCCCTCGACGAGGCGCGCAAAGTGGAACGACTACCAATCTCATCTTGAGGCACTAAGGAGACAAATTCCCCGCGTCAGCGTGTAAGGATCGCGACTTCGAGTTGGTGGTATCAGTTCAATCTTCCCGAGGCGCCACATGATTCCCGACTCGTCGCGTTTCGAATGGGTGACCACGGAGTACCCCACTGGGACAATCAACAGTTCTCCTGGATCGAGATCGAGCTGCACTCTGCATATTCCGGAACGATCATTCTGCGCTACCGATCGTGTATCGATACGAATTGCGGATGGCGGATTCGTCGCAGGGGATTCATGGCGATTGGGAGGTACTGACGTTCACCCTGACCGACGAAGGCAATCTCTTGCATACGATTGAGTGGGCTGATGGTGCGCTCTGGGTCATCGAAGCCTCGGATTTAGAGCATCGCCACATCCCAGATAACACCGAATATCAACAAGAAGCACAACAAGCCGCGCCGTGACAACCCCTACCAGCCGTTCAGTTTCGATGATTTCACATCACTACAACCCCAACCCCGTGATCGACGCGCGCCCCCGCTGGTAGTGGTGCACGCGCTTTACGTTAGCCAAGTAATGAGCACGCGAGAGACACTGCTCAGTTTAGACCTGCTTGAACCTTGGAGGTCACTGCCCGATGACGGCAGTGCGTTGGTTGCGGAATTACACCGAGAGCTTCGCACAGATCACTTTTTGTACGGCATCGAGGCGGAGGCGATCGCGATGCGTCGCGATTGCGACGACGTGCTGTTCCGTATCAATGGGCGAGCGGAACAATATGCCGTGGTGCATCTGACGTGGTCAGGGAAGACCGACCCAAACCAAGGCTGGCCATCCACAGAATTGTTCAGGGACGAGGAGGATTGGCGGGTGAGGTGCATGCTGCCCGATCATGAGGACTACACCGCATGAACAAAAACAGGCAGAACCAGACGCTGGAGACGAACTGCCGCCCCGCCTCTCCGCTCGAGGCTGGACGGCAATTCGGGCGTCCCGTTCACGCTCCAGCTTGCATTTCCGGCGGCAGTCGCTCAGCTTTGCGTTATCTCAAAGAATGATGAGCGCACTAGGACGCCAGGGCGAAGTCAATACGTTATTCGCGAATTTGTGCGGCGAAGGGTTGAGCGATGACGACGCCATTGCGAAGCTCTACTCTGAGAACCAAGTAGGACTCATGTTTCTTTGGAAGACGCTTGCTGATGCTCGTTCCATTGAGCGGAAGGTCGCGATGAAGCAAGTGTTGGAGGCAACTCGATCAGCGCGAGCGGACACCGAACCAAACAATCTGGCGATAGATGCCAAGCACTGTCCGAGATGCGGTGAAACTCTTTTCCGAGCGATGCCAGGAGAAACCACGAGAGATGAGATAGCAACATTCATAGCGACCTCGAAGATCTGTGAAGGAATGCCTAAGGAAGATCCACCGTGGATTCACCCAGGCCTCTATTGTCCTAATGGGTGCGTCCAGCAACTTTGGAACCTCGCACAAACGGGAGATAACAAGCGCATGGAGAGCAACGGCTGACCCGCTCCGAGTCGAAAGATGAACCGTAATAACAAACCCCTGCATCGAGCGCACGCTCCCGGTAAGCCGTGCCTCATGCTCGACGTCAGGTGCAGCACATAATTTGACGCCGTGTTCCTTGACTCAAAAATGCCAAGGCTCTATTTGCTGAGGTTTTGCTTGCATGAAGACCATGCGAACGCCTAGAGCAGATTAACGCCATCTTGGCACAACATAGGCAAAACATCAGAATTGATCCTTGGCTCTTCACCAAAGGAACCGAATACGCGTGCGAAGTCAGGAGCAACTCGATCAAGTGGAAGAAAATATTGATTCAAATCGAAGCCTCAATCCCTGAGGCAACCCATGTCTCACGGTCAACCTCAGAGGCGAAACCCGCTCATTTGACGCGTTTGTCCTTTATTACGCGCGATCGAAATGGCACCTAACAAGCAGTCCTTTCTAACGCCTGATCCGTCGCCAGTTCACACCGCCATGACCATTGGCAAAAACCCAGAATCGAGCCTCGCTCTCAAGCAGGTGTGAGAGGGCTTCGACGTTGATATGGCTGCCCATCCATCAACGGGCAAAATAGCGCTTAGGCGGCTAACAGATTTTACTGTTTTGATCTGACAACCTACAAAGAAGCACCGCCAATAGCCTAACAAATCGGAGATGGTAACGTGATTGTTTGCACTGCGCGAATCGAAGGCGAGGACGGTGCCGTAGGGGCAAGACGGCAAGTGCCGTCTCTACAGCCTGCCGCATCCCATGGTTCCTCCGCGTTCCCGTATTGGTTACTCGGCGTCGTCGTTCGCCAAAAGCGATGGCGTCAGCATCACCAGCGCCTTTTTCCCGTTCGGCAGGTCTGCCACGACGAGAGGCGTTTGCCCTGGCGCGAGCGGGGCGTCGAAGTCGATGCCGGTGGGGATTTGGGGCACTAGCGATTCGGGGGTGATGAAGCCCCAGGTATTCAGGGTCGGTTTTGTCCAGTGATTCAGATTCGCCTGCGGGGTGACGGCGGCGAAATCGACGGTGCCTTGGAGGCGGATCATCTCGCCTTCCATGATCGGTTTGGCGGAGACTTGCCCGCTGAGCGGCAGGCTGGCCTGCGCGGCGTTTTGCGCGGTGGCGGGTAGAGCCGATGGTGACGATCTGGGGCGATTCGATGGCACTATCAGTAAGGACTATCGTTACGGGTTTCCCGAGCGCGTTGACCGCTTCTGCCGTAATCGGCTGACCATAGTTGACGAATCCCTCGAATTCACTTTCCACCGCGCTGCGGCTGTCGTTCCGCGAACCCGCGAAGGATTGCGCCACCTCAGGCGGATCAAATTCGAGCCGCAGGTAGGTGAAAGCTCGTCACCGATGGCTGAAGCGGTTCGGGAAGGGTGAACGAGACAGTCGGCGGCTGGTCTCCGTTGACATCCGCGATCCCGTTGGCGATTTCGAGGGTGTCGCCCGGACGTGCGTTCGCGTCCAGTTTCACCGTGCTGTCGTCGGTGAACACAAATGCCTGGTTGCCCTGCGCGCCTTGAAATGAGATCGCGGACCGACTTCTGGCGATACTTCACCATCTGGGGATTCCGCCTCCAGGTGGTTTCGCGAGACGAGGTCGAAGGCGTGGCTGAGCGCTCATAGGTGGCTCAGCCCGTCAGGGTTGTTGCCTTTCTCCAGCAGCCGCTGGTACCTTCTGCATCGTGAGGTAGGCGTTTAGATAAACATTGCTGGCATCGGCGGCGGGAGGCGCGCCGTTTTGACCGCCGAATAGCCAAATCGCCCTGCGTCCCGGCATTGAGCGCGAGACTGGGGGCGCTCATTGGATAAGGCGCTTTCGAGATCGGAGGCGATCTCGAGCGTCGCCTCGAACAGCTCCGGGCTGAGAAGTCAGATCCTTCGGCGAGCCGAGCGCGTCCCGGTAGGGTTCCTCGGGCACCTCGATCACCTTCGTGGCGACGGTGATGGCGGGCAGCGTTCGCTCGGCGAGAAGCGCGCCGCGACGAGCGCCGAAATCTGGGCGATGGCGCGCGGAGTGTGCGGATCGTTAAGGCGGCTACCGAACCCGGTGTAGACGGCGCTTGCCCCCGCCGGGTTGAGCCCGCAGCACTTTGGCGAAGAAATCGGTCACCTCCGCCTCCTCCGCGTCTTCGGCAAACAGAGGAAAGTCCCCGAAGATCGGCACGCCTTGGATTCAGGGTGAAAACGACTCCGGCACCGGGATCGAAGCGGCGACCAGCGCCTGGTATTCCGGCGGATCGGCGGGCAGCGGGCGGAGGACGACTCGGCTGGGCGGCTCGAACTCGACCTGATAGCCCGCCTTGGCGGCGGCGAGGTCCAGCGCCTGCCGCATCGGCACGCCGGCGAGGTGCAGCGTCACCGCTGGCGGCGGGGCGACCACGCCGCAAAACCTCGACATCGAAAAACAGGGTGGGCGCGCTTTGCAAAAAATCCAGCGCCGCATACTGCCGCTGGAGCGCCTCGACGGCGGCGGGCAGCGGCACGTCGGCGAGATTGACATTCGGCAGGTAAAAGCGGTCGAGCTTCGCCTCCATGAGGCGGCGGCGCTCGGCGATCTGCGCGGCGATCTCCGCTGTCGGCGGCGGTGACACGGCTGAACTCAACACCGGACCGTGCGGCGCGTCGGGCCAGGCCGGTGGTCATCGCCCGATCCAGCCTCGGCGACCGGACCGCGCGGGCCTCAGGCCAAAGCCGGTGCCACGGCTGGAAAAACCCGGTTGCCTGCTGCGGCGGCGGCGGCCAGCGCCCATGCAGCCAGCGCCACCGTGCGCCGCCGCGCGGGATTCCCGCGAGATCCCTCCGCCGTCGGCGTTCGCGGAGCGCCGCACGATCGCCGCCCACGCCGCATCTTCGGCGGCGGCGGCGCGAGTGATCCGCCAGCGCCGAATCGGTCCGCGCCAGGTCGGCGAAGGCGTCCGCCGCCCAGGGTCGGCGCGGAGCAGCGCGTCGAGCGCCGCGATTTCCTCCGGCGAGGCGGAGCCGCCCAGGTAGCGGTCGATCAGGGTGGATGGATCAGGCATCGGCTTGGGAAATCGGGGTTAGGGAAACGGATTGGCGGATGCAGCGGTCGAGCGCGACCCGCGCCCGCGGAGAGCGCCTGATAGGCCGCGTCCGCCGCCATGCCGACGCGCCCGGCGATGTCTAAGCGCAGCCCATCCCTCGTAGCGCAGCGCCACGAGCTTGCGCCCGCGGCGTGAGCTGGTACGAGGCACGCCTTCAGCGCCTCCGCCGGTCGGTCGAAACCGGCAGCCGCCACCGCCGTAACGCCTCCGCGACGGCTTCCATCGCCTCGGGCGAGAGCGCCGCCGGAAACCGCGCATCCTTTCGCCGGGCGTGGAGGACTTTTTTCGCCGCCACCCCGCGCGCCCGCACCCCGAACGAGTAGCGCCTCGTATTCCGCGAATTTCTCCCACAGCGTGAGGGCGACTTCTTGAAAAATGTCCTCCCGCGCGCCGGGTTCGCGCACCAGCGCCCCGATGAAGGCGCGCAGATCCGCCTCCGCCGGGAGGAATCGGGTGAGAAAGGCGCTGGGGTCGGGATTCGGCATAAATCGGCGCGGAGGAAGGGGTGGGGCTCACCTCTCTTTCCGGCAAGCAGCCCGATCCTGACGCCGCCGGGCGAAATTTTGCCGCGCCTCCTTTCCGCTCAAGCCCGGGCGATGATCGCGAGGATGACGCCGCCGGTGAGGAGGAGCGCCCCGGCCAGCCGCCAGCGGAGCACCGCCTTGGGCGCGCCGATTGCCTCGGGCATGCCGAGGCGCGCCCCGAGCGCCCAGACGATCGCGATCGCCCACAGCCCCCGGGTCGCGTAAACGACATTGGTGGCGGGCGCGTCGGCGAAAGTAGCCGAGGAGCGAATCCCATGAGCATCGCCTGCGCAGCGATGGCGGCAGCTCCCACAGGATCCAGCGCTTGGCGGTAGAAGCGGAAACCGAAGGCGGAGCCCCTGGCGGGCGGATCGCGAAAAGGGGGCGGCGGCAAACGATAGCAAGGCGACGACGATCGACGAATCCGCGATGTAGGCGGTGGCTGTGGCCTTCCGCGAATCATACCATGATGTCACGAAACCAATCCCGTAGCAGAGGGCGCTGAGCACGGAAAGCCCGATGCATTGCCAGATCGCTGCGCGCCCCACATCCCGCGATCGCCGCTTTGCCTTTAACCCCATGGTCGCGATGCCCGCCGCCGCGAGACCCGCCGCAACCCAGAGGGAGGGCGGCAGCTCCATTCCAGCGAAGGCGACTGCGGCGATGGCGACAAAAACGACCTTAGTGCCCATGACCGGCGTGGCGAGCGAGACATCGCCCCGCCGGATCGCGGCTGGAGTCAGCCAGCCGCCGAGAAACGAGGTGCCATTGGCGACCGGCAGGTGCCAGGCTCCAGAACCCGAGCGCGGGGCAGGCGAGCGGCAAAAACGCCGAGACCGATCACCAAGTTGGTCGCGTGGAATACCGCGTCCGCCAGGCGCACCCAACAGCCCGCGTTTGACGAGGACCGAACCAAGCGCATAGATCGCCGCCGCAGCGAGCGGTAGCGCGAGATAGTAGGGCAGGGAACCTCGCGCGGAGAGTACCACGCCGCGCCGCCGCCCTCCGCAAGCCCCGCCAGATTGCGAAAATTCTGAATTATTTTTGCGAATCGCCTAAGAAAATCGGCTGGTCATCCGTGAAAAATTTTAGCAAGGGGCGCAGGCACCCGAAATCCGGATCGGCAGTCAAGGCTTGCCATTCGCCACCGGGGCATTTAGCATCCCATTTGCCCTCTTCGGTGGTCCTGCCACCCCCACAATCTTCAACGCCCTAAGCACAAAAGCCATGGACAACATGTCAGCCCCCAACCCGCAGCCCCTGATGGACCCGTCTCTCCACGATCCTGCGCTGCAAGGCGGAATGCTTCCCGTCGCAGGAGCCGATCCTCAGGAGGAATTGCGCAAACAGAAGAACATGTCCCGCGCGGCAGCCATCACCATGGCGGTTCTCGTCCATGCCGTGATTTTGCTCCTCGCCGCGCTCTATATTGTGATGGCAGCGAAGGAGGAGACGCCGTCGCTCGTCATGGTCGGTGATGGCTCCGATGCCGTGGTCGCCCCGGACAAACAGGAATTCCAGACTCGCGTCCAGCAGCAGCAGCCCTCTCCGCCGTCATCGCAGGCGACGCAAGTGATCGCCGCCACGAACGTGAGTTCCCCGGTCTTCGTGCCGGTCGTTGACGAAGTGATCGAAGACCCGCTCGACCTCGGAAAGTCCGGGATCGGTGACGGTTTCGGCTCGGGCGGGATCGGCAACGGAATGGGGGGAGCGAACTTCCTCGGCGTCGCTGGTGGGGGCAACCATGTCATTTTGGTCATCGACACCTCATCTTCGATGATCCGCCTTCTCGGTCCCAACGGGCTCGAGGCGCTCCGCAAGGAATACGACCGCACGATCAAAGCGCTCAAGCCATCCATGAAGTTCAACGTCGTCTGCTACGCCGACAGCGCCGATGCCATCTGGGAAAAATCGGTGGCGGCCTCCACAGAGAACAAAAATCACGCCATCGAGTTCTTTAAGGACTACTACAGCTCGAACTTCAATAAGACCCGCACCCAAACCTTCGGGAATAAGGGTGAGGACCGGAAAGGCATCAAATACTATCCGGTGCCGCCGGAGCGGGTGAAAGAGCTGAAAGGCACCAGCGGCGGCTCCCGGGTCGATCTTGGTGTGGTCTTTGCGATGGAGAGCAAGCCGTCGACGATCTTCTGCCTCTCCGACGGGGAACCCAGCACTTCAAAAGGCGGGAGCAAGCTTTCCGACACGGCAATCTTCAAGCTGATCCGCGATGCCTATGAGGAAATCTACGGCGGCAAGAAGCTCGAAATCAATACCCTGAGCATCGATGGTCAAGGTGAGGCATTCATGAAGAAGCTGGCCAAGGAGTTCGGTGGCAAATACAAGGACATCAAGTCGAAGGACTTGAACTAGAAGGCAACGCGCTCAGGCGCGCGGCGATTCTCCATCCGAAGTGCGGCGGGCGGAAGGCGCTTTCACCGCGACCCATGCCCAGCCGACGAGGAACAAAACGCCGCCGATCGGCGTGATCGGTCCGAGGAATTTCAAATCGGTCAGGCAAAGCCCGTAGATGCTCCCGCTGAAAAGCGCGATTCCGGCGGCGAATAATCCGTAGGGGACGCGAAACGCGGGGCGGTCGGCGATGGCGAGCGCCAGCATGGCGACCGCGTGGACCATCTGGTAGAGCACGGCGGTCTTCCAGGCTTCGAGGTGCCCGGATTCGGTCAGGGTTTCTTTTAAAGCGTGGGCGCCGAAGGCTCCGAGGGAGACTCCGAGAAAGGCGAGGAGGGCGGCGAGTCGCATGGAGATGGGTGGGTGATTCAGTGGGATGGGCGATCATCGTGGGGATCGGCGCGATCGCAACGGGGCAAAATTCCCCGGCGGCGTTTGTCGCCGCGCTTTTCATTCCGCCAAAGTCGCGGAAGATTGCCGGATGAAAACGACCCCGCTTACCGCTTTCGCTTCCATCTCCGCCCTCGCCGCGCTGAGCGCGATCGCATGGCTCCCCGCCGCCGCCTTCGCGCAGAAATTCGAAGCCCAGACCATCGACGCCAAGGTCGCGATCGGCTACGGGCTGGCGATTGGCGATGTGGATGGGGACGGCAAGCCGGATGTGTTGCTCGCCGACAAGCGGGAGATCGTCTGGTATGAAAACCCGGAGTGGAAGCGCCATATCATGGCAAAGAACCTGACCACGCTCGACAATGTCTGCATCGCCGCCCGCGATCTCGACGGCGACGGCAAGGTCGAAGTGGCGTGCGGGGCGATGTGGAACCCCGGCGAGACCGACGATCCGGCGAAATCGGGATCGCTTCACTACCTGATCCGCCCGGGCGGCGATCCGCGCGGCGCATGGCAGCCGGTCCGCATCCAGCCGCACGATCCGACGGTGCATCGCATGCACTGGGCGCGCCTCGGCGATGGAAAGTGGGGGCTTGCGGTCGCCCCGCTGCACGGGCGGGGAAATCGCGGCGGCAAGGGCGAGAACGGAGCGCGGCTCCAAGTCTATCCGCTGCCCGCCGATCCCGCCGACGGCTCTGCCTGGAAGCCGGCGACGCTGAGCGAGCGGATGCACGCGACCCACAACTTCGACGTGATCCCGGCGGAATCCGGTGCCGAAGCGTTCGCCTTGGCGGGAGCCGAGGGCATCCAGCAGGTGAAGGCGGGATGCTTAAGGCGCCACAGGACGCGCTTTGGATCAACGCGGCGCAACATGGCTCGCCGGGCGCAGGCGAGGTGCGGCTCGGTAGAGAGCGAGGGCGATGTCTGCCGGATCGAGCCGATGCACGGCAACGAACTCGTCGTCTATTCGCCCGCCGACGGCGGCGGCTGGAAGCGGAGCGTTTTGATCGATTCGATGAACCAAGGTACGCGCTAGCCTGCGGCGACCTCTACGGCGACGGCGCGCAGGAAATCGTCGCCGGGTGGCGCAACCCCGATGCGGATGGCAAGGTCGGCATCCGGATCTTCAGCCGGGATGGCGACGGCTGGAAGGCGTATCGCCTCGACGACAACCAGATGGCGTGCGAGGACCTGAAACTCGCCGACCTAAACGGAGATGGCCGCCTCGACGTAATCGCCGCTGGCCGGGCGACCAACAACGTGGTGATCTACTGGAACAAGGGCTAGCGGCATCGCGTTCGCCCGCCGCACCGGCGGTGGAAAAGCGAGCGGATCTCCGGTATGGGGATCGGATGCAAACCGCCCCGATCCTCGCCGCCGCCGTTTGTCTTAGCGCGCCCGCCGGGGCGTTCGCCCAGATCATTTTTCAGGAAAGGACGGACGAGGCGGGGCTTGCCGAACCGCTCGCCGGGATGATGGGGCACGGCGGCGCGTGGGGCGACTTCGATGGCGATGGGCGGATCGATCTATTTGTCGGGGGCTTTGCCGACCGCCCGGATGCGGAATACGCGCCCGCCGCGGGACCGGTGCGCAACCGGCTATTCCGCAACCTCGGCGGCGGGAAATTCGCGGACGCCGGGCAGGCGGCCGTCGCCCAGTTCGCGCGCACCAGCGGCGCGGTCTTCGCCGATCTGGACGGCGACGGCGACCTCGATCTCTATGTCGCGAACAATGCCAAGGGCAAGACGAAGCATCCGGGCGGCTCCCCCCAGCACGCCGCGCAGCTCCAGCCCAGCAGTTTGTTCGAAAATCGGGACGGCCAGTTCAGCGATGTCTCCGCCCGCTCCGGCGCGTGTCCGGCGGACGTTTTGACCGCGCGAAATGTCGGCGTCTTCGACTACGACGGCGACGGGCGGCTCGACCTATTCGTGGTGGAGGACAAGTTCACAGCGGAGCCAGGGTCACGGCTTTTGCGCAGCGAATCGGGTCTGAAGTTTGCCGAGGCGACCGCCGAAGGCGGTCTGCCAGGGGAACCTTTTGGGCTTGGCGAAGCGCCGCAGATCTCAACGGCGACCGGCTGCCCGATCTCTTCGTGCCCCACAGCAACCGCCTTTTCCTGAGCCAGGGCGGCGGGCGCTACCGGGAGGCGGCGGACCTGGCGGAGACGTTCGCCTGGGAGCCGCTCAATGGCGAGGACTGGTAGTGCGGCGCCGCGTTCGGCGACCTCAACCGCGACGGCTTGCTCGACCTCGTGCTGTCGATTCACGGCGAGCGGGCGCGCAACCGATTGTTCCTCAACCGCGGGCTGGAGGGCGGCGTCCCGCAGTTCGAGGATGTCACGGCGGCGGCGAATTTTCCCGCGGAGGTGCCCGCCAAGTGCCCCCACGTCGAGATCCAAGACTTCGACAACGACGGCTGGCCGGACATTTATTTTTCGGCGGGCTGGCTGGAAGGCGGGTCCTTCACGCCGCTGATTTTGCGCCACGGCGGTTGCGATCCTGGCGGCGTCCCGACGTTTGCCGCGCCCCGCGAGGTGTCAGCCCCGATGGTTTACTTTCCGGCGGGCCCGTCGGGCGACTACGACAACGACGGGCGCCTCGATTTGTTTCTCGTGAATTGGTTCCAGGGAAATCGCTGCCGCCTTCTCCACAATGCCAGCCCCGCGCAAAACCACTGGCTGCGGGTCGCCGCGTCCGACAAGGGCGGCAACCGCATGGGCATCGGCGCGAAGGTCACGCTCTTCCAAGCCGGCAAGCTCGGCGACGCCGCCGCGATCCTCGGCCACGCGGAGATTTCGACCGGCTACGGCTACGCCAGCGGTCAACCCGCCGCCGCGCACTTCGGATTGGGCAAAGTCAGCAAGGTCGATCTGCGCGTCGAATTCGCCTCGGGCACGGTCGTCGAACAACAGGGCGTCAACGCCGGCCAAATCCTGAAGATCGCCGCGCCCTAGAAGCTAACCCAGCAGCGCCTTGATCGGCGTGCCGCCGTCGGTGATCGGGACCGGGCGGTCGCCGTCGTAGAGGACTTTGCTGGGGTCGATGCCCATGGTGGCGTGGATCGTGGCGAAGAGATCGGGGACGCTGACGGGATCGGAGACGACATTTTTGGCGAGGTCGTCGGTTTCGCCGTAGGCTCCGCAGTGCTTGAGCCCGCCGCCGGCCAGCACGCAGGTGAAGGCGGTCGATTGGTGCCCGCGCCCGCCGCCGCCGTCGAATTCCGGCGGCCTGCCGAATTCGCTCGAGATGACGATGAGCGTCTTGTCGAGCATCTTGCGCGCCTCCAGGTCCTCGATCAGCGCGGAGAAGGCGACGTCGAGTTCCTTGATCAAGATGTGCTGGTTGAGCTGGCCTTGGTTGTGCGTGTCCCAGCCGGTGCCGTTGATGAAATTGAGGTTGTGCGAGATTTCGACAAAGCGGACGCCGCTTTCGATGAGGCGCCGCCCGAGCAGGCAGCGCTGGCCGAACTCGCCGCCGTAGCGCTCGCGCAGCGTTCCCTTTTCTTCCTTGAGGTCGAAGATCCGCATGAACTCCGGCCCGGAGAGCCGCAGGCTTTCCTCCACCGCCGAATCGTAGTCGCCGAGCGGACCGTCGGCGCTCGGCTTGCGCAGCACGTCGAGGAGTTCCTCGCGGCGCGCCTGCCGCGCGGCATCCACGTATTCGGGGCGCTTGAGCGCGGCGGGACCGGACTCTGTATCGGTCAGGTAGATGTAGCCGTGTTTGCTGCCGAGGAAGCCGGGACCGCGGGTCAGGTTCGGGTAGCCGCAGACCACGTAGGCGGGCACGCCGTCGGAGGCGGCTCCGCGCTCGTGCGCGATGACCGAGCCGATCGACGGATAGACGACGGTGCCGCTCACGTTTCGCCCGGTGTGCATCCGGTTTACGGCGGCGGCGTGTTCGTCGATCACGTCGTGGTTCACCGTGCGCAGCGCCGTGCAGCGCTCCATCAGGCGGGCGGTCATCGGCAGGTGCTCGCAGACCTGCACGCCGCGCACGGCGGTATCGATCGCCGGGTAGTAGGCACCCGCCTTCTTCGGCGAGGCTTTCGCGTCGCCCATCCGCTTGGGGTCAAAGGTATCGATTTGCGCCATCCCGCCGCCTAGCCAGAGCATGATGCAGTGCTCCGCCTTGCCCATCGGGAATGCGGGAGGCTCCGATTCATCGGCAGCGCGGAGGAGCGGCGAAAAGGCGGTGCCAGCGGCGAGCGCGCCGACATGGCCGAGGAAGCGGCGGCGGCTCTGGTGGTGGTGGCGGTCGTTGCGCATCTCTTAGTTTAGGGTGCTTTTTGGCGCGATGCAAAGGGGGTGATCGCGGGTAGGGAATCGGTGGGTCGCTGCCTTCCAGCGGCTTGCGCCGATGCCGCATCGCCGCTATCGTCCGGCATGCCTGCCTCCGCCATCGTCTCTGGGGACGGCGACCGCACCCGGTCGCTCGTGGTCGTTTTTCTGCGGGGTGGCGCGGATGGATTGAGCCTCGCGCCGCCGGTCGGTGACGACCTTTATTACAAGTCGCGGCCGCGCATTGCGGTGGACAAGGACGAGGCGTTTGCGCTCGACGGACCGTTCGCGCTGAACCCGCTGCTCGCCGGCCTGGAACCCGCGTGGAAGGACGGCCGCATGGCGTTGATCCACGCGGCGGGATCGGAAGACGACACGCGCTCGCATTTCGAGGCGCAGGACCTGATGGAGCACGGCGGCGGCGGCGGCGGCTGGATCGCCCGGTTCCTCCGCTTCCGCGAGGGTCCGCCGCCCTCGGCGCTCGCCGCCGTGGCGCTCGGCAATACGATGCCGGAATCGATGCGCGGCGCGCCGGCTTCGGCGGTGTTCGAGTCGCTCGCCGATTTTTCGCTCGGCCAGTCCGAAGACGGATTTCTCAGCGGGCTGGAGGCGCTCTACACCGGGGCGGGCGCGCCGGATTTCCTCGCCCAGGCGGCGGGTGACACGATCGGGGCGCTGCGGCGCATCGGCGATCTGCGGGAGCGCGATTATTCCCCCGCGAACGGAGCGGATTACAAGGACGATAGCTTTTCGCGGAAGATGCGGCAGGCGGCGCAGCTCATCAAAGCGCGGGTCGGCACCGAGTCCGTGTGCATCGACCTCGGCGGCTGGGATTCGCACCTGACCCAGGGATCGATCATCGATCCGCTCATGCAGCGCTTGGGCGACGGCATCGGCGCGTTCTACCAAGACATGGGCGCGGCGATGGACGATACCGCCGTCGTGGTGATGACCGAATTCGGGCGCCGCGTGGAGGAAAACTCCGCCTTTGGCACCGACCACGGGCGCGGCGGCGCGATGTTCTTGCTCGGCGGCGGCATCCAAGGCGGGCGCAGCTATGGCGAATGGTCCGGCTTGAGCCGCGAACTCCTGGAAGGTCCCGGCGACCTGCCGATGCTCAACAACTACCGCGACGCGCTCGCCCCGCTGCTTTCTAAGCAAGGCGCGGATGCCGAAGCGCTGGCAAAGATTTTCCCTGGCTACGACCTAAAGCCGGTGCCGCTTTTCGGCTGAACCGCAGCCCAGTAGCAACAAGCCGGAAGAGGCGACAAAAGTCATCGCGCGCCCCGCTGAGTTAGGTCGCCCCTTCAGGGCTGCGCGGCTTTGGGACCGGGAATCGCAGGGGCGCTGCCCTGGGCTATCGCATCGCGCCCTTTCAGGGCTCCCGATTTACAGGCGTCGGCTGGGAACCGGCAGACGCCTTGCCGAGGCGTTCCCTACCGGATGGCATCATACGCCCCAACGGGGCACCCTGAGATAGCCCAGGGCAGCGCCCTGGGTCGCGGATCCTACGCGGCGGTGGCTCCGGGCGTGGAGTCGCTGCTTGGGCGCTTTCCGAGCCACCAGAGGAAGAGCGAGATGGCGACGACGGCGACCTGCGCGGCGAATGTCTCCCATGTCGGATAGAGACCGGCGAGGTCGAAGCGCGGGACCGGCAGCGTCGTGACCGAGATCACGCCGCTTTCCTGGAGCGAGTGAAATCCTTTGCCGATCAGGACGACGGCGAGCAGGACCATGACCCATGAGGAAATCGCGAACAGGCGGCGGACCGGGATCTTTGCCGAATAGCGCAGCAACGCCCAGTGCATCACCCCGACAAGAACGGCGGCGCAGACCACGCCCCAGCCGATCGCCCCGCGGGCGGCGGGTCCGGCTTCGAGGTTGAGCGCCGAGAGGAACAAGACGGTTTCGAAAGCCTCGCGGAACACCGCGACGAACGAGATCGCCGCCAGCGTAAAGAGCTTGCCGCCGGTCAGCGCGTCGGTGATCCGCCCGTGGATAAATTCCTTCCACCGCCCGATCTCCGTTTTGCTGTGCATCCAAAATCCGAGATAGAGGAGGATGGCCACCGCCGCGAGCGCCGCGACGCCTTCCATCATTTCGCGGCCGAGACCGCTCATCGAGACGACTTTGTCCGAGGCGAACCAGGCGACGATGCCGAGCGCGACGGCGGTGATCCAGCCGGCGTGGACCCAGCGGGCGGCGGCGCGGGCATTCAACGCGCGGATCACGCCGAGGATCGCGATGATGACCAGCACGGACTCAAAGCCCTCGCGCAGCAGGATGGCGGCGGACATGCCGAACGCGAACGCGTGCGAGACATCGCCCTCGGCCAGCAGCTTCTCCGCCTCGCCCACCACCTTTTCCGCCTCGATCATCGCGGCGCGGGACCCGCCGCCGAAGCGCTTTCTTGTCCACTACCGAGCGGAACCCGACCATCGCCGTTTCAAGGCGGACGACCAGATCGGAATCGAGCGCGTTGAGCTGCGGCTCGACCGGTTCGACGCCGTCGAGATAGGCGGAGATCGCATGGGTGCGCGCCGCCGAATAGTCCCCGGCATCCACGGCGGCGACGGCGGCGTGCAATTCCGAGCGCGCCTTGGCGAGCGAATTCGCCTGGCCGCCGGCGAAGGTGCGCGCCGCCGCGATCAGCGCTGCCTTGGCGGCTTTGTCGCCCGCCAGCGCCGCTTCAAGTTCCGCGTCCGATTTCGACGAGGCGTCCGCCAGCGAAATCGCCGGTTCCCCCGGAGCATCCGAAATCTCACCGTGCCGCAGCGACGTTACGTAGAAGGCGAGGTCCCAGATGTCGCTCTCCGAAGGTGCGCGTAAGGAAATCATGCCGGTGCCCTCGACGCCGAGGGTGATCGTGTTGTAGGCCTGGAACGGAGAGATGCCGGACATCCGCTCCGCATCGTGGAAGTTTGTCGGCTTGGGATCGAGCTGCAGTAACCGACCGTCCGTGCCCGCCGGACCGTGGCAGGCGCGCAATTCACCGCTAAGTCCGCGCCGTGCGCAGGTCGGTACACCTTCGGCGGTGATCGCAGCCCTGTCGCCGCCACGATGTCGCGCCGCACCGCCCGCGCCGCGTCCGCCACTGCTTCCGGGTCCGCCTGGTCGGCGACCATTTTCCGCACCGTTCAAGCTCGCCCGGATCGCCGCGCCCTCCTGCTTTTCGCCAAAGATCTCTTCGCCCGACTTGCAGGATGATGCGGCAAATTCGCTCATCTCGTCATACTCGAACTGGTGACCACTTCGCCGCCCTGCGCGCGCCATATTCGCCATGTAGTCGAGCATGGACCAGCTCCGCGCCGGATCGGCGGTGCGGACCGTGCGCGGCGGCGGCGCCCTGCTCCGCAGGCTCATCGGCCATCAGGGCGGCCTCGCTATCCCACGCCGCCAGCGCGCCTGCGGCGACACGAAACGGCGGGCGAAAAACGAAGAAGAATCTTGGTTCATTTTTCTGGCATTTAATTGAGACTGAGTCTCAATTTCAACGGATACGGCATTGTCTATCATACGCAAGGCGTTCGCGAAATTTCGAATTTTTTTGAAAATTGCGCTCAGGGGCGGGTTGGGGAGCCTTGCGCCGGATTGGCGGAGAAAGCGATGGAGATCGCGGGCGAGGGCGGCCGCCCATCTGGAGGTCGTTGGCGATGTCGGTCTGCTCGGCGGGATCGTCACCCAGGTTGTAAGTTATCGGGCGTCTTCGAAAAGTGGATTAGTTTCATGGTCCGCGGCGGATGGCTGCGTGGGGGCGCATCTGGCTGGTCGCCGTCGTCGATCCCGATGGCGGCGGAGCCTTGGCGAAATCGCGCTCGGGATGGTAGTAGGGAAGTGCCAGAAAAGTGGTCGGTCGGGACATCCGCCCGGTCGGTGAGCGGCGCGAAGCTGCGCCGTCTTGATCCGGCGGCGAACGGCGCAGCGGGCTGTTTCGGCAAAGGTCGGGAAAACGTCGTAGCCTGCCGGCGTGGCGCAGGCCGTGCCGGGCGGGGTGACGCCGGACCACCGCGCGATCATCGGGACGCGGATGCGCCCTATTCCACTTGCGCCCGCAGCGGATTCCCGCATAGTCGGATGCCCGCCATTGTCGGAGGTAAACAGGACCAGCGTCGATTCGCGCAGCCCGGCGTCGTCAGCTGACAAGACTTGCCCGACCAGGTGATCGAGCGTCGCGACCATCGCCGCATAGCGCGCTTTACCGCGCGGCGTGGTGGCTCCGAGCCGGGCAAGGTATTGCTGAGAGCCAGCGCAGCCGGGTGTGGATCGGGTCGTGCGTAGAAGGCGAGCATGAGGAAGAACGGAGTTTCGTGCTCGGCGGCGAGAAACCGGCAGGCGCGTCCACCATCGAGTCCGGCAGAAAATCGCCCTCCGGCACGTCGGCGAAGCCGCGCATCGCTTTGTCCGACCAGCGGTAGGGATGGCTGCCGAAGTCCTCCTCCGCACCTGGAATCCCCTTGCAGGATGAGGCGGCAAATTCGCTCATCTCGTCATACTCGAACTGGTTGACCACTTCGCCGCCCTGCACCGCGGCGCCATAGTCGGCCGCCATGTAGTCGAGCATGTGGACCAGCGTCCGCGCCGGATCGGCGGGTGCTGCTTCTGCTACAGCGCCCGGCTCCGCAGGCTCATCGACCGCCATCAGGGCAGGCGCTACGCCAAGGCTCAGCGCCGCCAGCGCGCCTGCGGCGACACGAAAACGGCGGGCGAAAAACGAGAGGGGGGAAGAATCTTGGTTCATTTTTCTGGGCATTTAATTGAGACTGAGTCTCAATTTCAGGGAAACGGATACGGCATTGTCTATCATACGCAAGGCGTTCTGGGCGAAATTTCGGGAATTTTTTTGAAATATCGCGGGTGCTCAGGGGCGGGGTTGGGGGAGCCTTGCGCCGGATTGGCGGAGAAAGCGATGGAGATCGCGGGCGAGGGCGGCCGCCATGTCCGGGCGGTCGTTCGTTGGCGCATCTTAGCGCCGCTCCGCTACCTGCAAGAAAGCCTCGACCCTACCCTACCGCCGCAGATAGACCTTCGGCGCGCCGTTGTTGATCGAAAAGACGAGATCCGGTTTTCCGTCGCCGTTGACGTCGGGCGCGGCGAGCGCCATCGCGTCTTCCGGCACGACGATCCCGCTTTCGGCCGGCGGGACCGGCGCGAAATTCCCATTCCCGTCGTTTTGCAAAACGAGGCTCAGCCCGCCGTCCATGTGGCCGGTCTCGCGCTGCGGTCCGAAGAAATTTTGGGCGAGGGCGAGGTCGGGATCGCCATCCGCGTCGAGGTCATGCAGGACGGCTCCGAACGAGGGCGCGATCTGGGCGAGGCGCGGGAGCGGCTTGAATACGAAGCGCCCGCCCTCGTTGAAAAAGATGCCGGATTCGAGCGTGTTGGCCTCGACCCGCAGCGCGTGTTCCAGCCGGTCGGGCTGGTAGATCTCGCCGAGCGTGGCGGAGGCGAAATTGTGAAACGTCTTCATCTTGTCATTGAGCGACGGCATCGCCTCGCGCGAGCAACTGAAGCCCCGGCGCGGGAGGAGCTTGCCGTCCTTGCCCAGCTTCGCCTCGACGACGTTCATCTTCCCGCTGCCATCCAGATCGCCGTAATAGAGGAAGGCGGGATGCGCCGGGTCCGCCTTGTATTTCGTGTTTAGCCCGAAGTTCGTCGCCGCGAAGTCGAGGTCGCCGTCGCCATCCACGTCCGCTGCCGCCAAGCCATTCCACCAGCCCAGCGCCGGTTCGCCCGAGGCGAGCGCGAAGGCGTTTGGCTGTTCTGTTAGGGTGCCGCCGGCATTCTTCCAAAGCCGGACGCCGCCCCATTCCGCAGCGGTGATCAAATCCGGATCGCCATCCGCGTCGGCGTCCGCCCACAGGGCGGCGGTGACCAAGCCGGCGTCCGCGGCGGGCGAGGCGACCTCGGCGAACTTGCCGCCGCCCTCGTTGCGCAGCAGGCGGCTCTGCGGCGGAGCCGGATATTGATGCGGCACGCTGCGCGATCCGGCGAACAAATCGAGATCGCCATCGCCGTCGATGTCCGCCGCGCAAAGCGCCGCCGAGCTGTCGCGCAGGTCGGGCAACGCGTCCGCCGCGCGGGTGAAATCGCCGCTGCCGCCGTTCAGGTAGAGGCGGTCGCGGTAGAGCGCGCCGCCCGCCGATTCCTCGACGCCGCCGCTGGCGACGTAGAGATCCGGGTCACCGTCGCCGTCGGCATCGAAGAAGAGCGCGCCGGTATCCTCGGCAGGTTTGTCGGCGTCGAGGTCGGCGTTCTCGACCTTGGCGAAGCTTCCATCGCCGCCGCTGCGCCAAAGCGAGCCCGCTTGCCCCGCCGCACCGCCGATGAACGCATCGGCGTCGCCATCGCCGTCGATGTCCGCCCACGCCATGGGCGGACCGAACTGCGACATCCGATTGGGCAGCAGCGGCTGCTCGATGAAGTCGTTGAAGTCGCTCTCGATGTGCCGCGCCTCTGCCAGCGCGCCGCTTTCCGCGAACCATGCCGACGGCAGGGCGGGCGGTGCCTTCTCCACCCCGGGCGGTGCCGCCGCCGGTTCGGTGATGGTGTAGAGCTGGTTCGCCTCCAGGTTCTCAAAGCGCTGCGTCTGCCCGCTCGGCCAGCGGATTTCCAGGGCTTCGGCGGACGGCGCGTCGCCCAGCCCGAAGTGGAGGAGCGGATCGCTCGCCGACAGGAACCCGCGCGAAAGCATCGCCTGCTGCGCGACCGTGCGCCGCTCGCCGCCGATGACCGCCGTCGCCTTGACCGTCGCGCCGATGCCCATGCGGTTGGAGCGCGTGCCGGTGAGCCGGACCGCGATCAGATTCGATCCGGCGGAGCGGTTGCGATACACGCTGACCGGCGCGTCGGCGTTCGACACGACCAGGTCGAGGTCGCCGTCGCCGTCAAAGTCCGCCGTCGCGGCGCCATAGCTCACGCCTTCCCTGCCCAAGCCCCAGTCGTCGGCGCGCTTGAATTTCAGCCCGCCATCGTTGTGGAAGGCGAGGTTCGCCTCCTTGCGCATCGGCTGCGCCAGCCAGAAGTCGATATATTCCTTCGACAGCGGTTTGAACTGCCGGCCGGCCATCTCGGTGAGGTCGGAATTCATCAGGTCGCGGGCGACGCCGTTGGTGACGAAGACATCGTTGAACCCATCGCTATCAAAATCGGCGACGCGGATCGACCACGTCCAGTCGGTGCTCGCCAGCCCCGCCATAAACGCCGCCTCGTGAAACCGGTCCGTGCCGGAATTCAGGTAGAGCGCGTTGCGCATGTATTGGCGCGGCTGCGCCCACTCGAGGAACCAGCCCATGTCATCCATGTTGCCCATCGTCACCTTCTCCCAGTAGTGCGTGGTCGCCGCCATGTCGCTGGCGAGGAAGTCAATCCGCCCGTCGCCGTCGAGGTCGCCGCTGTCCGCGCCCATCGAAAACCACGGCGTGTGCGGCATCGCATCGTTGACCGCGTCGCGCAGTTTGCCGCCTCCCAGGTTTTTATAAAACGCATCGGGTCCGGTGTAGTCGTTAGACACATAGAGGTCGGGCAGCCCGTCCTCGTCCGGGTCCCACCACTTGGCGGAAAGCGTGAAGTAGGCTCCATCGATCCCCGCCTGCCCGGTCGATTCGGCGAACTTGCCGCCGCCCGCGCCGCGATAGAGATGGTCGAATTGCCCGGCTTCGACGCGCGTCGCCCGGTCGCCTGGCAGGTAAAGAAGCTCCCAGTATTCGGCGAGTTCGCGCGGGACGACCGGCTTTTCCGTGCCATCGGCTTGTTTGACAAAACGGACCGCGAATTTGACGCCTGGAGGCGGGACCACGGCCGTAGTCGCGAGGTAGCCATCCAACCAGCCGTCGGCATCGTAGTCGGCGAATGCCATCTCCATGCTGCCCCCGGCGTAGGCGCAGCCGAATTCTTTGGCGCGGTCGGCAAACTTCCCCGCGCCGTCGTTGATCCACAGCCGGTCCGGCTGCGCGTAGCCGCACACGAAAAGGTCGAGGTCGCCGTCGTTGTCCACGTCGGCGAAGGCGCAGCCCGAACCCCAATGATCCGGATCGCTCACGCCGGCCGCCTCGGTCGCGTCTTCAAACCGGAAGCCGCCCAGGTTACGGTAAAGCCGCCCGCCGCCGTGTGGGCTGGTGACGTAAAAGTCTGGCTTGTCATCGCCGTCGTAGTCGCCGGTGCAGATCCCGCCGGATGGATTCAGCAGGGTGAACTCGCGGATGTTCTCGCGGGCATGCGACCAATCGAGCTGGAACGTCACGCCGGTCGCCGCCGCCGGCAATTCCTCGAAAAGCGATTCGCTTACGGGAGCGCCGCGCGCTCCGCCAGCGGGGCGGATTCGATCTTGCCCTCCGGCGGTCCCTCGATCCGGCGCGGCGGGTCTGCCGCCGGATGGTCGGTGCTGTTGTGGGATTCGGATGGTTTCTCGCCGCAGGACGAGGCGAGGACGGCGATTGGCAGTAGCGCCGCAAGGCGCGTTCGTAAGCGGGGCATAGGGAAAGGGGGTTCCATCGACTATGACAAATCGCCTTCGCGGCATCAAGCCTTCCGTGGGAATCATTTCCGCCCGATGAACGTCGCCGACGTTTCTCATTGCTGTCCGTTCGAGCGGCGCGACCTTCCCGGCTATGAAAATGACCCTTCGTCTCCTTTTCGCGGCGGTTGCTTTCGCGCTCAGTTGCTCTGGCGCGCGCGCCGAATACATCCAACCCGATCTCGAAAAATCCCGGTGGGTCGGCTGATCGAAAACTTGGGGGCGATCGTGAAAACAGAAACCGGAGGATTCCGCCGCGATCCACCGGCTCGCCCGCGCCCACGCCATGGCTTACACCAACGATCTGAAGGACGGCGAATCGGTGCAGCAGTGGAAGGGCAAGCCCGAAGAGGGAATCTGGTTCGGCTACGAACCGAATCACGTGCCCTACGCGCAGCCGGGCAAACCGGGCGATTCCGGAAAGAAGGAAAAGAGCGATTCCGCACGCGCCCATCTGGGGAAGGCGATCGCGTTCTATGAAAAGGCGCTCGCCTTGAAACCGAAGGACGCCAACATCGTCCGGCTCGGCTTGGCGTGGTGCCAAATGGAAGCCGGCGAGAAGCAAAAGGCTATCGAGGGTTTTCGCGCGGTGATCGCCGAGGCGTGGAAATCCGAGGGCAAGCAGGAACTCGGCGGGCTGCGCGAATTCGTGGCTTCCGAGGCGATCGCCTATCTGGTCCCGTTGCTCGACGACGCGAAGGACAAAGCGGAGATCGCGGACCTTGGCGCGAAGAAGGAGAAACTCGAAAGCCTGCCGCGCCCGATCACGCCGATCGCCATCCCGCTGCGCGACGGTTTGGCGGCGGCGGATCTGATCGACCAGCGCGCGGCGGTCGCCTTCGACCTCGATGCGACGGGGCGGGCGGACTGGCGCTGGCAGTGGATCACCGCGGATGCCGCGTGGCTCGTCTTCGACGGGCGGCAAAGCGGGCAGGTCACCTCCGCGATCCAGCTTTTCGGCAGCCGGTCGTTCAACCTATTCTTCGAAAATGGCTACGAGGCCCTCGCCTTGCTCGACGACAATGCCGATGGCGAGCTGCGCGGCGATGAACTCGCTGGCATCGCCCTGTGGCGGGACCGAAACGCCGATGGGATCAGCGATCCCGGCGAGGTGCGCCCCGCCTTCGCCGAGGGCATCGCGGTCCTCCGCTGCGACGCCACCGATTCGCACCCCCGCGGTGTCGAGTGGCAAAACGGCACCTGCCGCCCGACCTACGATTTGATCCTAAGCCCGAGCGGTGCCCCAGCCGCCCGCTAGCCGCCGTTCAACGCATAGACGAGGTGAGGCGTGTAGAGTTCGGGCTCGAGCAGGAACGAGTCGTGCCCCTTTTCGGAATGCACCGTGATGTGGATGTTGGGGACGCCGGCGCGGTTGAGGGCGCGGACGGTTTCGGCTTGCTGGTCGGGGTAGAAGCAGACGTCGCAGTCGATGCTGAAGATGAGATAGCGCTGGTCCTTGCAGCGGGCGAACAATCCGGCGCTGTCATCCGCGCCGGCGTCGGCGGCGGCGTCGAACCGCTGCCAGGCGTCCATGATGCGGAGGTAGGTATTGGCGTCGAACCGCTTCACGAACTTGCCGCCCTGGTGGAGCATGTAGCTTTCGTGCGGGCGGGTCACCTCGTACCACGAGAGGTCGTCGGTGGATTGGCGCAGCTCGCGGCGGGCGCGGCGCTCCAGCGTGCGGAGCGAGATGTAGGTCTTGTGGCTGATCATCCGGGCGAGCGCCAAGCCTTGGTTCGGCGGAGCCCCGCCGTAGTAATCGCCGCGGTTGAAATTCGCGTCGGTCTCGATGGCGAAGATCTGCTCGAAGTTCTGCACGCGCTGGAGCGGCGAGACCGAGATGCCGCTGGCGATCGGGATGACGATGCGCACCCGGTCGGGGTGGCGCGTGGCGAGCGACGTGCAGAGCATCCCGCCGATCGAGGCTCCGACGGCGGCGTGGAGCCGCCCGATGCCGAGGTGGTCGAGCAGCCGGATCTGCGAGTCCACGATGTCCGGAAACGCGATGTGCGGGAAGCGCGAGCCGTAGGGCTGCCCGGACTCGGGATCGGGCGAGGACGGTCCGGTCGAGCCGTAGCAGCCGCCGAGGTAGTTGGCGCAGATGACGAAGAACCGGTCGGTGTCGAGCGCCTTGCCCGGTCCGACGAATCCGTCCCACCAGCCGGTCTGGCATTCCTCGGTCCAGCGCTCGCTACGGCGGCGACCTCCGGCGTGTATGCTGCATGGCGTTCTGGCTGCCGGTCAGGGCGTGGAAAAGCAGGACCGCGTTGCTCTTGTCGGCGTTGAGCGTTCCGTAGGTTTCGTAGGCGAGATCGAAGCGCGCGAGTTCGCCCCCGGCGCGCAGCTTGAGCGGCGAGGCGGGGTCGTCGAAGGCGAAGGTCGCGCGGACCTTGTTGAGCGTGGGGTTTTCCGGCACGGCTGATCTATAGGGGCGAGCGGCGGCGATGCAACGGGCGAGGCGTGCGCGGCTCCGCCCCATTTTGCGGCAAAGAATCCGCTCGCCATTGGCGCGGGATTTGCGCAGCATCCGCCCCATGAGCGATCCCCCCGCCCTCCTCACCATCCTCCGCGCCCTGATCGGCGTCGCCTGCCTGATCGGCATCGCCTGGGCGTTTAGCTCGGCGCGCCGCGCGGTGCGCTGGCGGATCGTGGCGGGTGGCTTGATCTTGCAGGTGCTGCTCGCCTTTCTCCTGCTGCGCGCGCCGGGTGCCAGCGCCGCGATGGGATGGGTCTCGCCAGGTTCGTCGAGGTTATCAATTGCTCGCAAGCAGGCTCCGAGTTCATCTTCGGCGATTACGCCATATCCGAGAAATCCGGTTTCGTCTTCGCCTTCCAGGTCTTGCCGATCATCATCTTCTTTTCGGCGCTCACCTCGCTGCTCTACTACTGGGGCGTGCTCCAGCGCATCGTCTGGGCGGTGGCGTGGGTCATGACGAAGGCGATGCACCTCTCCGGGGCGGAGAGCCTCGCGGCCGCCGCCAATGTTTTTCTCGGGCAAACCGAGGCGCCGCTCGTCATCAAACCATACATCCCGAAGATGACCCGGTCTGAAATCATGGCGCTGATGACCGGCGGCATGGCGACGATCGCCGGCAGCGTGATGGGTGCCTACATCGGGTTCCTCGGAGGCGACGACCCGCAGGCGCAGGCAGAGTTTGCCCGCATGTTCCTGTGTGCCTCGCTCATGAATGCGCCCGCCGCTCTGCTGGTCGCCAAGCTCCTCGTGCCCGAGTCCCAGCCGGTCAACGAAGACCTGTCGGTGCCGCGCTCGCACGCCGGGCGAAACGCGCTCGACGCCATCGCCACCGGCACGACGCAGGGGCTGAAGCTCGCCCTGAACGTCGCCGCCATGCTCGTCGCATTCCTCGCCCTCATCGCCTTGCTCAACTGGATTCTCGGCTTGGTCGGCGGGCTGGGGCAAGACGGCGGGGCGATCAATCGCGCGGTCGCCTCGGCCAGCGGCGGCGTCTTTGATTCGCTCTCGCTCGAAGCGCTCCTCGGGTTTCTCTTCGCGCCGGTCGCCTGGCTCATCGGGATCGAGAGCAGCGACCTTTTGCTCATCGGGCAGTTGTTAGGGAAGAAGGTGGCCGCCAACGAATTCGTCGCCTACCTCGACCTCGGGTCCATGAAGGCGGCGTCGCAGGTCTCGCCCCGCTCGGTCTTCATCGCCACCTTCGCGCTGTGCGGCTTCGCCAACTTCGGCTCGATCGGCATCCAGATCGGCGGGATCGGCGCGCTCGCCCCGGAGCAGCGCCCGATGCTGGCGGAGTTGGGGCTCAAGGCGCTGCTCGGCGGCACGTTGGCGAGCCTGCTCACCGCCAGCCTCGCCGGCATGTTCTTCGCGGGCTGAGATCGTGTCTAGCTAGACCCGTTGCCAAAAAACAATGGCGGGAATTGGCAGCCCAGAACGCGTTGTTTTGCTCTTGCTCAAATGAGGCTGAGCGTCGCGCCGCAAGTCCCTTCCCTGGAGGGGATTTAGGGGTGGGTCGATGAGGTGTAATACTCATTGAATCCAATGGCTTGGAAAGGATCGGCGCTTGGCAGGACCGATCCCGCCATGGTCGTCTGCTGCTCGCGGACCCACCCCCGACCCCTCCCAGGAGGGGAGATTGGATTCGCGACGCCCAGATGGCGTGGTCCCCGTCCCATTGCGCCGCACCCCTTGTCTTGCGAGCCATGGTAGGTATTGAAATCTGGGGCAAAACCCTCTGCCAATCAGCCTAAGCCAGGCGGAAGTCGATGCGCTGGTTCACAAAGTCCACCTTCGCCGGGCGCACGCCGATCTCTGAGCCGACGTGGATGATGTCTTTTTGGCGCGGTCCGACTAATGCGTTGCGCGCGGGGTCGTGGCGGTAGCGCCCCGGCGGCAGCTCGTCGGCGCGGATCAACCCGCGGACCTGCGTGTCCGCCAGCTCGATGAATATCCCGATGCGCCGGATGTCGGTGACCACCGCGAGGAATTTCGGCGGTTTGGGTTCGCGCAGCAGCCCGGCGAAGAACTCGAGAATCTTCATCTGCTTGCTCTGGTTTTCCGCCTCCGCCGAGATCCGCTCGGTATCGGAGATGTGGGCGGCGATCTCGCCCATCTTCGCATATTTCGGCGTCGGCGCGGTCTCGAACCCGGGGTTGCCGCGCTTGGCCATCAGGTTGCCCAGCACGCGGTGGACGACGAGGTCGGCGTAGCGCCGGATCGGGCTGGTGAAGTGTGTGTAGTTCGCCTTGGCCAACCCGTAGTGGCCGGTCGGGTCGGGGTGGTAGGCGGCGCGCTTCAGGCTCTTGAGCAGCCCGATCTTGATGACGTGTTCCTCCGGCGTGCCGCGCACCATTTTGAGCAGGCGCTGGATCTCATCGCGGTTCGACAGGTCTCCGACCTTGAACCCATACTGGTGCGCCAGCGCGCGGAACTCGGCGAGCTTTTCCGCGTCGGGGTCCTCGTGGACGCGGTAGATCGCCGGCATGTCCGCCCTCTTCGTCGCCGCCGCGACCGCCTCGTTGGCGGCGAGCATGAATTCCTCGATGAGTTGGTGGCTTTCGTCGTAGGGTACCGGGCGCAGCTCGGTCGGCTTGCCGCGCGCGTCGAGCACCACTTTGATCTCGGCGAAGTCGAGGTCGAGCGCGCCTTGGGCGAACCGGTTGCGGCGCAGCTTGGAGGCGAGGTCCCAGGCGTCGCGCAGCATCTGCTCGACCGCGCCATCGGGGGCGCCCTCCCGCATCATGATGGCGAAGGCTTCCTCGTAGGAGAACCGCGCCGCGCTCCGGATCACGGCGGCGGCGAACCGCGCTTTGACCGGTTCGGCGTGCGGGTTGAACTCGATGACCGCGAGCTTGGTCAGCCGGTCCACGCCCGGCTTCAGGCTGCAGATTCCGTTGCTGAGGCGCTCCGGCAGCATCGGGATCACGCGGTCCACCAGATAGGTGCTGTTGCCGCGCACCGTCGCCTCGCGGTCGAGTTCGGTGCCGGGGCGCACGTAGTGCGAGACATCGGCGATGTGGACGGCCAGCTCCCAGCCGCCGCCCTTCAGCGGGCGCACGCTGATCGCATCGTCGAAATCCTTGGCGTCAAACGGATCGATCGCTGATGACGCAGCGCTCGCGCCAGTCCTCGCGACCCTCCCGTTCGCCCGCGGGCACCTCCTCCGGGATGCGCTCCGCCTCGGCGAGCACCTTGGGCGGGAAATCGAGCGGCAGCCGGAACCGGTGGATGAGCGAGAGCACGTCGACGCCTGGCGCGCCTTTGCTCCCCAGGATCTTCTTCACCCGGTACGCCGGCTTGGCTCCCGGAGTAGTGCCACGACGTGACCTCGATCACGACCTTCTGCCCCGGCTCCGCCTTGCCCGCGCCGCGCGGCACGATGTTGACCGTCGGCGGCAGCAGCGGGTCGTCCGGCTTCACGTAGCAGAATTTTCCCTGCGGTAAAACGTGCCGACGATCTCGGCGTTGGCGCGTTCGAGCACCTTGATCACGCGCCCCTCGGCGGGACCGCCTTCCGCCTCGATCTGGGCGAGCATCTCGCGCTTGCTCGCGACGTGCTTCCACCACTTCGGCGGCTGGGCTTGCGCCACCCGGACCTGCACCCGGTCGCCGTGCAACGCGGTGCCGGTCGCCCGGTCCGGCACGAACACCCGCACCACCTTGCCCAGGTCCACCTTCCGCGACCGCGCGTTCTCGGCGTCCGCTTCGTCGAGGATCACAAATGCTCCGCCGCGCGGCGTGAACCGGATCGTCCCGGCCATCAGGTCGCCCGCATCGCCCCGCATCTGGTAGCGCCCGCGCTTGAGCCGCGCGATCTCGCCGCGCGCCTCCAGCAGCCCGATCGCCCCGCGCAGCCGCGCGCGTTCCTTCGGGGCAACCTCCAGCGCCCGCGCCAACTCCGATTTATTGAGCGGCCGGTATTTCGGGGAGCGCATCAGCCGCAACAGCCGCGCCTCCATCTCCTGATCGTCATCCGTGTTCATCATATCCTGTTAAAGGCGTAACCATCGCGCCGATCGGATCGCGGCGCAAGGCAAGTAGCATCGGCAACCTGCCGACCGTCCAACCGACCGGCGAAGCCGCCAGGCAAACCGGATGAAGCCAAAACTGCCCGACGCCTCGGCAAGGCGTCCCGCGTGCGAGTGCGAATACATGGAACCAACCAATTTGCCAATCCCATGGAAGGGGACCTCCAGCGCGCCGCACCGAGAAATCGCCGTGCGGAGGCGACCCGCGCTGAATGACCGCATTGTCGAACGGCATCGCCGCTTCTAGGATCAACCGCCCGCCTGCCTTGGCGCGAAAACAAACCGCCCCCGGCACCTGCGCGGCACCGGGGGCGGAAAAAAAGCAAGCGTTTTGGTGCCTCGGCGTTACTTCCAAGAGGCGACGTTGTCCTCCCAAGTGCTGGGGTCATTATCCGGTCCCGCGCTGTAAACCAGAGCCTCCTGCCTTAAGGTCGCAGGTGCTCCTTCGCTCTCGGTATCTGGGTTGCTTAGTTCGCCGTTATAGTCCGAATCAATGGAGATAAGGTACATTTGACCCCAAGGATCGTAAAACTCTGCACCTGTTCCTCCTGTGTAGAAGATCCCGCTGGATTTGCGGCTGCCATCGGAGGATTCCTTTGCTGGCTTAGCATCGAGCATCTTGAGCCGTCGAGGGTTTAGGTCATCGTTCAAAGCGACTAGGGCGCTTATTATGTCCTCGTCGGCTTCTTCACTTTCGACATCCTCGTCGGTCTGGTCCACTGGATAGCGGCTGTATTCGCCCTTAAACGCCTTGATCGCGTTCGCGATATTCTGGGCGTCGGCTCGGGCCTGGCTCTTTCGCGCGGAGTTCATGACCACGCCGATCACCGGAAAGGCGACGCCCACGAGGATGGCGATGATGACGATGACGACGAGCAGCTCCAGCAAGGTGAAGCCGGACTTTCGCCGGAGGGTTTTGTTCTGGGTAGATTTCATTTTAGAGGGGGGCGGGTTTCGTTCGGGGAATGCGTTCCCGTTTCCGGGAACGAACGCGGTCCGCAAATCTTAGGCTCATCGCGCCGCGCGATCTTAAATTAATCCGCTGCCGTCTCTCCGGCAATCACGTTTTTTGCCCTCAGATTTCTTCGGTCTCCGCCGCAGATCTGCCGCAAAAGGCACCATGAAGCAAGCATCGGTCCGCCAAAGCCTCGGTGGCCGCTAGGCGACGGATGCCTCCGAAATCGCTTTGTCCAATCGACCGGACCTTCTGCGATAGGCGCAAATCCTTGTTGCCCATCAGTCCAAATCCACCTCATCCGGTGGATACTGCCCCACCATCGAAGCGCATCCGAGGCTGCCAGACTTTGCTTCTGACCCGGCGGAACTTTTTGGTTCACCCAGCCGCACCCATCGGTCATCATCGCCGACCACCCCCATAAATCCTCACCCATGCCCGGACCTCTCACCCTCGCCGATCTCGCCGTCCTCATCTTTTATCTGGGGGCGATGGTCGGCATGGGCTGCTGGCTCTCCCGCCGCAGCCGGACGACCGACGAATTCATCGCCGCCGGGCGCTCGCTCCCCGGCTGGGCGGTCGGATTGTCGATCTTCGGCACGTTCGTCAGCAGCATCAGCTTTCTCGCCAACCCCGGGAAGAGCTATTCGGGCGACTGGAATCCCTTTGTCTTCGGCTTGTCCCTCCCGATCGCCGCCCTCATCTCCGTCCGCTTTTTCATCCCCCACTATCGGAAAAGCGGTCACGTCTCCGCCTACACCCATCTCGAGGATCGCTTCGGTCCCTGGGCGCGCTTCTACGCCATGACCTGCTATTTAGTGACCCAGGTCGGGCGTGTCGGCACGATTCTTTATTTGGTCGCCCTCGCCCTCGTCCCGCTGACCGGCTGGGACATCCGGCTCATCATCGCGGTCACCGGCGTCCTCGTCATCCTCTATACCACTGTCGGCGGCATCGATACCGTCATCTGGACCGATGTGGTCTCAGCATCGTCTTGACCCTCGGCATCCTCCTCGCGCTCGCCCTCATCTTTACCGGCATGCCCAATGGACCGGGGCAGGTCTTCACGATCGCTGCCGATTCGATACCCAGCCTCGGCAGCCTGTCCGCCGCGATCAATCCGGCAGCAGCCCACCTTTGGATCATCCTGCCTCTACGCTACCCTCGCCATCAACCTCCAGAACTTCGGCATCGACCAAAGCTACGTCCAGCGCTACGCCACCGCCCGCAGCGACCGCGACGCCGCCCGCAGCGTCTGGCTCGGCGCGCTCCTCTACCTCCCGGTTCCGCCCTGCTCTGGTAGGACTGCGTTGTTCGCCTTCACCGTGCGCAGCCCGACCTCCTGCCCGCTGGAGCCGCCGCGCGAAAGGCGATGCCGCCTTCCCCTATTTCATTGCCCACCAGATGCCTACCCGGTCTCCGCGGGCTGCTCGTTGCCGCCATCCTCGCCGCCGCCATGAGCCTCGGTAGATTCGTCGCTCAATAGCTCCACACCCTCATTTTGTGCGACTTATACCGAAGATTCCGCCCCGGGGTGACCGAGGCGCAATCGATGAAAGTCCTCTACGCCGCCACCGGATTTCGGCGTCTTGGGCGTCGCCATTGCCTTCGCCATGATCGGCGCGAAGAGCGCCCTCGACGCCTGGTGGTCGTCACGCTTGGCACGCCCGGTGGCATGCTCTCGCTCTTCTTCCTGCTCGGCATCATCGCCAAACGCGCCAAAAACCCTGCCGCCATCGCCACGTCGTCGCTGATCCTCATCGTCCTTTGGGGCGCCGCCTCAGAATTCCTCCCCAACGCATGGCAAATGCCCCTCCACGCCAGCCTGATTCCCGTCATCGCTACCCTAGCCATCCCCGTCGTCGGCGCTGCCATCGCCAAAATCGCCCAGAAACGCCCCACCACCACCAAATGACCGGACCAGGCGAACCCTAGGCGAATCCCGCCCCCCGTCGATCAATCCCCAAACCACCTGAAAATCAGAAAAACTTCCCCGCCCACGATCCCCAATCCCAGAACTCAGCCCTCACCACCATTCGCCCCGCAATGCCCCACAACTCCCTGATTTTCAACCGATCAAACAGAGTCGCCCTCAAGCGCTCAAAAAAGTTTCGCCTTCCGCGTAACGATCTCCAAAAAACCGTTAAAAAATGGTGTGAACAGGCTTGCACCCTGCCGCCAAATTCCGTAGCTTTCACTGACCCAATAGAAAACCAACCCAGAGAATCCCATGAAAACTCGCCTCCTCATCGCAGCATTCGCCGCGGTCCTAGCTCCAGGGGCCATGGCGCAAACAACCGCTTACACCGACCCCGTGGGGTTCATCACGCTCGAAGTAATCGGAGCCAATGGAGCTGCCTGGCGGCATCGGCAATTTGTCCGACCTCACTACTGGTCCGGTTTTTCAAGGAGTGGTTAACTCTGCGGCTGGCACCACTTTGAATTTTCCTGCTGCTTCTTTTACTGCATCCGCGTTCAATGAGGCTGCTCCAACCGCCCGACTCACTATGTTGAGATTCTGGATGGTGCGAACGCAGGTCTCTGGACCGATGTTATTTCAAATACTGATTCTGCTTTGACGGTCGTTGATGATATTTCGGCTGTGATCACTGCTGGGACGACCCGTGCTCGGATTGTCAAGCACACTACCCTTTCTGATCTCTTTGGAGTTCCGGGCGGTGCGTCTCCCTGCCAGCGGAATCGGTGGTGGATTAACTTCGCGACGGCTGATGAGATCATTCTCTCTCACCCAGACGGTTCCCTTGATCAGTATTTCTATTTCAACTTTGCAGGGGCTGAGAGCTATCGGACTCAGATTTGAGCCGTGACGCATCCAATGACCCGATTGCCCCGAGCCAAGGCGTTTTTGTTGAACGAAAGTTGCGGGTGATCTTGCCTTCGAAGTTACTGGTCATGTCAAGACTGGTGTCACTTCGGTGCCTGTTGAATCTGGCGTGAACGTTGGGTAATCCACGGGCTACGGTCATGCGCTCCAAGATTCTGGACTTGATACGTCGGGCATTATGGGTGCAACGAACTTCAATGACGCTGATAAGCTCTATGTTTTGCGGGGCGGAAATCTGGAGCAGTATTTCTACTTTGATTTCCCTGCAACTTATGGGTAATGGGTTTAAGGACCCTTCATTTGAGATGCGAGCGCAGTCGTTATCGATGAAGGTCTGGCTCTTCGTTGCGCGCTGAAAGCGCATTTGATTGGTCGGTTCCTGCGCAGCCTATCGCTAACAACTAAGAATCTTATCAATCTAAATCCCCTTCCTTTAAACCTATGAAAAAACTACGCCTCCATTATTTTTGCCGCAGTTGCATCGGTCTCTAACGCTGCTTCCGTAATCACCTTTAGGGAGGTGGCGGTGGAACAGTTGTACGTAACCAGCTCGGGTTCGATTTGCCTGATGGGTCATTCGTTCGGGTTGGTGCTGCAATCCGTCGCTGATCCTTTCGGAACCTTTGAAGAATTCGGGACGAGACTACCGTTCAGACTTCTGTAATTGTTGCTGGCGTGGTTGAATTCCCCGACAGCTCCTTGGGACTACCAATCGCGGATGCAACAGCTGCGGCGGCTAGAGCGGCTGGAAAGCAAATTTTCCTGGGTATATAATTCCCTAATCAGGACGATGCGGCTGAGCAAGGTCTTTTCTCATCGACATTACCCGCTTGGTCCATCCCAGATCCAGCTGCTCTTCCTCCAGGAAATGCGTGACTACAATTTCTGCCAACAACATTGACATTGTTGCAGACATCCCCGGGGCAATCTGTCGCAGGACAAGGTGCAGATGTGCCAAGAGGCGATTTGGGTTGGTGGGGCTGTCCCCGGTTCTCGGCGCATTTCTGCTCGCGCTAATCGCATTCGGTCTTCCTCACCCGCCGTTCCCGCAGGGCATAGCACAAAGCGATTTCTAGTCTTAAATATCCCCCGCGCCTTTTGCGCTTGGGGAATTTTTGTTTAATCCCATCCCTTCATTATAATATCTCATGAAAGCAATTCATCTGCTCCATGTTACTGCTGCTATGTGTAAGAGCACACTCTGCGGATGAAACAGCTAATTCACCCCCACAAGTCCCACTCGAAAAGCCAGACAAGAGCGAATTAAGTTACGCAAGCGGGGTTCAACTTGCTCAAGGTGTCAAACGATCAGCCAAAGAAATAGATCCCGATGAATTCATGGCAGGATTCGAGGACGCCATTGCTGAAAAGCGAGGAGATTCATACGCTAGAGGTCTGCAAATCGGGCGGATCTATCTAGATGGAAGAAATGCCCTAGATCTAAAGCAATTTGAAAAATGAAGTAGATTTCAACCGAGAAAATTGACGGTCTTCGTCGAAGCACAGCGTCGCTACCTAAACGAGGAGAAATCAAGAAAACGAGTCATCGAAGCAGAGACGAACCTGAACAGGCGGAAATCATTTTGACCGAAAACAAATGAATAAAAAAATAAAAATACTGCCTTCCGGTGTCCAATATGAAATTCTAGAAGAAGGAAGTACCTACCAAATCTGACTAATACGATAGAAATTGGCTATACAATAAAATTGCCGATGGGACAATCGTCGAACAGTCGGGACAATCTCCTTTAGAAACTTCGCTCCGTCCAATGGTGAGGGGTATAAGGGAGGTAATCCAAGCGGTTCCGTCCGATCAAAACTGAAGGCATGGATACCTCCCGATCTTGTAGCTATGGAACAAGCATTAAAGAAAATACCTCCAAATTCTTTGCTGATCTTGGAAATTAATAACCTAAAAATTCTAAACTAGATCGGGTTAATAATACCAAGACCATTTAACGTAATCCATACAATTCTAATTGATCATTGAACTGCGCATTCAGGGAATCTAACCCTAATAATAGCAGGAAACTTTAACCCTGATTGATGCTTGCTTAGCCATTCGTAGTAGGATGGCGAGTTCTATTCAAATACCCATAAAGAGTGTATTCTTCCCTTTGAAAAGTAAGGCGAAATGAAAGCCAATCCTTTTCGGGAAATTGCTTTGAATAATAATCTGAATTCTCAACCAAGAACCGAAAGGTCCAGGGTGCCTCCTCGAATTCTTGAAAGTCCGCAATAGCCTCTGCTTGTTGATGAATCGACACCTCCCAGTCAACTAGGAACTTATCAGGAGACCGATACTCCACAGAAAACATTGCGGGTTCAAATGAGTCCGTCTGGCTGAATTGTAAAAGAACGAAATATCTTTCGTCGTCTTCGATGAAGTTGCGCTCTTCGACAGATCCTAATTTAGGCATTGGATTTCGAGCGGTGTTTCCATACCAAGATCGTACCATTTTATTTGCCCGTTCCGGATTCCGGATAAAGAGTAAAGCCTCATCGGCATTTTTAGCACTGGTCAAACTATTTACAGCCATTTCAGCTCCAGATTCGATCTCTGATGTTAAGAACACGATGTTTTCCTTCTCGTCTAAGTTTATGTCAATCTCCTCAGCCGTCTCTCCTTTCCAGAAGAAAATCGACAATCCAAAGGTTGCCAGAACTATGGAATGCCGTTGAAAAAGCGATTTTCTTGAGTTGGTAGGCTCCTTCTGGATGAATTTGTTCTACATCCCACCCCACAATGCCGCTGGGTCGACGCGTTCGGCTTTTATGATTTTGCCTGCTTTTTGGCTTCCGGGGTGGCGCGGCGTTCTTTGGCGGCAATGGTTAGGTTGCCGAATTCCTCTTTGAAGCGTTTGGGGGACTGGGTTTCGGCGGTGGGTTGTGGGGTGGGGGATTCGAACTGGGTGTCTTCGGCGGAATCGGTGCTGGGAACGCTGGATTCGCTGGATTCAGCGGATTCGATGCTAGGCTCGGTGGATTCTGGGATGAGGACGGCGGCTTCGCAGTTGGGGCAGGCGACCATTTCGCCGGGGGCGGTTTCTTTGGGGGCTTTGAAGATCTGGGCGCAATCGCCGCATTGGAGGACGTGCCAGTTTTTGCGCTCTTCCGCCTGGAGCGCCTCGGCGTCGGGCTGGGCGATGGTGGCCGAGCAGATCGGGCATTGGATCTCTGCCTCGCCGAGGTCGTCCTGGCGGACGCGGATCGGTTTGTGGCATCCGCCGCATTCGAGGATGATCCAGTCGCCATCGGCGATCGGGCTTCTCGGTTGGGGTTTGGGCTGGCTCGGCTTGGGCATTGCGGGATGATGCACGGATTTTGGGGTTCGCTCAAGTGCGTCGTGCGTCGTGGGAAACGGGCGAGATCGCGCCCGTCTGCGCTTGATTTCGGGGCGGTCGCCCTTCAAATAGCGTTCCTCCGCCCGCCATTTTTTCTGCGATGCTCCCATTTCTCGCCCGCCGATTCGCCGCCCTCCTCGGGGTGCTGTTCTGCGTGGTGACGATCACGTTTTTCCTGATGAAGGCGGTGCCGGGCAGCGCGTTTGACCGGGAGAAGGAGCCGCCGCCCCACATCAAGGAGCAGATGCTCAAGAAATACGGTCTCGATGGCAGCCCGCTGAGCCAGTATGCGCGCTACCTCGGCGATCTGGTGCGCGGGGATTTGCGGGTTTCGTGGAAGTACCGGAACCGGTCGGTCAACGAACTGCTCGCAGACGGGCTGCCCTATTCCTTCAAGCTCGGGGCGCTTTCGTTTGTCCTCGCCGCCGGGGCGGGCGTCGCGATCGGGGCGCTGGCGGCGGCGCGGAAGAATTCGGCAGTCGATTTTGGCGCGATGTTTTCGGCGCTCTTTTTCATATCGGTGCCGACGTTTGTGACCGGTCCGCTGCTTATTTTAATCTTCGGGATCTGGCTGGGCTGGCTGCCGGTCGGCGGTTGGCTGGAATGGAAAAGCGTGATCCTGCCGGCGGTCTGCCTCGCCGCGCCCTATGCGGCGTATGTGGCGAGGCTGATGCGCAACAGCATGCTGGACGTCCTCAGCCAGGAATTCATCCGCACGGCGCACGCCAAAGGCTTGTCGGAAATCGCCGTCGTTTACAAGCACGCGCTGAAGGTCGCCATCCTGCCGGTGGTTTCATTCCTCGGGCCGCTGGCGGCGCACCTGCTGACCGGATCGGTGGTGGTGGAGATGATTTTTAGCATCCCCGGCGCGGGGCGGTTTTTTGTCGCGTCGATCGAAAACCGGGACGTCTTTTTGCTCGGTGGCGTGGTGATCGTTTACTGCACGATCCTCGTCGCCTTTAACCTCGTCGTGGACATCGCCTACGCGGTGCTCGACAAACGCATCCGGCTCCATGGGTAAGGCAGCCGAACCCAGCACACCGGGAGCGTCGCCGCCGAATGCCGGCTGGGCGGCGCTGCGGAAAAATCGGGCGGCGTATATTTCGTTCTGGCTGATCGTGGCGGCGGCGATCATCGCCTTCGCGGTCCCGCCGCTGATGCCGGATGTATTCAAGGAACCGTCGGATTCCACCTACCTGGGTCCATTTGACCGTTCGGAAGGCGGGCTCCACCTCTTCGGCACCGACATCAACGGCAAGGATCTGTTTTACCGCTGCCTGGCGGGGCTGCGCGTCTCGCTCGTCGTGGGCTGCGCTGGGGCGCTGATCAGCCTGGTCATCGGATCGCTCTACGGGATGATCGCCGGTCTGGCGGGTGGGCGCGTCGATGCGGTCATGATGCGGGCGGTCGATGCGATCTATTCGATCCCGCGCCTGCTTTTCATCATGGTCTTCATCGCCGCCTTCGACCCGCGCATCCGCGGGCTGCTCGATGCCGGGCGGCTGAAAGCGGCGGAGAACGGCTGGGAGGCGACGCAGGATTGGCTCGACTCGCTGATCCCGTATTCGCGCATGATCATCCTGATCGCATCCCTGGGGCTGGTCGAGTGGCTGACGATGGCGCGGATCGTCCGCGGGCAGGTGCTGGTCTTGCGCGAACAAGGCTTTGTGCTCGCCGCCCGCGCCATGGGGCAGTCGCGGCTCGCCATCATCCGGAAGCACCTGTTGCCCAACCTCTCCGGCATCATCTTGACCTATCTCACGCTGACCATCCCGACCGTTATCCTCGACGAATCGTTCCTCAGCTTCCTCGGCTTGGGGATCGACGACCCCGCCGCCAGCCTCGGCTCGCTGCTCAAAGACGGAGCCCAGGTCATCAACCCGATCGAGAGCAAGTGGTGGCTGCTCGCCTTCCCCGCCGCGATCATGTCGATCCTCCTGCTCTCGCTCAACTTCCTCGGCGACGGCCTGCGCGATGCGTTCGACCCGCGGTCGTCGAAGGGGCGGTAGATCGGTTTGAGCCTTCTGCGAGAACGCGTAATTTTTAGGCCATGGAATCCCTTCCCAAAATCGAAGAAGACGCCATGGCGCTGCCAGTTAATTAAAAGACGCGCCCGACTGGCGGTCGCGCTCCTTCGCTCGCTGCCGGCTTTTTTGGATGATGGAATCGCCGAGGCAGAGCGGCGGGATGCGGAACTCGACCGCGATTCCTCTTGCGGCATGAGTATGGAGGGGTTCAAAGCGGCCTTTGGCTCCTGACGGCAGGTGAGGTCATTTTTCATCGGCTCGTCCAGGGTGCCGCCTGAAAACCCGGAAGGTGAACTGCGGCTCGATGCCGTCGAAAGAAGGCCGACCTGCTGGAAGATGCGGTCGTCATCGAGCAACGCAAATCCGTCTGGGTGGTTCTGCCGATTGAGATCTTCGTAGCCGACGAAAACGTTAGCGGTTTGCCGCGTTGGTGGCGCATCGGCGATGGCTTGGTTGAGATCCTCGGCGCTGGGCGTAGCCGGACGCGCGGCTCATAGACTTGCATGATCCGCCCGCCTAAGCCGTAGCCGACGGCGATGGCGTCAGCTGCTGGATCAAGGCGGCGACCTCTTTTCATCAGGGCGAACGAGAACCGGGCGGCGAGCAGGTGCCAGGGGACGAACCACGCGGCGGCGATAGCCGTCGGCGGCGATCCTGGCTGTGAGCGCGCTTTGCCGAAATCGAAAACGCGGCGGCGAGGGCGGCGCAGACCAGCAGGCGGCGGGAAAGTAGTAGGCGTCCGCCGCGCGCGGCAATGACGCCGGGTAGAGACCGCGGCGCAAGCGATCACGCCAGGGCGAGCGACTTCCAGGGCGGGCGCTCTTCGTTTGGCGAGGCGCCATGCCGCCGAAGAGCGCAACGCGATGCAGCGGCGGCGATGGCGAGGAAACTGACCGGTCCGCCAAGGTAGTAGGAGAGCGTCAAAGGGCGGCCGCCGAAGCGCCGCGATCCATCCCGACGAGCATCTGCGCGTAGAAGCCAAGCAGCCGCCAGTCAGCGCGTGGCCGATTTCTTCGCCGCCGACCCAGCGGGTGAGCGCGGATCAAATTCGGCAGCCAGAGCTGGAGAAATACCATCGCCGCGATGGCGTTGAAGGCGAGGAGGCGCCCGATGCCGGGGATCGCGCCTTGCCAGGCACGGGCGCGAACAAGATAGGCACCGGCTCCCAGCGCGAAGCCGGCGCATAAAGCGCGTTCGGCTGCGCCCAGAGGAGGGCGGGTAGGCCGCCGCGAAGAGCCACCAGTCGCCCCATGCTTTGGCGCGGCCGATCCACGCGCAGGTCAGCCCGGTATCGCCCAGATCAAGGCAGGCGCGGCGATCGCGTAGCCGCGCGCATCCGTAGCGGATCGCCCACGGGTGCAGCGCGCGGTGGGCGAGAAGGCGGGCGGCAGACTGCCGGACCAGCCGCAGATCCCGGTGCGCAGCGCCGGCCGACGCAACCGGCGGCATCGGCGCGAGCAGCGGCGTGGGCGATTTCCGAAAACGCCTCGCGGTTGCGCCGATGGCGCCACGCCGATTTGGTGGTGCCATCTGGGCAGCGCAGCATCGGCGCATGGTTGGTAGGCTTTTGGTAATACCACGCCGCCCGCGCTTGAGGTGCTCGGCTCAAAGCGCGGGGATGTTTCCTCCGGTCCCACTGCCCGTGAGAGGCTTGCTTGAGCTGAAGCTCGTCCCACCAAAGGCTCTTCGACGCAAGCGGCGCGCGGATCGCGATGAAACGCCACCATCGCGGCGCCGATCCCGGCGGCGAGCCGCCAGCCTCCGCCTCTGCCGCCGCTGGCTGCAGGGCGCGGGCGGCGCATCGGCGAGAACCAGCGCGGCGTTTCGCCCAGAGCAGGGCGGCGCCAGCAGGGCGAGGCATATTGCGGCATTGGCTCCGCCGCCGCAAGCCCGCGCCGCGTCCTGGTCCCAACGCGGCTCCCGCCCTTCGGCAGCCCGCTTTCAAAGCGCGCCCAAACTCCTCGCCGAACGGTTTCTCGCCAAGCGCAAGGTAGCCGAGGCTCCAAGCCAGCGCGGCCGCGATGGCGTCAGGCTGGGCAGGTGGAGCTGGCGGAGGCAGGGCATCGGCGGGATCGTCTTTTTAGCTCGCGCTAGGCGAGGATGCCACGGCATTTTCATTTGTTGGGGTTTCGAAGGTCCACCGCGATTCGGGAGTCATCTGATTTGATGGAGCGGATTCTAAAGAAGGGTGCTTGACCTCTTTAGTTTTGTGCTTCCTGATCGACCCAAACGCAGAGACCAAAAAATGAGCAAAAGAATTTATTGAATCCAAGGTCGGAATACCAGAAGGCGTGTTGCTGGAATTGGTAAAGGACAGGGGCTATTTTTCGCCCGCGCATGATGCCGGTCGGCGTTTTCCCGCTCCATCTACAAGAGTAGAGGTATCCGGAAACTTCAGGGAGATGTTCCCTTGGGACGCGATTTAGGGCAAACGTGAAAATCTGCCGAAGCACTATTCTGATGGATCGGCCAAAGGCGACCCTTATTTGGTCTGCGAGGGGGAGATCGGCGTAATCGTAGATTCCATCCCTGATCCGGGCTTGGTCGCTAGACTAGATCACTTCTGGGGTTGACGGTCGAAAATACTATTATATTTGGGAGGAAGTGGGAAAATAAGTGGAGATCTATTCCGCGAGGCGGATGCGAAAACGGTCACTTGCTAGAGATATGTTGCCGGACCGGCTGGCACCCCTGCCGGGGTGCAACGGCTTCGCCGAAGCTACCGGTGGTATCGCTGCGCTCAACCACCGGCTATGGGCTGGCACCCTCCGGGTGCGCTTGACGGGGAGCGTGTCTGCAGAGCCGGACGCGCGAGTGAACGCCGGGATTGATGGTCGAAGCTGAGATCGCGTGGTGGCGGTTGTATAGTTGCGGGAGGTCGATTGTGTCTCGACGCCAGCCGCCAGCCGCCAGCCGCCAGCCGCCAACCGCCAGCGCCAGCCGCCAGCCGCCAGCCGCCAGCCGCCAGCCGCCAGCCGCCGGATGCCGGATGCCGGATGCCGGATGCCGGATGCCGGATGCCGGAGGCATCAAAGCGATTAGCCGGTGGTTGAGCGAAGCGACCACCACCAGGAAAATCACCGATGCAGCGCACCCCGGCAGGGGTGCCAGCGAGTTCGACCTCAGTCAAATAATATTTCTCATCTTGAAGGCGACACCGATTTTCGGAGGAATGAGATAAGTTCCTCCCGGCACGATACGGTGCGGTGGTGCGACTCTTGGTTGGCGATATACCGGCGCACCTTTTCCAAGGCGGAGGGGCTGACGGAAAATGCGGCGTAACCCTCTTGCCAGTGAAAGCGTGGACTCTTAAAGGATTCGCCGATCCAAACCGATGACGCCTTCTTCAATTCTCGCATGAAATCGGACAGGCAATGCGTCGCTCTGAGCGATAGCAAAAGGTGGACGTGATCCCCGACGCCGCCAACGCCTTCGGGTTGGGCTCCCAGTCCTCGGGCGCATCCGCCGAGGTATTCGTGCAGGCTCGCCCGCCATTCAGCGGCGAGGCAATCCTCCCGATTCTTGGTCGAAAAGATGATGTGGTAGTGGAGGCTTGTGTAGGTCGAGGGCATCAGTGAACGGAAGAGGGTAGTGGGATCGGCTAGCACCCTGCCGGGTGCCTTTGATGTGCTGACGCTACCGGTGGTATCGCTGCGCTCAACCACCGGCTAACGGCGGCACCCTCCGGGTGCGCTTTCCGGGCTTGAGCGCGTTCAATGATGCGCGTGAGAACGCAGCGATCATCTGCTAGCAGGCGGTTCCGGCTGGTAGAAACACTGTCCCTCCGTTTAATTAGTAGAAACGCCGCGTTTTTACGGATAGACGTGCGGAAGCATGGGTGATCGATTGATTGAATCCGGAGTTCGCAGGGTGACCATGGCGGCTGTAGGAACCAGGAGCCGATGGCCCAGAACCTCGCCAGGATGCCGGAGGCATCAGAGCTGTTAGCCAGTGGTTGAGCGCAGCGATACCACGGAAATCCGATCCGCGCACCCCGGTAGGGTGCGCAGTAACTACGGCTTACTTGCGGCTGACCCTTGGTTAACCCGGTCGCGGCATTTACGGATAGACCGTAACGAGCGTGAAGTGATCGATTGAATGAACCTGGGTCCGGGTCCGTTTGGGTGACCCTTGCAGTTGGAAGAACGCCGGACTCGATAGCGCCAGAACCTGCTGCCCCGGATGCCGGAGGCATCAGAGCCTAGCCAGTGGTTGAGCGCAGCGATACCACCGGAGATCTCCGGCGAATCCGCGCACCCCGGTAGGGGTGCCAACCAACTGCGGCTCGTTGCCAGGGCACCAGGTTCAGGAACCCTGTGCCGGGCACCTTGATCGCAGCAAAGCCGAGATCGCTGTGCCACCGCACCGACCACTGCGGTTTTGCGGGGGGATTTGGTGCCGCCGCGTGGCGCGATCGCCGCCGCTTCCGGGGGGGCGAAACTCGCCCCTTGCCCGCGCGGCGTCCTCCCTAAGACTCTGCTCAGCCGCGAAATGACCCCGCCCTTGTCCATCGCCTTTACCAGCCTGACCCGTGCCGCCGAGATCCAGGGGCGATTGCTACCTGCTGGAGATGGGCGGGTTTTCGGTGGCGCTGGATTGCGGCATCCACCCGAAGTATGACGGGCGCGATTCGCTGCCGCGGTTCGATGAGATCGCATGCGGCGATTTGGACGCGGTAGTGACGCATGCCTTCCTCGATCACGTGGGCGCGCTGCCGCTGCTGATGCGGCGGCATCGGGCGCGCCAGTTTTCATGACGTGGAGGCGACCGGCGCGGAACTGGCGAGGCGATGTTGCACAATTCGGTCAACGTGATGACGGCGAAGCGCACCGAGCTAGGCATCACCGAGTATCCGTATTTCACGCACAAGGAGGTGGACCGGCTGGCGGACGGCTGGCGCTACCCGGCGGCGAGTGGTCATTCGACATCGGCGGCGGGGTGCGCGCGGAGTTTTTGAAAGCGGTCACATCCTCGGGGCTGGCGGGCGTTTTATTGCGCTTCGACGGGCAGCCAGGTCTTTTACACCGGCGACGTCCACTTCGAAGACGAGCCTGTCGCGGGCGGCGGATTTCCCCGACGAGCCGATCGATACCTTGATCCTCGAGACCACGCCGGGGTAGCGCCGAGCAGTGCCGCCGTACACGCGGGCGGCGGAGAAGGCGCGGCTGGTAGGGGCGATCGGGCGCACGCTGGACCGGGGCGGCGCGGCGCTGATCCCGGTGTTCGCGCTGGGCAAGACGCAGGAACTGCTCCGGATGCTGCACGAGCTGCGCGACAGCGGCAGATCCGCACGCGCCGATCCACATCGGCGGGCTGGGCGCGAAGATGTCGCTGATCGCGGACCGGTTTTCCACGCGGGTGCGCCGCCAGCACGAGGGGTTCCGCCTGATGCAAGACATCGGGCTGGAACTCCAGCCGCGGAAAAAGCGCCGCCGCGAGCTGCGCTACGAACCCGGCCACATCTACGCATTGTCCAGCGGCATGATGACCGAAAATACGGTGTCCAACGGCTTCGCCCGCTACGTGATCGACAATCCGCGCGACGCCATTTTGTTCGTCGGCTACGCCGATCCGCAATCATGCATCCGGCGTGATCCGGTCGTCGGAGCGCGGCGATCCGATCAGCTTGCGCCGGACGTGCCGCCCTGCGACCTGCGCTGCGATGTCCGAGGAATTCGACTTCAGCGCGCACGCGCATGAGAGGCGCTGCGCGATTACGCCAACAGGTGCGCCCGAAAACGATCCTGCTGGTCCACGGCGATCCGGAGGCGACGGCGTGGTTCAAAGCGAAGCTCGGCGAACATGCCCGGCGCGCGGATCGTCGTGCCCGAACCGCTGGAAAGGATCGCGATCCCGGGTAGGGCGATGGCGAAGCAGCCGACGGTCGATCCCGGATTGGCTGCGCGCCCATACCGACGGGCAGCGCTTCATGGTCCTGTGCGTCGGCGTCGGCTTGCTCTGCGGGATCGCGGCGGTCGCCTTCCCTGGCGATCCACGAATTGTTCACCGGATTGTGGGACCTGGCCTCGAGCGCATGTCAGCCATCGCGTTTTGTGCGCTGCTGGTTGGTAGGCGTTGGTAAGGCTGGCCGTCGGCGTCGGCGTCCAGTATTTTGCGCCGGATGCGGCGGGCAGCGGCTCCACGCAGACCAAGGCGGCGTATTACAACCAAAGGCGGGATCGTCGGCGGCTTCGCCGGGATCTGGCGCTGGCTGCTCGGCGCGCTTTACGTCGGGCTGGGCAACAGCCTCGGTGCGAGGACCGACCGTCCACTTCAGCTCGGCGATCGCCTCGTGCACCGCGCGCGCTGGGCATTCCCGCGATCCGGAGCGGCAGCGCGCAGTGATCGGTCGGGATGGCGGCGGGCATCGCGGCGGCCTTCAATGCGCCGCTCTCTCCGCGTGAGCCTTCGTGTTTGAGGAATTGCTCGACAACTTCTCGATGCGCGCGCTCGGCGGCATGGTCGTGGCGGTCGTCATCGCCGCTGCGGTCTCCCGCTCGATCCTCGGCGAAGACCCGGTCTTGCCCGCCCACCTCGCCGCCCACTACGACACCTCGCTCTGGATGCTCGTCGCGCTGCCGATGGGGCTCGCCGCCGGGCTGCTCGGGCACGGGTTCGTGCGGCTGGTGCTCGGCGTCCGCGCCGGCTTCCGCAAGTCGCCGCTGCCCCCGTGGTCGCGCCCGGCGCTCGGCGGCGCGCTATGCGGCGGCATCGCGCTCGGCGCGTTCTTCCTGACTGGCCGCTACGGGGATGCGCAGAACTCGGTCTGGAGCATCGGCTACGAGAGCCTCGAGCGCGCGTTCGAGGGACATATTGCCGTGCAGATCATCGCCATTCTGTTTTTCTTCAAGCTCGCGGCGGTCGTCGCGGCGTATGGCAGCGGCGGGTCGGGCGGGCTGTTTTCGCCCACCCTCTTTCTCGGCGGGATGCTCGGCGCGCTGGTCGGAGCCGGCGCGGTCGCGCTGGACGGCTGGGTGCCGATCCCCGGCTTCCCGAGCGGCGAGAAGATCCTCGGCGCCTGCGTCCTGCTCGGCATGGGCGCGATGTTCGCCGCCGTCATCCGCTGCCCGTTCACGTCGCTCATCATCATCTTTGAAATGACCGGCAGCTATTCGCTCATCCTGCCGCTGATGGCTGGAAACATGATCGCCTGGCGCATCGCCCGCCGCTTTGGCCCCGTCCCGATCTACAATGCGCTGCTGCTCCAAGACGGCGTCACCCTGCGCCACATGCCCGCCTATCGCGGCCCGCAGGATTACCAAAACCTGCCCGTCTCCGCCATCATGACCCACGAGGTCACCGCCGTGCGCGGATCGCATTCCTGCGGCGAGGCGCTCCGCCGACTCCGCGAATCCGGAGCCCGCTTCCGCACCTTTCCCGTGCTGGGCGAAGACGATGCCGTCTCGGGCATCCTCGCGTTCTCAGAGATCGCCAACGCCGATCCAGAGGCGACTGCCGCCTCGCTCATCGACGACAATGCGCACCCGGTCGTCGCCCTCCAGCCCGACACCTCGATCCGCGACGCCGCCAACAAAATGCTCCACGCCGACGTCCGCCAAGCCCCGATCCTCAGCGCCGTCGCCCCCCACCGGCTCCTCGGCTACGTCACGCTCAACGACATCGCCCGGCAGCAGAATGCCTCCGCATTGTAGGGAGGCGAATCCCATCGACAACTCGCGGGAGGCGATCATCTGTCGCCCATGCTGTCACGAGGTAGCACGGATTTGCAATCCGTGGTGGCGGCGACAGGAAGAAGGATTTGGCGCGGCGTTTCCGCCCCACGGATTGCAAATCCGTGCTACTTATTAGGCGCGCGCCGCTTTCGACCGCCGCCATTCCTTCTCCACACGGCTTAAGAATTTTCCTACCCCCATTTTCCTGCCAAAAATCGGTCGTTGCCGCATCGCCACAGCCGCCCACGGATTGAAAATCCGTGCTACTTCGCGGCGACCACCTGAGACGTAGCTGTCGAAGACTTCGCCGTCGGCTTTGACCGCCTCGTATTTCACCGCTATGCGGCGGTGATGGTGGCAACGATGAGGTGGCGCTCGCTGGCGAACTTGGCGAGGTAATTTAAACCTGAGGCGCTAGGCGGGATCTTGCGGGTCTCGACGCCCCACGCGCCGTCGCCCAGATAGAGGACGCCGTCGTCGGTGACGGCTCCGGCTTTGAGCGGGCGGCTGCGTTTGTAGACGTGGTGGTCGTTTTCGAAGGCGGCGAGCACGCCGTGTTGCTCGAAGAGCGGCGACCACTGCGCTTGGATCTCCGTGATATTGCCCTTGGTGCCGGTGCCCCAGGCGGGGCGGTGGTAGCAGGCGAACTTCAGCGGCACCGCGCCGCGCTTGGCCAGGGCATCCGCCAGCCACGCGGTCTGGGCGGCGACCGGCTGCGTGTGGTTGCTGTCGAGCTGGATCAGGCTCATCCAATCCCCGAAGTCGAGCGCGTAGTTGCTCTTGCCCTCCGGCAGCGCGAACAGGCTGTAAAAGAATTTCGCCTTGGTAAACCGGCAGCAGTAGCGTTGCCGTCCACCTCGTGGTTGCGCGATCGCGACGACCATCGGGACCATGAATTTGTCGGGCGAGACCGCCTTCGCCGCCCACGAATCGACGAATCATACCAGCGCGCCTCGTCGCGGTAAATTCGCGTAGGCGAGATCGCCGCCGAGCAGCGCAAACATCGAGTCCTGCTCGTAGAAACGCTGCGCATTCATGGCGTCCAGCCACCCGCGCTGGTGATACATGTCGCCGCCGGTCACGTTCGATTTCCGCCGGTCGCTCGGCGAGCGCGGTGCAGGGCCCGGTCGCGGCGGCGGGCGCTCGGAATCGCCGCTGGAGATCTCGGCGAAGTATTCGGTATCCGGCTTGAGCTTCTGCAAATCGGCGGTGCAGATGATGCTGCCGGTGTCGGCGAAGGCGCGGGTTTTCACGATCCCGGTCATCCAGCCGCTGTTGTTCTCGCCGCGGAGTTCGCGGAAGCTGATGGCAAATGCGTTTTCGAGCATCGGCGCGGGCTCGGCGGCCGGCTCCTCCGGAATCTCTTCGACGCCGGTCGCGGTGTCCCAGCCCGCGTCCGGATCGCCGCCGGCGTAGTATTCCCAGATGGCTCCCTCCGGGATGATCGGGCGGTCTTCGCCGCGCGCGCGGAGGAAAAGCGAGGGATGCAGGCTGAAGTCGCTGCTGTTGATCTCGTGGTTGTGCCCCTCGATGGCGATGATGTTTTCGCCGCCGACCTTGAGCAGATCCGCCGCCGCGCCGACCGAGATCGAGACCGGCTCCCCGGCTTCGTGCGATTCCAATCCCGTGGCGCTCGCTCCGCGCCCGCGCTTCACGTCCTTCCGGGCGATTTCTTTGCCGTTCAAAAACGCGACGAACGCATCGTCGTAATCGATTTTCAGAAGGATCTCGACCCCCTCCAGCTTTGCACCCGCCGGGACGTCGAACGCCTTGCGCACGTAGAGCCGCGGGTAGCGCCCCTTCATCGCCACCGCCGTGGCGTCGTCGTTGTCCCCGTAGCCGAACCCCGCTTTGCCCAGCGCCCACTTGCCCTCCGCCGCCTTCGGCGCGCTCCCGCGCACGATCCAGTGGAGCGTCATGGTGGTGGATGGGTCGCGATACCATTGGGCGATCGGTCCGTGGATCTGGATCGCATCGGCGGCGGGCGGCAGGGCAGCGCAGGCAATCGCGATGCCCGCGAGGAATAGGCGTCGGGTGATCTTCATGGGAGGTTTTGGCTCCGCGAGTCTGCCGCTCCACCGATCCGCCCGCAAGCCGAATCGGGATCGGTGCCTCGGCGGCGCGCCCGCCTCGGTGAGGAAGTCCCCTCATTCGCGAAATCGACCTAAAAATACCTAGAAATTATTAAAATTACTGTCATGGTGATCATCGTGATTTCCGTCCTACTCGAAAACCCGCGCATTTTTGCCGCCGTCGTCGCCTTCTCGCTCGCGTTTGGCGCGTGCGTGGGGTCGTTTTTGAACGTGGTCATCTACCGGCTGCCGCGCGATATCTCGGTGGGGAAGCCGAAGCGCTTCGTTTTGCCTGTCGTGCCAATACCAGATTCCCTGGTATTATAACATCCCGCTGGTGAGCTGGTTGGCAACTGGGCGGGAAGTGCGAAGAACTGCGGCGCAAAGGATCAGCGCGCTACTGGGGTGTGGAGCTGCTCACCGCGTTGCTCTATCTCGGCATCGCCTTGAAATTCTGGCACCAACTACCGGTCATGCTCGCCTTCTGGGTCCTCATCTCGCTCTTCGTCGCGGCGGCATTTATCGATGCCGAACACCAGATCATCCCGACGAAATCACCATCGGCGGCACGGTCGCCGGGTTGGTCGCCTGCGCGCTGGTGCCGAAGTTGATGATCCTGCCCGAATTCTACAAAGCGATCAATTGCGGCAGGGGCTGATGTGGTTTGCCACGGCGCGGCGACGGATTTTTCCTGCTCTGTCGATCGCCTTGCTCGGCAAGCTCGCCTTTGGCAAAAAGAAGGTCGATTTCTCCACCGAAGACGGACCGGTGGCGTGGAGCATCACGCAGGAAGGCGAGGATGAAAAACCTGATGATCGCATTCGGCGACGAATCGGTGCAGCTCGGGGGATGAAATCCTCACCGCGCCAGCGACCGCCTGGTCGTCGAGTGCGCCACCCTCCAGATCAACGGCGAGGATCTCGGCGCCGGGCAATGCACGATCCAGCGAAACGATCCGCTTTGAGGGGCGGTCGTGGGATCTGGGCGACGTCAAAGAAATCCGGGGCACGGCGGAGAAGGCGACCATCCCGCGCGAGGCGATGGGGTTCGGCGATGTCAAATTCATGGCGCTGGTCGGCGCGTTTCTCGGCTGGAAAGCGGTCCTCTTCACCGTCCTCGCCGCCTCCGTCCTCGGAGCCGCCGTCGCCCTTGCCTCCCGCGTCACCGGCCGCGAAGAATGGGGGTCAAAAATCCCCTTCGGACCCTGGCTCGCCCTCGGAGCCACCATCTGGATCTTCTACGGGCCGGAATTTCTCGATTGGTATTTCGGGCTTATCGGGCGTTCGGGCGGGCTTTGAGCTTTGAGGCGCTGGAGCCAATGCTCGGCCGTCCAAGCGCCCAGCGCCCCAAGCGTTGACACTTTGCCGGTTGCCCGTAGCGTCATAAAAGATGAAATGGGTCGCTCTAGGATTATCAATTCTCGTGCTCCTGCTGTTGTGGTTTTAAAATAAATCGCGACGGCGATGATCGTTGGCGGCAACGGGGAAGGAATTTTGCCCCATTCTAATCCGAAGTTGAGCGGTGCCGACCCATCTGGGTCGGAGGACTTAGTGCCTCAAAGCGTCATGAGAGCCGCGAATTCAATTAGGCTTCCCTCGTAGAGCCGACCAGCTCGAACGTGGTCTTTTTCCGACCAATCTTTGATGTTAAGCGATGAAACGCTGCGTGCCTTCCGAAAATGGGCAGTTTCAACCCTAAATCCGATCCTCCATAAATATGAAGCCCAGCATACGCGTTACTTTTCTTCCATCGAGGGCTGGACAGATGAATCGAGTTCGACAGGTGTCATCGATCCGATCCCTGAGGATACGCTGGCAGAAATCGAATTCGCCTGCCGTGATTTTTTGACAAGTCGCCGTAGCATTTCCAATGAACGCCATGAATCTGAGGCAATCGAGGACTATCTTTGTTCCTACATTGACCATTGCAGCAGAAGCGGGTGGTGCGGCTGGAATACGATGAAGTGTATTTAGGCACGCCCCTCAGAATTCATGTTGTCATGTGGCGTGTTGGTAGGGGACGACTTCAGGATGTCCGCTATACGCCCGAGGGTGGACTCTACATCCCGCTGCACAGTTTACCTCACCGATGGCTTCGCGGCAGATGACGTAAAGCTTCGCCACAGTCATTCGTTCCAAGTGAAATGAAACCGGTTTCGTTTTTAAGTGGGTGTCGCATGGCGGTGTTGCGGCTTGAGCGCGGCGGGCGGCTGCCTCCAAGATGTGGCGCTGGTCCGCTTCGGATCTGCGCCTTGCGCCCCCTCGACAGGCGCGCCTTTTTTGCTAGAATTCACCTATGACAACACTCGAAAAATCGAACAGGAGGCACTCTTGCCTCCCCCGAACAACAGGGAGCTGATCGACCGCCTCATCGAGAACCTACCATCGCCCCAGAGGTCGAGGAGGCATGGAATGCCGAAATCGCATCTCGCATCGATGACATCTCCAAAGCGGGGCGTCGAAGGTATTCCGCACGACGAGGTCATGCGCGAGCTTCGAGAGCGAGCCGGAACAACGCCGCGCCAATGCCTAGACACTCTTCATCCGCTGGCGAGGCAGGAGCTGCCGCATCGGACTACACCGCGCTCCACTGGTCGAGGGAGGAGTTCGCCGCCGATTTGGAGGTGGACTCCACAAACTGGTGGCGCGCATCCTCGAAGATCCGATGCGGTATCGCGCGCGGCACCTCGGCGACCACCGGCGGGTGAATCTCAAGCGGTTTCCCTACCACCTCATCTATTTCCCGCACGAAGGCACCATCTGGATCGTAGCGCTCGCCCATCACAGCCAGCGACCGTTCTACTGGAGGGACAGGCTGGAGTCGCGCTGTAGCGAAACGAACACGCCCTAAACCCAGACGCCCCGGCTTGGGCAATGACGAGTCAGGCGCGGAATCTAGACTGATTGCCAAAGAGATTTACGCCAATTTATTTTAAACCCCGTTACATCTTGCGAGCCACAGGGCGCCGCGCAATCCGGGCGTCGCGGATCTCAATCGCCCCTCCTAGGAGGGGGAGGGGTGGGTCAGCGAGCAGCGCACGACCACGGCGGGATCGACCCGCTAAGCGCTGGTCTTGTTGCAATCCATGTTGAAAATAAGGGCTATACACTATCGACTCCACCCTTGTGGGATCGGGATGTGGGATAATGGGTAGGCGGAGGGGCGAGACCGGGTATTTCCACCCGAGGGCGGGGCGCTCCAGTAGTAATGCCTGTGCCCGCGATTTAGCAGGGCCTGCCTCCGCGATCACAAAAATCGGCGCGTGCGGTTCGACAGTTGCCGGGGCACGCCCTGCCCCTTCCCCGCCAGGGCGAAGGGGGGGCGGAGCCCGCCCACAAGGCAGGGCGGCGCGCGCCACAACCAACCAAAGCCATGCCAGCCAAACCCGCAAGCCCCCTTGGCGCGAAGCCGCCAGTAACCCAGCCGAGCCAGCCCGCGCCGCCCGCCGCAGAGCTGGGGATCGACGTCTCCAAGCGCCACCTCGACCTCTACTGCGACGGGCGGCAGTGGCGGGAGGACAACACGCCGGAGGGCATCGGCCGGGTGCTGGCGTGGGCGCGCGCGGAGGGCGCGCGGCTGGGCGGTGCGGTGCGCGCCAGCTGCGAGGCGACCGGGCGCTACTCTCGCGGGCTGGTGCGGGCGTTCTGCGCGGCGGGGCAGTGGGTGTGCGAGGTCAACCCGAGGGCGGTGCGCGAGTTCGCCCGCGCGATGGGGCAGCGGGCGAAGACCGACGCCATCGACGCGCGGATGATCGCCGCATGCCGCGGCGGCCGACCTGCCGCCTGCCGCCGCCGGGCGGCTGTCCGGGGCGCACGCCGCGCTGTCCGAGGCGCTGCGGGCGCTGGAGGCTCTCAAGGCGGTGCGCCAGCAGGTGGCGGGCATGCTGGAGGCGCTGGAGGGTGCTGCGGAGCGCCGGGCGGCAGCCACCCTGCTGGACTGCGTGGAGCGGCGCATCGCCGCCGCCCGCGAGCGCACGGGCGCGCCGCCGCCGCTCCGCTGCCCGCGCCCTGCTCGCCGCCCTGCGCGCCATGTCCGTGCCCGGCGTGGGCGAGGTCACCGCCCTCTCGCTTTGGCCCTCGCCCTTATGCCCGAGCTGGGGTCCCTGCGCCGGGGCAGTCCGCCTCCCTGCCGGGCTGGCGCCCCACGCCCGCCAGAGCGGCGGGTGGGCTACTGGCGCTCACCGGCGGCGGGCGCGCGGCAGTCCGCCGCGCCCTCTGCTACTACCGCGCTGAGCGCCGCCTCGCACAACCCGCAGATCCGCGCCTTCTACCGCGCGCTGGTCGCCCGGGGCAAGCCGCCGAAACTCGCCCTGACCGCCGCCATGCGCAAGCTGCTGGCGCGCCTCAACACCCTCGGGCGCGATACCATGCGCCAACTTGCCCCCGGCTCCCCGGACACCGCCATCGTGCCCCCGCCAGTACCGCCGCCGCCACCCCCTAGCCCGCCCAACCGCCTCCCGCCGCCCCCCCGGCAGCGGGCGCGCCCGCGCGCGGACTGAAAAACTGGGTGGTACTGGAGAAATCGAAAAACACAGTTGCTAAATCCCTCCAGGGAGTGGGGACTTGCGGCATGACGCTCAGCCTCATCTGAGCCAGAGCAAACCAGCGCGCTTTGGGCTGTCGATTCCCGCAATTATTTTAGGCAATGCGAGTCTATACGCCGCGCCGCCAAAAAACTCGGCTGCCATCCGCCCCGGAGGGGCTGCGGATCGTAGCCGGTGCATTTCCTGCGAGACCGAGGCGAGCGCAGCCCACCGGATCCGCGCAATAGCAGAACTAACCCGAGGGCTGGCGCGCCGCCGGATCTGCTGCCCCTGCCGGGGCGGAATTGCATCCGGACGGCGTTCCGGTGGCTGCGTCGCTGGCGGTCCCTGCCTACCTGGCTACGATCCGGCATCCCTCCGCGATGAACCAGAGATCGCCCATTCCGCCCAAGAACGGATCGCCGCATTTCAGGCGACCGGCGACGCGTGGCGAGCCGACCGCTTTGCGCCTGGAATACCTCGCGCGGAACCTCTCATGTCATTCCTCCCTCCTGCGAGAATCTCCGTCTCGGCATCGATTTGGACGAACGTGAAATAGGTGCTCCGGCGCGCCGCCAGATCTGCGGGACCTAACTGAGAACCGGCGGGGCGGAGAATCGCTTCCACCTCGGCTACAAATTCTGACCCTGAAGGCTTGAAGAAGCGTGCGTGGGGAATATGGGAGCATCTTCCTTTCCCCCATGCCCGAAGCCCCTGCCGAACCGATCCTGACCGCCGCGAACCTGCGCAAGGTTTACGATGGCGAGGTGGCGGTCGCGGACTTGAGCCTTGAATTGCGGCGCGGGGAAATCGTGGGGCTGCTGGGCGTGAATGGCGCGGGGAAGACGACGACGATGAACATGCTGCTGGGGCTGACGTATCCGGACGGCGGGGCGATCCGCGCCTTTGGCATGGACCTGCGCAAGCACCGCGCGGCGATCCTGCGGCGGGCGAACTTTTCTTCCGCCTACGCCGATCTGCCGGGGAACTTGCTCGCCTGGCAGAACCTCTATGTCTTCGCCAAGATCTACGGCGTGCCGGAGCCGAAGCAGCGCATCGCCGAGCTGCTCGAAATGTTCGAGATCGCCCACCTGCGCAACCACGTCACCGGACGCCTGTCGTCCGGGGAAAGCACGCGGCTGAACCTGTGCAAGGCGCTGCTCAACAAGCCGGAGCTCCTCATGCTCGACGAGCCGACGGCGAGCCTGGACCCGGACATCGCCGACAAGGTGCGCAAGGCGATCCTCGATGTGCAGTCGCGCTCGGCGATGGGCATCCTCTACACCTCGCACAACATGCGGGATATCGAGGAAATCTGCGACCGCATCATCTTCATCCACGGCGGCAAGATCCTCGCCCAAGGCACGCCCGACGAAATCAAAGCCGCGTTCGACCAAGACTCGCTCGAAGGCGTCTTCATCCGCGTCGCCCGCAGCGGCGAAGTCGTGGACGGACAGCAGACAACCAACCAATAACTAACAACCAATAACCAATAACGACTCCCCTGAACCCCTCCGTCATCAGCGCCCTGATCCTCCGCTACCTCTTCCTCTACACGAGGGGATGGGTGCGGATTGTCGAGGTCCTTTTCTGGCCGATTGTCGAGCTGTTGGTCTGGGGCTTCTTCTCGCAGTTCATGCAGAATGTCGGCGCCGATCAAGATCTGGCGTATCTCGGCGCGTGGCTGATCGGCGGGATGATCCTGTGGGAGGTCACGTTTCGCGCGCAGCAGGCGGTGGCGATCTCGTTTTTGGAAGACGTGTGGACGCGCAATTTGCTCAACGTCTTTGTCGCGCCGGTCCGGGCGGGAGAATACGTCGCCGCCGGCTGCGGGGTCGGCGTGATCCGGGTGGGCGTGACGACCGCCGTCCTGATGGTCATCGCGCAGGTCGCCTACGCCTTTGACCTGACCGCGCTGAATGTCGGGCTGCTCCCGTTTTTCGCGAACCTGATGCTCTTCGGCTGGGCGCTCGGCATGTTTTCCACTGCGTTGATCCTGCGCTTCGGGCAAGCCGCCGAGACGCTGGCCTGGGCGGTGCCGTTCATGGTGCAGCCGTTCGCCTGCGTCTTTTACCCGATCAGCGAACTGCCCGCCTGGCTCCAGCCGATCAGCAAGGCGCTGCCGATCGCCCATGTCTTCGAGGGGATGCGCGCGACCTTGGCGGGAAGCCCGCTGCCGTGGGGCACGCTCGGGCTCGCCCTGGCGCTCAACCTCGTTTACCTCGCCGCCGCCGCCGCGTTTTACGCCTTCATCTTGAAATCGGTCCGCCAGCGCGGGCTGCTGACCAAGGTGACCTCGCATTGAGCCAGCACGCCGCACGCCAGATGCAAAATTTTGGCTTGATGCCGCGCTCCGTTTGCTCTGGAGATCAATCCAATCCCATGAATCTACTTCACTCACCTCTCCTCTTGTTAGTAGCCCTTGCCGCGCCGGCACCTCGCGACGACTGTGGTCATCGACGACCATTTCGATGACGGAACGGTGACAGGCTGGCAAAGCGTGGGCAACGTCCGCACGTTTTCGGCGCACAATATCACCGAATCGGGATCGGTGCTTTTCGGAGGTTGTGCTGACCCAGTCTGACACCAACCGGGGGATCGCGAGCACCGTTTCGTTCAATCCGAGCGCGGAGTCTGGCGGATTTACCATGACCTTCGTCGTGGCGAGCCAAGGCGTTCCTGCGCCGGGCGCGAATGGGTTCTTTCTAGGAGCGGTAACCAGCAATACGGTTTTTTTCCGCGACGCCACGGTCGGCAGTTTTGGGATCGTCCTTTTCGGCACCACCTCCCGGACCGGCAGCGGAGACGGCCTCGGATTCGTCGTCGGGGACAATAACAATACCGCGGCAGCCGATTTCATCCTTGATGCGATGCCCTCGTCGATCGAGCTCGCCTCAATCCAGGACGGGTTCACCGCTACATTAAGCGCCGATCCAGTCGGCTGGTCGTATTCGGTGGATGGAATCAATGCGCCGGGCGGTGCCGCAACCACGTTGGCTAATTCCGGGACATGGGCGGCGGCGGGCACTGATTTCGCCAGCGTTTTCGGCTCCACCACCGATTGGTATGTGCTCGCCTCCAACCAGGGTCCCGGAGCCGCCGCCGGGCTTCCGACCCATACGGTGACCTACGACCGGATCACGGTCGCCACGGTTCCCGAGCCTTCCGCCTTGACGGTGCTGGCGCTTCTCGGAACGGCATTGGCCGGCCGGCGACGCAGGATCTAGGCGCCGGTGATCGGCGGACCCTCAGCGCCACGCATTCACCACCTCGACCACGCGGTCGACTTCAGCATCGCGCAGGAACGGGTGGATCGGGAGCGAAACCTCGCGGTCGGCGATGGACCGGGCGTTTTCTAGGGCATCGAGCACCTCGAACCCGGCGGGCGCGTCGATCAGGGCGGGCTGGTCGGGGATGACCATCGGGTAGTGGATGGCGGCGCCGATCTTTTCGTCCCGCAGGTAGGCGAGGAATTCGTCGCGGCGCTCGCGCGGGGCGAGGACCGGGAAGAGGTGGCAGGCGCACTCGGCGTCCTCCGGCTCGGCGGGGATCTCGATGAGCGGATTGGCGAGGCGCGCGCGGTAGGCGGCGGCGACCGCGCGGCGGTGTTTGGTGAAGCCGCCGAGGCGCGGGAGCAGGGCGTCGCGCAGGATGGCGGCGTGGAGTTCGTCCAGCCGGCTGTTGCTGCCGAGCAAGGCGTGGACGTATTTTTCGGTCTGGCCGTAATCGCGCAGGCTGCGCAGGGCGGCGTCCAGCTCGCTGTCGCGGGTCAGCGCCGCGCCGCCGTCGCCCATCGCGCCGAGGTTTTTCGTCGGGTAGAAGCTGGTCACCGCGATGTGGCCGGCGGCTCCCGCCTTCACCCCGCCCTGCACCGCGCCGATCGACTGGGCGCAGTCCTCGATGATCCGGGTGCCGGAGCGCTCGCGGATCGCGGCGAGCCGCGCCATGTCGAGCGGGAATCCGTAGAGGTGGACCGGGACGAAAAAGCGCGGCGCGTTGTCCTTCGCGAGGCATGCTTCGGCGCGGTCGAGGTCGATCAGCCCGCGGGAATCGACATCGCAGAAGACCGGCCGGCCGCCGGCGCGGACGATCGCCAAGGTCGTGGCGAATGCCGAGAGCGGCGTGGTCAGGACCGGCTCGCCGGGCTGGAGGTCGAGCGCCCGCAGCGCCAGCTCGGTGGCGTCGAGGCAATTGCCGAAGCCGATGGCGTGCGGCAGATCCCAGCTATCGGCCAGCTCTCGCTCGAAGGCATCGACTTCCCGTCCGAGGATGAGCCATCCCGAGCAGCCGACGCGGTCGGCGGCGGCTAGCGCCGGCTCGCGGATGGCATCCCATTGGCGCTTGAAGTCGTTGGCGAGGATCGGTTCCATGTTCCCGATCTATCGCAAAGAAGTCCCGCCCGCCAACGCGGAATTTGCCAGCGACCGCACTTACCGGCGGCGGCGGGCGATCAAGCCGAGCGCGCCGAAGGCGAGCAACGCGGCGCGGCCGGGTTCGGGCACCGAGGTGATGCGCAGCGCGTTGAAGCGCGACCGATCATTAGTGTTGTTTTCGCGGGTAAAGATCCCGAAGCCGGGGGCGAAATCGCCGCTGTCGAACTGGAATGACCGGTGTGTCTGCCTCGAGTGCAAAGTTAGTCGTGATGGACTCCGTCCGGCGCGCCAAACTGGGTGATCCCGGACGATCTGGTCACCGGCGGGAGATGTATCATCATATACCTACACCTCGACGATCCAGTCGTTGTCCGGCAAGCCGTTGACCGTCAAACCAACCGCCTGGCTGGCACCGTCATCGTAGAGAAAATCGCGGGTCAGATCGTTGGCGAAGTTGTACATGGGGAGCTGTCAGCGCTGAACGCTGCGAATGTTACACCGCCCACCGTGACGTTGCCGCCCCCCCCGGTTCCGACATTTAACGATGTCCAGCCGGACTGGGTGTTGATCGCGGTGCCGCCAAAGGTGCTGTCGATGTCGATTCTGATAGACGACGGCGGCGGCGCGGCGGCACATGCGAGGGAGAGGAGAAGGGCGGTGAGAGCGGAACGTTTCATAGCCAACGATTTTGGGAGAAACTACCGGACCGGTCAACGGGAAAATGGCGGGTTTCAGGCGCGAGACAACGCTTTACGAGCCTGCCGATGGCTGATAGCGTCTCCCCACCCCTCGCCCGCTTTCGCCGGGCAAAACCCTATCCACTTATCATGAAGCAAAACCGCCGATCCTTCCTGAAGTCCGCGACCGCCGCCGACGTGTCGGTTCCCGCCCTTTCCGCCTCCCGAGTCATGGGTACCAACGAACGCATCCGCGTCGGCTCGATCGGGCTGGGCGGGCGCGGAGCGGCTCCGCCAATTGGTTCTCCGACATCAAGGGCGTAGAGATCGCCTACCTCTGCGACGTCGACTGAAGAACATCGACCGCAACAACAGAAGCACAGCGCCACGCAAGACCGCGACCGATTTGCGCAAAAAGTCATCGAGGACAAAGACATCGACGCGGTCATCGTCTCGACCTGCAACTACTGGCACGTCCTCGCCTCGATCTGGGCGGTGCAGGCCTTAAGCAAAGACGTTCATGTCGAGAAGCCGATCTCCCACAATATTTGGGAGGGGCGCAAGCTCGTGGAAGCCAAGCGCAAATACGGTCGCCTCGTCCAAGGCGGCACGCAGCAGCGGAGCGACGAACTCAGACCAGGGTCAAAGAATTCCTCGACACCGGCAAGCTGGGCAAGATCAAATACGTGCGCTGCACCGCTACGGGCTGCGCCAATCGATCGGCAAGCGCGACACGCCGCTGACCCCGCCGGAGAGCCTCGACTATGACCTGTGGCTCGGACCGGCGCAGGACCGCCCGATCTTCCGCGAAAATTCCACTACGTAGACTGGCACTGGGATTGGAATACCGGGAACGGCGAGCTGGGCAACTGGGGACTGCACATCCTCGACGACCTGCGCAACGTCGTCTTCCGCGACAAGGTGAAGCTGCCCAAGCGGGCCTCGCCGCATGGCGCTTCGCCTCGCCTGGAATGATGCGGGCGAGACGCCGAACACGCATTTCGTCTATATGGATACCGGCGAGATCCCGGTCATCGTGGACGTCCACAACCTGCCGCGTAAAAAGGACATGCGTGCCGGGGACACCTACGCGCGCCGCCGCAACCAACGGGTTCCTCGTCATCGAATGCGAAAACGGATACTACGCCTACGGGCGCGGCGGCGGTGCCGCCTTCGACAAGGACGGCAAGAAGATCGAGAGCTTCGACGGCGACGGCGGCGGCAAGCACGCCCAGAACTTCGTCAACGCGATGCGCCCCGAAGCAAAGCGATCTCAACGCCGAGATCGAAGAGATCCACTACTCCAGCGCCTGGTGCCAATTCCTCGGCAACATCTCCTACCAGCTCGGCGCGGCGAATTCTTACGACCGCGACCAAGGCGGTCGCCTCGGTCCAGGGATTCCAAGGCTGGAACGACGTCATCGACGACTTCCACGCCCACCTCGAAGCCAACGAGATCGACCCCGCCAAAGAAGACATCCGCCTCGGCTCGCTCCTCGAAATCGACGCCGAAAAGGAAACCTTCGTCGGCGACACCGCCACGCCCGAAGCCCTCGCGCTCCTCACCCGCGAGTATCGCAAGGGTTACGAGGTGCCAGAGAAAGTTTAGTCGGCACGCGGGAACGGCAGATTCCCTTTGATCAATCGCCGGCGCGGTCACCCCGCGCCGGCGTTTTTTTTGAGTGCCGCGCGCCGATCCTGTCCCAAATTAGCCGGGATTTGCCAGTCTCCAGAGTGGCGGGTTTCCCGTTCTTCCGGTAGCCGGATTCGCGTCATCCGCTTTTTTGATGGATATCATCGCCCAAAATCTCCTCTCACCGATCATCCTGAGCTTTTCCCTAGGGCTCGTGGCGGCATGGATCAAAAGCGATTTCGAGCTGCCCGATGCGGTTTATCAGGGGCTTTCGATTTACCTTCTCCTTGCGATCGGGCTCAAGGGGGGAGCGTCCGTCTCACAGACTCCACTAGGGGAATTGGTGGGACCGGCGGTGGTTACGCTACTCCTTGGAATCCTGACCCCGCTCTCCGCCTTCGCCGCCGCCCGCTATATTGCGCGATTGGCGACAACCGATGCGGCGGCTGTTGCGGCCCACTACGGTTCGGTCTCAGCGGTCACGTTCCTCGCGGCGATCGAGGGGGCGCGCGCGGCCGGCTTTGCGCCGGAGGGCTATCTTGCCGCGCTCGTCGCGATCCTTGAGGTTCCCGGCATCATCGTGGGGCTCGTCCTGGCCCGCGGCAAAGGCTCGGGCAGCCTCGGCAAAGCGCTCCACGATGTCTTGACGGGGAAGAGTATCGTCCTGCTCCTCGGGGGACTCGCAATCGGCACCGCCTGCGGCGCAGAAAAGATGGAATCCGTCGCCCCATTTTTCACCGATCCCTTCAAAGGCGTCCTCTGCCTGTTTTTGCTCGAATTGGGGACGGTGGCGGCGCGGCGGATGCGCGACATGCGGCAGGCGGGGTTGCGGCTGGTCGCGATCGGTTGCGCGATCCCGGCGGTGCATGGGCTGGTCGGCGTCGCTTGCGGGATCTGGGCGGGCATGTCGGCAGGTGGGGCGGCCGTTCTCGGAGCCATGGTCGGGAGCGCCTCCTACATCGCCGCGCCGGCGGCGGTCCGCATCGCGCTGCCGAAGGCTAGCCCGGGGATTTACCTGACGCTTTCCCTCGGCATTACTTTTCCATTCAACCTCGTCATAGGCATCCCGCTCTTTCTAGAATTTGCCGAATTCCTCGCCCCCTGAACCGATGAAACTCCCGCTGAAAAAGGTCACCATTGTCGCGGAGCGACTCCTCAAAGACCAACTCATCCGGCTGGTCCACGATGAGGGAGCCACCGGGCACACGCTCATCGCGGTCGAGGGCGAGGGGTCCCGCGGGGTCCGGGCCTCGGATTGGGAAGGTCGCAACGTCCAGATCGAATCCATCGTTTCCGCTGAGGTGGCCGATCAGATCATGGGAAGGCTTGCTGCGGAGTATCTTGAAAGCTTCGCGGTGATCGCCTACCTCACCGACGTCGCGGTCTTGCGCCGGGGAAAATTTGACCGCGATGTTGCCTCGCCTAATCCGGTAGATAGGTCTAAAGACGATCAATCCAATGACACCTGACCACCAATCTCCCAACCCGTCCGCTCCCGCCGTGGGCATCATCATGGGCAGCCAATCCGATTGGCCGACCCTCGGGCAAGCCGCCAAGACGCTCGATGAATTCGGGGTGGGTTGGGAGGCGCGCGTGGTCAGCGCCCACCGGACGCCGAAGCTCCTCTACGACTATGCGGAAAGCGCGGTGGACCGCGGGTTTCGCTGCCTGATCGCCGGGGCGGGCGGCGCGGCGCATCTGCCGGGGATGGCGGCGGCGATCACCCGGCTGCCGGTCCTCGCCGTCCCGGTCAAATCGCGGGCGCTCCACGGCGTCGATTCGCTGCTCTCGATCGTCCAGATGCCGGCCGGGATCCCGACGGCGACGTTTGCGATCGGGGAAGCCGGGGCCGTCAATGCGGCGCTATTCGCCGTCGCGCTCCTCGCGTCGGCGGGCGATGCCGATCTCGCCGCGAAGCTCGACGCCTTCCGCGAGTCGCAGCGGCAGCGGATCGAGGCGACCGGCCAGCTCAACCTTGCCGACCTCGGATCATGAACCCGGGAAGCGATGCCTGGATCGGCGTGCTGGGCGGCGGACAGCTCGGCAGGATGCTTGCCCTCGAAGCGCGGCGCATGGGCGTGCGCGTCATGAAATGGACCGGCGGGGACGACTCCGGCGCGTCGAGCCTCGGCGATGTTGTCATTCACGACCCGTTTGATTCGGAGGCCGGGTTCGACCGGTTTGTCAGCGGGGTGAACGCGGCGACCGTCGAATTTGAAAACATTCCGAGTTCGCTGCTAGAGCGATTGGAGACCGCGCTCGTTTTGCGGCCCGGCGCGGCGGCGGTGGCGATCTGCCAGCATCGCGCCCGGGAGAAGGCGTTCCTCTCGCAAAACGGAATCCCTTGCGCGCCGTTTCACATCGTCGAAAGCGCCGCCGAACTCGGGCGGGCGCTCGCCGATCTCCGCGCCGATGCCATCCTCAAAACGGCGGAATTCGGCTACGATGGAAAAGGGCAGGTGCGCGTCGCCGCCGATGCGTCGCCGGATGATTTGGACAAAGCGTGGCAGTCCCTCGGCGGCGGGCGGGCAGTCTTGGAAAAGCGGATCGACTTGGCTGCCGAACTGTCCGTCGTGGTCGCCCGCAGCGAGAGCGGGGAAACCGCGCTCTTTGACCCGGCGGAGAACCTGCACCGGAACCACATCCTCGACCTGTCGATCATACCCGCCCGGCTGCCCGATGCCGTCTTGGCGGAGGCGCGCCAGATCGCCACCGGCGTCGCCGACGCGATGGGCTACATCGGCGTGCTCGCCATCGAATTCTTCCTCGATTCCGGCGGCCGGCTGATGGTCAACGAAATGGCTCCGCGCCCGCACAATTCCGGGCACCACACGCTCGACGCCTGCGTCACCTCCCAGTTCGAACAACAGCTCCGGGCGGTCTGCGGCTTCCCGCTCGGCAGCCCGCGCCTCCTCCAACCCGCCGTCATGTGGAATCTGCTCGGCGACCTCTGGCTCGATCCTCACACCCCGCCGGACTGGACCCAGATCCTCGCCACGCCCGGCGCCACCCTCCACCTCTACGGAAAATGCTCCGCCCGCGCCGGCCGCAAGATGGGGCACGTCACGTTCGTCGCCCCCACCATCGAGGAGGCGCTCCAGCACGCGGATCGGTGCCGGGCACACTACGGCTGGGCGAAGCACGCCTGACCGCTGACCGCCGGTAGGGCGGCGGCCGCCTAGCTAGCTAGAGTTCGCGGACGTGGAAGAAGCAAGGACCTTCGACGTTCCCCGCATCGACCAGCGCGAAGTTTTCCCCGGCGCTTTGCCTTTCTCAGCGGCTGCTAAAGAGATCCGGCTGGTCGGCGTCGGCGCGGCGGACCGGTTCGGGGGCGCCTAGTTTTTTGTAGGCGGCGGGCATGGCGACGCGCCCCCTCGGCGTGCGCTTGTAATAACCTTGCATGATGAGATACGGCTCGTGCACGTCCTCCAAGGTCGCGGCGTCCTCCGACACGGCGACGGCGAGCGATTCGACCCCGACCGGGCCGCCGTCGAATTTGTAGATCAGCGCTTCGAGGATGCGCTTGTCCATCTCGTCGAGCCCGTCGTCGTCGATCTCGCGCATGGTCAGCGCCTTGTCGGCGACGACTTTGGTGATGATGCCGTCGGCGCGGACCTGGGCGTAGTCGCGTACCCAGCGGAGCAGGTTGTTGGCGACGCGCGGGGTGCCGCGGCTGCGGGCGGCGATCTCCAGCGCGCCGTCGCCTTCGATTTCGACATCCAGCAGCCCGGCGGAGCGCTCGATGATCTCGGCCAGCTCTGCCGCCGTGTAGTAGTCGAGCCGGTCGGTCATGGCGAAGCGCGTGCGCAGCGGCGCGGTCAGCATCCCGCTGCGGGTCGTCGCGCCGATCAGGGTGAAATGCGGGAGCGCCATCTGGATGCTGCGCGCGTTCGGACCTTGATCGATGATGATATCGATGCGGAAGTCCTCCATCGCCGGGTAGAGGTATTCCTCGATCTTCGGGTGCAGGCGGTGGATCTCGTCGATGAACAAAACGTCGCCGTCGGCGAGGTCGGATTGGGCGAGGATGCCGGCGAGGTCGCCCGCCTTCTCCAACTGCGGGCCGCTGGTGCAGTGGATGCGCGCGCCCATCGCCCCGGCGATGATGTGGGCCAGCGTCGTCTTGCCCAAGCCCGGCGGTCCGGAGAGCAAGACGTGGCCGAGCGCCTCGCCCCGCGCGCGGGCGGCATCGACCATCAGGAGCAGGCGCTCCTTGACCTTCGTCTGCCCGCAGAATTCGCCGAATGCCGGCGGGCGCAGCGACACGTCGAACGGCGTGGCGGGCCCATGCGTCGCCTCCTCGTAAAACGAGCGGTTGCTGGGGTGGTCGGGATCGGATTCCATGGTGCGGGATGAGCCGCTAGGTTGCCGCAGATTTGGCGGAGGGGAATTGCATTTTTCGCCGGCGTGGTCGTGGCGCGCCCCGGCGGGCGGCGGCTTGCGGTCCGGGTTCGGCGCGACGTTGGTTTCGCAGCGCTTACGCCCATGCCTTCGCCCGAAAATCTCCTCGCCATGTTTATGTTCAGCGTGATCGGGTTCGCGGCGTTCGTCTATGGGAAGCGAATGTCGGAACCCAAGCCGCTGATCGTCGGGATCGCCCTGATGGTCTATCCGTATTTCGTTTCGGCGACCTGGCTCATCTGCGTGATCGGTGCCGTGCTGACTGCGGCGCTCTTTTTTCCCCGGCAATGATCGGCGGCAGGGCGCGAGCCGGGGCGTCCGCGAATTTCGGTTTACGCCGGATGAAATCGGCAGCCCTGAAAGGGCGCGATACGATAGCCCAGGGCATCGCCCTGGGTCTCCCGGTCACCAGCAGCCTCCCAGCCCTGAAGGGGCGACCTAGGTCGGCGGGTCGCGCTCGCGAGATGATGTCGCCCCTTCAGGGCTTGTTCTTGTTTGCGGGCAAAAACCCAGGGCGTTGCCCTGGGCTATCTCAGGGTGCCCCGTTGGGGCGTATGATGCCATCCGGTCGGGACGCCTCGCCGGGGCGTCCGCCGCAAGCCGCTGAAAACTGAAACCTGAACCCTGAAAACTTTCTACCGGCTTCGCCGGTCGGGATCGGATGATCGGCGGGTTGCCGATGCTACGCGGTGCCTGCCTCTTTCCGGATGCGGGGAAAACCGAGGCTCGACCGGCGTAGGGAATGCCTTACGATACTGATCCGATGATGAAACGAATGACCCCAACCCATCTCATCGCGCCGATCTTGCTCGCCGCGCCGCTTTGCCCGGCGGCGGGTGACGCCGATTCGTGGTGGGCGGTGCAGCCGTTGACCGACCCGGCTCCGCCCGCTGTGGCGACCGAGGGCTGGGCGCGCAACGACATCGACCGGTTCATCCTCGCCAAGCTCGAACCGGCAGGCATCGCGCCCGCTCCCGAGGCGGACCGCGAGCCGCTGCTGCGCCGCGCGTTTTTCGACCTGCTCGGGATGCCGCCGTCGCCGGAGGAAGCCGATGCCTTCATGAACGACACTGCCGATGGTGCCTTACGAGCGCCTGATCGACCGGCTGCTCGAAGACCCGCGCTACGGCGAGCGCTGGGCGCGGCACTGGCTGGATGTCGTGCGCTATGCGGAAAGCGATGGCTTCCGGCAGGATGCCTATCGCCCGCGGGCGTGGCGCTATCGCGACTATGTGATCGACGCCTTCAACGACGACAAGCCCTACGACCGATTCGTGCTCGAGCAGCTCGCTAGGCGACGAAGCCTTTCCCGGCGACCCAGAGGCGCTGACCGCGACCGGATTCCTGCGCCACCGTATCTACGAATACAACCAGCGCGATGTGCGCACCCAGTGGGAGGAGATCCTCAACGACCTGACCGACACCGCTGGCGATGTGTTTCTCGGCGTCGGAATGGGTTGCGCGCGGTGCCACGATCACAAATTCGACCCCGTCTCGCAGAAGGACTACTTCGCGCTGCGCGCCTTCTTTGCCCCGATCCAATGGCGAGACGACCTGCCGGTGGCGACGCCGGAGCAGCTCGCCGATTACCGGGAAAAGCGGGCGGCGTGGGAGGCGGCGACGGCGGAGATCCGGGCGGAGCTAGACGCGATCGAGCAGCCGTATCTCGACAAGGCGGCGCGCGGCACGATCATCAAATTCCCCGACGACATCCAGGCGATCCTCAACAAGCCAGAGGCGGAGCGCGATCCGCTGGAGAAGCAGCTCGGCGCGATCGCCTATCGCCAGGTGCTGTGGGAATGGGAGGACGGCAAAGCCTTCAAAAGCATGAAGGACGAGGACAAGAAAAGGCGCGAGGAACTGCGGGCGAAGCTCGCCGAGTTCGACAAGCTCAAGCCGCAGGAATTTCCGGAGAGCTTCGGCGCGACCGATGTCGGGACGCAGGCGCCGCCGATGCAACTTCCGAGCAAAACCGGCGAAGGCGAGGTGGTCGAGGTCGCGTTTCTCAGCGCGCTGGGCGGCGAAACGCCGGCGGCGGAGGCGGGCGCGGGCACGACGGGGCGGCGCACCGCCTTGGCGCAGTGGATCACCGATCCGGGGCGCAACCCGCTGGGCGCGCGCGTCATGGCGAACCGGATCTGGGGCTATCACTTCGGGCGCGGGATCGTGCCGACGCCGAATGACTTCGGCACGCTGGGCGAGGCGGCCAGCCACCCGGAACTGCTCGATTGGCTCGCGCAGCGATTTGTAGCGGGCGGCTGGCGGATCAAGGCGATGCACCGCCTGATCATGACCTCGGCGGCGTATCGGCAGGGCGCGCCGCATCCCGCCGCCGACGCCGCTTTGCAGAAGGACCCGGACAACCGGCTGGTCTGGCGCGCGCGGGCGCGGCGGCTGGACGCCGAGCAGATCCGCGACGCGATGCTCGCGGCGTCCGGCGAGCTTTCCCTGACGCCCGGCGGTCCCAGCGTGGACGCCGACAAGCCGCGCCGCTCGATCTACACCAAACAGATCCGCAACCGCCGCGACCCGCTGCTTGAAGGCTTCGACCTGCCGGCGGCGTTCACCAGCACGGCCGGGCGCCGCGTCACCACCACGCCGTCCCAGGCGCTGCTCCTCGCGAATGGCGACTGGGTGCTCGCCCGCGCCAAGGCGATGGCGCGCCGCCTAAAATCCGAGTGCGGCGACCAAGACCTCGGCGCGCTCGCCGCGCATGGCATCAAGGTCGCGTTCGGTCGCGAGGCGGCATCCGACGAACGCGCTGCCGCCGAAGCATTCCTCGCCGGGCAAGCCGAGGCGATCCGCCAGCGCCGCGCCGCCGAGGAACCACCGCCGCGCACGCTCGCCCGCTGGGGCGGCTCCCAGGCGCCGTATTTCCAATCCGATAAGCCAGAATTCGCCGCGCTGGCGGGGTCCGCCGACCTGCCCGCCGGCGACTTCACCATCGAGGCGAGCTTCGAGCTGTCGTCGCTCTTTGAAAATGCCAACGTCCGGACCATCGCCGCCCAGTGGGACAACGACAAAAATAAGCCGGGTTGGGCGCTCGGGGTGACGAGCAAGAAAAGCCGCTACACGCCGCGCAACCTGATCCTTCAGTTCAGCACCGGCAAAGGCGACGCAGGCTATGAAGTCGTCGCCTCCGGTTTGATCGTCGAACTCGACACGCCCTACGCGGTCGCCGCCAGCGTGGATGTGGAAGGCGAGGGAGCCACGGCTTCGTTCTACCTGCTCGACCTCTCGGGCACGAGCGAGGGCCTGCAGACCGCCGCGGTCAAAACGAAAGTCGCCCCCGGCAAATCCGCGCTGCCCTTCATGGTCGGCGGGCGCGGCGGCGCGGGCGACCATCAGTGGCATGGGTTTCTCGACGATGTCCGGCTGACGCCCCGCGCGCTCGCGCAGGACGAATTGCTCTGCACGGCTCCCGAAGAAGGGACGCTGCCCGGCGGCACCCCGACCGGGTTCTGGCGCTTCGAAGAACCCGAGGGAGCCAACGAATTCGCCGCGACCGCCGGCAGCGCGCCGCCGCTCGCCCCCAGCGGGCGCAAACCCACCCATGCCACGCCCGAGCAAGCCGCCCTCGAAGACTTCTGCCACGCGCTGCTCAACGCGAGCGAGTTTCTCTACGTCGATTAGCCTGCGCGGATCGCCTCACCCCTGCGACAGCCCAAACTTCCGCTCCAGCTCCGGCAGCGAAATCTGGATGAGCGTGGGGCGACCGCGCGGGCAGCAATACGGCATCTCGCAGGCGAGCAGGTCGCGGAGCAAGGCTCCGCGCTCCGCGTCGGTCTTCGGCGCGCGGCTCTGGCTCGCCTCCCGGCTGACGGCGGTGGCGATCTGGTCTTCGGTGAGCCGCCCGGCTCCGCGCGTCGTGCGGGGCAGCCCGCGCGCTTCATCGAGGATCGCGTTGACGAGCGCGGCGGGATCGCCTTCCGCCAGCGTGGCGGGCAAGGCGTCGATCTTGAGCGTGTTGGAGCCGAATTCCTCCGCGACGAACCCCATCTCGCGGAGCGCGGGCAGACCCTGCCTCAGCAGGTCGAATTCGCGCGGCGTCAGCTCGAGCGTCAGCGGGACGAGCAACCGCTGGGAGGGCACGCCGCCCTCCGCCGCCCTCCGCCGGAGCCGCTCGAACAAAATCCGCTCGTGGGCGGCGCGCGCGTCCATGATGACGAGCCCTTCCTCGCTTTCCATCAGCGTGAACCGACCGCGCAGGGCACCGATGAGCCGAAACTTCGCCTCGGGCGGTGCGTCGGGCGGCGCGGGATCGGGAGCTGTTTCTCCGGGGGAAGGCGCGGCGGATTGGCGGGTCGGCAGGTCTCCCCAGTCGCGGCGCAGCGCGTGTTGTTCGCGGGTGGGGATCAACTCTGGCTCCGGTGCCGGGGCGAAGGCGGCGCGGCTCGCCTGAGGCGGTTCCCTAAATGGGTCCGGCGCGCTGAACCCGGCGTCAGGCAACGTCGTTGCCCGGTCCCGCTGGGCGAACGATGCCCCCGGCGCGCCAGATTCCCGCGCGGCGCCCGGCTTTGGACCGCCGCCCGCCGCCGCCGGTAGCGATGGCGACGGCGCCGGCGGGGAAAGCGCGCGGCCAACAGCTTCGGCGATCACGTCTTGGACGATCCGCGCGGTGTGAAAGCGGACTTCGCGCTTGGCGGGATGGACGTTCACATCGACCGCGCGCGGGTCCATCTCGATGAACAAAAAACAGATCGGGTGCTGGCCCTTGGGCAGCGCGCCGCCGTAGCCCTCGCGCAACCCGTGGTTGAGGACCGGGCTTTCGATCGGGCGGCGGTTGAGGAACGTGAACTGGAGCAGCCGGTTCGAGCGCCACACGCCGGGCTTCCCGACGTAGCCCTCGATCCGCACGCCGCCCCGCTCATACGGATCGACGCGGGCGAGCCGCGCGCTTTGCTCCGCGCCGATCAAGCCGCGGATGCGGTCGAGCAATGCGGCGGCCGGCGGCAGTTGGAAGACGGTGCGCTCGCCGTTGACCAAGGCAATCCCGATCGCCGGATGCGCGATCGCCTGGACGCGGACCTGCTGCTCGATGTGGCTCATCTCGGTCGCCTCCGACTTCAAAAACTTGCGCCGCGCCGGGACGTTGAAGAACAGTGAGCGAACCTCTATCTGGGTGCCGGGCGCCTCGCCCGAATCCCGCACGTCCCCGAGCCGCCCGCCATCCACCGCGATCTCGGTGCCGCTCAGCGCGCCGCGCTCTCGGGTGGCGAGCCGGAATTTCGAGACGCTGGCGATGCTGGGCAGCGCCTCGCCGCGAAACCCGAGCGTCCGGATGTCGGCGAGGTCTTCCTTCGTGCGGATCTTGCTCGTGGCGTGCCGCTCCAGCGCGAGCATGGCATCCTCCCGCGCCATGCCTTCGCCGTCATCAACCACCCGGATCAGCGAGATGCCTCCGCGGCTCACCCGCACCTCGATGCGCCGCGCCCCGGCATCGATCGCGTTCTCGACCAATTCCTTGACCACGGATGCCGGGCGCTCCACGACCTCGCCCGCCGCCACTTGGCTGGCGAGCGCATCGGTCATGAGGTGGACTTTGGCCATGGTTTCGGATGTTCCTGCCGGTTTTTTTGGACAGGATTAACGGGATTTACGGGATTGGGTTTTGGATTGCCGCAAAAAGGAAAAGTTGGCGAAAAAAGGAGGGTGGTTTTTTGGGTAGGAAAATTTCTGCCGGCTTTTTGGACAGGATTAACGGGGCTTTCGGGATTGGGTTTTGGATTGCCGCAAAAGGAAAAGTTGGGGAAAAGGGGGTTGGGGAGTTGCTTCTTGTGACCGGAAGGATTCTGCCAAAAAGGTTGGTTGGCTGGGATTACTAATGCTTTTCGGGAATGCCCGAAGCGCTAGCCTAAACATTCTCTTCAGCTAAAAAGCCCCCGCTGGAATTTTCCTGCCCCCAAAAAACTTCCTGCCAAAAAGCCCAGGTCATCCTTTTTCGCTCGCCCTTTCCTCTTTGCGGCAATCCTAAATAAACCAATCCTGTAAATCCCGTTAATCCTGTCCAAAAAGCCCCGGGTTATTTCCTGCCAAAAAGCCCAGGTCATCCTTTTTCGCTCGCCCCTTCCTCTTTGCGGCAATCCTAAATAAACCAATCCTGCAAATCCCGTTAATCCTGTCCAAAAAGCCCCGGATTTTTCCACCCAAAAACTCCCAGGTCATCCTCCTTTCGCTCCTTTTTCCTTTTTGCGGCCATTTCAATCCAGTCAGTCCCCATGAGATCGATCCTCGCTCTAGTCACCCTCTTCATCGCCGCGACATCCGCGAGCCATGCGGCGGCTCCGCCGAATTTTGTATTTGTATTTATCGACGACATGGGGTGGGGCGACCTGTCTTGTTTTGGCGGGGAGGGACCGGAGACCGAGCACATTGACCGGCTGGCTTCGGAGGGGCTTCGGTTTACGAACTTTTATGTGAATTCGCCGATCTGCTCGCCGTCGCGCACGGCGCTGACGACCGGGCAGTATCCGCAGCGGTGGGGGATCACGTCTTACCTGGCGCATCGCGAGGCGAACGACCGCCGCGGGATGGCGCAGTGGCTCGATTTGAAAGCCCCGACGCTGGCGAAGGCGCTGGCGGCGCGCGGCTACGCGTGCGGGCACTTCGGCAAATGGCACCTGGGCGGGCAGCGGGATGTGGGCGAGGCACCGCTCATCACCGAATATGGATTTTCCAAATCGCTGACCAATTTCGAGGGAGCTTCGAGAGCGCGCGTGCTGCCGCTGTGCGACGCCTTCGACGGCAAGCCGCCGCGCAAGCACGCGCTCGGATCCGATTCGCTGGGGCGCGGTCCGATCGAAAGTGGGAGGATCGGTCGCGGGTCACCGAGCGCTTTGCCCGCGCGGCGCTCGATTTCGTGAAAGCGGCGGAGTCCGCCGGAAAGCCATTTTTTGTCAACGTGTGGTAGGACGACGTGCATTCGCCGTTCTACCCGCCGAAGGCGCGGCGCGGGGAGGGCAAGCGCGCGCTCTACGAAGGCGTGCTCGACACGATGGACGAGCAGCTCGGCGAGCTGTTCGACTATATCCGTAGTAGGGAGGCGCTGCGCGACAACACGGTGGTGCTGGTCGCGTCCGACAACGGACCGGAGCCGGGCGCGGGCAGCGCGGGTCCGTATCGCGGCGTGAAAGTACAGCTCTACGAGGGCGGCATCCGCTCGCCGCTCATCGTGTGGGCGCCGGGGCTGCTCGCGGCGGGCAAGGCGGGATCGAAGAACGAATCCGACATCGTGGCGGCGTTCGACGTCGCGCCCTCGCTGCTCCGGCTGGCGGGCGGCGATCCCGCCGAGGCGCAGTCCGATGGCATCGACGCGTCCGCCGCGTTGCTCGGCATGGGACCGCTGCCGGAGCGCGGCGCGCCGATCTTCTGGCGCCGCCCGCCGGACCGACCCGGCACCCGCGCGGAGCCGTGCAGCTGGACCTCGCCGCGCGGGACGGGCGCTGGAAAGTGCTTTGCAACTACGACGGCTCCGAGCCGCAGCTCTACGATCTCGATGCCGATCCCGGCGAGTCCCGCGACGTTGCCGCTGGGCAGCCGGGCGTCGCCGCGCGCCTGGCGAAAGCCGCCGCCGCGTGGCACGCCTCGATGCCGAAGGACAAGCCCGCCGAGCCGGAGGGCAAGAAGCCGAAGCCCGCGCCTCCGAAGAATGCGTTCGTCAATCCGATCGGCGAGGGCGCGGACCCGTGGGTGGTGCAGGACGGCGCGCGCTACCTGTGGTGCCAGTCGGAGGGCAACCGCGCGATCGCGATCTGGGCGACCGACCGGCTGACCTCGCTGGGCGAGCGGCACGTCGTCTGGCGCGCGCCGCGCTCGGGTCCGTATTCGCGCGAGGTCTGGGCGCCGGAGCTGCACAAGATCGGCGGCCGCTGGCACATCTACTTCGCGGCGTCCGACGGGCGGAACGAAAACCATCTCGCCTATGTTTTGAAATCGGAGACCGCCGACCCGCTCGGCGCCTACACGCTGCACGGCCCGCTTTACACCGGCGATGATCCGGCGGGCAAGGACGGGAACGTCTGGGCGATCGACATGACACCGCTCGATCACGGCGGCCAGCTCTACGCGCTATGGTCGGGCTGGGACGCGCCGGGCACCGACCGCCAGTTCCTCTACATCGCGCCGATGCGCGACGGCACGGCGACCGCCGGCCCGCGCGTCCGCCTCTGCGCGAACGACGACTACCTCTGGGAGCGGACCGAGGAGCGCGACGGGTCGCGCGGGCTGAACGAAGGCCCGCAGATCCTGAAGCATGGCGGGCGCACGTTCGTGACCTATTCGTGCGCCGCCTCTTGGCTGCCGACCTACAAGCTCGGGCTGCTAGAGCTGACCGGCGACGACCCGCTCGATCCGGCTTCATGGAAGAAGTATCCGGAGCCGATCTTTCAAAGCACGGCGGCGACCTACGGCGTCGGGCACAGTTGTTTCGTCAAGTCGCCGGACGGCCGCGAGGATTGGCACGTCTATCACGCGAAGCGCGACCGCGATCCCGGCTGGCGCCGCGCGATTTTCATCCAGCCGTTCACCTGGCGCGCCGACGGGTTGCCGGACTTTGGAACGCCGGTGGCGCCCGGCTCGGCGCTGCCTCGCCCGTCGGGCGAAATGCCCGCCTCCGCCCCGGCGCTTCCGTTTGAATGCTCGCTCCAAGACGGGTTGCAAGGCTGGAGCTACTACGGGCACCACCAGTTCCTCGCCGAGGGCGAAGACGGCGTCCACCTCGGCATCGTCCCGGACGCGCCGATCAACGACTACCGCTGCGGCGAAAAGCTGGTGCTCGACGGTCTGGACGTCGCCGACGTCGAGGTGGGCGTCACGATCCGGGTGCTCGATGGCGAGCGCGGCAACGGGCTGCTCTTCCGCGCCTCGGCTCCGTCGGTCGGCTACGACGCGCACCGCGGATACTTCGCCGGCATCATCCCGACCGACCAATGCGTGATCCTCGGGCGCATGGACGGCGAGCGTTGGCAAGAGCTCGCCCGCGCCGATGCGAAGATCGAGCGCGGCCGCGACTACCGGCTGCACGTCCAAGCGCGCGGGCCGCAGATCGAAGTCTCGCTCGATGGCAAGGCGCTGCTCAGCCATCGCGACGCGGCGCATTCGCGCGGATCGGTCGGCATCCGGGTGGTGCGTTCGCACGCGGTGTTTTCGGATTTCCGCTGCGTGGGGCTGTGAAGGCGTGGCGTCTCGCGCTTTGCGCCGCGCCGGGTCAGGGGCTATTCTTTCGCCATGCCGATCAGCCACATCCCGCTTGCCAACGCCCGCTCGCTCGCCCGGCGCGAAGTCCTTTTTGGGCTGGGCGCGAGCCTCGGTAGCGTCGCGCTTTCGTCGCTGCTCGCCGAGGAGGCGCGCCCGGCACCGGCCAAGCGCGGGCCGCTCGCCGAGAAAGATCCGCACATCGCCGGGACCAAAGCGAAGGCGTGCATCTTCCTGATGATGGAAGGCGGTCCGAGCCACCTCGATACGTTCGACCCGAAGCCGGCGCTCGCCGATCTGCACCTCAAGTCATTTCAGCGCCACGACCAGCGCGCCTCGGCGATGGCGAGCGGCAAGCGCTACTACGTGCAGAGCCCGTTTGCCTTCCGCCAGGTCGGGCAGAGCGGCGCGGACATGAGCGAGCCGTGGCAGCACCTCGCGGGCGTCGCCGACGAGCTTTGCTTTTACCGCGGCTGCCAGGCGGAGTCGATCAACCACCCGACCGCCATGTATCACATGAATACCGGCAACCGCTTCGGCGGCGACCCGGCGGTCGGAGCCTGGGTGACGTACGGGCTCGGCTCCGAAAACCAAGACCTCCCCGGCTTCATCGTGCTGCCCGAATTGTCCTACCCGCAGGGTGGACCGGCGAACTGGGGCAACGGCTTCTTGCCCGCGCACTACCAGGGCACGCCGCTGCGCGCGAAGGGATCGCCGATCCTCGACCTGCAGCCGCCCGAGGGCGTGACCCGCGATCACCAGCGCGCGAACCTCGATTTGCTCGCCAAGCTCAACCGCCGCCACGCCGCGCAGCATCCGGGACACGGCGATCTCGCCGCGCGCATGGAGAGCTACGAACTCGCCTTCCGCATGCAGCTCTCGGTGCCCGGCATCCTCGACATCGAGGGCGAAGACGCCAAGACGAAAGCACTCTACGGCATCGGCTCCGAGCCGACCGACGCGTTCGGGCGCAAGTGCCTGCTCGCCCGCCGGCTGGTGGAGAAAGGCGTCCGCTTTATCCAAATCTATGCCGGCACCTGGGACAGCCACGACTACATCGAGCGCGCCCACGGCAATCTGATCCGCGCGGTGGACCAGCCGATCGCCGCCCTCATCGCCGATTTAAAACAACGCGGGATGCTCGGCGAAACGCTGGTCGTCTGGGGCGGGGAATTCGGGCGCAGCCCGGACAATGGGTTGCGCGGCGGCGTCGCCTACGGCCGCGACCACAACGCCAAAGCGATGCCGCTCTGGCTGGCCGGCGGCGGCGTCAAGGCGGGCCACACGGTCGGCGCGACCGATGAGATCGGCGCCGAAGCCGCCGACTGCGCGCACCCGATCCGCGACCTTCACGTCACGCTGCTGCGGCTCCTCGGCTTGGACGACAACCGGCTCACCTACTTCCACGGCGGCCGCTTCAAACAGCTCTCGCAATTCGGCGGCCAGGTCATCGGGGAGTTGCTCGCCTAGCGGCGGCGGATGGCGATGACCATGACTGCGGTCGCGCATCGCGGCGGCTGCGGGAGTGACGCATTGCCGAAGCCTGCTATTTCCGGGCAGAGACAAACGATTTGAAAGAACCGCCGCGCGCCATCTCTTCGCCATTCGATCACGCCATCCCTCCCATTTTTATGAAACGCCACCCCCTGCTTGCCGCCGCTGCCGCCGCCCTGACCTGTGCCGCGATCTTTTCCGCGATCGCGATCGGCACCGCCGCACCCGACGATAAAAAGAAAGCGCCGCAGTTTGATCCCGGTCAGCCGGATCGGCGGCAGAACGCGAAGGACGCGAAGAACAAAAAGGCGGACAAAGCGAAGCCGCCGCAGGATCCGGAGCTGGCGAAGTTCGGGATCTACGCGAAGGACGCGCCGCTGCCCGGCAAGGCGCAGCCCATCGAGACGAAGCTCCCGCTCGTTTTGCAGAAAGGCGACCGCATCGCGTATGTCGGCAACACGCTGCTCGACCGCGCGGGCGACTTCGGATACTTCGAGGCGCTGCTTCACCAGGCGCACCCGGAGCATGAGCTGGTGGTCCGCAATTTCGCGTGGTCGGCGGACGAGGTGGACCTGCAGCCGCGACCCGACAACTTCGCCAGCGTGGCGCAGCACCTGACGCGCGAGAAGATCGACGTCATCTTCGCGGCGTTCGGCTACAACGAATCGTTCGGCGGCCCGGAGCGGCTGCCCGCTTTCAAAGAACGGCTGGGCAAGTGGGTCGCCGAGACCAAAGCGAGCGCCTTCAACGGCGAGAGCGGACCGCGCATCGTTTTGATTTCTCCCACCGCCAACGAAAACGTCGCGGCGGTCGCGGCGGCGGATCGGAACAACGCGAACATCGAATTGTATGCGCGGGCGATGGAGGAAGTCGCCGCCGCGCAAAAGGTCGGGTTCGCCGATGTCTTCACGTTCACCAAGGCGATCCTCGCCCCGGCGGAATCGGCGTTGACGATCAACGGCGCGCACCTGACGGCGGAGGGCTACGCGCAATTCAGCGACCATCTCTTCCGCAAAGTGTTCGAGAAGACGCCGCCGCCGGTGAACGAAGAAGTCCGCGCCGCCGCCGTGGACAAGAACCGGCAATACTTCCGCCGCTACCGCCCGCTCAATACATTTTACTACACCGGCGGCCGCAACAAATCCTATGGCTATCTCGACTTCCTGCCGGCCATGCGGAACTTCGAGATCATGGCGGCCAACCGCGACCGGCGCGCGTGGGCGGCGGCGCGCGGCGAGACGTTCGGCGGCAAACCGGTCGATGACGCGAACCTGCCGCCGCTCGACGAAGTCGTCGAGGCGCGCGGCGCGAACGAATGGCTTTCGCCGGCGGACGAGCAGAAGAAATTCCGCGTCGATCCGCGCTTCGAGGTCAACCTCTTCGCCTCGGAAGTTGAGTTCCCCGAGATCGCGTGCCCGATCCAGATGCGCTGGGATGCGCGCGGGCGGCTCTGGGTGGCGTGCTCGACGACCTACCCGCACGTCTATCCGGGGCAGGAGCCGAACGATAAAATCGTGATCCTCGAAGACACGGACTGGGATGGGAAGGCGGACAAATCGACGGTCTGGGCGGACGATCTGCAGATCCCGCTGTCGTTCGAACTGACCGACAACGGGATCATCGTCTCCGAGGAGCCGCACCTCTCGCTGATCGAAGACACCGACGGCGACGGCAAGGCGGACAAGCGGACGAAGGTCCTGACCGGATTTGGCACCGAGGACAGCCACCACGCGCTGCACGACTTCGTCTGGACGCCGGGAGGCGATTTGCTCTTCCGCGAATCGATCTTTCACAACTCGCAGGTCGAGACGCCCTACGGTCCGGTGCGCGCGAAAAACTCCGCCTGGTTCCAGTTTCGCCCGGAGACGCAACGGCTCATTTCGTTCGGCAACTACCCGAACACGAACCCGTGGGGCGTGACGTTCGACGACTGGGGCAACCATGTGGCCAGCCACCCGATCTTCGCCACCGCCTTCCACGCGCTGAACCCGCCCTACCCGCAGCAGCATCCGGGCGCGCAGGGCATCCCCGCTTACTCCGGCGTCTGCGGGCATGAATTCGTCGATTTCCCGATGTGGCCGGAGGATCTGCAGGGCGGCTTTGTCAAAGTGCGCTACAAGCCGACCAATCGCGTCGAGTTCCACCAGTGGATCGGGGGCGACGACCACTTCGCGGAGAAGTATCAGTTCGACATCCTCTTCTCCGAAAACCTGAGCTTCATCCCGGTGGACCTGCGCTACGGACCGCGCGGCGCGATGTATGTCTGCGACTGGTACAATCCGGTGAAGGGCCACATGCAATACTCGCTGCGCGACCCGCGCCGCGACCGCGAATCCGGGCGCATCTGGCGGATCGTGCCGAAGGGCGCAACGCTGCAAGATCCGCCGCCGATCGCCGGCGCGCCGATCCCCGCGCTGCTCGATAACTTGAAGCGGCGCGAATACCGCTACCGCTATTGGACGCGGCGCGAGCTGCGCGCCCGCGATGCCGCCGAGGTGACCAAGGCGCTCGATGCCTGGGTCGCGGCGCTGGACAAGGGCGACCCGCGCTTCCGCCACCATCAGGTCGAGGCGATCTGGGCATACCGGAATGTCGGCGCGGTGCGCCCCGGCTTGCTCGCCGAGGTCTTGAATTGCGAGGAACCCCACGCCCGCGCCGCCGCCACGCGCCAGCTCCGCTACTGGCACAGCGCCTTCGAAGATGGCGGCGCCGCCCAGCTCCGCGCCCGCGCGGCGGACGGCTACGGCGTCGCCCGCATGGAAGCCGCCATCGCGGCGAGCTGGATCGGGACCCGCGAGGCGCTCGACGCCATGCTGCCGGTCTTCGGCACCGAGATGGGCGCGCACCTGCGCTATGCGGTCCGCTGCGCGCTCGGCTCCGAAAACCTGTCCCGGCATTGGGAAAGCGACGCCGCGCTGAAGCCACGGATCTCCGCCTTCCTGAGCGGCAAAGCGCAGCCCGATCCCGCGAAGGTCGCCGCCAGCCCGCGCAACGCCCAGGAGGCGCAGTTCGACGGGCAACCGGATCTCGCCGAGGTCGAGATTTCCTGCGTGCCGGAGCGCATCATGTACACGAACACGAAGTTCCGCGTGAAGCCCGGTCAGCCGGTGAAGCTCGTCTTTTCCAACCCCGACGCCACGGCGCACAACCTAGTCATCGTCCAGCCCGGTGCCGCCGAAGAGGTCGGGATGGCGGGCAATGAGATGGCGAAAGATCCCAGCGGCCTCAACAAAGGCTTCATCCCCGAGTCAAAGAAGATCCTCCACCACACTTCGCTCCTCAACCCCAACGAAGCCGAAGTCCTCCGTTTCAATGCCCCGTCCAAGCCCGGCGTCTATCCCTACCTTTGCACCTTTCCCGGTCACTGGGTGATCATGAAAGGCGAGATG
>JAWLBD010000013.1:0-117104 GCA_041395145.1 Verrucomicrobiales bacterium | reverse complement strand
CTGCCGACGATGTTCCTTTGCGGGTTCGCGCCATACCATGGTGTGGTCCTGGGCGATAAAGTAGTCGGGCAGCGGGGGTTCGACCTGCCCCAGGAGGCGGCGGTCGGCGAAGCCGCCGGCGAGCGCCCCCAGCGTGCCGTTCCGGGATTCGGCTTCGGTTTCGGCTTCGCGTAGCGCGACCGCCCGGCGGTCGGGGGAGAGGGGCCCGCCTTTCAGATCAACCTGCGCCCGCTGCGGACTTAGCCCCTGAAATTCGGGGGGCGGATACGCACTGCCGTAGCCCTGCCTGTGATTTTTTGGATGTAAGCAACAGCCCCCGAATACCTTAGATCAACCCTGGATCTGTCTTAGAGCGAATTTCGGGTTAGCGGAGCACGAGGCCAATGCATTGAAGCAACGCGAAGGCGAGCAGTTGGAGCGCGGAGAAGGCGAGGAATTTGTTATAGATCGCGCCGGGGTCGTGGCGGTAGATGCCGCGGATCAGGGCGAGGCTGAGCGGCAGGGCGAGCAGCGGGAGCCAGGCGGCGGCGGGAAATCCCAGGGGTGCGAAGGCGATGCCGAGGGCGTAGGGCGCGAGGCAGAAGGCGGCGATCTCCGCGCGGGCGAAGCGTTTTCCAAACCGGACGGCGAGGGTGCGCTTGCCGGACTGCGCGTCTTCGTCCGTGTCGCGCAGGTTGTTGATGGCGAGCAGTGCGCACGAGAACAATCCGACCTGCGCGCCGCCGAGCAGCGCCTCGGCCGGCCATTCGCCGATCTGGACGAAGCAGGTGCCCGCCACCGCGACGATGCCGAAGAAGGCGAAGACGAAGAGTTCGCCCAGCCCGCGATAGGCGAGCGGCAGCGGTCCGCCGGTGTAGCCGTAGGTAAAATAAACCGAGGGCAGCCCGATCGCGACGATCGGCCAGCCGCGCGCCATGACGAGCGGTGCGGCGAGCGCCGCGGCGGCGAGGACCGCCAGCGCCCCGGCGGCCATGACCTGGCGCGGCGTCGCCTCGCCCGACGCGGTGATCCGCTTCGGTCCCAGCCGGCGCTCGGTGTCGGCACCCCGGTGGAAGTCGATGGCGTCGTTGAAAAAATTTGTCGCGATCTGGATTGCCGCCGCGCTGAGCATCGTGCACAGCGCCAGCGTGGCGTCGAACGCACCACGCAGCCCGTAGGCGATGGCGCAGCCGACCGCGACCGGCACGAGGGCGGCGGGCAGCGTTTTGGGGCGCGCGGCGTGGATCCAGCGCTGGGCGGTCGGGGGCGGGGTGTCGGGCATCGTGCCGCCGAGTGTGGCGAGCAGGCAGCGCGCGGCAAGTCGCCGGTTGAATCCGCTGCGCCGCCCTCCTATTCTCCGCCCAATCCCCACGACTCTCCCCACCACCATGCGCATCCTCGTCACCGGCGGAGCCGGATTCATCGGCTCCAATCTCGTCCAATACCTGCTCGACTCCGCCGGGCAGGATCTCGGCGTGGCGATCTAAAAGGTCGCCAACCTCGACAAGCTGACCTACGCTTAAGAACCCGCAGAACCTGCGCGCGGTGGAAGGCGACCCCCGCTACGAATTCATCCACGGCGACATCTGTGACGCCGCCTTGCTCCGCCGGATCTTCGCGGAGGGCAAGTTCGATGCCGTCATGCACCTCGCGGCGGAGTCCCACGTGGACCGCTCGATCGACGCGCCGGAGGAATTCATCCTGACCAACTTCGTCGGCACGTTCCAGATGCTCCACGCCGCGCGAGCACTGGCTGGGCGCGGGCAAGCCGCCCGGCTTCCGCTTTCTGCACGTCTCGACCGACGAAGTTTACGGCTCGCTCGGCGCGGACGACCCCGCCTTCAGCGAGACGACGCCCTATGCGCCGAACAGCCCGTATAGTGCGTCCAAGGCGGGCAGCGACCACCTCGCCCGCTCGTATTTCCACACCTTCGGGCTGCCGGTCGTGACCACGAACTGCTCGAACAACTACACCTACCAGTTCCCGAAAAGCTCATCCCGCTCATGGTCGCCAAGGCGCGCGCCGCTGGCGGAGCCGCTCCCGGTTTACGGCGACGGCACCAACGTCCGCGACTGGCTCTACGTGCGCGACCACTGCCGCGCACTGCCTGGCGCTCGCCAAGGGTCGCACCGGCGAGGTCTATAACATCGGCGGCAAATGCGAGATGCAGAACATCGACGTCGTCCGCCGGATCATCGAATGCGTCAACGCCCGCCTGCCCGAAGCCGAGCGCCTGCCCGCCGCCGACCGCATCCACCGTCACCGACCGCCTGGTATACGACCGCCTACGCCATCGACTGCCGCAGATCGAAAGCGAACTCGGCTGGCAGCCGCTGGAGACCTTCGAGAGCGGATCGAGAAGACGGTGAATTGGTATTTCGACAACGACTTGTGATCGAGGCGATCCGCGAAGGCCCTACCGCGGCGAGCGGCTGGGCGGGGGTGATGGCGGGTGGCGCTGGACCATCAGTTACTAGGCGGGGGCACCCCCGGCTTCTACGCATTTAGACCGCTGCGCAGCCCGTGTGAGCTAGCCCACAGGGGGCTTGATCGCCTTCCCATACATCATCAAGAACTTGTCGAGTTCGCGCCTACCGCGCCTCGACTCCACGGCGAGAGCGCCTCTGCGACCTCGTTGATAAATGCCGCTACAACCCGAGGTCGCGGTAACGCGAAGGCTTCTTCTTCGATTTCCAGCTTGGTCGCATTTGGACATAAGATCATTCACTGCCCGAAAGTTATGCTGGTCGATGATCGGGAAGTCGTCTGGGCATAAGTAAATGAGCAATGAAGGCAACGGTGATGAACCGCTTGCCTCCGCCGAATTTCTCATCTAGAACCTTGAAGACATGACCCGGATCGGCAGAAAGTTGCGTGACCACCTCATACTAAACGAATTCGATTTCTTTCGCGAGTAATTCATGCCGGTGCGGGATGTTGTCTTTCTCAGGTGACCATACTTCCACATGAGTGCTTGCTGAACACGCCGCGTCGGGGATATCCTTGGGGCGAGCGAAGTCCGCCAGCACAGCGGCGTAGACCTCCTACCAGTATTTCTTCTCATCGTATTGCCCGGCGTAGTCGGCGAAGTGGGGTGCAATAGCATCAGCGATATCAAGCGCTTCCTTGGGGCACGGACCATGCGGCAGCGGCTCGAGCGGCGCAGAGATCGAACGAGCGACCACAATGCGCGATTGGGCTGGGCGAGGCGATTTGGAGTCTGCATCTTTTGCTGGAGTTTCAGGCAGTTGATCGACAATATCGCTCCTTCAAAGAGCCAGCCGATTTTGATTGCTTTGAATTTATGCGTCTTAGGGGCGTGATTTCGCTGGCCTTCTCGCCTTTAAGCGGGGGGGACTATCCGTCAGGGTTGTTGGCGCGCGGACTCAATACCACCGACTATTTTACTAAACTCTACGCTTGGCTCGACGTCCACAAGGAATCCGTCGCCACCGCGCAAGGGAGGCGCACTAGGCAGTAAAGGCATCCAATCTAAATGGTTTGCCGACCGCAGGTCCGTCCATCGTGGCAGCCCGTATCCGCTGAAATTTTCCCCATGTTTCCTGCGAAAAATCTCCGATCTGAACCCCGCCGCGTCGCTGTGACCGGCGCGGGGATCGTCACGTCGATGGGGATCGGCTGGGCGGCGAATGCGGCGGGGTTTCGGGCGGGGCGGACGGCGCTGCGGACGTGACGTTGTTCGACGTGAGCCGCCAGCGGGTCGGGCGCGCGGGCGAGGTCGCCTTGCCCGAGGCGCTGCCCGAGAACCATCTGACCGACCGCCAGCGGGCGCGGGTCGACCGGGCGAGCGCGCTCCCATCCACGCCGGGGCGGAGGCGGCGGCGCAGGCGGGGCTGAGCCCCGCGCGGAGCTGCCGCTCGTGCTCGGCACCTCTACCGGGCGATGGCGCTGGGCGAAGATTACTATCGGTGCAACGGTGGAGCGCCCTGCCGACCGGCGCGGGCAGCTCACGCGGGTCGCCCTTTACCAGACCCAGATGCAGGCGGTCACGCTGGCCCAAGGCGCTCGGCATCGCCGGTCCCGCCACCATCATCACGAATGCCTGCGCTCCGGTGCCAATGCCATCGGGCACGCGTTCGACCTGGTCCGCTCGGCCCGGCGGATCGCGCGCTAGGCGGCGGCTACGACGCGCGCTCTGCCAGCTCGTCTTTGCGGGATTTGATTCGGTGCAGGCGCTGAGCACCGATTTGCCCTGGTCCGTTTGATGCGCGGCGCGACGGTTTGGCGCTGGGTGAAGGCGCGGCGCTCTTTGTGATCGAGCCGTTCGACGAGGCGGCGGCGCGCGGCGCGGACGTGCTCGCCGAGATCACCGGCTACGGCGCGGCGACCGACGGGCATCACCTGACCCAGCCGCACCCGGAGGGCGACGCCGCTCTCGCCGCGATGCAGGCGGCCTGCGCGCAGGCGGGCATCGGACCCGCCGATATCGATTACATCAACTCGCACGGCACCGGCACGCCGCTTAACGACATCGCCGAAGGCAACGCGATCGTCCGCTGGGGCGGCGAGGCGGTGCGGCGCGTCATGGTGAGCAGCACGAAAGGCGCGATCGGGCACTTGCTCGGCGGGGCGGGCGCGGTCGAAGCCGCCATCTGCGCCATGGCGCTGCGCGAGGGCTGGGTGCCGCCGACCGCCAACGTGCGCGACCCCGACCCGGTCTGCGCGGGCTTCGATCTCGTCACCGCCCCGCGCGAGGTCCCGATCCGCCGCGCGCTGACGAATTCGTTCGGCTTCGGCGGAGCCAACGCCACCCTCATCCTCGAAAAGGCGCCATGAGCGACGAATCCGACATGATCGCGATTGCCGGGGCCGGCGCGGTTTCGCCAGCCGGGTGGGGGATCGCCCCGCTCGCCGAGACGGTTTTGCGAGGCGAACCGCTGCCCGCTGAGGAGCGCACCCGCGAGGAACCCGGCGCGCCGGCCATCAGGGTCCGCGCCGTGCCGAAGCCGCCCGCGCCGCTGCCGTTCGCCCGCGACCCGCGCCTGCGCCGCGCCTCGCCCGTCGCCCGCTTCACGGTCGCCGCCGCCCTAGAGGCGCTCGGCGAGGAACGCGCCGCCGCCGCCAAGAGCGGCCGGCTCCGGCTCGGCGTCATCTTCGCCCTGATGAATGGCTGCGTGAACTACAGCCGCCGGTTCTACCGGGAGACGCTCGCCGATCCCGCGACCGCCAGCCCGATCGTCTTTCCAGAGACCGTCTTCAACGCCCCGGCCAGCCACCTCTCCGCAATGCTCGGCGCGACCGCCATCAACTACACGCTGGTCGGCGATTCGTCGGTCTTCGCTCCCGCCCTAGCCGTCGCCGCCGATTGGCTGCTCGACGGCAAAGCCGACGGCGTGGTCGTCGCCGCCGGGGAGGAACTCGATTGGCTCTCCGGCGAAGCGATCGCCCTCTTCGACCGCCGCGCCGTCTCCGCCGAAGGGGCGGGCGCGCTTTATTTGGAAAAGGCGATGCCCGGCGGCGAGGCGGGCGTTCGCCTGGCGCAGGTCACCGAACCCCAACTCTACACCAATGCGCGCCCGAGATGCGAGGCGGCGGCCGCCGCCAGGGCGATGGTCGCGGAACGGGCTTCGGCGCGCACGCTCCTCTGCGACGGCCTCAGCGGCTTGCCCATCTTCGACCGCGCCGAATCCGCCGCATGGGCGGATTGGTCGGGTCCCCGCCTGTCGCCCAAAACGGTGCTCGGCGACGGGATGGGCGCGGCGCTCGCCTGGCAGTGCGCCTTGGCCGCCCACCAGATCGGGGCGGGGGCGTGCGAGCGGGCGATCGCCAGCGCGGTCGGCGGCAACGAGCAGGCTTGCGCCGCCGTATTTGCGCGGGCAGCGATGTAGCCGGGGCGGAACCTTCCCGGCGAAAACCCCTTGCTGTCCCTGATTTTCGGGATTAGCCTTCCGATCACCTTAGCAACAACTCCCCAATGGGGCTTTCGCGCCCCGCACTGCTGAGTGGGTTTTTAACCCGCTCTTTTTATTATCTAGCGATTCCGAATTTCGATGAATAGCGACATCATAGCCCTTTTCGACTATTACGAGAAGGAAAAAGAAATCAGCCGCGATGTGGTGGCTGACGCGCTCAAGCGCGCCCTGCTGAAGGCGGCGGAGAAGGCGATCGGGCCCGCGCGGGAACTCGATGTGACGGTCAACAACAAGACCGGCGACATCAAGGCGACCGCCAAGCTCATCGTCGTGGAGGAAGTCGCCAACGGCTGGGAGCAGATCGCCATCACCCAGGCGCAGCGCCTCAAGGCGGACGCCGAAATCGGGGAGGAGATCGAGGTGCCGGTCACGCCGAAGAACTTCGGGCGGATCGCCGCGCAGACCGCCAAGCAGACGATGAACCAATTCCTGCGCCAGGCGGAGAAGGCGCGGATCTACGAAGAATTTAAAGACCGCGCGGGCGATATCGTCAGCGGCACGATCCGGCGCTTTGAAAAGTCGGACGTCTATGTTGACCTCGGGCGGTTCGAGGGTGTCATGCCCTCAAAAGAACGTGTTTCCACCGAAGACTATAACGTGGGCGACCGGATCCGCTGCTACGTCGTGGCGGTCGAGAACGAAGCCCGCGGCCCGGAGATCATCCTCAGCCGGAGCCACCCGAATTTCGTCCGCCGCCTCTTTGAAAGCGAAGTGAGCGAGATCGCCGACCACACCGTCGAGATCCGGTCGATCGCCCGGGAAGCCGGCTATCGCACCAAAGTCGCCGTCCATAGCGCCGACGAAAAAGTCGATCCCGTCGGGGCCTGCGTCGGGCTTCGCGGCGCCCGCGTCAAAAACATCGTCCGCGAGCTGAACAACGAAAAAGTCGATATCATCCGGTGGAGCGACAACCCGGACGAATTTGTCCGCGATGCGCTCAAACCGACCACCATCCGGTCGGTCGAAGTCTTCCCCGGCGAGCGCCGCATCCGCGTCACCGTCCCGGACGAGGAGCTTTCCAAGGCGATCGGCCGCCGCGGCCAAAACGCCCGCCTGACCAATCGCCTGATGGGCTGGGACGTCCAGATCGAGAAGGACGAAAGCGAGTCCGAGCGCGTCGAGCGCCGCGTCGTCGATGCCGCCGAAGCGATCGCCGGTCCGCTGGGCATCGCGACCGAGCAGGGTATCAATCTAGTGCGCGGCGGCTTCATGACGCTCGACCTCATCGCGATGGTCGATCCCGGCGACATCGTCGGCGCTCTTGAGGGCATCGACGGCGCAGCGATGTCCGAGGAGGACGCGGCTGCCCTGATCCGCAAAGCGAAGGTCGCCACCGGCGAACTCGAAGCAGAGCCGGAAGCGCCAGCCGCCGAGGCGGAACCTGCGCCCGCTGTGGCTGACGCTACAATCGAAGAACCAGAGACAACGAACGAACCTCCTGCCGATACCGAGGCGGACCAAACCGAGGCGACCGCCGCAGCCGAGTAGAGCGATGAAAGGCGCCTCACCACAGATCAGAAACAAACCGAATGGCTTCCAAGAAAATAAGCGAAGACGAAAGCGACGCCACCGAGCAAGCTGCCGAGTCCACACCCGGTAGCAAGAAGCGCGAGGTGCTCTCCCTATTTGATGCACCCAAGAAGAAGCGCCGCCGCCGCAACGCGGAGGAGGAGGAAGCCAAGGAGCCTGAGGAGCCCAAAAAATCTGCTTTAGAGACCGCCAAAGAGTCGGCCCTCGACCTGATCGATATCGGGGAAAAGCTAGACAAGCCCAAGCTGAAGCGGCGCCCGGCGGAGGGCGACGAAACGGTCTCTGATACGACCTTCCTGCCGCCTATCTCGCTGATCAAAGCGGAGGAAGAGGGGACCCTGCCCGCCAAGCCGGGAGCGAACTTAGAAGAGGAGAGCACCGGCGAAGAAGGCGAGGGTGCCGACCCGACGATCATCCACATCAAGCCGCCCATCGTCGTCCGCGATCTCGCCGACCGGATGGACTTGAAGCCCCACTTGCTCCTCAAAGATCTGCTTGAGCTGAACGTATTTGTCAGCCTCAACCAGGCCATCGAGCCCGACGTTGCCGAAAAACTCTGCGAAAAACACGGCTTCACCTTCGAGCGCGAGAAGCGCGAGAAAGGCGCGGGCGTCCACAAAGTGGAAGAAGTTATCGAGGAGCCTGAGGAGGTCGTCGAGGAAGTCGTCGAAGACGAACTGAAGCCGCGCGCCCCGATCATCACCTTCATGGGGCACGTCGATCACGGCAAGACATCGCTTCTGGACTACATCCGCAAGTCGCGGGTTGCGGCGGGCGAGGCAGGCGGGATCACGCAGCACATCGGTGCCTATGCGGTTGAGCACAATGGTCTCCCGATCACGTTTATCGATACGCCCGGCCACGCCGCTTTCTCCGAGATGCGGGCGCGGGGCGCAAACGTGACCGACATCGTGGTGTTAGTCGTCGCCGCTGACGACGGCTTCATGCCGCAGACGAAGGAGGCGCTCGCCCACGCCAAGGCCGCCGGCGTCACCATCATCGTCGCCATCAACAAATGCGATCTGGTGGGCGCGAACCCGGACCGCGTGAAGCAGCAGATGCAGCAGCTCGACATCCCGCCGACCGAATGGGGCGGCGAGACCGAGTGCATCCAAGTCTCCGCCATGACCGGCGAAGGGATGGACGATCTGCTCGAACTGCTCGCCCTGCAGGCGGAAGTTCTCGAACTAAAAGCGGACCCGACCGCCAATGCGCGGGCGATCGTCATCGAATCTCGGCTCGAACCCGGCAAGGGACCGACCGGCACCGTGATCGTCGAAAGCGGCACGCTGAAAGTCGGCAAGCCGTTCATCTGCGGCCCCTATCACGGCAAGGTCAAATCGCTGCTCGACGACCGGGGCGCACGCATCAAAGAGGCTCAGGCCCGCCATGCCGGTCGAGATCCTCGGGTTCAGCGACCTGCCGCATGTCGGCGACGAGGTCATCGAGATGGAAAACGAGCGCGCCGCGAAAAAGCTCAGCGAGGAACGCATCCAGGACCAGCGCAAGAAAAGCTCGAACGCCCGCAGCGCTCCAGCCTCGAAACGCTCTTCACCCAGTTCGAGGAAGGCAGAAGCAGACGCTCAAAATCATTCTCAAGACCGACGCGCAAGGCTCCGCCCGGCGATCGTCGGCGCGCTCAACGAGATCGAATCCAACAAGGTCGACGTCTCGTTCCTCATCTCCGAGTAAGCGCGATCTCCGAATCCGACGTCTTGCTCGCCTCCGCCTCCAACGCGATCATCCTCGGCTTTAACACCAAGCTGGAGAACAAAGCGGTCGCGGTGGTCAAGCGCGAGGGCGTGCAGGTCAAACTCTTCTCGATCATCTACGAGCTCATCGACCAGGTGCGCGAGGCGATGCTCGGCTTGCTCGAAGCGGAGACGCGCGAAAAGCTGCTCGTACGCGCCGAGTGAAGCAATCGTTCAAGATCCAGCGCGGTCGGGTCGGCGGCTGCATGGTATTGGAAGGCAGGATCAACCGGAAGGCGCGGACCGCGTGGTCCGCGACGCTACCAGCCGGTTTACGACGGCGGGTTTGTCACGCTGCGCCGCTACCAAGATGACGTCGATGAGGTCCGCAACGGCCTCGAATGCGGCATCCGCCTCGGCGATTACAATGACTACCAGCCGGGCGACATCATCGAGTGCTACGAGCTAGAGAAGATCGAACAAACGCTGTAACGGGCAGATTCCAGAATGGGCGAGAGCCGGTTGCCCGACCGGGCGCGCCTATTGCTCCCCCAATCGACTATCACCATGAGCCTCCGCATCCAACGAGTCCGCGAGCTACTCAAGCGCGAGTTGGGTCCTATCATCCAGCGGGACTACGACTTCGGCGGCGCGCTGGTCACCATCAACGACGTGGACATCACGCCCGATCTGCGGAACGGGCACGTCTTCATCGGCGTGATCGGATCGAAGGCGGACAAGGGCAAGATTATCGAGAAGCTCAACGGCGCGCACAGCCATATCCAGCACCGGCTCGCCAGCCGGGTCGTTTTGAAATACACGCCGCAGCTCCACTTCAAGCTCGACGAATCGGTCGAGCGCGGCGTCCGCGTCGTCAGCGTGATCGACGATCTGGGCGAGATCCCCGAATACGAGGATGAATTCGACCCCGGTGCCGCGGATGATGACGATGAAGATGAGGGCGATGACGGCGGCCGCTGGGGCGATGATCGCGAAGAAGAATAGAACGATGACCCACGCCACCAACGCCAGCTTTTCCGAGATCGCCGAGGCGATGCTCGGCGCCGACCACATCGCCGTGATCAGCCACGCGCGCCCGGATGGCGATGCCATCGGCTCGGCCGTCGCCCTCGCCTCCGCGCTGGAGGCCGCCGGCAAGCGCGTCACCGTGCTGAACGAAGACGGCGTGCCGCCGAACCTCGCCTTCCTGCCCGGCGCGGCGCGCGTCCACGTCCCGGCACCGGGCGAAGCCATCGGCGCCGACCTCGCCGTGGCGCTCGACACCGGGGCGGAGTCCCGCCTTGGCGACCGCTGCCGCGCCGCCTGCGCCGGGGCGCGGCGGTGGATCAACATCGATCACCACATCTCCAATTCGCGCTACGGCGACCTCGCCCACGTCGATCCAGACAGCCCGGCGACCGGGCAGATCGTCTATGAATTGATCGCCGCCGCCGGCTGGGCGCTGACGCCCGAGGCGCGCGACAATCTCTATGTCGCGATCTCGACCGACACCGGATCGTTCCGCTATCCGGCGACCACCGCGCGCACCTATGAGGTCGCCGCCGCCCTCGTCGCGGCGGGCTGCGACATCGGCGATCTCAACCAGAAGACCTACGAGACGTTTCCGTTCCGCCGCGTGCTCTTGCTCCAAGAGCTGCTCGGCACGTTGCGCATGACCAAGGGAAACCGGGTCGCCAGTTGGTCGCTGACCGCCGAGATGATCGCGCGGGTCGGCATGCAGCCCGGCGATAGCGAGGGATTGATCGACATCATCCGCTCGGTCGATTCTGTCGTCGCCTCCGTCTTTTTCGAAGAGCTGCCCGAGGACCGCATCCGCGTCTCCATGCGGTCGAAGGACCGCTCCATCGTCGACGCCTGCGCCATCTGCGCGCTGTTTGGCGGCGGCGGTCACCCTCTCGCCGCCGGGGCGCGCCTCCGCGGCACCCTAGCCGAAGCCCAAGATAGAGTTTTAACCGCAATCCATGATGCAATCGATCACGCCGGGAATTGATGGTGTTTTGTTAGTCGATAAAGCGCCGGGGATGACGTCGCACGACGTCGTCGACGTGGCGCGCCGCCGCCTTGGGATCAAAAAGATCGGCCACTGCGGCACGCTGGACCCGATGGCGACCGGCTTGCTCATCCTCGTGATCGGGCGGGGCACCAAGATCCAAGACCTCCTCATGGCCGAGGATAAGGAATATGTCGGCACGGTCACGCTCGGCGCCACCACCACGACGCAGGACAAGGAGGGCGAGACGCTCGAAGAACGCGAGGTCCCCGCCTTGACCGAGACAGAGATCCGCGCCGCCTTTGATGCGATGCTTGGCAGTTTCGAGCAGATCCCGCCGATGGTTTCTGCCATCAAGCAGGGCGGCGTCCCGCTCTACAAACTCGCCCGCAAGGGCAAGGAGGTGAAGCGCGACCCGCGCCCGGTCCGCGTGGACGAATACGAATTGCTCCGCATCGAGCTGCCCGAGATCGAATTCCGCGTCGCCTGCACCAAGGGATTTTACGTCCGCACCTACGCCCACGATATCGGGCAGGCGCTCGGCTGCGGCGGCCACCTCAGCGCCCTGCGCCGCACCCGGTCCGGCAAGTTCGACCTCTCCCGCGCGGTCCCGTTCGAGACGCTCAAAGAGGGCGACCGCTTCGATATTCTCAAGGCGATCATCAGCCTCCCAGAGATTTCGCGCCTGCGCGGAGCATAGCGGCGGGCGCTGACGCGCGCGGCAAGACTGCGCCCGCGCCGCCCTTGCATATTCTCTAGGAGAGGCTGGAACAATTGGGAGGAACCGCTTGCGGACGGCGGCGAGCGCTCCATCTTCCGCGCTTTCCTCATAAAATCTATGTCATTTGCAGAACTTGGACTATCCGAGCCGGTTCTTCGAGCGGTCGAGGCGGTTGGATACCAAAAGCCCACACCAATCCAAGAAAAGGCCATCCCCGTAATTCTCGCCGGGCGCGACGTGCTGGGGTCATCCCAGACCGGCACCGGAAAAACCGCCGCCTTTGCCCTGCCAACGCTCAGCCGCCTCGGCGAGCCGCAGAAAAAGGTGCGTTGCCTGGTGCTGGAGCCGACCCGCGAGCTGGCCTCGCAGGTCGATGAAGAATTCTCGCGCCTCGGGCAATTCACCGGGCTTGGCTCGGTCGTCGTCTATGGCGGGGTCGGCTACGGCAAGCAGCTCGACGGGCTCAAGGCGGGCGGCGAGATTGTGATCGCGACGCCGGGGCGCCTGCTGGACCACTTGTCGCGTCGGACGATCTCGCTGGAGGCGTTGGAGGTGTTGGTGCTCGACGAGGTGGACCGGATGCTCGACATGGGATTTTTGCCGGATGTGCGCAAGATCGTGGACAAGTGCCCGAAGGACCGGCAGACGCTTTTCTTTTCGGCGACGCTGCCGCCGCAGCTCAAAACGCTCGCCAACTGGGCGGTGCGCGACCCGTTTGAGATCGAGATCGGGCGGCGCCTGTCGGCGGCGGAGACGGTCAGCCACTATTTTTATCCGGTGGCGCTGGACCAGCGGGATGCCCTGCTCATGGCGCTGCTGGAGCGGACCGATTTCCGCAGCGTGATGATTTTCACCCGGACGAAGATGCAGGCGGACCGGCTCTTTGCGGAGCTGAACCGGAAGGGAGAATACAATTGCACAGTGATGCACTCCGACATCCGGCAGAGCGACCGCGAGAAGGCGCTCAAGGGATTCCGCAGCGGCGAGTTCGACATCATCATCGCGACCGACATCGCGGCGCGCGGGCTGGACATCAGCGGCGTCAGCCATGTCATCAATTTCCAGGTCCCCGAAAATCCGGAAGACTACGTCCACCGGATCGGGCGGACCGGCCGCGCCGAAAAGGAAGGGGATGCCTTCACGATCCTCTGCGCCGACGAGCTGGACTCGGCGACTTCAATCGAGCGGACGATCGGGCAGAAGGTGGAGCGCCGCCGGCTGGAGGGATTTCCCTACAACTACACGACGTTGCTCGACGCCGACGCGCCCTCGCCGGAGAAGTTTAACCGCCTCGTCGGCCGCCGGAAACCGGGCAAGCGCCGCCGCCGCTAGCGGGAGGTAAAATGGTCCCGCCGCGCAAGCGAATCCCGCGCCAGCCGGAGGCGAAACCGGCGGGCGGCGCGGGACCGGACCGCGCGCCAGCCAAATCGCTGCGCATCCTCTCGATCGACCCCGCTTTGCGGAATACCGGCTACGCGGTGATCGAGGTCGCCCGCGACCGCGCCGGGCGCCCGTCGCACCGCGCCATCACCTATGGCGTGATCGCGAACAAAGCGTCGATGCGCCAGAGCGGCTGCCTGGTGGCGATCCGCGAGCGGCTCGACGCCATCATCCGCGAGCACGCGCCGGAGGTCTGCGCGGTCGAGGCGGTCATCTACGTGCAGAGCTTCAAAACGGCGATCACGCTCGTACCGCGCGGGGTGCCGCGTTGATCGCCGCCGCCGCGCACGGGCTAGAGATCCGCGAATACGCGCCGCGCCGCGTGAAGCAAGCCATCGTCGGGAGAGGCGCGGCCGGCAAAGAACAGGTCGCGTTTATGGTGAGGTCGATGCTCGCCCTCCGCGAAACGCCGCCGCCCGACGCAGCGGACGCGCTTTACCATCGGCTTGACCCACGCCGCCGCGCTCGGGCGAAAGCTCGGAGACCAGGGCGAGATCGTCTGAGCAAAGTATCGCTTGGATGATGCCTCAGATTATTGGTATTGAGGAATGCCCACTTCTTGGACGGCTTCGCACGGCACCGTTCCTTCTCATCGGGGAGCCTACTTGTCGTAGATCTTGATGATCGCCTTGGAGCGCAGCCTTTCGAGCCACTTGTCGTGGCGCTTTTTCCGCTCCTCCTGCATGACGCGCTTTTCCGCCTGCTCGCGGACCTCGGGGTCGTCTAGCGTTTTGACCTCGCCCTCTTTTTTGGCGTCGAGCGTAATGAGGTAGTAATTGGTGGCGTCTTCGATGATGTCGCTGACTTGGTTGGCGGAGAGCGAGAAGGCGACCTCGCTGAGCTGTTTGTTGAGCTGGCGTTTGTCGATCCATCCCCAATCGCCGCCGTCGGTCGACTTGGAATCCTGCGAGTAGGACTTCGCCATCTGGGCGAAGTCCGCGCCCTCCTTGGTGATTTTGCCCCGGATCTCTTTGATCAGGGCGAGCTGGGTTTCTTGGTCGAGCCGAGTTCGGCGGTGAACTTCGGGACCGTGATGGTGCGGACCTTGGCGAAGTCAGGCTCTTTAAAAAGCTCGCGGTTATCGCGGACGAAGGACTGGAGTTGGTCGGGCGTGGGCGGGCCGGGGTCCTCGATCTGGCTGCCGCGCATGTATTGGACGATCAGCATCTTTTCCCGCAGCTCGCGGAACTGCCGGTAGGTCATCCCGGTCCTCTTGAGTTCCTCCTCGAACTTCGGCTGCGAGCCGTCGAAGTTCTCGCGGATGATGCGGGCGATGTCTTGGTCGACGTATTGCTTCTTGATCACGCCGCCTTTTTCCTCAAACGCGGCGAGGATGAGTTCTCGGTCGATCAGATCGTTAAGCGCGTTGCCCTCCGCCTCGGCGATCGCCAGCTGGCGTTTCTCGGGATCGCGTTCGGTCATGGCGATGACCTGGATCTGGGCGCGGACGGCGGCGCGGACCTCTCCCCAGGTGATCGGTTTTTGGTTTACCGAGGCGGCGAGACCGGTGACGAATTGGGTTTCTGCATGGGAGACGGGGCAGACCACGGGGCAAAAGCCAAGGCGCCGAGCGCCAAGGCCCACCAGCAATGAGGGCGTTGGGATTCGCATGAGTAAAGGGATGTCGGTTCTGTGGCTGTGTGTGCACAAGAGCCTGAAATGGGGAGAGGGACCGCATCATAAATGCGCGCCCCACGCTGTCAACGTGGGACGGCGGGCTGGGGAGGCGGCGATTCTCTCAATTGTCTGCGCCCTTCGCCGCCCGGCGGACGGGGGCGAGCGGGCGTGAAATCGCGCTTTTCTCAACCCGCGATGGCTGCGGGCGGCGGCGCGATGCCGAGTGGGCGCGACATTCCCGTTTTCATGCGAACCCGAATAATATACAAAAGCGGTGCCATGAAATTCCATCCTACCATCCCTGTTGTAGCGGCGATCGCGCTGGCGGCGGCATCCGCCTCTGCCCATGATGGGCACGCTCCGCCCCGCGTCCTAGAAATGATCCGGTCGCTGGAATCGGGCGGCGAATCGCTGGAGGAAATCCACATCCATGTGAAGGCGGTCGCCGGCTCCCGCGCCTGCATCGAGACGACCGATTCGCTGGAGGATCCGAATTGGACGCCGGTGGCGGAGCCGGTCCTGATGGCGGCGGACGAGGTCGCCCTGCCGGTGTTTGTCGAGCGCGGGAAGACGGCGGAGTTTTACCGGGCGAAGGTGACCCACCCGCCGATGGATGCGGCGCGACTGATCGACGGAAGCCTGACGATTTTCGCCTACGAGCCTGCCACGCTGGCGGACCTGCTGATGCTTGCCGAGGCGCGCTGGGGGATCTATGCCTACCCGGAATCGCCGGACATGCTGGATGCGCCGATCCCGGTGAACGTCCTCATCACCGAGCGTTCGGTCGAGGCGCTGGCGGCGCGCATTGGGGCGACGGTCTGGCAAGCCGCGCCGCCGGACGGGGCGGATCCCGAGGCGGTCGCGCAGCAATTTCCCGCCAACGAAGAGGGCCAGGTCGGCGAGCCGGTCGTCTTTCCCGAGGACGAGGAACGCGGCACCGGATTGCTCGAAGACGGCTGGGAGGGCGATCCGGGATTGCCGGAGCCGGAGTCTGGTCCCGCCGACCCGCCGGAACCGGGGCCGGAAGACGATAAAGAATTCGACCCGGGTGAAGGCGGGGCGGGCGACGGGCCGATGGATTGGGACGAGCCGGTGCCGCCGGGATCGCACCTCGCCTTCAGCCTGTTCGTCGCGGAGGGATTCGCCGAGGTGATCGCGGCGGCGCAACCGCCCGGCGCGATCGCGCTGCCGCCCGCCCGGTCCCCGGGGCCGGGCGAAATCGTGGCGGTCGCCGGATCGCTCAATGTGGCGGACAACGGCGGCGCCTACGCCTTGACCCGGCATCTCAACCCGCTGGAGGCGCACGTCCACGAGGTTCCCGGCCAGGTCGAGCACGATGCCTTTCCCGCCGGGGTCGGCACGGTGGCGGTTTCGCTGCCGGTCCGCGACGGCGACGCCCCGAACGAGATGTGGGTGAAGCTCTATCGCGCGCTCGACCGCCCGCCGACCGAGGTGCTCACGCCGGGGAACTTCCAGGAATTCGAGGGCATGTTTCAGTTGATCTACCAGGGGTTCGCCGAGGAAATTCTCGATCAGGGCAGCCTGCCGGCGGCGGCGGGCAAAGCGAAAGGCGGCGGTGAAAAGGCGGCGTCCAAAGCCTCGACGATGGCGGCGGTCCACCAATCCGGTCCGCGCAACGAACGGATCAACATCGTGGTCATCGGCGATGGATTCGATGATTCGGCGGCGGATCAAAACGCGTTCAACAACTATGTCGATAACACGATCCTGCGCGACTTTCTCAACCGGGACGTCAACGCCGAGATCGCCAACGCGATCAATATCTTCCGCGTCAATACGTTCTCCGAGGACAGCGGCGTCACCCAGGTGGACAAGGACGGCGCTGTCACCGCGAGCCGCAGCACCGCCTTGAACTGGCGGTTCAGCCACGAGTGGCAGCGCTGCTGGATGGAGGAGGGGCCGGGGACCTCCGGCACGATGTGGGGCGAGGCGCGCAAGCATGTGCCCGAGGCGAAATTCGTCATCGCGGTGCTCAACGAAAGCCAGGGCGGCGGCTGCCGCCGGGGCGATACGTTCGCGGTCACGCGGGCGTCGGGGTGGTCGACATTCGCCCACGAGTTCGGGCACGTTTTTGTCGATCTGGGGGACGAATACCAGTGCAGCCCGGATTCGTGCGGCGGCACCTATCCGTTCGGCCACGACCCGCAGCGCAACCTCTCGATCAATCCGTGGTTCGGCAAGATCTCGTGGAAAGACCTCAAGTGGCAAAAGTGGGTGCCAGCCTTCCGCCCGGTCCCGACCTCCGCCGCGAACATCGCCGTCACCCACGAGGATTGCGGAGCCTTCGAGGGCGCGACCGCCTACATGGCGCGCTACGACCGCGGGCTGTTCCGGCCGTCCTTCCGCGGGCGCATGAACGACAACACGCCGCCCCACAATCCGGTCGGCTACGAGGCGATGCGCGACTTTGCCCGGCGCTACCAGCCGTCGGATTTTCGCCAAAGCGTGGCGGGTGACTTCGACGGCGACGGCAAGAGCGATCTGCTGCTCATCGAAGGCCGGCAGCTCTCGGTGTTCCTCAACCGGATGCGCAACACCAGCCCGCCCGATCCGGTGTCGAAGCGCGAGCTGCGCCCGCAGCGCCCGGTCCTCGATCCCGCCGCGGTCCACAATCTCCGGCTCGGTCCGATCCGCTGGGACCTCTTGCCGACCGACCGGATGATCGCGGCGAATGTGGACGGCGGCAGCGATACCGAAGTTATCCTCTACGACCTGACGCGGCGGAACATCCCGTTTTTGGCGATCCTAAAATGGAATCCGGCGGCGCGGGCGATGGAGGTCGTCCGCCGCTACGACCGCGATCTGCCGGGGTGGGGCGCGATGGCGCGCGGCGACCAGTTCATCCCCTGCGACTACGATGGCGATGGCGACGACGACTTGCTGGTCTACAACGGCACCGACTTTGGCAGCCCGTATTTCCTCATCCTGCGGAGCGAGGGCGACCGGTTCAGCTACGTGCGCCGCTTTCGCCGCTACCTGCCCGGCGGCTGGGAGATGGGGCGCCACGAGCAGATCCTCGGCGGGCGGTTCGACGAAGATGGCCGCGAAGATGTCGTCTTTCTCAACACCCGCGACTGGTCGCAGACCCACCTCCAGATGCTCTTCTCGAACGGCTCCGGCTTCGGGCTGGGCGCGCGCCTCTACGGGAACATCCCGGGCTGGGGCATCGCCAAACCGAACCTCGAAGCGCGGGTCGCCGACACGGATGGCAACGGCATCGATGATTTTGTCCTCTTCAATGGCAAGGACTGGAGCCGCCCGTATCTCGGGATCATCAAGAACGACAGCGGCCAGCTCAGCCGCGGCAGCCTCTACCACCCGAACAACCCGCTGCCCGGCTGGAGCCTCCAGCGCCGCGACCGGTTCTGGGTCGGCGACATGGACGGTGACGGCAACGAGGACGTCGTCGCCTTCAACCCCGACAACTGGCAGTATCGCCCGCTCGGCATCCTCAAGAGCAGCGGCTCCTCGCTCCGGGGCTACATCCAGCTCGGCTGCGTCGGTCCCTATTGCTTTCCCGCCGACCTAGATCTCCATATCGGCGAGATCGGCGGCATCCCGACCTGGCGCGACGCCATCGCGGTCTCGAAGGACAGTTGCGCGCTGCTCAACAGCTGGGGATCGCGCTTCTTCACCTACGCCTACTACCCGAAGTGGATCCACAACCACCGGTTCCATGCGCTCGGGCATTGGTAGAAGGCGGGGGGCGACGCCGCCGCTACCAGTGCCGATACGGGTTCACGCCCTTCGGGTGCCCGGCGTCATGGGCGTCTTTCAAGGCGATCTTCAGCGCGGGTTCGGGCTGCACGACCACGGCGGCATTCGGTCGAGCGCGCCGCTGGCTTAGTGCGTGCCAGGGATTCCGGCGAACACCGTGACAAGATAGCCGCCCGCCGCCGCGAGGACGATGCCGAGACGAATTGCCATTTGATCGCGCCCCAGCCCGCCGTGCAGCATGGGTGCAGGATCGTATTGACCACCGCGTTGATGATCGGCGCGCCATTCGGCGAACCACCGACATGACGAGGATCGGCTTGACGTTCTTGGCGACGCTCGCCGGTCCCGCGCCCATCGCGAGGAGGACAAAGAACGCGCCCGCCGCGCCGGCTGATGCCCGCCCACAGGCTCATCTGCCAGCCCTTCGGCGGGAATTTCCAGTCCGTGCCGTTGAGCAGCAAGACGGCGAGCGGCGCGAGGACCGCCGTCAGGAAATAGGCGATGCCGACAAAGAGGAACGCCTTGTAGCGCCCGTTGATCGGCATCGCCCATCCCCATCTGCCCCTGGTGCAAAAGGATTCCGTAAACGCCCCAGCAGGCGCAGGTGAGCAGGGCGAAAAAGAGCCAGTGGTTAAACATCTTCGGCATGAACGTGGGTTAGGGATTGCGGTTGGATAAAAGCGATTCGGTCGGCGCGGGCGCGATCTTTCCGCGGATCCGCTCCGGGATCTCGGACGCCCCCATCTTCCCGGTCTCCGCGTCGCGCCGCACGCAGGCGATGGCGAGCCGCCCGACGCTGCGCCAGCACGCAGTACCATCGCCCTCGCCTTTCCAAAATCCGATCTGAAACCGGATCGAGCGCGCCCGCACCGCCTCGACGATGACCTCGACGGCAAAGACTTCCTCGAATCGCAGCGGCGCGCGATAGTCGCATGAGGCGTGGACGCGCGGCCAGCCGACTTCCTCGCCCGGCAGCGCCTCATGCGGAAACACGGAAAATCCCAGCGAACGGTAGAAATCGTGCTCCGCCTCCTCCATAGAGCGGAAGAACTCGGAGAAATGCACGATCCCAGCCGCATCGGTCTCCGCGAATTGGACGCGGCGCTGGATGGTGTGCGATGAGGCGGGCATGGGCGTGGTGATGATGGTAGCGGCGGCGGAAAAGTCGGAGCCTAGGGCGGTTGGACCGGACTACAAGGGCAGAACGCTCATCAGTCGCCGATGCAGGCGAGTAGGCGGGGCTACCCTGACCCCGAACTCGCCGTCTCTAGCCGTCGGCGAGATTGACCAGGACGCGGAAGAACTCGCGGTCTGCTGCGGCGGGGACCCGGAACGTGCCGGTCGCGCCGTTGATTTCGAGCTGGGCGTCGCCGGCGATCTGCCAGCCCCCAGGCGTGTCAGCCGCCTGGAGCGTGTAGCGGCGACCGGGTGCGGCGGGAAAGGAAATGAGGATGTCGCCGCCGCTCCGCTCCGTGGCGGTGACGGCGAAAAACGAGTCCGCGCGAGCCAGGTTCGTGCCGGCGAGGATCTCGGAGCCGTTGGGCTGACCGTCGCCGTCCGAGTCGTTTTCGGCGTCGGCGATCCCGTCGGGTTCGGTGGAGCCGGCATCGCCGATGGCGTCGGCGTTGGCGGGGTCCAGCGGGTTTTGCACGCCGGGCGTCTCCGGGTCTAGGTCTCTCGATTCGTCGAAGTCGAGGATCCCGTCTTCGTCGCGGTCGAGGGCGAGGCGCGCGCCGGTCCCGGTCGGCACGGCGGTGAACGTGACCGGCGTGCCGGCGTCTCGCAGCGCGCCGAGGTCGGCGGGCGGCGCGGCGAATTCATCCGGCGCAAAGGCGTCGCCGCCGAGATAGAGCCAGCTGCGGCCGGCGGCGCGCGCCACGATCTCGACCGCGCCAGCGTCAGCGAGGGCGAGGAGCTGGGCTAGCCGCGCGGCGTCGCCTTCGCCCGCCGCATCCAGCGTGACCTGCGCGCCGACCGCCGCATGCGCATCCTGGCTCGGCGTGCCGGGCGCCTCGATCGCCTCGCTGGACGGACCGAAGCCGGAGCCGCTGAACGACATCATCAGGGCGACGAGGTCGGCGATCTCCTGGTCGTGGTTCGGGTTGAAGGCGGGCTCGCTGAAGAAACGGGCGAGCGAATCGACCGAGCCGTCGTGCAGGAACTAAAGCCGCGCGGCTGCGCGGCTGGGTGGTGTCGAAGCCGACGCGGTCGTAGAGCGTGCGGAGCTGGGCGATCTTGAACGCGCGCTGGGACGAGCCGTCCACCGAGATCAGGGCGTGGTGCCGCTCGCCGTTCGGACCCGGCGCGATCGGCTCGAAAATCGGGAGCTGCTGGCCGTCGAGGAACACCGCGACGGTGTCGGTGCCGCCGCCGGTCGGCAGCGTGTGGCAGGTGGCGCAGGCGAACAAACCGCGGTCGATCCCGCGGGCCAGCGGGCGGTAGGAGGCGTCAAACCCGCGCCGCGCGTTGCCGCTGGGCAGCGGATCGCCTTCCCCGCCGAAACGCCCGGATTTGAACTGCCCGGGCAGCGGCACGCTTTCCGCCAGCGAATTGTCGAGGTTCCGGAATGGATTGGGCGGCAGGTAGATCGATTGCAGATACGCCTTCATCTCCGCCATGTCCTCGTCGTCGAGCAGTTCGTCGTCGCCCAGCAGGCTCATGAAGGCACCGTTGAATTCCTCGATGCCGTCGCGGTCGCCGCGCCAGTGGTGCGGCTCTTGCCCGATGATGTCTTGCAGCGTCTGGGTCAACATCGGTCCCTTCATCGGGTGGAAGTCGGTGAAGTCATCCGGGTCGCCGACGATCGGGAGGCTGGCGCCGAGGTTGTGCTGGGGGCCGAGCGCTTTGACCGCGCCGGACGGGTCGCCCAGATCCCAGGAGAGCCGGTCGGTGCGGGCATCCACATGGCAGGACGCGCACGACGCCTGCCCGAGCCCGGACGTCAGGTGGCTGTCGAAGATGTAGTGCCGCCCTTCCTTCACGTCCTCCGGCGTCGGATCGTGGAAGGCGACGCGGGCGATCTCTAGGCGGCTCGCCGTATCGACGGCGGAGACCGAGGCGTCGAACCGGTTGAGCGAATAGAGGCGGCCGCGCGATTCGTCCAGCGCCAGCCCGGTCGGGCCGTCGCCCACCTCGATCGTTTCGGGCGAGCCGACCCGCGCGCCGGTGGCATCGACCGACACGATGTTCGCCGACCCCAGGCCGGCGACGTAGGCGAGCGACCCGTCCGCCGCCCAGGCTACCGCGCGGGGATCGCCGAGCGAGCGCTCGCGCTCCGCCTCCGCGATGGTCGGCGTCGCGTAGTCGAGGTGCGGGTTGAGGTCGGCGATCAGCGGGGGCGCGCCGGTGCCGCCGCCGGTGCCCGGCGAGGCAATGGCGAGGTGGGAGCGGACGAAGATGCCGTTCACGTTGGGCTCGAAGCGGACGTGGTTGAGCGCCTCGGTGCCGGCGACCGAGACGTCCCCGGTGGCGGGGTTGACGCCGATCGCCATGCACAGGTTCATCAGCCCTTCGATGTAGGAGACGCCGCCGGTGGCGGCATCGATGACCGCCACGTCGTGGTCGATCACCCCCAGCCGACCGGGCGTACTCGAGGCTTCCGCCGAAGTACCGCTGACCAGCAGTCCAGTCGCCGCCGTTGTCGTCCAGCCAGCGGTCGGCATCGCGCTTCACGATCAGGGCGACCGGCGGCGGCGCGCCGGCCGGCGGGATTCAGCGCCGGGAGAAAGCTAATCGCCGTGGTTGGGCGGCGGGGTTCTGGTTTCGCCCCACGCACCCGCGCGGGTCGCTGACCGCATTCGGCGGGTAGGCGACGACGTCGCGGGTCATCCAGACCGCCGCCGAGGATGGTGGTCGTATTGCCCGACTCCAAAGATCGCCGCCAGACGGTCGCGCCGGGGCTTTGGCTCGCCAAGGCGCGCGGGTCCTCGCTCGATCGCGATGATCTGGAGCGGCGCGTCCGGGGCATCCGGGTCGAAGACCCAAACCTGATCGACGCTCGAGCAGGTGACGAACGCGCGCACCGGATCGTTTACGAAAACAACGTCGGCAGGTTCATCCTGCCGTCTGGATGGTCCGGATGACCGCGCGGGACGCGACATCCACCACGCTGATCGAAACTGAGATGTGGTTGACGACCCACAGCTCCCCGGCAGATCGGAACCGGACCGTGACCGGATCATAGCCGACCGCCGCCGATCCGGCGCAACACCGGCGTCCCGGCGGCGACGTCGAAAGCTCGACCCACGTCCGGCGTATTGCACGCCGCGAGCAGCGCGCCATCCGGGCTCAGGTCAAGCGGGTGGACGTGCGGCGACTCAAAGCGATGAACGGTCCAGCATGGGGCGGTGCATGCGGCGAGCAATGCAGAGATGGTGAAAGGGAAGGGGACTCCATTGCCGCGATCCTACCCGCCCAGCGATATCGCCGGCGGGGACACCTTTCGACGCGGTGAAAAATCCGGCGCGGTAGGCAGCGAACATTGCCGGCTTCTACCGCATGGCTACCGATGGCGCAAGTTGCGGAACTCGCTCCCGGTTTTAGGCGGAGCGCTGTCGGGGGCTGAGAGGCGAAGCGTCCCTTGGCTGTGGTTGCGGGCTGCCGCTAAGCTGGAGCAACCTGCCGGGTGAGGGACCCGGCACAACACAACCATGGCACGGAGTGGGGACAGCGATGTCGAAAGCGCAACTGCGCCGCTGCGAGGCGGGGTGGTAAGCGGCGCGAGCTGGGTCTGGTCGGCAGCAACGAAAGTGTGCATGGCTGCTGGTTCCTGCCGCTCTGAGCCTGGCGTTGTTCGTTTGGCGGTAAGATGTCGGCTGTTGACCAATCTCGGTCGGGGCGCTTGATCCATCCGTCGTTTCTTGGAGTCGAGTGCCGCGTCTTTCAATCCGCGATTCCCGCTGGTCGCTTCTTCGCTCGGAAGTCTGCCCTAAAATTCCACCAGCCTCCTCTCAACTGCGCCGCGACTTCAGGGTGCTCGCTGCGGATTGATCCGGTCATGAACGCGGCACGGGTGGGCGAGCAGACCGGAGCTACGCCGTAGAAGCTTCTGAGCCTCATGCCTTCCTTCGCCATGCCATCCAGATGCGGCGTGGCGACTTTGTCGGAGCCGTAACACGACAGATCGCCGTAACCAAGATCGTCCGCGAGGATGAAAATAATGTTTGTTTTTTGAACGGCGTCGGACGGACCGCAGAGGACGCAGAGAGTGCATAGGATGGCAGGGCGGCGGTTCATTGAGAGGCTGCGCTTTCGGTCATTTCTTGTGCGCCTTCTTCCCCTTCTTGTTTTTGCGTGTCTCCTTACGATCCTGGGTCAGGGCAGTGGGAAGAGGCTAAGGCTCTCCTTGAAACTGTGGACCATGCCCCCCGGAGCCTTCCGACCGTCGTGGCGTGTTCCGGGTTGGCAATCTGGTTGGTCCATTCGTGGGGATCCTTTGGTCGTATCGTAGTATTCCTCCTCTTTGATCCGTAGCGGGTGTAGCGCCCGAGTTCGTGGCGAATGCCGACGTAGGCCAGGTCCGTTTTGCCTTTGTCGCACAAGCCGGTGATGGCGGTGCTCTCCCACGGTGCTTCCGGATCCTTGTTGCGCGGCACCAGCGAGCGGGGTTTCATCAATGCACGCGGGAGGCGTGAGCCCGTAGAGTTCGGCGAGGGTTGGGTAGATATCCAAGAGGGAGACGAAGCAAGTTCGACACGCCCCCGGCTTGGGGTGACTCCCGGCGCGCGAAACATCAACAAGGTGTGGGTGCCTCGCCTCCAGAGGGTGGTCTTTTGCCAGTGAAGCTTTTCCCCCAGGTGGAAGCCGTGGTCGGTGAGGAAGACGACAATGGTGTTGTCCTTGTAGGACCCATTCGGAGGGCACGAGGATCCTCCCAATCTGCGTATCGACGTAGGTGGTCGTGGCAAGGTAAGCCTGCACCGCCTTCTTTGTGTTTGCCGGACTTGATGACTTTATCGGCAAAGCCACTAATCCTGTCGCTCACTACCTCTTACCAGTGGAGGAGGTCATCCAAGCTCGTCCTCCTTGAGGTCGGGAAGGACAATTTGGTCCAGCGGATGTAGCATGTCGAAATACTTCTGCGGGACATACCAAGGCATGTGGGATTGGAATCGAGCCGTAGGCGAGGAAGAATGGTTTGTCGTGTTGTGCTCCAGGACCGCGATCGCCTTGTCAGCCCCGCCGGTGTCGTTCATTTGCTCCTCGGCAAGATGGATGGCTTCCCCAATCCTGCTCTCTCGCCTCCGCTGAGTTTGCCAATGGAGCCCCGGAGGAGCCGGGTCCTTTGTGCACATGTGACTATCCCAATGCTGTTTCTGGTCCCAGCCGTGGGCCTATCGTAACCAGTTGGTGTTGTAGCCGCCATTCTTGAACAAACCTACTAGGACAACACCGCTTCCCGGTTCAGTGGCTCGCTTTTGTCAATGGTCTGCGCGTTGTTGTAAACGCCGGACTTGTGTACCACCCGGAGAAGAAAGCGGTTCGAGACGGGCTGCAAACCGGTGCCGCGTATAGGCTACTTGAAGTTGACTCCGCTCTCCCCGAGCGCCTTCAGGTTCGGGGCGATGACTTTTCCGGTGTAGCGTTCCGGGTTTTCCAGCAGCCAGGAATTCAGATCATCCGCGATAAGCATCAAGACATTCAACCGCTTTCCGTCCGCTGCGCCATGCGAGGTAACCGCGCATAGGAACAGGAGGGTTGCGACGCTGTTGTAGATGAGGAGTTTGGATCTCATATATTTCATATCAATTCACTTCCTCTTATTTCCCGCCTTTCGCGCCATCCGCGTCTCCGGGGCTGAACGTGCCTTGATCGGCGGGGCTGGGAGGGATCGTATCTCCGATCTTGGAGTCCGCGCTGGGATTCCGCTTTGGAAAATGCGCTTATTGGATCGGAGCTGATCCATCATCCGCTGGCGCAGCTCCTTCGATAGCTCCGGGTTCGCCGAGGCGATGTCATTCTGTTCACCGAGATCGGCTTTCAGGTCATAGCAAAAGTCATCATCCTATCACTCGTAAAAATGAGCAAGCTGGTCTCCCGCGATGATCGCCGAGCATGGAGGCGACACCCGGTAGTGCGGATAATGAAAGATGAGCGCCCGGTTCGCGAAGCTCTCGGCAACCGGCTGGCCGAGCAGCAGCGGCTTGATGCTTGCGCCGTCCACTTCCTCCGGCACGTCGCCGGCAGCGCCGGCGAGATCGGCGAAGGTCGGGAGCCAGTCATAGCCGACCGTGTTTGCCGCGCTGCGCGCCCCTTTTGGGACGCCCGGTCCGCGCACGATGAGCGGGACACGCAGGCCGCCGCCCCACAGCCACCACTTGCCGCCCCACAGCCACCACTTGCCGCCGCGCAGGGGTTCGTGCCCCTCGTTCCAATCCCGATGGCCGTTGTCGGAGGTGAAGACGACGTAGGTGCTGTCCGCGATGCCGAGTTCCTCTAGCTTCGCCAAGAGTTGCCCGATGGAGGCATCAAGATCTTCGGTCATCGCCGCCGACAGTTGCGCGTTCGCCTGCTCGCGTCTGACCGCGATCGATCGGAACACCGGATTTTTCTCCATCTTTTCGAGCGTCGCTTGCCGCGCCTGAAACTGGCCGTGGTTCGCGTAATGCGAGACTTGGAGAAAGAACGGTTTCCCGGCTTTCGCCTGGCGCTCCATGAAATCCACGCTGCGTTTGGTAATGCTGAACATGAACTTGGGATCGTCGGAGACCTTCATCTTCTCGCCGGTCTGGGGATCGACCGGTCGGAACGTGCTGTTGGTGGTGTCGCCGTCGCTTTCGTCGTAGCCGTGTTCGGCGGGCCCGCCGCCATAGAGATGCCACTTGCCAAAATGCGCCGTGGCGTAGCCGGATTTCCTCAACACATCGCCGATGGAGGGGAAGCGGATGTTCCCCTGCGGCTCCGGGCAGAGCAGCGGCATTTTGGCGTCCTTGCCTCGGGTGGGATACTCCACCGTGCCGTCGGTCTTTCCGCCGAACCCGCCATTCCCGCTGTAAAGGTGCCGCGCGGTCATCATGCCGGTCTGGATGGAGCAGCGCGAAGGCGCGCACATGCCGGCGGCGGCGCGGGCGTTGCGGAATATCATCCCCTCCGCCGCGAGCTTCTCGACATGGGGCATCTCGAGGTAGGCCATCGCGGATCCGGGGTTGTCGGCGTCCATGCGGACCGACGTGCCATACCACGGCATGTCGTCAATGAGGATGAAGACGATGTTGGGCTTCGCTGGAACGGCGGCGCGGGAATCACGCAATGGCGCCAAGGCGCAGAATATACAGAAAAGGGCGAGCAGTGGTTTCATAGGGATGGCTAGTTCTTGGTGACTTCGGAAACGTCCACCGCGCGAATTCTAAGGTCCGAGAAGAATTCGTCAGGCGCGAATCTGCCGGCGCGCGTGTCTTTGCCGTCCGTCCATAAGGGCGTGGTGCTGCCGTCGGCGTGGCGGATGCGAAGGTTGTCGAGATAGATCGTGAAAGTGCCCGCCTTGCCGCCTGTGAAGACGACGCCATGCTTGCCGAGCGGCCCCGAGCCGTGCTGCTTAGTCCGACCACGCGATGCTCCCAGACGCATTTGCGGTCAGCGATTCCGGGACCGGTGACCTGGTCTCGCCCGAACTGATCCACGCCGGTGCCGGCTTTGAAAAGCGGGCGGAAAGGTTTCGAGTTGTTGCCTTCTAGGGTTGAGAAATACGGATGGCGCTTTGGCGTGTTGGGGAAAAGGCGATGTCGTATTCGATCCAGTCGGTGGCAAATTGCGTGCCGCTCCAGTTGGCTACAGAAATCGCAAGGCGGTCCTTGGCTGCGCTTGTCCGGAAATGGTGACGGACACGGCGAGCACCTCGCCCTCGGGCGCGGCGGGGGCGTGATACGTGGCGGGCGCGGGCGGTGGCTGAGCGCGACGCCCATCGAGTCCGCCCAAGCGTCCATCTTGGCGGCGAGCGAAGCCACCACGTCGGGATGCGCGTCGGCGACGTTGTTCGATTCGGTCTCGTCCTCCGAGATATCATAGAGTTCGACGCGACCGAAGAACCGGTGCAGCTTCCACTGCGGCGTGCGGAGGGCGTCCTCGTCGCGCCAGACGAAATAGTAGCTCTCGACGGGGCTTCGGCTGATTGTCTCGCAGCGCAAGAGCCGTACATTCTTTCCGTCGATGGGGCGGGTTTCCGGCATAGCGGAGCCGGTCATCGCCATCAGCGTCGGGAACATATCGAGCGCGCCGCAGAGCCCTGCCCCACTTCCTGCCCCCCACCAGCCCGCCCGCTTCTACCAGCGGATCACCGTGGGCAGGCGCACCGCCGTCGTAGATCGTGTGCTTGTGTACTCGCGCAACGGCAGGCTGCTGCCGACTTCCATCGCGCCGTTGTCGGAGGTGAAGACGACGATCGGGTTCTCCCCGCAGCCCCAGGTTTTCCAGCTCTACGCATGAGCGCGGCGACGTTCTGGTCCATCGAATGCAACATCGCGGCGTGGATGCGCTTGCCTTCTCGATCGGTGGTCTTGCCGCTGGCGCTCGGGAGCTTCGAGCCGCCATTCCCTTCGGATCAATCGCGGCGAGGTCGTCGCCCTTCGCCTGGAGCGGCGCGTGGGCGATGTGGAACGGGATGTAGCAGAAGAACGGGCGGTCCTTCGACTTTCGCGGATGAATCTGATGGCGCGCTGCGTGACGAGGTCAGCACGGTGTAGCCCCCGTCATTCGGGCGGAATTCGCGGTTGTGCCACCACGAGACCGGACCTCGCCCTTGCACCGTGCGGCGGGTGAAGTAGTCCGCGCCGCCGCCGTAGTAAACCCACGCCTCGTCGAAGCCATGGGCGTTCGCGCCATAGCCGCCCTGGTGCTTCTTGTTCGGCATAGATTTGAACGCCTCCTGAACGCCGCCTGAAACTCCGGGGTATCGGGATCGTCGCCGTTGTGCCATTTGCCAAAGACGCCGGTGCGATAGCCGTTCGCTTGGAAGCCCTCGGCGATGGTCGTTTCCTCCAAGCGCCAGTTCGCCGCCCACTTCGGGTCCGGTCCCGACGCGGATCGGATGCCGGCCGGTGAGCAGCATCGCGCGCGTCGGCGAACAAACACACCATCCCATAAACTGTGTCAGCTCCACGCCTTGGGAAAACAACCGGTCGATGTTCGGCGTTCGGCACCCCACCCCCGTGAACGCTCAAGTCGCCCCAGCCCACATCGTCGGAAAGAATGTAGATGACGTTGGGTTTTTCTGCCGCCTCGGCTTGGGAGCAAGTCAGCGCGAAAAGAGAGACATATAGAAAACGGAGGAGGGAACGGATCACGGCGGGGATCATGGTTGGCTAGGCTTGAATTCAGCCTCCGGCTGCCGGGGAGATGATGAATCTCGCCCGCACCGCATCTAGGAAGTGCCCGGCTGGCGGCTGGGAAGCGTCACCATTGCTACGCGCCAAGGGAGATGACTAGGCTGCGCGTATCGGGGGGAACCTCGAGCGTGGCGCGGATCTCATTCCAGCCCTGCTCGCCAGGCTCGATAGCCACATTGCGCCCGGTGTGTTGCAGCACCGTATCGAAAAGGATCGACTCGTCGTTCCAGATGGGACGCACCTCCGCAGGGGTTGGCTGAAGGCGTTTCAATCGGATCTGATACTGGGCGCTATTGGCGAGATCACGGGCGGCAAAGGCGGCGGTGACCTCCAGTTGGCGGGTTTGCCCCGGCACCGCCGGAGGGTGATCGGCGAGGTCGATGATCCGCCGGGCGTAGGCATATTTCCGCGTCGCAACTGGGGTGAGTTCTATCACGCGCCCGCCGTCGAATGGCTCGATGCCGATCGCATCCGCATCCGGCGAAACCAGCGCCATGTCGCCGAACCACTCGCCTGCCCGGGTCGGAAACCTGCGACCCAGCGGAATTTTCTCCTCTTCGAAACTTTCAAAAAACACGTCCTCTGTCTCCCGTGCCGGTCCTCTGGCAAAGGGAGCCGCCGCATGGACCCAGACCAGCGAGGCGGCCTAACATGCCAATCGCCGTCTCAGCCGCCGCAGGCGGGAGCGCGCGCCATTGAAGAAATCGGGCGAAGCCAGCCGGGGCGGGGCTGGATTGTCCGATGGCTGCCTTGAGAGACGCCTGCTGGAGCGCCTGCTCCAGCAGGCCATGAACAGAGGCCATCTCCCAGTAGCGCGCTCTCGCATCTGCCGACCCTTCGATCAATTCGCTAAGTTTCGCCGCCTCCGCCTCGCTCAAGCGGCCGTCGAGGCAGGCATCGATCAGGTCGTCTAGTTCTCCGTTTCTCATAGCGAATGGGCTTTGCGAAGTTCAGACGCGACGCAATCCCGCAGGAAGCCGCGCGCTTTGGTTAGGGCCACGCGCACGGCGGTGGGCGTCATTCCGGCGGCTACCGCCATCTCCTCCGAACTCTGCCGGCTGGAATAACGCCGCCAGAGGAGATCTCGTAGTTTTGGGGGCAGCCGCTGGACGCAGTTCTCCAGGATGCGTTCGCGGTCGTTCGTGATTTCCGGTTCCGGCGCGTCCTCGGTTAGCGCGATGATCGCGGCTTCGCTCAGCACCGTAGCGCGTTTTTGCGTCCTCAGGTTCTCCAATACCTTTAGGCGGGCGATGCCGCATGCCCAACCCACGAAATTCGTGCCCAACTCAAACGCCGCCGCCTTGCGTGTGACGGTCAGAAAGGTCTCCTGCATCACGTCGTCAGCGTCCGCCAGCGAAGGCTGCAGCGCCCGCACAAACGCACGTATCGCCGGTTCATGTCGCACAAAGAGCAACTGAACTGCCTCAGTGGTGTCGGCGGGTGAGTTGGCGGGTTCGGGATTGGTCATCATAGGTAATGACGCGAAACGCCGAATTGTTTCCCAAAAGCCGAGTTTTCTCAGCAAATGTCTCAGGGTAACTTTCTTTCGACGCTCAGAGCCTGCCCCATCGCTTCCGATCACTGTATCGTTGAATCTCCATCCATGGGTGGATTGTGGCGGCGAAATACGCCAATACTCTATTTCAGCCGCTCGAATACATCGATTGCGCCTTGATCCACCAGTCCGATTTCGCTAGGGTCAATGCGAAGCGTCCAAAGCCAATGACCTCCATGCATCGCCCACCGTCCGCATCGCCCCATCTAGCAGTTATTCGCCCTGCTTTTGCCCCGGTGGCCGTTGCATCCGTTGCCATCAATCCGCCACTGTCTTTCCTCCCTGTTCAAGTGGTGCCTGTCGTCAGTTTAGTCGGGACTTGGGCAGAAGCAGGCGACCACCTGCGCAGGATGGGGAAATTTGGTGGGGCAATCAATTAGAAACCTTAGATAAAAATATAGAAGAACGAGCATGGATAGCGCCTCCCAATTTACACGCAAAGGTCGTAGGAAACTCGCCTCGCACCGCCGATTGGCGAGATCGGTGAATCGCGGAGCCATCCGGGTCGCTTTAGCCATCGCGATCGGGTGCCTATTGGCATCCAGCGCGGATCTTCGCGCCGAGACATTCTTCACCGTCGATCAAACCACATCCATTCCCGATCCCTCGGCATGGCTTCCCACGGTCGGGTCGGTTTTCACGTTTGAGACGGAGGAAGACAACATCGCGCTCGCGGACGAGGTCGCCAGCCCGCTACTGCTGATGAGAGAGTCGGTGCGGCGGCGGACTTGCTCACCTTCCCGGCATCCGCCACGGGTCTGCCGTGGAGTTTCACGGTCGGCTCGCCCGGCAGCGGCGGGTTTGTTTACAATGACTCGACCGCATGGAATACCGGCACGCTTTCCCCTGGCGGGTTTGGCTTTGGCAACGGCAATGACGATGATGTCGTGATCACGATCACCGGCGGCCCCGACCTTTACGGCTTCGGATTTGAGATCCTCGACAATCAGGACCGCAACGACGTCGAGACGGTCAAGGTATTCGGCGCGGGCGACACCCTCCTCGCCACCCTCGATCTCCCCGCCCGCACGTTTAGCAACGATAATTTCTTCATCGGCATCACTTCCTCCGAACCGATCGTGCGGATCGAATTCGACGAGGACTCGCTGGGCAACGACATCGCAATCCGCGATTTTCACTTTGCCGGTATCGCGAACGGGACCAGCCCGCTGTTCACCGTCGAGGTCAAGCTCGATGGCGGCACCTACCGGGTGCTGGATCCAGACGACCGCCACGACTTCGGGTCGCTTCCCATCGGGCAGAGTTCCGCCTGCACCTTCCGGGTCACAAATGTGGGCGATTCGCCGCTGACGCTGCCAGCGGTTGGACTCGTGCCGGGCGATCCGGATTCCCCGTTCGCGTATGAAGGTGGACTCGGCGAATTGGCACCGGGCGCAGCGGAGGAATTCGACGTCTCGTTTGCCCCGCTAGCGGTGGCGGACACTGATTCTGTGCTGCGGGTTTCCTACGCGGAGACGGGGCTCGGCAGGTCGTTTCGCATCCGCGGCACCGGTCGCGGCACGACCACGCCCAGGACCCTCTACGTCCGGTTGGGCGCGGCGGGAGCCGGGGATGGCAGTTCGTGGGCGGATGCGTTCCCCCACCTCCAAGACGCGCTCGCCGCCGCGAATTACGGGGACGCCATCTGGATCGCGGAGGGAACCTATTTCCCTGATTTAGGGGGCGGTCAGATCGGCGACGACCGCACATCCAGCTTCGCCTTGGTAGATGGCGCAGCGCTCTACGGCGGATTCCCGGACAGCGGCACGCCTGGCTTCGCCGACCGGGATCCCGCCGCGCATGTGACGATCCTGTCCGGCGACATCGACCAGGATGACGGCTCCGGCGGGAACAACAGCGGCAACGCCTATCATGTCATCACCGCGCATCGAGCTAGACCGGACACCCGGCTCGACGGGCTGACGATCACCGGCGGAAACGCCGACGCCCCCGACGAACCCGATGGAAACCAGTTTGGCAGTTCCGGCGGAGCCTCACCTGCTACGATGGCGCGGACCTGACCATCGCCGGCTGCCTCTTCATCGGAAACGCTGCCCACTGCGGCGGGGCAATCGACGCCAGCGATTCGTCGCCGATCATCACCGGCTGCCAATTTCTCAACAATTCCGGGATCAGCGGCGGCGCGATCAACAACTACCTCGCCGCCCCGGTGATCACCGGCTCCGAATTCACCGGCAACCAAGCCAGCGGCGACGGGGGCGCGATCTCGAACAACCTCGGCTCTGACCCGGTCATCACCGGCTGTTCATTCACCGACAACACATCGTTCGGACAAGGTGGCGCGCTCTACAATGACGCGAGTTCTCCGGCGATCACCGACTGCACGTTTAGCGGCAACTATGCGACGATCGCCGCTGGAGGCATCTCGAACATCGTCGCGTCGTCCCCTACCATCGCCGGCTGTTCCTTCACCAGCAACAGGTCGCCCGGCAACGGCGGCGCGATCTACAACGAATCGACGAGCGCCCCCGCGATCTCTAACTGCCACTTCTCCGCCAACCTCGCCGATTATGGGACCTCAATCTATAACACCGATTCTTCGCCCGCGATCGCGGATAGCAACTTTGTGAACAGCCTGCATCCGGAGACCGAATTCGCGGATGGCGGCGTGGTGTCCAACTACGGCGAGTCATCGCCCGTTATCCACCGCTGTGATTTTCGGGACAATGCGACCCCCGCATTGGTTAACGAAGAAGACTCCGCCGCGACCGCGCTCGACTGCACCTTTGTGCGAAATTCGGCTTCGTCCGGACCGGCGTTCAGGGATTTCTCCAGCGCGGCATCGGCGTTCACCCGCTGCACGTTCGCCGACAACACATCGGTTGGCGACGGCGGCGCGGTTTCTTCTTCCGGCTCGCCCCAATTCACCGACTGCACGTTTACCTCGAACTCGGCATCAGGGGTGGGCGGTGCCGTCTTCGCCGGGGATCAACCGCGTCCTTCATCCGGTGCACGTTCACCGAGAACCTCGCTTCCGGAGCCCGGCTTCAACGTTCGACCCGGGCGGCGGCGCGTTGTTCCTCACCGATGTGGAGGCGACGCTCGCGGATTGCCTGTTCACCAGAAACTCTGCGCCGAGCGGGGGCGCCGTCTTCGCCCAGCATTCGACGCCATCCTTTCTCCGCTGTGCCTTCACCCTGAATTCCGCATCGGGGGATACGAACTCTGCCTGCGGTCCGATCGGCGGCGCGCTGTTTCTCAACAATGTGGAAGCGACCCTCCGGGACTCGACGTTCCTGAGAAACACATCTGCGGCCAGCGGCGGGGCCATCGCCTGTTTTGACGTCATCGGTCTAGTGGGAGCGGGCACCGAGATCACCCACTGTCTATTCGCCGAAAACGAGGCGGAAATCGGCGGAGCCATCGACAATTTCAATATGTCTCCCCAGATCATCGGATGCGCGTTTTATGGAAACTCCGCCAGCTTGAGCGGCGGCGCGATCAACAACTACCTATCCTCCCCCACGATCACCAGTTGCAGCTTCGGCGCCAACTGGGAGGGAGCCGGGGGACAGGCGATCTCCAGCAGCGAAACCTCCGCTCCGATTATCACCAACTGCATCATCTGGAACAGCGACTTGCCCCAGCCTGCCCCAAAAAACTCCGTCGAGATCGACCCTACTTCCTCGGCGACCTTCTCGCATAGCCTGATCCAGGCGTGGACCAAGTCAGAGCTCGATTCCGCCTCGGCGAACAGCGGCAACAACCTAGATCCCGCCGATCCGGTTTTCGCCAATTCCCCATCGGGCAACCTGCGATTGCTCGCCGGTTCGCCGGCCATCGACGCGGGGGACAACACCGCCGTCGCGACGATCCAAGACCTCGGGCGCGCCCTCCGGGTGGTGAACGGGACGGTCGACCTAGGAGCCTACGAATTCCAAGGTCCGGCGCCGACTGAAGGTCTCTTCGCCGATCTCCCCTGCCTTTCTCTAGAGGCCAGAGCCTCGCTGCTCGCGCACTTTGATGGGCGCACGGGTGTCGCCACCACGGAGGGGACCAACACTGTCGAGTCCTGGGTCCCGGTCGACGGAGCCCGCCATCCGCTCCCCGCCATGGCGGTGACCAATATGGGCACCGGTGCCCCCGGTCTCATCACCTACGACGGATCCGGAACGCTGAACTTTGACGACCAGGGAAGCAACGAGCGCTTCCTGCGCGGGCAGCTGACGAATGCCGCCGGCAGCGAGATGACGGTGGTTTGGTTCGGTCACTACGATGCGGGCAACCCGGCGGAGAACTCGGGAGCCTACGCGTTTAATATCGGATTGAACCAGATCTCGCACCAGCGAGACAATTTCTCCGGCGGGTTTACGGTAGAGATGTACAATGGCACGACCTATTCGGGGAGAGTGAATATCGCGCCGCTCGATGGATTCGACACCGTCTGGACGACCCGCGTCACCGCCAACAGCCACACCGCGTGGGCAGGCAACACGGACCTCGATATCGCGGGAAGCCCGACCTATAACATCAGCGCCAACGCCGATATTATCCTCGGTGCCTTTGGTCCATCGGGCTACGATTTCGTCGGCGAGATGCAACAGCTCGTCATCTTCGAGTCCGCCTTGGGCGAGGGCGACCGGCTGCTGCTGCAGGAATACTTCGAGGGCGGCATGCAACCGATCCCCCTCTATCCGCCAACCATCACGCCACAGGAGGGGGGCACTTTCCAAGTCACCTGGAGCGGTTACAACGTGGTCCTCCAACGGTCGACGGACCTTATATTCTGGGCGACGATCTCAGAGGCGGTTTCGCCGATGACCTTTCCGGCACCTTCCGAGGGACCTCTCTTCTTCCGATTGGCATGCATCCCCAGCGCGGAATAAACCGGCAAGGCGACCATCTAGATCATCTGCTCTCGCGGGCTTCGACCGAAGGCGGGCCGCTCCCGCCCTGATGAGCCGACTCGTAGATCTCTGCGGCCAGGTGTAAATCTCCGATCCGCTCGTAGAGCCCCGCCAACCGGAGGCGGACGAGCGCGGGCAAGGACGGGGCGAGCGGATCGTCTAAGGCGAGCACATCGATGGCTTCGGCGGTGCGGTCGGTTGCAATTCCGGTATCGATCAAGACGGAGACAAAGCGCGGGTCCGCCGCCACCTTGAATGCCGCCGACGCGACGTCAAATGCCTCCCCCAGCCGCTGCGACCGGATCAGGCTATAGATAAGGTCTTCGCTGAGTCCGGGATCGTCCGGAAACATCCCGATGCCCTCTTTCAGTATCTTCTCGGCTTGTCCGAGATCGCCTTCAAGCGTGTGATAATAGGCAAGGTCTGCAAAATCGTTTGGCTCTGGGCTATCTGCCAGATCCATGCGGGTGCGGCTGGCCTGGATCAGGTCGGCGTAGGAACCCACCGACTTGGCGAGCTGCAGATAGGCGCTGATGGTTTCGTCATTGTAGAGATCGGCTGGGAGGTGCCGGTAGAGGCGGAGCGCCTCCTCGTAGTGCCCGTTGACGATAGATAGGTGGGCAGCCTTGGACTGGGCATCCCTGAGCATGGGGTCGAGATTGATCGCCTTGAGATAGGCGGCATGCGCTTCGCCAGGGCGGTTTTCGCTCTCTAGCAGGCGCCCCAGTTCCTCCCAGACTCCCGCCTTTTCCGGATAGTCGCCGTCAAGAACCAGGCGCAGCAGCTTCTCCGCCGCGCCGACCTCGCCGTAGGCTGCCAGGCGGCCTGCAGCAACTGGTATTCAGGCTTCAGCCTCGCGGGACCGAGCACGCGCAAGAGTTCGGCGAGTTCCCTCTCCTGCCTCGCCCATTGATAGATGACGGCACAGCGGTCGAGGCTGGCGGCGTCCCCGAGGAACGCGAGCCTTCGGTAGAGATTGAACGCCTCCTCTGTTAGCGACTGCCACTCGAGGTGCTCTGCCAAAAGCTTCCCGTAGCGAACAAAGTCATCGTCCAAGTCGCGCCGATCCTTGCGTTGGATGAACTCGCGCCACGGGAGCGCGCCCGCTTCAGTCTGAAGGATAAAATCTTCCAGAAACGGAACGATCTCCGCAGTCCGTCCCGCGAGCGTCGCCGCCTCGATCAAGCCATCTAGGTTCTTCCGCTTCTCGCCGATCGACCCAGCAACCCGGTAGGCTTCGCCGAGCAGTTCGAACGCTTCACCGTTGCGGTTCGTTTCCCGGAGCACCCGAAGGGCGAGGCTGCGGAGCTCCGCTGGAAGATCGAGGGGGCTAATCGCCCTGCGCCTGCAGTTTCTGGAGATGAAAGCGTAAGCGCGGTCGGGATCGCCGCAAAACCGGCTCGCCTTGACCGCCATCGACAACTGCCCGTCCGTGAGCGGCGACTGCGCCGCCATGAGTTCGAAGGCTTGGCAGGCGAGATCCGGGCGCCCCAACTGCAGGCAGCGATCGGCCAGCGGATCCAGCGATTGAACCAAATCGGACGGGGTGAATTCGCCGGCGACATCCTGCAAATGAGCCAGCACCCGCCCGGGATCGTCAGTCGCCGCCGCCAGGCGCGAAAGGTCTTCCAACGGCGCCGGATCGGCGGAGTGCGCATGCCTCGAAATCATCGACTCGATGAGCGCCGATGAGGAATCGCTCCCGTTGATCGCCTGGGCTTGGTCGAGTTCGCCATCGGCGATCAGGCGGCTCACTAGCTCGGAGTCTTCCGGCTTGAGCACCCAGCCGACCCCACCGCCAGAATGCAGATCGAGACGGCCCGGACAAGCGCAGCGGGGATCGCCGCATTGTCGGTCGCGTGATCGGGCGGGCGTTTCATAGGTCAGCGGGCGATTTCGAGCACGCTCATGCCCGCAAGGTCGAATTCTATACTGCCATCCGCGCCCGGCGTTGCCCGCCATCGCTCGTCGCCCGGCGTGACTCGAAACTCGAAGGTTTGCCGCGGATCGAACCCCTCCAGCCTCATCTGCGCCGGACGCATTCCAACGCGGATCCGCACCCGATCCGGCGTCAGTGAATCGGCGGAAAAGGGCGCGGTGCTCGCCGCAATATAGGGATGGTTCGGCGGGCGATCCTGCATGGCGATCACGCAGCGGCGCGAGCCGTCGGTATGCACATAGGTCCATTGCTCGCCCCTGTTGAATCCCGTCACGCCGCGGCAGGACCGGATATCTGGATAGCCAGCGCTGACCGGCAGCCGGAATGTGCGGCACCTCCCGCCATTCACGACCGCCCACCTCCGGTGCCCGATCTTGAAAATTTGGGTCCCGTAAGGAATCGCTCACGATGGCGGAATACTCGGCGGCGGTGACCGCGTGCAGCTTCTGCCCGGCACACCACGAATATACTTTCTTGAGCGCCGCAAGCGCCGCCGGTCGCTCGGCGCTATAGAAATGGTAGTAGACGCCGACCGGCTTGAGCCGCCGGGGCAGCTCGGTCTTCTCGAATGTCTCGATAACCTTTTCAAATCCGCCATAGTACGGACCCTTCCATTCGTTGGTATAATAGTATTCGTTCTGATTGGATGCATAGACCTGCAGATACCCACCCCAGGAGATCCCCTTCGGCGACACGTTGGCCAGACCGGGATACTGGTCGCTGAGGATGGTGTATCCGCCATTCATGTTCTGGACACCGGCATCCGCCGCGATCTTCAGGGCAGCGGGCGGCGGCAGGCAGTCCCCGGACCAAAGCATGATCTCCGGGGCTTCGCCGCTGGTGCCAAGCCCCGGATGAATTCGAGAGAGCCGGTGATTTCGCGGGCGAGATCGAGGGCGGGGTAGTTGGCGCGCAACTTCAGCCCGAGGTTCCGGGAGAGCTTCGCCCCTGGCCTGCGGCGCTCCAGTTCCAAGGATGCGAGTAGCTGTGAGACGCGGGATCGCAGTGGGGGAGCGCCAAAATCTTGCGCGCCAACGCTTCGATGCGGATTTGGTCAGCCGGATCCTGATCCAGCAGGTGTCCGCGGATTTCAGCCTCGATAAACGAAACGGTGACGGGATGGGATATATCCTTGAGCACCTCATCATAGAGCACCTCACCGCAGGTCTTGTTCTCACCGATCCACGATGCGGAAGAGAATCCGTCGCCATCGATGTGGGAGTAAAAAGGCGGAGACCATCGCGCGTCGTCGTGTCCGGTGCGGGGAATAGGTCCCCCTACCAGATGCGCCCCAGGAATTTGAAAAGATTGACGTAGCTGAGTCGAATGTCATCCCCCGGATTGAACACCACATAGGGATCGAGAAGCGCGCCGCCCCAATCGGCGACATAAACAGGATCATACCGGACAGGGTCCAACCCGCCCGCATCGCCCGGCTTGACCAGGAGAGGAACGCCTGGCCCGACTGCGGTGCGCTGCCCCTACAAATCCCCAGCGGATCGGGCGCACGGCGGTTTCGCCATCCAGATATTCCTCGTCCAGATGGGTGATCTCGACCTCTCTGGCAGGGAATTCAGCGATCGCCAAATCTGATCCCCAGCGGGCTAAAATACTCCTCCGGACCAAATCCGGATACGCCGTAGGTTCCGAGAAAGAGCAGCTTCTTTCCCTCCCCAACACGCTCCAGCAGCCACTCCGCAAAGGTCGCTTCATGCTCGAACGGAAACCGGACGGATTGATCGAGGATAACGCCCGCATAGTCCGCGGTCTCGGCTCGGTCCGGAATGCCGTCGGCGGCATGGTGAAAATCCAATTCGTATCCCATCCACTCCAAGGGGGTTTGCAGCATGACGTGGCTGGTTGAGAAATGCGGCCAGGTGCTCGTGTCCCCGCCCCTGTGCGGGAGCTTCCATAGAGGACGAGGATCTTTCTCGGGATGTGGACCCTCCCGCCAGAAGTCGTCCCCTCCAAATCATAGGTAGAGAGAAACGGAATCGCGCCGATATCCCGGATCTTGTTCTCGGTCCGGATAGCCGTGGTCGCGTCGTCCGGGTCGACATAGTCCAGCACATAGGCATCGATCCCCGCTTTTTTATATTTCGCGATCTGCGCACATAAGAATTCCGTATCCGCTGCCGCGACCGGTCGGAAGGTGCCATCGGCGGGATTGAACGTCTCGAAAACAGACTCGATGAGGATGCCGTCGATCTGATCCTTCAAGGACGAAAAATGCGGGAACCCGCGATTGAGAACGATCTCGGCTTTCGGATAGCGGCGGCGCAACGAGGTCACCAGCTCGACCAATGCATCGGAGAACTCGGCGCTACGCTCCGGATACTTGGCGGCGATCAGTTCGACGCTGTCCGCAGTGTCTAGGTAAAACCCATCGAATCCCCTCTCGACGGCACGCGCCGCGAGCGAATCGACGAAGAATTCTTTCCATCGTGGATCCGCTATATCTACGATGGTGCTTCGCCAGGCTTCATTTTCGCCAATCTCAGGAATGCCCAGCGCGGCAACTTCCTCCCGATACGCGGCGTCAGGGGCGATCTCGACGAGGCTGAGGTAAGCGAGGAAGCGATTGCCCAGCCTTTTCCCGGGGGCGAGGTCGGCGTGGGTAAAGAGATCGAGGATGCTGAGGTCGTGCGCGAGCAGCAGGTCCGGGGGCGGGTCTTCGGCGTAGTCGACATAGAATGAATCGATGCCATGCACCGGACTCAATCCGGCAAGAACCAACGCCGCCGCGAGGTAGGGCGAGAACCATTTCATGGAATTCGGAGGATCACGCCCGAATCTTAACTGTTGGTCCTTGCGAATTCAATGGCTTCCGCAGCATCTCCTCGTTGATGTGGGAGGGTGCCGGATGATGGGCGACGTGGACGCCTCGCCCGTTTTCCTGATTTGCCCGAAGGTCGCTCGATCAATGTGGAATAGTGTGGGTCGGTCGCGCTTGAGGCCGCTGCCTTCATGTTTGCGATCCTCGCCTTGATCCAGCGCGCTGCCTTGATCAGCCCGATGGGTTCGCTCGTGGCAGTAAACTATTGCTATGGGGCGGGAACGGGCCGCTTTAGAGATCAGGGGATGGTTGCGCCGCAAATCAGCGGGTGCGTTTGGCGGTTGGCTGCGCTAGGATCGGTCAACTCTCGCCCCTCATGCTTCGAAAACTCCTCAAGAATACTTGGTGGCTGATCCTCCTTCTCCTGCTGGGAACCGCCGCCTATCTCGGTTGGCAGATCCCGTCGTTGCGGGTTGAGGCCAACGCGGAATCGCTGATGGACGAGGATGATCCGGCGCTGGAAGTTTACACCGAGAGCCGCCTGAACTGGGGGTCGGACGAATTTGCCATCTTGTGCGTGACGGCGGACGATTGGTTCACGCCGGAGGGCGGCAACCGGCTGAAGGCGATCCGCGCCGACCTGGAGGCGGTGCCGTATTACGGCGGGATGCTTTCGGTTTTCGATGTGCCGCTCCTGCGGCAGGAGCCGGACAAGCAGCTTAATTTTTTCACCATCGCAGCCTCGATCACCCATATCGGTGAGAAGGACCTCGATTATGCGGCGGCGAAGGCGGAGCTGCTCGACCATGCGATCGCGCGGGGCAATGTGGTGTCCGCCGATGGCCGGAGCCTCAGCTTTCTGGTGGACCTCGATGTCTCGCCGCGACCGGAGCCGGTGGAGGCGCGGCGGCGCGAGTTTGTGGACGGCTTGCGCAAGGTCGCGGCGAATTGGTCGCCGAAGCTCGCCGAGCCGGCGCGGCTCACCGGCGTGCCGGTGGTCAACATCAACCTGCTGGAGCACGTCGCACACGATCTAAAACTCTTCGGGATCGCCGCCGCCGCATTCTTCACCCTCGCCTTCGCGGCGATCTACCGGCGCCCGCGCTTTGTGGTCGTGCCGCTGCTCGCCTGCGCCCTGCCGGTCGCGCTGGTGCTCGGCTACATGGTGGTGACCGGCCGCTCGATCAGCGTGATCACCTCGAACCTGCCGGTCCTGCTCTTCGTGTTGATGTTACCCTACACGGTCTATTTCATCGAGCGCTATTACGAGCGCCGCGCGCAGTTTCCGGACGAATCCGGGTCCGATGCGTCGCTGGCCTCGCTGCGGTCGATCGCGCTGCCGTGCCTGTTTTCCTGCACCACGAGCATGGCGGGATTCGCGGCGCTGACGACCAGCGGGATCGTGCCGGTCAAGACGTTCGGCGGCATGATGACGGCGGGCATGGCGGTCGGATTCGCCGCGGTGTTCGTCTTTCTGGCCGCGTCGATGCACCCGCTCAAAGGGATGGCGGTCGCGCGCAGCGCGGCGGGCGCGGACGCCGGACCGCGCGGGTTGGTCCGGCTCTTTGCCAAGGCGACGCTCGCCTCGCCGAAGGGGATCGCCATCCTCAGTTGCCTCGTGTTAGTTGTCGCGATCCTCGGCGCGCTGCGGCTCAATGCCGAGACGAAATTCACCTCCTACTTCTGGCCGGATAGCGAGGTCTATCGCGGCGTCGAGTTCATCGATAAAAAGATGGGCGGCAGCACGGCGCTCGATGTCATCCTCACCTCGGAAACGCCGAATGCCTTTCTCAAGCCGGATGGCTTGGCAGCGGTCGAGGCGGTCGAGGCGTATTTCAAAACGGTCGCCGAGACCGGGAACATCCGGTCGGTGGCGCGGGTGCGCGACGAGCTGAAGAAATCGCTGCCGGCGATGGACGACACGGCGATCCTCGGGCTGGCCAAGATCGCCATCGCGCCGGTCCTGCGCGACGTCGTCACCGCCGACGGCAAGGAGACCCGGATCTTCGTGCGGCTGCAGGAGACGGCCCCGGCTCTCAACCGCAACAAGGTGCTGTCCGGGCTGCGTGAGCATCTGAAGCGGGAACCCGCCCTCGAAGGGTTCAACTGGGAGGTGACCGGCATCTTCCAGCTCTACGCCAACATGATCCGCTCGCTGATCGAAAGCCAGAAACAGACGCTGCTCATCGTCGTCGGCGCGATCTTTGCCATGCTCCTGATCTTGTTCCGCTCGCCGTCGCTCGCCTTCGTCGTCCTGCTCCCGCAGGTGTTGCCCGCCACGGTGATGCTCGGCGTGATGGGCTGGTCGGGCATCCCGCTCGATCTCGTCACCGTGATGATCGCCGCCATCGCGATGGGCGTGGGCGTGGACTCCGCCATCCAATATACGATGCGCTACCGCGAAGAACTCGCCGCCGGGGCGGATCCCGCCGACGCCGTGCTGCGCGCCCACGCGACGACCGGGCGGGCGATCTGGATCGCCACCTCGATCATCATCGCGGGCTTCTGCGTCTTGCTGCTTTCAGATTTCGTCCCCACCGTCTGGTTTGGATTGTTCACGGCGATCTCTATGCTCATCAGCCAGTTTGCCGCGCTCACCACGCTGCCCTCCCTGCTATTGTGGACCGGCGCGGGGCGCCCGGGTCAGCGGCGGTAGGGTGGGCCATGCCGCGTCGGCATCCTGCCGCCGGGATGGGCGCTGTGCTGTGCGGGACTCGTATCAGAGGACGCCGCCTGCTGCCGATTCGAACCTCATCAGACGATTCGCGCTGAAGGCGAAGGCGGTGCCGCGGGTCGAAGACGGCAGGAGTGCCGACCTTACGGGCGGAGCGGCTATCCGGTCGGCGGAACGAGCGCGGCGGCGAGGACCTCGTCCACGGATTCGACCGGGATGATGTCGAGCGCCTCGCGGACTTCCTTGGGCAGGTCGGGCAGGTCCTTCTCGTTGCCTTTCGGGATGAGGATTGTCTTGATGCCCGCGCGCTGGGCGGCGAGCGACTTTTCCTTCAGCCCGCCGATGGGCAAGACGGTGCCGCGCAGCGTGACCTCTCCGGTCATGGCAATGTCGTGGCGCACCGGCTTGTCCGCGAAGAGGCTGGCCAGCGCGGTGAACATCGCGATGCCCGCCGAGGGGCCGTCCTTCGGGATCGCCCCGGCCGGGACGTGGACGTGGACGTCGGATTTCTCGAACGCCTCCGGATCGATGCCGAGCGCCGGCGCCCGGCTGCGCACGAGGCTGTGCGCGGCCTGCACCGATTCTTTCATCACGTCGCCGAGCTGCCCGGTGAGCTTGGCGTTGCCTTTGCCGGGGTAGCGGATCGCCTCGATGTGCAGGATGTCGCCGCCCGCCGCCGTGTAGGCCAAGCCGGTCACCACGCCGGGCGACGGCGCTTTGAGCATCTCGTCGCGCACGAACTTCTTCGGTCCCAGCGCATCGGTGATGACCGCGCCGGTCACGTCGGCACCGTCGATCTTCTCGCGGGCGACCTCCGCCGCGACCGACCGGATGACCGAGCCGATCTCGCGCTCTAGGTTCCGCACGCCGGCCTCGCGGGTGTAGTCGTCGATCACCTGGCGGATCGCCTCGTCGGACCAGCGGCATTGGTCCGGCTTCAGCCCGTGTTCTTCGAGCTGGCGGGGCACGAGATAGCGCGACGCGATGTTGCGCTTCTCCGCCTCGGTGTAGCCGGGGATGTGGATGATCTCCATGCGGTCGCGCAGCGGCGCGGGGATCGGGTCGGTCAAGTTCGCGGTGGCGATGAAAAGGACCTGCGAGAGGTCGAACGGCACATCCAGATACCGGTCGACGAATTCGCCGTTCTGCGCGGGATCGAGCAGCTCGAGCAGCGCGCTGGCCGGATCGCCGCGGAAGTCCGCGCCGAGCTTGTCCACCTCATCGAGCATCACGACCGGGTTGCGCGCGCCGGCGCGGCGGACCTCGTGGATGATGCGGCCGGGCATCGCGCCGATGTAGGTGCGGCGGTGCCCGCGGATCTCCGCCTCATCGCGGATGCCGCCCAGGCTGATGCGGGCGAACGGGCGCCCGAGCGCCTCGGCGATCGATTTGCCCAGGCTGGTCTTGCCGACGCCGGGGGGACCGGCGAAGCAGAGGATCGGACCGCGCCCGGCGGGGTTGAGTTTGCGCACGGCGAGGTATTCCAGGATGCGGCGCTTTACTTTCTCCAGCCCGTAGTGGTCGCGCTCCAGCACCTCCTCGGCGGCGGTCAAATCGATGCGTTCCTCCGCGAGCTTCGCCCACGGCAGCTCGGCGAGGGTCTCCAGATAGGTCGTGATCACCGAGTGCTCCGGGCTGGCCGGCGGGATCGCTTCGAGCCGGCGCAGCTCGCGGTCGGCCTGCTCGCGCGCCTTCTCGGTCAAGGCGGCGTCGTCGAGGCGCTGGCGGAGGTCTTCGACCTGCTCCTCGGTGCCCTCGCCTTCGCCCAGCTCGTGCCGGATCGTCTTCATCTGCTCGCGCAGATAGACGCGCCGCTGCTCGCTCTCGAACTCGGTTTGCATATCCTCGCGCAGGCGCTTCTGGATCTCCGCGATGTGGAGCTGGTTGTTGAGCGCGCGCTGCACGTTTTCGAGCCGGCGCACCAGGTCGCCGTCTTCGAGCAGGCTCTGCTTTTCCTCGATCGAAAGGTCGAGATGGCTGGCGAGAAAATCGATGAGCAACGCCGGGTCGGTGATCCCGTTGACCGCCTGCGATGCCTCGTCCGGCAGCGCCGGGCTGAGCGCGATCAATTCGAGCGCCGACTCGCGCAGGTTCATCACCGCCGCCTTCCAGTATTCGTCCTCCTCGGACGGCACGCGGGGGTCGACCGGCTTCGCCTCGGCGATGAGGAATGGATCGGTCTGGGTGAACTCGCCGAGCCGGTAGCGGCCGCGCGCCTGCACGATGACGACGGCACCCTCCGGGCGGCGGATGATCTTCACCACCCGCGCCAGGGTGCCGACCGCATACAGATCGTGCGGCATCGGCTCGTCGTCGGTCGGGTCCTTCTGGGTGACCACGAGGATCTCGCTGTGCGCCTCGTCCAGCCCTTCGAGCATGGCGAGGCTCTTGGGGCGTCCGACTTGCAGCGGCGTCATGATGCCGGGGAAGACGACCGCCTCGCGCAGCGGCAGGACCGGATACGCCTTCGGGTCGGCAGCGTTGCCTATGCTGGCATCGTTTCCGTTGTCCGGATTCGGGTCGCCCTCCGGGCGGTCGGGCGGCTTGGGGGCCGGTTCCTTTAAGATCAAAGATTCTGTCATTGGGGCAAAGTGGCTGATGGTTCTGCTGGGTTAGACAGCATCGGCTATGCCAGCATTCATTTTTAGGGGGTTACGGGCCGGCAGCCCGGCGGATGGGGTCAGGTTGGCGCGCGGGTGTGCCAGGTTGGCGGGACGCCTTGGCTCGATCGGCGCTTGTCGCCGCCCGCCATCGCGCCTTACACTGGCGGCCATGCGACTCACCCTCCTCGCCTCCCTCGCGCTCGCCGCGCCCTGCCTCGCCCAAGTCTCGACCGCCCCGCAGGAGGGGCTGCGCGACGAGACGCCGCGGCTGCATGTCTTGCGCGGCGCGGATGTGGTGCCGGAGCCGGGCAAGCGGATCGCCGGCGGCGTGGTCGTGGTGCGGGACGGGCGCATCGCGGCGGTGGGCGGCAGCGATTTGGAAACGCCGACGGCGCGCGGGAATGGGATCTGTCCGGCAAGGTGATCTACCCGGGATTCATCGACGCCTGGTCCGATCTCCGGGATGCCCGAATCGCGCCCGGCGGACCCGGCGGGCGGGGCAGCGCATTGGAACCCGAGCGTGCGTCCCGAGCGCCGCGCCGCCGACCACTACCAGCCAGACGCCGGCCAGCTCGAGGCGCTGCGCGGCATCGGGTTCACCGCCGTGCAGGCGCTCCCCCGCCACGGCGTGCTGCGCGGCTCCGGCTGCGTCGCCTTGCTCGGCGACGGGCCGGCGGAGAAGAACTTGCTCGCCGCCGAGGCGCTGCAAGGCATCGCGTTCGAGACGCGCCGCGCGGATTATCCGCGCTCGCTGATGGGCGTGATCGCGCTGCTGCGGCAGACGTTCTCAGACGCCCAGTGGTATCAGGTGGCGTTGGGCGCGGCGGCGCGGAACAAAGCGGAGCGCCCGGCGCAAAACGATTCGCTCGCCGCTCTCTCGGCGTGCATCTCCGGCCGCCAGACCGCCGCCTTCCAAGCCCGCGACGAACTCGACTTCGCCCGCGCCGCGCGCATCGCCGAGGAATTTGGCCTGCGCCTCGCCTACCTCGGCAACGGCTACGAATACCGCGCGGTGGAGGCGATCCGCGCCGCGAAGCCTGCCGCCGCCGTCGTGCCGCTCGGCTTTCCCCACGCCCCGGCGGTCGAGTCGCCCGAACTCGCCGACGAAGTTTCGCTCGAAGCGCTCGAACACTGGGACCTCGCGCCGTCTAACGCCGCGCTGCTCGCCGCCGCCAAGCTGCCGATCTGCCTGACCGCGCATGGGATGAAAAAACCGGCGGACGAATTTTGGAAGGCGGTGCGCCAGGCCGTGCGGCGCGGGCTTTCCGCTGACGCCGCGCTGCGGGCGCTGACCTCGCAGCCCGCCGAATTGCTGGGCGAGACTGGGCGGCTCGGGACCGTCGCGCCGGGGAAGCTGGCGAACCTGGCCGTGGCGGACGGCGATCTCTTTGCGGACAAGGAGGCGAAGCTGTGGATGACGTGGGTCGAGGGCGAGCCGTTCGAGAGCGAGCGGGCGAGGGAAATCGATCCGCGCGGCGAGTGGGAGATCCGCTACACCGGTGCGGAAGGACCGGCGCGCCTTGCCATCACCGGCGAGCCGGGCAAGCCGAAGGTCAAGGCGGGCGACGCTGAGGTGCCGGCGGAGCGGCGCGGCGACCAGCTCCTGCTCTTTCCGGCCGCCAAGCTCTTTGGCATCGATGGCGATGAGGCGGGTGCCGCGCGGCTGACCGGCTATCTCATGGCGGGCGGCGGCGGGCTGGCCGGCGTCGGTGCCTTGCCCGGCGGCAAAGAATTTTCCTGGTCCGCCAAGCGGGTGGGGGACGCCAAGCCGGAGGAGAAGAAAGCCGAGGATGATGACAAGACCGGCGATGCGGAGCCGCGCCGCTTTGCCAAATACCCCGCCGGAGCCTACGGCCGCGCGGCGCTGCCCGACCAGCCTGCCGCCCTGCTGATCCGTGGGGCGACGGTCTGGACCTGCGGCGAGGCGGGCGTCCTGGAAAGCGGCGATGTTTTGGTCAAGGCGGGCAAGATCGCGGAGGTCGGGATCGGCTTGGCGGCGCCGGAGGGCGCGGCGGTCATCGACGGCGCCGGGCTGCACGTCACGCCGGGGCTCATCGATTGCCACAGCCACAGCGCGATCAGCCGCGGCATCAACGAAGGCAGCCACGCGGTCACCGTGGAATGCCGGATCGGCGACGTCCTCAACCCCGCCGACATCGCGCTCTACCGCGAACTCGCGCAGGGCTGACCTCCGCCAATGTGCTGCACGGGTCCGCCAATCCGATGGGCGGCCAGAACCAGGTCATCAAGCTCCGCTGGGGCAGCGACGCCGAAGGGCTGAAGTTCGAGGGTGCCAAGCCCGGCGTGAAGTTCGCCCTCGGCGAGAATGTGAAGCAATCGAATTGGGGCGAGGACGCGACCTCGCGCTATCCGCAGACCCGGATGGGCGTGGAGGAAATCATGCGCGACACCTTCGCCGCCGCCCGCGAATACGAGGCGGACCGCGACGGGGCGAAGGGATCCGGCGCGCCCTTCCGCCGGGACCTGCGGCTCGAAGCGGCCGGCGAGATCCTGCGCGGCGACCGCATCGTCCACATCCATTCCTACCGGCAGGACGAGATCTTTATGTTTGCCCGGCTGGCGAAGGAACTCGGCTTCACCGTCGGCACATTCCAGCACATCCTCGAAGGTTACAAGGTCGCCGACGAACTCGCGGCGATCGGCGCGGGCGGCTCGTCGTTCTCCGACTGGTGGGCCTACAAGTTCGAGGTCTATGACGCGATCCCCTACAATGGTCCGCTCATGCACCGCGCCGGCGTCGTGGTTTCGTTCAACTCTGACGACAACGAGCTGGCGACGCGCCTCAACACCGAGGCGGCCAAGGCGGTGAAATACGGCGGCCTGCGCGACGAGGAGGCGCTCAAGTTCGTCACCCTCAACCCCGCCAAACAACTCCGCATCGACGCCCGCGTCGGCTCGCTCGAACCAGGCAAGGACGCCGACCTGGTCCTCTGGTCCGCGCACCCGCTCAGCAGCTTCGCCCGCGCCGAGCAAACGTGGATCGACGGGCGGCGCTACTTTTCGGCGGAGGAAGACCGGCAGCTCCGCGAGTCCAACGCGCAAGAGCGCGAGCGGCTCATCGCCAAGGCGCTGCCCGAGCGGATCAAGGCGCTCAAGAAAAAGGGCGATCAGGCGGGCGAGGACAAGGATGACGCCGGGGACAAAAAGCCCGGTCTCTGGCGGCGGCTCGGCTTGGCCAATCCGGCGGCCGCCAGCCTCACCGAATGCCCGGACGCGCTGCTCGGTCCATACCACGACGGCCGCTCGGCACACACCTGCACGTCTGGCTGCTGCGGGCGCTAAGGTGCCGCAGCGGCGCTGCGATCGCGGGGCTGGCTTGCGACAGTCGCGGTCAGTGGAAAAGCTTGCTCAGCAGCCAAGCAAAACCCAAGAAGATCGCCAGCGCGGTGAGGGCAAATAGGATGGAGACGGTGAAGAAGGCATAGCGGCACCCCTGATTCGTGGCGGGCTTGCCGCAGATCGGGCAGTATTTGCTAATCGTATCGTGCGGGTTGGCGATCGGGATAATGTCGTTGCCGCAGTGGGCGCAGTTCACCATGTGCTCTCTGCCCCGCAACCGGTATCCGCAGTGCGGGCAGCTATCCGCATCCGACGAGACATCTTTCCCGCATTCGTCGCAGGCTTTGATCATCGGTTGGTTCCGCTTCTATTTTCCGAGCTTGGGCTTCAAAGGAACCGCCATCTAGGCGGCGATGCGCTTGGTGATTTCGAGCGCCAGTTCGAGCGCGGCGGCGGCCTCGCTGCCGGAGACGACCGGGCGGCCGCCGGCGCGGGCGCATTCGACGAACGACTCGAGTTCTTTGCGCAGCGGCTCGGCTTTCTCGACCTCGACCGGCTCGCGGGCGATCTCCAATCCATCCTTGCGGTAGATTTCGCCAGCCTGCGCCATGTAGTCGAGGGAAAGGTAGCAGTCTTCTTGGAAGACGCGGATCTTGCGCAGGCGCTCCGGGCTGATCCGGCTGGCGGTGATGTTGGCCACGCAGCCGTTCTCGAACCGGAGGCGCGCGTTGGCGATGTCCTCGCGGCGGGTCAGGACCGGGACGCCCACGGCATCGACGCTGGCGACGGGCGAGCGGACGAGATGCAGGATGATTTCGAGGTCGTGGATCATGACATCGAGGACGACGCCGATGTCGAGGCTCCGGTTGGGGAAGGGCGAGAGCCGGTGGGCCTCGATGACCTTGGGCTGGTTGAGCCGCGCCTCCAGCGCGCCGAGCACCGGGTTGAACCGCTCGATGTGCCCGACCTGCAGGACCACGCCGCCCGCTTTCGCCAGATCGACGAGCTTGGCCGCGTCGTCCGGGTTGTCGGCGATCGGCTTCTCGATCAGGCAGTGCTTGCCCGCCGCGAGGAGCTTCGACCCGACCTCCAGGTGCGTGACCGTCGGCGTCGCCACCGTGGCGGCATCGACCAGCGCCGCGAATTCGTCGAGCGACGCCACCGCGCGGCCGCCGTGCTCTGCGGCCATCGCCTCGGCGCGGGCCAGGTCGGCGTCGTAGATCGCGGTCAGCGCCGCGCCCGGGCAGCCGCCGAGGATGCGCGCGTGGTTCTGCCCGATGGCTCCGACGCCGACGACGCCGACTCTGATGGGATCATTGCTCATAGTGGCGGCGTATAAGCCCCGCGCCGCGCCCGCGCAAGGGACTCCCCCCAGAAATCCGGCATCCCGGCCTGTGGAGCGGGGGGCTAGAGGCATCGGTGCGGACACGCGTCAGAGCCTTTAACCGAACTTAACAAAATGGGTCCGGTAGTTTGTGGCGGCGGCGGGCAGGTGGTATCGTGGCGCATGCCCCGCAGCCCCCGCCGCCGACCCAATGCTTCGTCCCGGACGAAGGGCAGTCGTGCGCACCGGGGTGGGAAGGCGGCACGCAGGGGGAAGCGGGGCAGGGGGGCGGCGCTGCCGAACCCGCTGCGGCATCCGTTCCGGTTTGTCGGCGGCGTATGGGGGCGGATCGGGCGGCTGCATCCGCTGCTGCGCATCCCGGTCTATCTGGTGATCGCCGGCGCGGCGGCCTTGCTGGTCGCGGGCATCACGCTCCACCTGGTCTATTGGAACATCGCGCGCGGCTTTGACCTGGCGGACCTGGGCAAGATGCCGGCGCGGTCCGAGGTCTTCGACCGGCAGGGCGTCCTGATCGGGCGCCTGCATGGCGAGAACCGGGTGATGGTCGATCTGGCGGATGTTTCGCCGCATTTCGTGGATGCGCTTCTGGCGCGGGAAGATGCCCGCTTTTACAGCCATGGCGGCGTGGACTACATCGGGTTGGCGCGCGCGGTGGTCGAGAACCTCCGGCGCGGGCACCTGGCGCAGGGCGCGAGCACGATCACGATGCAGCTCGCGCGGAACAGCTTTGGCATGGCGGACAAAACGCTGCACCGCAAGCTCGTCGAGGCGGCGCTCGCCCGGCGGATCGAGGGCGAGCTGGAGAAGGACGAGATTCTCGAATTGTATATCAACCGGATCTTCTTCGGGCGCGGGATGTGCGGGCTGCAGCGGGCGTCGCTCGCCTATCTGGGCAAGCCGGCGCGGGACCTGACGCTGGGCGAATCGGCGATGCTGGCCGGGATCATCCGCAGCCCGAACCGGTTCTCCCCGCACGGGCACCTGGAGAAGGCGCTGCGCGAGCGCGACGACGTTCTGGACCGCATGGTCCTGAAGGGCTTCATCACCGAAGCCGAAGCCGAGGCGGCGAAGAAGCGAGAGATCAAGACGACCGATGCCGACGCCGGGTCCGCGCAGGAAACCTACGCGCTGGATGCGGTGCGGCGCGACCTGGACCTGGTCCTCCACGCCGCCGATCAGGAGGACGGCGGCTTGCGCATCTACACCACGCTGGACAGCACGCTGCAGACCGCCTGCGAAAACGCGCTGGAGGTGCGGCTCCGCGCGGTCGAGGCGCAGGACGGCTACGGGCACCCGACGAAGGCGGGCTACGACCGGCGCGCCGCCGCCGGGGCGGAGGTCGCCGGACCGCCGGATTACTTGCAAGGCGCAGTCGTCGCCATCGACAACGACTCCGGTGGGATCGTCGCCCTGGTGGGCGGTCGCGACTTTGCCCAGAGCCAATACAACCGGGCGCTGCACAGCCGCCGCCAGATCGGCTCCACGTTCAAGCCGTTCGTCTATGCCGCCGGGATGGAGCGCGGTCTGTTCCCCGGCACGCTGATCGGCGACGGTCCGATCCGACGGGGCGAGCTATCCAGCGTGACGGACGGCTGGAGCCCGAACAACTCCGACGGCAAGTTCGGCGGGCTGGCGCCGCTGCGCTCCGGCTTGGTCCGCTCGCGCAATACCATGACGGTGCGCGTCGGCGACCACGCCGGGCTGGAATTCGTCGGCTCGCTCTGCGAGAAGGCGGGGCTCGGCGCGCCGGATGCCCTGTCCGCCCAGCTTTTCATCGGCAACCACGGGTCCACGCTGCGCGACCTGACCAGCGCCTTCACCATCTTCCCGAACGCGGGAGTCCGCCGCCGCCCGTTCGTCATCGACCGGATCGAGACTGCGGCGGGCGAGACGCTCTTCCTGAGCGGCCAGATCGAATACGGGGTCGTCTCGCCGGGCGCGGCGTTTCTCACCGCCGGGATCTTGCGGGAGGTTGTCCGATCCGGCACCGCCGCAGGTGCCGCGCGGCTGGGCTACAAAAACCCGCGCGCCGGGGGCAAGACGGGGACGACCGACGACTACCGCGACGCCTGGTTCGTCGGCTTCAACGAACGCGTCACCTGCGGGGTGTGGGTCGGGCTGGATCAGCCGCGTCGCATCGTTGCCCGCGGCTACGGCAGCACGCTGGCGCTGCCGGTGTGGGTGGATGTGATGAAGGCGGCAGAGGCGGGCGGCTACCGTGAAACCGCGCCGCGCGCCGAGCCGGTGCTCGCCAAAATAGACCTGTGCAACCGGAGCGCGCGCCTCGCCCACGCCGGGTGCCGCACCGCCGGCTGCGCCTACGCCGAAGAAGTCCCCGCCGGCATGGCTCCCCGCGAGTTTTGCCAGTTCCACCGCGGCAGCGGCGGGATCGCCGGAGCCAACGCCCAGCCCGCCCCAAGCGGCGGCGGCAACAGCGGCGGGGACAAAAAAAGCCTGTGGCAGCGGATCAAGGGCATCTTCGGCGGCGATTAGGTCATCGCCTGCGGCGGGAAGCCGGGATCGCGGACGTCCACGTTCGCCCATGGCGCAGAAGCTCCCGCGACTCGGATTGCAGATCGGCGCTTCTTACGAACGCCCCCGCTCCGCCCGCGACCGGTTTCGGCGATCTACAAATCCCATTCAACTGGCAGGAACCTGCCCAACAACAAATCCCACTGCCCTCCGATCTCGACCCAGAGTTACCGCCGGCGGCGAAGTGCCAATGCAGCCACCCCGATCAAAAGCAACGCGGCGCGCGATGGCTCCGGCGTCACGATCTGGATCGCGTTGATCGGGATGCGGAAGTTCAGCTCTTGCGTGCGGATGACAAAGCTGGTCTCGCCATAGATCGGACCGAGGACGAGGTAGTTGCCGCTCGTGCTGCCGGAGGTGGCTTCGGTATAGGTTCCGCTGAATGTCGCGTTGTCGCGGATCTCGAGGACATCCGAGATCGTCGTGCCGGTGTGGTTCGTCACATCGCCCCCGAACGTCTCCGCCCAGATCAAGCCGCCGCGGTTCGCATTGCCGCCGCCGTCGCTGTAAACGACGATCTTGTAGCCCATCTCGGCGTAGGAGGCCGGCAACCCCGTGACCGCGACATAAGGTTGGTTTCCGAACGATCCAAGGTTGGTGCCGCCATTCGCGCCGTTATTGCTGTCAAGGTAGCCGGCCATCAGCTCACGGTCTGCTCCCGCGCCGAGTCCCTCCGTCGACCATGCATTTGGCGCATCATAGAAGACCGTGATCCCGATCCCGGCACCGGTTTGTTCGACGATGCCGCCCGTCCCACCTGCCCCGCCGAAATCGCCCGTCAGGTTGTTCCAGTTCTCCTGCCGGAACTCTGGGGCACCAGCCGCTTCCCCTGGGGCAACCGTGTGGCTGTTGCGGCCCGCGAAGTTAAGCCCGATCACGCTGACGGCGGCGGGGCATAACGCTGGCGTGGCAAGGGCGGCGGTGAGGATCAAGGCGCGAAGCTTCATGGATTGTTTTTATCGGAAGGATTCGGCGGAAAGGCAAGCCTAAATTCAAAGTGTTTTTGGCTGGTAGGAAATCGCCTTCCGGAGGGAACTTGGGGGCGCGGGCGTCCACGTCTGCCCATAGCGCAGAAGCTCCGCTCCCCGGATTGCAGATCGGTAGAATTTCGGACCGCGTTCCGCTTTCGCTTGGCGAATGGATGCGTAGGTCAGCAAATTGAGCCGACCGGCAGGGATGTTCCTTCCCCCGTTTTCCCGCCAGACACCACCCGCGAATTAGGGGCGGGTGGTCGAGTCACCGATTTCCACGGCTGAAAGATCCGTGCTATGATCGCCGCCGCCGGAGCGCGGCACAGGCGACGCCGAGGGCGACGAGGAGGGCGCGGGACGGTTCGGGGACGTTGGTGACGGTGAGGAAGGTGGCGGTGGTGGACTGGTCCACGGTGAAGCCGTAGCCGTTGCCGGCGTAGAAGTAGCTGCCGACCGAATCAAAGTTCGAGCCGGTTTGCCCGCTGTAGGTGAGAAGGTTGATCGTGTCTCCGAGGCTAAACGATCCGGGGGCGGGGGAGTCGAACGATTCGACGAGGAGGTGGGAGCCGCCGCCGCCGTTGAGGTTGAGCGTGCCGGCGATGGCGATCGGGTTGACCGTCGCCCAGTCGGTGATGCCGTAGCCGATGGTGCCGGCCCCGCTCGGCGCGGGTAGCCCGGAGCCGACGTCGGAGCCTTGGAGGAAGAGGTTGGCGAAGTTGACCGTGTTTCCGGATTCGACATAGATCTCGCCGCTGCCGCCGGAGAAATTGAGGTAGGCGCTGCCGCCGATGTTGACGGTGTTGCCGGTGCCGGTGACGCGGAGCGCCCCGCTGTTGGTCGCGTTGCCCATGCCGGCGCGCATCCCGGATGGCGCATTGAGCGTCGAGCCGCCGGTTAGCTCGACCGTGCCGTGGGTGTTCGATCCGTTGTTGCCCTCCGACAGCCCGATGAACAAATTCTGGCCGTTCACGTTGATCGTGCCGTTGTCCACGGTGACCGAGCCGCGGTTGTTGGTCGATCCCGCGCGCGTCACGCCGACGACGAACGCCTCGGCGGTGGTCGTGATGAAGCCGCCGCTTTCGACCCGGACGGTGCCGGTCGAGTTGCTCGCGTTGGCCCCGATGCGGATCGCATTGCCCGCATCCATGGTCAGCCCGGATCCCGCGCCGGTGACCAGCAGCGTGCCGGTGCCGCCATCCACCCCGACATAGGCGGCGGAGCCAAAGAAATCGCCGGAGGACGAGACCGTCGAGCCGCCGTTGATTTCGACCGAGCCGGAGTTGCCGGCGCCCAAGCCGATGAGCAACCGGTTGTTGCCCGGCGCAGGGCTGGGCGGCACCCAGGCGCTGCCCGTCGAAATGACGGCGGCGTGGCTGCTGCTGGCGGCGGCGAGGATGAGTCCGAGGGCGAGTGCGGGGTGGCGAGCTTGCATAGAGATTGTTTGTCCTTGGGGTTTGCTTCTTGTTTTCGCAGGGGGAGCGGTAGCGGATCAAGCAAATTCGCCTGCGTTTTTTATCGCCGGGACCCGGCTCGCCGTGGGGTAAATCTCCGTTGATTGCCCGCCCGCCGCGCATTGAGTGCGCCGATGTCCCTCGCCCGAACCATCGCCGTTCCCATCGCGCTGATCCTCGCCGCATCCGCCACCGCGCGGGCGGACACGTGGATCGTGGCACCGGGGTTGGAAGGCGCGCCCGAGTATGGCGAGCGCATCCGGGAGGCGGCAGCGGCTTGGCAGAAGGCGGCGTCTGAGGCGGGCGCGGAGTTTAGGGGGATCGACGACGGGCAGGGCGCGACCGCCGAGGCGCTGAAGGCGGCGGTCGAGGCGGAGGCGGCGCGGCCGGCGGCGGAGGCGGGGCGCCTGTGGATCATCTTGATCGGGCACGGCTCCTACGACGGGCGCAGCGCCAAGTTCAACGTGATCGGTCCCGACGTCGCGCCGGGCGATCTCGCCGGCTGGCTGGGCGAATCCGGGCGGCCCGCCGCCGTGCTCGCCCTTTTCGCCTCCAGCTCGCCGTTCCTCGATCTCGGTGCGGGGCGCGGCGACCGGCTCGCGGTGAGCGCGACCAAGAGTCCGGCGGAGCAGAACTACGCCTACTTTGCCGAGCATTTCGCCAAAGCGCTGGCCGCCCCGGATTCCGATCTCGACGGCGACGGCGGGCTGTCGCTCCTAGAAGGTTTCCTCTACGCCGCCCGTTCGGTGGAGGAGTTTTTTGAGCGCGAGGGGCGCATTGCCACCGAGCAGGCTTTGATCGATGACAGCGGCGACGGAAAAGGCACGCCCGCCGCGTTTTTCAAGGGCATGCGCGCCGCCGAAAAACCGAGCGGTGCCAAGGCGTCCGACGGCTTTCGCTCCAACCAGTGGTATCTCCGCCCGCCACCTTCCGAAAAGGATGCGCCACCGGAATTGCTCGCCGAGCGCGACGCCCTCGAGCTAGAGATCGCCAAACTGCGCGACGAAAAGGCATCGCTGGGCGAGGATCGATACTACGCCGAGCTTGAGCCGCTCCTCGTCCGCCTCGCCCGAATCTACGCCCTGATCGATGGTCCAGCGGAGCGGCGGGAAAATAGCGGTCCTGCCGCCGGTTCGGTGGAGTAGCCGAAGCTACTTGGGCGGTAGGACGCCGAAGTCCATATTGGCTAATTGACAAAGGAATGGCGGGAATCGGCCGCCCCGAAAGGCGGCGGATCGCCCTGGCTCCAGTAAAGCCGCGCGCCTTCGCCTTCCCTTCATCGGCGACCAGCCTCCTGGCGCGGCGGATGTCCTCTGCGGCGTTGGCCGCGCCGTGCCGGGCGGCTTGGCGGATAAGGTAGCATCGGCAGCGTGGTCTTCCGGGCAAACTCCAGCGCAGGATCGGCGACCTTTACCATCGAGGGGGTCGGAACGGATTCGCGTCGGGCGGTCTCGCGTTCTTCCGCGATGCGGCATCGGCGGGCGATGCGACCATCAATCTGAAGGCGGCCGCCCCCGGCATCTCGTTCGGCAGCGGGGGCGGAGCCACCTTTGTGGGTGACTCGACGGCGGGCAATGCGACGATCACGACCGAGCAAGGCACCAACTTCAGGCTCACCGGCAACGCCGACCTGGGGACCGCGCGCGTCACGGTCGTGGGAAACGCGAACGCCAACAACACGTCTGGCGCCGTCATGACCTTCGGCGATTCGGCTTCTGCCGCCAACGGCACCATCACGGTGCTGGGCGCGACCGGCGACGGATTCTTCGAGGGTCGGTCATCTTCGGCAATGACGCCACGGCGGGCGAGGCAACGATCACCGGCTCCGATTTCGCGAGCATCGACTTCCGCGACAACTCCACCGCCGGGACGGCTGACATCTCCGTGGTGGGAGGCGCGATCGTAGCGATCGGCGCGCTCGGCGCGGGCGGCGGGGCGATCACCGCCACCGGCGGCGATGCCACGATCACCGCAGAAGGCGGATCCGCCCCGGGCAGATGGGCGGCGTCATCGCGATCAACCAGACCGCGACGGTAGCAACGCCACGCTCATCGCCAACGGCGGCACCAGCGGCGGGTCGGGCGGGCTCAGCGAATTCAACGGCACGGCGAGCGGCGGGACCGCGCGCGCGGTCGTCAATGCCGGGGCGACCCTCGACCTCCGCCCGTCGCTCAGCGCCTCGGTCGCCATCGGTTCGATCGAAGGCGCCGGCTCCCTCTTGCTCGACGGCATCCTCGCCGCCGGTGGCAACGGGCGGAGCACGACATTTTCTGGCATCATCAGCGAGGGCGGCGGGCTCACCAAGGAAGGCTCCGGCACCCTCACCCTAACCGGGGCAAATTCCTACACCGGCGCCACTCGCGTCGCGGGCGGAACCCTGGCGGGGTCCGGCTGCGCCAGCTCCGCGTTGACCGTGGAGGGCGGCGGCACGATCGCCCCCGGACCCAGCATCGGGACCTTCGCATGCACCGCCGCAGTGTTCCAAAGCGGATCGACCTTCAGGGTCGAAGTCGGCAGTTCTGGTCCCGCCGCCGACCGGCTCGATGCCCAGGGCAATGTGACCATCGAAGCGGGCGCGACCCTCGACGTTTCCGACCTGGCCAGCTCCCCGGTCGCCCTGGCAGGCGGCACCCTGCTGCCGATCATCGATTATGCTGGTCACACGCTGACCGGCACCTTCAATGGGCTGCCAGGCGGCGCGGAGTTTACGGTCGGGGCGAACACATTCGCCATCGGCTACCAGGCGGGCGGCTCCACAATGGTCGCCCTGACCGCCGTCGGCGGCGGCGGCAATGCCTATGCCCTCTGGGCGGGCGCCAACGGCATCCCCGGCGATAGCTTTGACGCCGACTTTGACAAAGACGGGATCCCCAACGGACTGGAGTGGGTCCTTGGCGGCAATCAGGGCGGGCAGGACCCGCCGCTCGTAGCGATCGCACGGTAGCGCGGATGGGCTGACCCTTATCTTCCGGCGCAGCGCCAGTTCCATCGGCACCGCCACCCTCGCCGTCGAATGGGATTCCGGTCTCGGTCACTTTGCCAACGCGATCCCCATCGGCACCGCTGACATCGGTCCGGTAGGCAGCAATCCAACGGTCGATATCGATGCTCCTAGCACGGGGCAGATCACGGTGAACATCCCCGCCGCCAACGCAGCAGGCGGCATTCTCTTCGCCCGCATTAAGGCTTTCCTGCCGTGATGGATTATGGGCGGGCGAGCGGATTGTGGTCAAAGTCGCAGCCCGCTCGAGCGGTTCCGCAGCGTTCGCCCACGCATTTCGCCAAGTTTGACCTCTCGCCCTTCTTGCCGTCAAAGAAACCGGGTCCGGCTCACGAAGGGATAGGCTCTACGAATGTGCGATCCCGGCACCGGGCAGCGCATTGACGACCCGGCGAAAGTCCTCAACCTCTTCGGCGAGGAGTTCGCGCAGGAAAGCGAGCGCGTCTTCCGGGACCGGCGATTCGCCCGCCGGGTTGATGCGTTGGCGGAGAAGCCGCGGGTGTAGGTATTTCGCGCCCTCGCGCACGCCGAGGAAGCGGTGGATCTGCCCGAGCAACGCCTCCGGCGCCTCCGCGATCTGGCGGAACTCGCCCAGCATCAGATTGCCTGCCGCGAGGTGCGGCTCCCAGCGGCTGATGATCTCGCCATATTTCGCGAGGTTGCGCTGACCTTTGGCGCGGAAGAATTTCTGATAGTCTTCGACCGACAGCTCGGACGGATTCTTCCCGGCATCGCGGACGAGATCCTTTTTGGCATGGGAAAGCGCGCGCTCGACCGGATCGCGCAGCATGACGATGGCCTTGATGTCCGGATTGAGCGCCGCGATGTCGGCGATCACCGCGCCGGGCAGCGTGGCGTAGGAGGCGGTCGCCTCGCCCCGCATCTCCGGGCGATAGCGTTCGCCGCACCGGCGCAGGGCATCGTAGCTCTTCTTGATCCAGCGCCCCGGCGAGTCCCTCATGATGGCAAGGTAGTCATCCAGCGAATCGTAGCGCTTTCGCTCCGCCTCCTTTTTGACCAGCGCTTTGAAATAAAATGTCTCCTTGTCGCGGGGCAGGAAGATCTGCGGGTGGCACTTGAGGTTGTGGTAGAGCCAGGTCGTTCCCGTCCGCTGCGGTCCCACGATCAGGAAGTCGGGGAAACAACTCAAGTCCGCGCCTTCCCCGCGCACCTTCACATGGTGGAGGCGGCTGAGGATGTCGGCGGTCAGGGTGGGGGGCTTCATGGAGCGCGCAGGATCATCGGGATCGGCGTGCCGTCAATGGGAACGATTTCTCAGGCTGGGGTTCTTGCGCGCAAACTGACAACTCACGCGATGCGCCGGACCGGCACCCGGAGCTTCCGGTTTCGCCCAAGGCGCAAGCCCTCCGATCCTTCCGCTACGGATGGGTCAGTTCGGCGCCCAGGTGTTCGGTTTTGACCTCTGGTAATTTCCCTGATGGGGGCATCGACTGGGCGATGGCTTCGCCGCTCAGCTTGGACGATCGCGGATGGTTTCGGCGTGAGCTTCGGCATCGGCGAGGTTGGTCCGTTCGCTGGCGTCGGCATCGTGGTCGTAGAGTTCGCGGTAAGCCTGCGCGCCGCCCTCGCCCCTCGGTATAGCGCCAGCGGGCGTGCGGAGCGAGTAGCCGGTGAAGGCACCGCCCATACCGCCGCGGCGGACAACAGCGCCCAGCCGCGTGCAGTGCCGCCAGATCCGTCGAAGCATCGGGGCGGGCTCTGCCCCTGCAGGTTTTTCGGGCGGATCACAGCGGCGAGCGCGGCGGTGCAGGAAAACGTCGACCAGCCGACCAGCGAACTGGCGACACCCGCCGCCTTGCCAGGGCGGCGGCGATCAGCGGCACCCTCGCGCTTTCCTCGAACAGGCTCATCTTCTGCCGGCCCATGCTCGCCGAGGTGGTATCCGTGGTCGCTGGTGAAGACGGCGATCGTATTCTCCGCCAGCCGTTTTCTCCAGCGCATCAAGAAACGCGACCGACTTGCGCGTCCGTAAGATGTGATGCTGGCGAAATAGGCACCGCCTTGCGCGCCGCAGGTCGTCGGTCATCACGCTCCTGCTCCTCTTCCGGCGCTGCCGAGACCGGGCGCAGGATATCTTCCTGGTCTTCGGCGACGCCTGCCACGACCGGCATCTCGGCTTCTGGATAGCCTTGGAAATACTTCTCCGGCGCGACATACGGCGTGTGCGGAGGCGGTAAAATCCGACCCGCGAGGAAAAACGCGGGCGGTCGTTCCGCTGGCGCAGCGCTCCAGCACCCATTCGGCATCCTCCGCCAAGAGGTAATCGGTGTGCCGCTCGTCCAGGTTCGGCGAGCGCCTCAGCTTAGGGTGCCGCCGAATTGCCCAGGTCGCAAGGGCTGAAGATCTCCGGCTCTTCCTCCAGGCGGTCGCAGCCCGCCGGGTTCAGCTCCAGCTCCCACGATCCGGGGTCGTCGTGCCCGTTCCCGACCAGCTTGGGCACGTTGTAGTGGTAAAGCTTGCCGATCCGCGCGGCGAAGTATCCCTCGAGCCGGAACGCCTGCGGCATCGAAAGCTGGGACGGGATCGTCTGCCGAATCTGCCCGTTTTGCAAGATGCCGGTGCTGTTCGGGTAGGCCGGTGAGCAGCGGTTGCGGCTCGGGCCGCACTGGCGGGTATTGGCAATAGGCGTGCTGGAAACGGGTGCCGCGCGCCAGCCGGTCGATGTTCGGGGTCTTGGTAAGCGGATGCCCGTAGCACCCCAGCGAATTGTTCCGTCGTCCGAGATCAGAAAGAGCACGTTGCGGCCAGGTCCGCCGCCAGGGCGGGGCGGCGAGCGAAAGCGCGGCGGCGAGGATGTAGGCGTTGGTTTCATGGCCCATGAAGCCTCAGATTAGGGGCGGGTGTCAACCCTCGTGATCGGCGCGCCTGGTCGCCTATCCGCGCCACGCCTTGGGCGGCAACCCGTCGCCCGCCGCGATCTGGGCGGCGGATTCGGCGCTCGCCCCCTCGTGGACCACTGCTTTGAGCGCGGCGGCGATTCCGGGCGGGTTCGGGTGCTGCCAGACGTTTCGCCCGACGGCGATGCCCGCCGCGCCGGCGTCGACCGCATTTTTCACCATGCCGAGCAGCGCGGCATCGTCGCCCGTGGCGGCTCCGCCGAGCACGATGACCGGGACGAAACAGACGTCGACGATCCGGCGAAAGTCATCCGCCGACGCCCCGGTCGGAAACGCGGTTTTGACCACATCGGCTCCCAGTTCGGCGGCGGCGCGGACGGCGAACCCGATGTTCTCCAGCGTGTAGTCGTCCGGGCGGCCGATGCCGTAGGGCAGCGTTTCGAGGATGACGGGCAGCCCGCTGCGGCGGCAGTCGGCGATCAGGTCGGCGGCCTCGCGGAAGATCTCCGGCTCGTTCGGGTGGTGCAGGTAGAGCATGTTCATGACCGCGCCCGCGCCGCAGGCCAGCGCGTCTGCCGCGCCGTAGACGAGGTAGCTGCCGGAGTCCGGATTGTCGTGGTGCGCCGGCTTGTAAACATCGGTGCGGAAGCACACGCCCTTGCCCGCCAATTGCGCGGCGCAGGCGCGGGCGACGCCGTAGTTCACCACATAGCCGTCGGCGTGCGGGTTGAGCGCCTCGATCAGCGCGGCGGGCTGCTCCAGCCCCGGCACCGGGATCGCGGTGCCGTGGTCGATCGGGACGATGACGGTCTTGCCGTCGGATTGGAAGAACTGCGCGAGGCGGTCGGATTTGGTCATGCCTCCCCCATGGCGGAATCCGGCGGACTTTTCAACGGCGAGATCGGCGCGCGCTAGCAGACCTGCTAGGCGGTTGGAGCCATGTCGTGGCCGGTCTCGATGATGTTCAAGGCGTGGTTGCCGATTTTTTCGAGCTGGTTGTTGATGTCCACGTAGAGCATCTCGGTCGGAATCTCGCTGTCGCCCTTCATCCGCTGGAGCGCCTGTTTGTTAAGGCGGTGCCGCATCTCGTCGATCGCCTCCTCCATCTTGGTCGCCTCCTTGATGTCCGCTCCCCGGATCGGCTTGAGCAGCCGCTCGTTGTAAAAGGCGATGAAGGCTCCGACCGCGTCGGAGATCTCCTTGAGCCCGGCCATCGCCTCGTCGCAGAACGTGCGCTCCTTGACCTGGGCGCGCTCGAGCAGCTTGCCGATCCGGAATTCGCAGTCGGCGATTTCTTCGAGCTCCGCCACGATCCGCATCATGCCGGTCAGCTCGTGCGCGTTCACATCGCTCAGCTCCGTCGTCGAGCAGCGGACCAGGTATTCGGTGATGTCGTGCATCATCGCATCGGAATTCGCCTCTAGCTCCTTGAGTTTGGCGGAGACGACCGTGGCATCCACATTCGGGTCGAGCAGGGCGGAGGTCGCCGCGTCGTGCATCTCCTTGGTTAGCGTCCCCAGTTCGCGCGTCGCCTTTTCCGCCTCGGGCAGATTCAGCTCGCCGACCTCGACCATCCCGCCGGAGATGTAGGTCAGCCGGTGCTTCGCCCCGGTCTCGTCGTCATCCTTCACCCAGCGGGTGACAATCTTGGCGATCAGCGGGACGAACCCGACGAGCAGGCAGATGTTGATAAAGTTGAAGCTGGTGTGGAAGAGCGCGAGCGAGAACCCGATATCGGATTTGTGCGCGGAACCAGGCGCGCGCATCGACTCCGGCAGATGCCCGGCCAGCCACTGCACGCCGGCGGTGAAGGCATAGAACACGATGAGCATCCAGCAGACGCCGAGCACGTTGAACAAAAAGTGGGCGCGCGCCGCCCGCTTGGCGTTCGCGCTCGCCCCCAGCGAGGCGAGCCAGGCGGTCACCGTCGTCCCGATGTTTTCGCCCAGCACGATCGCCGCCGACTCCTCGAACCCGATGTAGCCCTTCGTCGCCAGCGTCACCGTAATCGCCATCGCCGCCGACGAGGACTGCACGACCAGCGTCAGTAGGATGCCCGCCCCGAGGAAGAGCAGCACGGAGAGATATTTTCTCCCGCTCATGTTCGTCAGGAAATCGATGAACGCGGTCGATCCTTCGACGTCGTCCTTCGTCGGCACCGCGTCTTTCAGCAGCCCGAGTCCGAAGAACAGCAAGCCGAACCCGATGAAGACTTCCCCGATGGCTTTCGCCTTCGGCTTTTTCATAAAGATCAATGGCAGCCCGATCCCGACGATGGGGATCGCGAAGCTGCTCACGCTCACCTTGCCCACCCACGCGATCAGCCACGCGGTCACCGTCGTGCCCAAGTTCGCGCCCATGATGATCCCGATCGATTCGACCAGGGTGAGCAACCCCGCGTTCACAAAGCTGACCACGATCACGGTGGTCGCCGAGGACGACTGGAGCAGCGAGGTGGTGAAGAGCCCGGTGAAGAGCCCCGCAAACCGGTTCCGCGTGCACGTCGCCATGAAATAGCGCATCTTCTCGCCCGCCGATTTTTGGATGCCCTCGCTGAGCACTTTCATGCCGAAAAGGAAGACGCCGAGGCAGCCGAGGATGTGGATGATCTTGATTAAAACGTCCATGGGTGAGGTTAGGGGATTTTTTGGGGCGGATCGCAGTTCTGAGGGAGATCCGCTGGTCAGACAAGCGGAATGTTACGGAAATGTCACCAAAAATATCTTGATTCGATCGGGTGATTTGGGGGTTGGAAGGCGCGGCGATTTTGCGGTAAATGCCGCTATGCCCGAAGACAAAGCCCTCATCATCATCGGCGACGCGTCGGAGACGCTCGACACGCTTTACCCCTTCTACCGACTGCAGGAAGAGGGGATCAAGCCGGTGGTCGCCGCGCCGGAGAAGCGCCTCTACCAGATGGTCATGCACGAGGTAAAGCCCGGCTGGACGATCACCAAGGAATGGGAGGGCTACACGCTGCAGGCGGACGTCGCTTTTTCAGAGATCGCCGATCCGTCCGAGTATCTCGGCATCATGTTCTCCGGCGGGCGCGCCCCGGAATACATCCGCTACGATCCCGATCTCGTCCGGATTACCCAGTGGTTCTTCGACCGCGATAAGCCAATCGCCAGCGTCTGCCACGGCGTCGAGATCCCCGCCTACGCCGACCGCGTCCGCGGGCGCCGCATGGCCACCGTCCCCAAATGCCGGTTCGACCTCGAAACCTGCGGCGGCATCTTTGTGGACGAACCCTGCGTCATCGATGGCAACCTCGTCTCCGGCCGCACCTTCCACGACAACGGCCGCTACCTCGGCGCATGGATCAAGTTGCTCAACGAAGAGCGGGCGAAGCGATAGCTGGATCTGAGCTTCCTGCCGGTTCACGGTTACCGATTTGGCATCCGCATCTTGGTGCGAATTTGCCTGATGGCGGGTCTCGGGGCTTCGTGAACAGGGTGAACAAGTTGCCGACCAAGGAGGCGAGGCTTATCATATTCGTTCCGTTTGGTCAGCGACAGCGTTTGCCAAACCGCCTATAACAAACAGCCTGTCACCCAAAATGCTCGAAGTCCCCATCAGTGCGATCAGCCGCGAGTTGAAGCGGCTTTGGGAGGGCGATGCCTCGCGGACGCGGGCGAGCCTGATCAACTTCGCCGTCTATAGCGAGGCGGAGGAATCGCTGGCGGAGAACACGGCGCTGGTCGAGGCGATCGCGCGCGAGCATGCGTGCCGGGCGCTGGTGATCGAGGCGCGGCAGGGCGGCGATCCCTCGGCGCGGGCGTGGCTGACCGCGCATTGCCACCTGGAGGGCGGGAAGAAGACGATCTGTTCCGAGCAGCTTTCGTTCGTCCTGCACGGCGGGTCCGGCAGCCTGCTGCGCAACCTCGTCTTCGCGCACCTCGACTCGGATTTGCCTCTCGTCTTCTGGTGGCGCGGCGAATTGTCCGCCGCCTTTGAGGAACGGCTTTACCGCCGGATCGACCGGCTGGTGGTCGATAGCTTCGGCTGGCCGGACCCAGGCTCCGCCTTCGGCAGGATCGCCGAGGCGCTCGCCAGCTCGAAGCGCATGGTGTTCCACGACCTGGCCTGGACGCGCGCGATGCCGATGCGGCTCGCCTTGGCCAAGCTCTTCGAGGACCCCGCCGCAACCGCCGCCGCGCCGGCGCTCGACCGGCTCGCCATCACGCACGCGCCGGGGCACCGGACCAGCGCGCTGATGCTCGCGGCGTGGATCGCGCGCAGCCTGCGCTGGGAGCCGCAGGGCGGCGGTCGGTTCTTGCGGCAGGAAGGCGGCGGTGCCGAGCTGTCGGTCACCGAATCCGCCGACCCGAGCTGCCATCCCGTCGAAGCGGTCGCGCTGTCGGGCGGCGGCTGCGAATTCGCGCTCGGTAAGCGCGCGGAGGCGCGGGATTTGTCGCCGCCGAAGGTCGCTGCAGCAGCGCCAGTTCCGAGCATTTGGCACCCGGCAAGCGCTGCCTGATCGCCGACCGACCTCGTGCTCACCCAATTGCGCTACGGTGGCGCGAACCATGTGCTCCCGCGACATCCTGCCGATGCTGCGGCAACTGATCGCGCCTGATTGCGGCATGCGGAACCGGTGCGCGTTCCGTGGGCTTTGGCGGCATCATCGGCATCGGATACGCCTCAGTAGAAGCTGCCAGCGTGCGCGGAGCGCCGCTCCACCACCGATGTGGGCGCGCGCGCAATCTGTGCAGTAAGCTTTTACAAAGGATTGCTGGACCCTGTGCCGGGGCTGGCTTGGTTCTTGCTTCGCCTCAATTTGATTCCCCACTGACATCATGCCCCTCAAAGATAAAATTGGATTTACCGAAGGTCGCCCCGCCCTCGCCTCCCCGGAGGAGGAGCGCCGGCTCCGCGAATTTGTGAACCTGAAGCTCGCCTCCCGAGGCTTCCCGATCGTCGGAAAGGAGTCCGACTATCCGTTCCTCGAACTCGGGCGCGCGCTGATCAAAAACTTCCAGGAAAAGACGCGGCTGCTCTCCGGATTACCTGTGCCCGGCAGACGCATCGATCGACCAGTTTTTGCGCGGATGCCTGGGCGCCGATCTGGTGGCGGAGACCTTCGGCCAGAGCGCCGCTGCTGCCCGCCGGGGCATTAGTTTTGGAGCGGCACGGGATCGGGCGGATGCTTTCGCTGCCTCCGGACCAGGATTCGTTTCAAAGCTCGATCCTGAGCAGCTATCGCGTTTACCAAGGCGTGTGCCACAACCCGGCGAGCGACCGGCGGACCACGAAAGACGTCTTCCACATCGCGGAGGGCGAGCCTTGCCGGTGTAGGCGGATAAGGCGGTGCCGAAGGTCGCCTTCGCGCAACTGCTGGCGGCGGCGCTCAGCCGCCGACAGAATCAAAGTGCTGCCGTTCACCGGGACGTCGCCCGATCCGGCGAAGTCTTCGTCTCTTTCTGCTCCTGCGCCCGGTCATCAGCCGGAGGTCCCCGGCGTTTTGTCCGGAAGTCGATGGAAGTCCGGTTCTTCGCGCCGGGCAATCTGGTTTCCAACCTCGATTTCGTGGAAAGCATCTTCGGCAACGCGGGCGATCCCTTCCTGCCGGAGAACGACGCGCGCGGCTGGATGCGAACAAGCTGGTCCGGGCACACCGGCTGCGTCATCCTCGCGCCCCATCTGGTGCGCCTCAAAAGAAAGACCTCGGCTTGCCCCACGCCAGCGAGGCGACCGAGCGCCAAAGCGCGACGGGATGTGCTGGGAGAGCGTGAGGACGAAATCTACAACGACGGCGGCGCGTTCAAGGTCACTTGCCGCGACCGCCTCGGCTTCGTCGTCACCCTGATCGCCGACAACTACTACGGCTACTGCAGAAGAGGTCAAAACCCAGATCAGCTACGCGGCAGACCTCTATGGCAACGCCGAGGAGGAACACAGCCGGCGGCGATCGCATTCCCCAGCTTCGACCTCGGCGAGGACTTCTCGGCTTTCCGAATACCTGCGCGACGTGGACCACACGTTCGCAGGGGTGGCGCGCTACGCCGACCTCATGGACCTGCAACCGGAGGGCTACGGCATCGACAAGAAATTCCCCGATGTTTACTACGTCCCAGAGGACACGCGGATCGACCTGCGCAGTCGGTCTCGTGGAAAAACGAGGGCGGCGACCAGTCGATCGCTTTGCAGCCGGGGCGCACGTTCGTGCTGCCGTCCGGCTACAAGGTCGAGATGGTCAAAAAACCATCTGTAGAAGCCGCGCTGGCGCCCTGATCGGGACCAATGCGGAGGGCACGTTTTGCCACAAGCCGTGCACCGTATCCGGCGGCAAGTCCGAGATCTCAAAGTCGCTGTCCGTCGCCGCGATGATCTCCAGATCCGGTCGTCAATGACTTCAAGGCAAACCTGGACGCCGCCTGGGCGATCGTGAACAAGGACTTCTCCGACCGCTACAAAAACCCGCGCGAACCCGGCAAGCCGGGCGCTGCTCTCCGCCCAGCGCTCGCTCGGCAGCGTGGTCAAGCTTCTCACGCCGAACAAAGGCTTCACACCGCCGAATACAACGATTGGCTGGGGGCAAGTCCCGCGCGCGGTGCGCGACCTCGTTTTGACCATCAAGCGGTTCTACAAACCCGATTGGGACACCGACTGGCGGGAGCGGTTCCGCGTCGATTTGATCAGCAGCGAGCCGGGCTACGAGCTGATCTACCGCCGCCAGCGCCTCGTCATGCAATACTTGCGCGTCGGCTTCGCCGAGGACGGCAACTGGCGCACGTTCGGGCTGCGCAAAGACTTCTCATGCGGCGAAAAAGTGCAGACCGAAGACGACATCTCGGCGTCGGTCGTCTCGTCCCGCGGCAGCCAGTCGACGTCCACCCGGACGTCGACAACGCACGTCGCTCAAGTTCATCCGCAACTGCAGTATCGCTCTTCCAGCGCCCTGACGACGCGGTGATCCGCGGCTACGACAAAGACCGAGCAGGACTTCAGTCAGAAGGGCACGTTTTCTCCAACTACGAGCCGCTCACCCAGGCGCAGGGTGCCGAGATCATGCGGCAACACCATCGGGTTGGGCGATTCACCGCGCCGATGCGCGACGCGTTCCTCGACTTCACCTCGTCCGGGCAGCCCGGCTACATCGTGAGCACGCACCAGCAGCGGATCGTGGACGGCAAGCCGACCAAAACCCGCGCTACTTGCAGAACCGCCGGACCTCGAAGACCCGCGCGGCGTTTACCTGGCGGAGATCGGGTCGCGCTTCTACCGCCGCATCCCGCTGGGCAAAGCGGTGCCGATGCCGGTCAACTCGGTGCTCGCCGGGCGGCGCAACAACCCCGCCGAGCCGGGCATCCGGCCGCTCGCGGTTTACCAATCCGGTCCACTACCAAGAACTGCCGGAACTGTTCATGGACTTCATCGCGTCGCTGACCGGCAGAGCCCGTCCACGACCGGCGCGGGCAACGAAGGCGCTGACCAAGGAAGCGGATTCAACATGCTGCTGCCGATCCACGACCTGAATGCCGCGCTCGTCTCCTGCATCCTGACCGACTCACGGCGGCGTCTCGGCAGTAAGCTACATCAGGCGCAAGTATCGCTTCGACCATGACATCAGCCTGCTCATCCCGGAGGTCTGGTCCCGCATGTTCATCCACGAGCGCGACCCCGCCTTCCTCATCAAAGAGGGGTTCCTCGAAAAGGTCGAAGACTTCGAGCACAACGGCGCCCACGTGCCCGGCAGCCGCCTCGGCTACCGCATGACCAACGAATTCGCCATCGCCTTCTTCGGTCGCGTCTTCTCCGCGCCAGACACCGTCTTCACCGAGGACATGCTGCGCCCCGAACTCCAGTCGATGGACGAATTCGCCGACGGCATCCTGAACATCGCCGAGACCCACCAGCGGATCATAGCTCTACTTCGAGGACGGCGGCATCGACCTCGCCTGCCCGCCGCTCCGCGCCCTGCTCCACATCATGGCGCACGGCGACTACGAGGGCAAAGGCGCAGACCACCCGGAGATCCGCGCGCTCTTCACCGCCGACTCCCTCATGGCGTCCACGCTGGTAAAGCCGAGCGGCTCGACGCCAAAGCCACCGTCGAGCAACGCCTCTGGAAACGCCGCGTCGATTGCCTCAACGCCTACCTCATCGGCAAGTCCACTACGGTACGGAGCACCGATCGCCTCGGGCTGCCCGACCGCCTCAACCGCGCCGAAGAACGCCTCGAATTCGTCGGCAGCGCCAGTTCCGCGACAGGCTCAAAGGGATGATCGAGCGCCGAAGCCACCCTGGTCGAGGGATGATGGTAAAGTGAGATGTGGCATCCGCCCGGTCCCGATCCCGGTCCGCAAACCGGAGATCCATCCCCCAGCCGCATGAGCAAGTCAGGGCGATTTCTATTTGGACAACACGATCCAGATAAGTAAAGAAACACCCCGCAGCAGCGCTGCTCCCCAACGCCAGGATAGCTCAGTGGTAGAGCAGAGGACTCATAAGCCTTTGGTCGGGGGTTCAAATCCCCCTCCTGGTATTGGGGGTATTAGAGGTGTAACAAATCGTCTGAAAAGCCTTACAACCCTGACCGGAGGGGATCTAGTTTTGGGGTGGGTTCGAACCGGCGATGTCCATTAGGCGAGTTTGCGATGGATCAATAACCCGCCACCGACCCCAGCTAGGGGGGGATTGGTTTCGCGCCGTCCCCGTTGCGATGCTTCTATCACTGCGGGGCGACGCCTGCATTTCGTCATGGCGGATCAATTCAAAAATGGCGCAAGCCACGTTGGCCTTCAGTCTAAGTGGGTGGGTCGCACTCGGCGGAACGGCGCTGAACAACAGGGTGAGCGATCCGGAAACCTGAACCCCAACTAGCTGGCGTCCCCTTCTAGCGAAAGGATCACGTCTTCGATCGTGCCGGAACGTACCTCAAAAGCGGCGAGCGATAGCCCTTCGTTGACGAAAGCGGCGATGATTTCGGCGTGGGTCGAGGCACCGCCGGCTAACTCGAATTGCAGGCGGTCGCCAGACAGTGAGGGGGCGGTCGCAGCGAGCCGCGCTTTGACGAAATCGAGGGCGCGCGAGGCGTGGGCTATCTCGGCGAAGCGGGCGCAGACCTGGGCGCGGTTGGCACCGAGCGATTCGACGACGCTGGCGATCGTGCCGGAGGCGAGGAGCGAGCCTTTTGAGAGGATGCCGACGCTGGTGCACATGTCGGCTAGCTCCGAGAGGATGTGCGAGCTGACGACGACGGCTGCCCCGTCCGCCGCCATTTTGCGGAGCGACTGCCGAAGGTGGGCGCGGGAAGGCGGGTCCATCCCGCTGGCCGGTTCGTCGAGGATCATCAGGTTCGGGCGATGGAGCATTGTTTTGGCGAGGACTAGCCGCTGCATCATGCCGCGCGAGAGCTGGCGGCAGAAGGCGTCGCGCTTCTCGGTGAGGCGGACCTCCGCCAGGCACTCGGAAACCCGAGCCTGGCGAGCGTCGCCCGAGAATCCGTGGCTGGCGGCGAACAGATCGAGGAACTCCCAGACCTTGAGGTCGCTCGCCACCGGGGCAAGGTCTGGCATGTAACCGAGCTGGGTTCGCGCGGCATCGGGGCGGAGCGCCACATCTACGCCGCAGATTTCGACGTCGCCATGGGTCGGCTCCATGAGGGTCGCGGCCACGCGGAAGGTGCTCGTCTTGCCCGCGCCGTTTGGACCGATCAACCCGAAGACCTCGCCGGCCGGAACTTCCAGATCGAGACCGCGCACTGCGATCGTGTCACCATAGTCAACACGGAGGTCGCGGATGCGGAGGGCGGGGGCGGACATGCCGCGATGCATCGCGCCAAATCCGCGACTGCGCAAGGTCGGCGCGCGTGAATGATTGGGTGTGCCATAAGGCTGCCTTCGACCAGGAGCCGCTCCAGTTGCCGCTGGCGCGCGAGACGCACAGTTGGGCCATCCTAGAGGCGGTCTGGCGCTTCCGCCAAGCACCGGGCAGCTTGAACCGCCGCGCCGCCTAGGTCGGCGCGAACTCGCAGAACGCTACCCGGACTCCGTAGCCTTGACCTTCTGGACTGGGACGTGAAAGGAGGATGAGGCGGGTTGCTCGGGGTGATAGATTCGGGGGAAGCCAGCGGTCGCTGGTCGATGCTGATCCGAAATCGCTACAACTGCTCATACGGCAACTCGAACAATTCCTTGGCGGCCTCGAAGTCGCCGCTTTCAAAGCCGCGGCGGAACCAGCGGACGCGCTGCTCGGAGGTGCCGTGGGTGAAGGAGTCGGGGACGACGTAGCCCTGGGCTTTTTTCTGGAGGCGGTCGTCGCCGATTTCTTTGGCGCAGCGGACGGCTTCCTCGATATCGCCGCGGTCGAGCAGCCCTTTTTTGCGGGCGTGGCTGGCCCAGACGCCGGCGAGGTAGTCGGCTTGGAGTTCGAGGCGGACCGAGGCTTTGTTGTATTCGGTTTCACTGACGCGGCCGCGCAGTTTGTGGACCTGGTCTGAGTAGCCGAGCAGGTTTTGGACGTGGTGGCCGACCTCGTGGGCGATGACATAGGCTTGGGCGAAGTCGCCGGGCGCGCCGAATTTGCGCTGGAGGTCGTCGTAGAAGCTGAGGTCGATATAGACCTTGCTGTCGCCGGGGCAGTAAAACGGTCCCATCGCGGCGCTGGCGTGGCCGCAGGCGCTCGAAACCTGCCCGGTGAAGAGCACCATTTTCGGCTCGGGATAATCTTCGCCATGCGCGGCGAACTCCGCATTCCAAACATCCTCGGTGTCGGCGAGGACCACGCTGACAAATTCGCCCATCTTCTGCTGCTCGGGCGTCAGATCGCCGCCCATGGCGACCTCTGCGCTGCCCATGTCAAATTCCATGCCGCCGCCGCCGCCACGGGTCTGGAGCAGTTGGGAGACATCGATGCCCGTGAAATGGGCGATCGCGAAGATGACGATGATCCCGACGATCCCGACCCGCCGCCCATCGCCATTTTCGGCGAGCGGCTTCCGCGGCGATCTTCGACGTTCGAGCTTTGGCGGCGTCCTTCCCAGCGCATAATATTGAAAAGGTGAGTGGTTTCGGAAGAGGGTGGGGAATTGAGTGGCGGTCGGATCCAAGCTAACGCCATAAGCGCCGCCCTCCGCAATGACTTTTTCGGCGTGCGGATGGCGGCGGATGGCGTGCGGATCGCGCCTTGCCAAAGCGGCGGCGCGTGCGCATCGGTGCGGCGCATGACTAGCGATTCCCCCAATGCCCTGAGCCACGGTACCGAAGACGGATCGGCGCGGATGGTCGATGTGTCCGCGAAGCCCGCCGTGCCCCGGCAGGCGGTCGCCGCCGCCTTCATCCGGCTGACCCCGAGACCCGCGATCTGATCGCGCGGGATGCGGTGGGCAAAGGCAGCGTCTTGGCGGTCGCCCGGATCGCAGGCATCCAGGCGCTCAAGCGGACCGCCGATCTGATCCCGCTGTGCCACCCGCTCCCGCTCTCCAAGATCGCCGTCGATTTCGAGGACGCCGAGGGCGGCATCGCGATCCGCTGCACCGCCAAAACAACCGCGCAAACCGGCGTCGAGATGGAGGCGCTGACCGGCGCGAGCCTCGCCGCGCTGACGATCTACGACATGTGCAAGGCGGTCGATCCCGCCATGGTCATCGAAGGCGTGCGGCTGATCGAGAAAACGAAGGGGTAGTTTTGGGTTTCATGTTTAAGGTTTAAAGTTTTGTTGGACGGGGCAATCCTCCAGGAACTACAAACCTCGAACTCGAATCCGGAAACTTCTGCCCCGGCGACTTCCCTGCCCTGCGAACTTGAAACTTTAAACCTTAAACTTAAAACTGAAGCCTCCCGTGCAAATCCCGATCGTCATGCCCCAACTCGGCGAATCCATCGCCGAAGCCACCATTGTCCGGCTCCTCGCCCTGCCTGGCGAGGAGGTGGGCGAGGGTCAGGACATCATGGAGGTGGAGACGAACAAGGCGACGATGACGGTGCCGTCCCCGTGCGCGGGCAAGGTCGCGGAGATGTCGGCGCAATGCGATGCGAGCTATCCGGTCGGCGCGGTGTTGGGCAAGCTGGAAGTGTCCGATGCCGATGCCGCGCGGCTCGGCTTTGGCGATGCGCCGCCGCCCTGGCGATGCGCCGCCCGCGCCACAGGCGATGCGCCGCCCCAGCCGCCCGGCGGGCAGGCTCCGAAGGCGGCTCGGGAGAGCGTGAATGGCGCCGGGGAGCGGGGCGGCGAGGACGAGGAGAGCGGCATCCACTTTAAGCCGCAAAAAGAAGGCGAATACGCGGCGGTCGCCGGGGTCGGCGTGCGCCCGACGGTCGAGGGCTTGCCGGTGCCCGCCAATGCGACCGGCGCGACCTACCTGTCGCCGCGGATGCGCGTGCGCATGCAGGAACTCGGCTCAACGCCGCCGACCTCGCGGGCGTGGCGGGCACCGGGCGCGGCGGCCGCGTCACGGTCGAGGACTTCGAGGCCTTCATGGCCGGGCTGGAGAAACAGCGGATCACACCGGCCTCGCCGATGCGGATCGCGGTGGCGGACTCGATGCGGCGCAGCGCCACGCGCCCGATCGCCACGGTCGGCGCGCCGGTCGTGCTGGACGCGGTGCTCGCCCACCGGAAGAATTCGCCGCTCAAGCCGGACTTAGGCGCGCTTTAGTGCATCCGGGCGCTCGCCTTGGCGCTGGCGGAAAATACCGGTTACGGCGGCCGGCTGGTCGGCGAACGTATCGTCCACCCCGAATCGATCGACATCGGGTTCGCGGTCGAAGTCGAGGACGGCGTGCTGGTCCCGGTCATCCGCAACGTGGACCAAAAGCCGCTCGGCCAGCTCGTCGAGCGCTACAACGATCTGGTCGCCCGCGCCCGCACCCGCAAGCTCCCGCGCGAAGCCTCCGGAGCCGGCGTCGCCACGGTCACGAATTTCGGCACCTTCGGCATCGTCTGGGCGACGCCGATCCCGCTGCCGGAGCAGAATCTCGTCTTGGGTCTCGGGATGGGCAGAAAGGTCGCCCGCTGGAGCAATGAGGTCGATACCTTCGTCCCGGTGACCGAAGCGGAGATGACGCTGAGCTTTGACCACCGCATCCTCGACGGCGGCGCGGCGGGGCGGTTGCTCGCGCGCATCGCCGGTTTGCTACAAAAGCCGGAGGCGCTGTAGGTCGCGGTGCCGCCCGGCTACGCCAGCAGGTCCCAGGCGACTTCGCCGAACACATCGGTCAGCCGGTAGTCGCGCCCGCTGTGGCGATAGGTGAGCTTTTCGTGATCGAACCCGAGGAGGTGCAGGATGGTGGCGTGGAAGTCGTGGACGTGGACCGGTTTGTCGGCGGGGCGGACGCCATATTCATCGGTCGCGCCGTGGACGATGCCCGGCTTGACGCCCGCGCCGGCCAGCCACGAGCTGAACGCCCAGTTGTGGTGCTCCCGCCCCTTGGCGTCGGCGCTGTTGTTGAAGGGCGTGCGCCCAAATTCGGTGGTCCAGACGACCAGCGTGTCCTCCAGCATGCCGCGCGCTTTGAGGTCCCGCAGCAGCCCGGCGATCGGCTGGTCCACGTTTCTGGCGAGCCGCGCGTGGTCCATCATGTCGCCGTGCGAATCCCAGTTGCCGGACGAACCGGTGTCGATCAGCTCGATGAAGCGGACGCCGCGCTCGGCAAGGCGGCGCGCGATCAGGCACTGCCAGGCGAATCCCGCCGCCGCGCCGCGCTCCATGCCGTAGAGTTTGAGGGTGGCATCGGATTCTTTCGATAGATCGAAGGCGTCGGGCACCTCGGCCTGCATGCCGAAGGCGGTCTCGAATGATTTGATGCGGGCGGCCAGCTTCGGGTCGCCGGCGCGCTCGGCGAGGTGGCGCTGGTTCATCCGGGCGAGGGCGTCTAGCTCGGCACGCTGCCGCGCCTCGGCGTAGCGTGGTTTGATGTTGGCGACCGGCTCCGGTCCGGGCACGACGAGCGTGCCCTGGTGTGCGCCGGGCAGGAAATCCGACGCATAGACCTGGGTGCCGGCATAGGTTTGCGCGGGGGCGATGGTGATGAACGACGGGAGGTTCCGGTTCTCGGTGCCCAGCCCGTAGCTGACCCACGACCCGAGGCTGGGGCGGGCGAAGGCGAACGACCCGGTGTGCATCCCGAGCGTCGCGTTGTAGTGGTTCGAATGGCTGGTGTGCATCGACCGGATCAGGGCGATGTCGTCGGCACACCCGCCGACGTGCGGGAACAGGTCGCTCACCTCCGTGCCGCTCTGACCGTAGGGGCGGAATCCCCACTGCGGCGCTTTGAGAAAGATGCGCTCGTAGCCGGGGCGGTCTTTGATCTCGGGGTGGTCGAGCTTCACCTCTTTGCCAGCGTCGGCGGCCAGTCGCGGCTTCGGGTCAAAGGTGTCCACGTGGGAGACGCCGCCGGTCATGAACAAAAAGATGACCCGCTTCGCTTTCGCTTTGGAGGGCGCGCGCCGCGGAGCCAGCGGGTCGGGAGCCTCTGCTCCGCCGCCGCCTTCTGCCGCCGCCAGATCGCGGAGGATCGCCGGCATGAGCAGCGAACCGGCGACGAACGAGCGGAGGAACCCGCGGCGGGGCTGGACGATGCGAGCCATCCTAGCAGTGCCCTACCGGACGGCCAGCCACGACCGCAGGTCGCCGATCCCCGAAAAGGCGAAGACATCTCGGGCGAGATCTCGGAGGTCGCCCGACTCCAGCGATTGGAGGCGCTGGGTTAGGTCGGGCGGCACCTCGCCAAATCGGGTGGCGAGCAGCGAGAGCAAGATTTCGATCTGCCCTTCGCGACGCCCCTCTTGGAGTCCCTCTTGGCGGATTTCTTGGGCGATGGTCATGACGGTATTTTCGGCGGCCTTGGCGGGAGATGCAAGCAGCACGCGGCGGACTTCGTGGCGCTTTAAGTCGGAGTCGGAGGCGAGCATGTAGCGGACGAGCGCGCGGAGCAGCCCATCCAGGTCGGGCTGGGACATGATGTCGACGAGCATGCCGCCGTAGCGCATGAGCCAGTCTTTGGCGGCACCCAGCCCGACCGCCCGCATGAGCGATTGGGTGGCGCGGATAGCGAGTCCGCCTTTGATCAAATCAGGGTCGATGTCCGGAAGGTCGATGACCTGGTAGCGGTAGCGCGGCTGGAATGCGCGGACCTGATCGGCGAGGGCGGGATCATCCGGCGTCGCGATGAGTTCGCCCACCTCAGTCGGCGCATGCCATGGGCGGCTGCCGTTGTAGAAGACGATGGCGATGACCGGCGGCAGCAGGCGGAGTCCCGGATCGTCCTTGAGCAGGCGCGCCCAGGCCGCCGCGCGGTAGGCATCGATCCGCGCGCCCATCATCGGCGGGCAGGTGCGCTGGTGTTCGAGGATGAGTTGGAGCAGCAGGCAGCGCGCCGGTTCTTGCCCCGGAAGGCGGATGCGGAAGAGCAGGTCGCAGCGCCCCTCGTCGAGCGACGGGCCGATAAAGTCATTGGGCAACGGCTCGAACGCGGAGCGCGCGATCGCCGCGCCCAGCGCGCCGCCGACGTGGGTGGCGATCAATTCGCGCGCGCGGTCCGGCGGTCCGAACGCGAACTTGAAAAGGTGGTCGTGCGGATTGTGGGGGCTGCGCCCCGGTTCTGTCGTGCCATTCATCGGGAGCTTCCCGCTAGGCGGGATCGCGCCGTGCGCCACCCCGCCGCGCCCCCAAATTCAAAGGGGCGGCAACTCGCTCGCCATTGGCGGGATCGCGCGGGAAGTTTTTCAGCCCATGAACTGCCGGATCGGTCCGGTCTGGGGCAGTTTTTTGCGGGCCATCTCTAGGTCTAGGTCGCCGTAGTGCTCGATCGGGTTGCCGTGGGCGTTGAGCAAGGTGGTGTACCAATTGCCCAGCGTCTGGTGTCCCTCGACGCCGAGGAATGGCAGGCGGATGTAGCGCCCGGCGATGTCGAGGCGGCAGCCCTTCCCCGACAGGATGACGAATGGCGATTCAAGACCGATGCCGTGGTGCGTCTCGCCGTTCTCCGGGAAATACATGACCATGGTGTTGTCGAACATCGTGCCGTTGCCCTCCGGCGTGGCCTTGAGTTCCTCCACGATGGTCCGGATCTGGTTGGCGTGGCTGATGCGGATCTGCTCGCGGGTCTTCCAGGCGGGGACGCCGCCGAAGGCTTCGTCGTGGCCGAGCGGGTGGATGCCGACGCGGTCCGCTTCGTTGCCGGGCAATCCGGTGATGGGCGTGCCGAGGTCGTCGATCGTGTAGGTGATCACGTTCGTCAGCCCAGCTTTCAGCGCGGCGACCAGGACGGTGGTCATGGCCGCCTGCTTTTCGGGCGTGGAGGCGTTGGCTCCGCCGTTGGCATGGACCGGCGAGATTTCGGGCAGGTGCTTGGCGAGGGTGCCGGACATGGCGATGAGCTTTTTGTTGCGCTCGCGGATCGCGTCGATCGACTCGATCTGGTCTTCTTGGCGCTTCCGCTCGTGCCCGTTGATGCCGCTGATGGCGAGCCCTTCCCGGCTTTGCAAAAACGAGAGCATGTCGTTGTCGGAATTCACCGCCTCCGGGTTGAGCACGGATTTGAAAAGCTCGTTCCGCGCCGTCTCCGGATCGGCGTAACAATAGTTGCGGGTCTGCGGCGCCGGTGCCGAGTAGCCCGAAACGATGCCGGTGCGCCCGCCGGCGAAGGACAGTTCGACGTGCCCGAAAGGCGAGGGGAACAGCTTGGCCAATTCGAAATCGACCGTGGTGCGTTTGATCGCGCTAAGCGTGTTGCGGTTCGATTTGAAGCAGCCCATCACCGAGGAGAACGAAAAGTGGACGTTCTCGCTCATCTTGGCGGAGAGCCCCTGCAGGATGGTCATGTTTTCCTTGTGCGCGTCTAACCCGCGCAGCCACAGGGGCAGCTCGTGGTTGTCGAGGTCCGCCTCGAACGGCTGCTTGCCCTCGTCCAGCTTCTTCTGCGCCGCGCCGAAATCGACCGGCGCGGTTTCCAGCGGTCGCAGCCCGCTGGACTTCCGGATGAAGACGAAGCGTTTCGGGAGGCTGCTGCCCGCGCCAGGTGCCGCGAAGAGCTGGTTGAACGCGGGGGCGAGCGTCATCGCCCCGGCTCCCAGTGCGGAGGATCTTAGAAAGTGTCGGCGGTTGGCCATGGGATTGGGTAGGTGGATTCAGTCCTCGATCGGTTTGCGGTAGATGAAGGAATCGGAGGTCAGCAGGGAAACGACCACGGCATCGAAACTGCCGCCACTCTGCACGTAGGCTTGCTCGGCGTCGATCAGCGTTTTCGAGTCGGAGAGGAATTCGTTGCGCCCCATGAAGTAGCGGAAGGCGTGGCGGATGATGGATTGGCGCACGCGGCGCGATTTCTCCAGCCGCCCGGCCAGGTCGACCGCGTCCTTTAGCCCGCCATCCAGCGATCTGTCGCCGGTGCCATCGAGGTGGCCGCTCGAATCGACCGGCACCGTTTTGTAGATGTCCCGCAAATCGATGAGGTGGTTGCGGTCCTTGGCTTCGTCGGGTCGCTTTTCGATCAGATGCTCGGGGTATTCCAGGGATTCCTCGGTGCGGAAGCGCCCGAAATCATCGAAGCATTCGAAGGCGTATCCGAGCGGGTTCATCCTCTCGTGGCAGTGCCAGCAGGATTTGGTTTCCGTCGCGCGGGCGAGCCGGTCGCGCAGGGTCTGGTCGTGGTCCTCGGGGATCTGCGCGTCCACGGTGATCGGCACCTCCGGGATCGTTCCGGCGAGCAGTTTTTCGCGCACGAACTTGCCGCGGTGGACCGGGTCGGTTTCGGTGTTGGAGGCGAAGGCGATGAGCCAGGCGGGGTGGGTCAGCATGCCCTTGCGGTTGGGCACCACCATCGGTTGCTCGGGCGACCAATCCCAGTGGTCCTTGCGGTAGCCCCATAGCTTGGCGACGTTTTCGCCCGGCATGAAGTCCGAGCCGTAGCCGCGGTAGAGGTCGAACGGCGCGGCGTGCTCCTGACCCTTGTCGAGGCGGGCGGTGATCGAGGTCAGCGATTTCTTGAAGAGCTTGAGCCCGTCGCCCTGCCGGTTGCCGGCCTTGAGGTTGTCCGGGTTGATGCTGCGCATCGGCTCCTCGCGCAAGAACTCCTTGTGCCCGGCGAGTTCGGGGTAGCCGAAGTCCTCCCAGCCGGTGTCCTTGAAGTGGGCGTAGATGCGCTTGATCCGCTCGGAGATCTCACGCATCCGCTCGTTGTCGCCATCGTGGAACACGTAAAATCGCTCCGTGCCGATCAGCTCCTCGAACACATTCCGGTCGCCTTTGAGGATATGTTCGACCAGGCGGTCCGCCTCGTTGACCACGCGGTCGGTGGCGGGACCTAGGCGGTCGCCCCCGAAGCGCTTTTCGTCTTTGAAGATCTCCAGCGCAGCGGGATAGCCGAAGAACTCGCGGAAAAAGCGCAGCGTGCGGATCGGCAGGTTGGTGACGTTGTCCGCGACGTTCCGGTCTTCGAGGATGGGGTCGATAAGGTAATGGGTGTCGCGTTGGGCGAGGATGCGCCGCACCTCGCGCGCGTAGTCGTCGCGGGTGTTGAGCCGCCCCTCCTGCGCCGCCGCCGCCAATTCCGCGTCCGGGCTTTGATCGGTGAGCGCGTAGGCGATCGCATAGCTGGCGTCCCGCGGCGACAGCATGCGGCGCCCGTGCTCGTCGGCGGGACCGGTGCCGAATTCGCCGCGGTAGGCAAACTCGGTGGACAGCAAGAATGTCTGGAGGAGTTTTTGCACCGCTTTGCGGCGGCCGAGCTTCCCGATGTAAGTCAGGGTTAGCTCGGCGTAGTCGGCGGATTCCTCGGCGGTCGGCGGGCGCTCGACGATCAGCTCGGATAGCTGCGCGACGAGCTGCGCCAGCAATTCGGGCGAGGGCGGGCCGGCTTCGATCCGCTCTCGCTCGAACGCTTTTTCCCAATCCGCCAGGCACCTCTCGATGATCTGCTGGTAGAAGTCGCCCTTCTTCCGGTGTTGCCGCACGGCGGCGCGGATCGCCTCCATTTCCTCGTTGGCGAGCGGCTGGTAGGTGATTCGTTTGATCTTCTTGCCGTTTGCCTCCGCGATCTCGCGAAAGTCGGGGACGTACTCGCGCAGGAGGGCCATGCGGCTCTGGATGGTCCGCTCGTGGTCGCCGCGGTAGAACCAGATGCGCTCGCAAAACTCCCGGAACTCGTCATCGCTCAGGTGGGCGTAGGCGGGATCCGATAAGGTGTGATAGACGAGCCGGTCCGCCCCCAGGCTCTTGAGCATGTTGGTAGAGACGTTCATCGGCGCCCGTTTGTAGGTCTCGCCCTCGGCGAGTTCGGGCAGCGGCGGGAGGGCGACTGGGACGAACGGCGGCAGCAGCGCCTCGTGCCGGTCCCCGTGGACTTCCTCGCAGATGCGCTCGATATGGTTTTCGAGAATTCGCGCCGCGCCGCCAGCGTCTTCGCCTGGGCGTCCTCCTGCGCCAAGATCTCGGCGACCGCCGGGAGATAGCGCCCGCCGCGTTTCGGGACATGCGTGTCGGTGATGTATTCGGAGGCGCTCTGCGCGTTGGTTAGCATGCTCGAGAGATGCCCGCCGGTGAGGTCCTCATTCGCGTAGCGGACGCCGGAGGTCTTCGGCAGCAGAAACGGGTTCGCGAGCGCGACGCTGGTGAGCCGCTTGTTCTCGAGCGCCGCGACCTGCCCTTTTCCCTTCCGGACTTTGGGTTGGTGCTCCTGGATGCGCGCGACTTGGCGTTGAAGATATGCCGTGATCAACCAGCGCCGGTCTGTGGTGAAGCCGAGGCGCCCGCGTATTCGCCGGAGAATAGCTTCTCGTGATCCACGTAGTTGCCGTATTCCGGCTTCTGGAGTTTCCCCTCTAGGGTGGAGGCGTCGTGCTTGGCGAGTTCCCTGGAGAGAGTACCAGATCGCCTTGTGATCGCTGGCGCTCGGGCGCTCCTCTTTCTCCGGCGGCATGCGGTTGAAATAGACTTGCTCTGCATCCGGTTGAGGAGGTCGAGCCGCTTCGAGAGTTCGATCTCGCCGAGATGTCGAGCCGGATGTCGCCCTTCTGCACCGCGTCGTCGTGGCATTCGTAGCAGTGGCTGGCGAGGATGTCGTCGGTCTCCGCAGAGAGGAGGAATGGCGCAGGTGCCTCCGCCTTTCGCCCGCGCCTGCCGCCGATCCGATGCCTGCCACGAGGATGGCTCGCGATCGGGCGTGAAGCGGTCGGATTCTATATTTCGTCATGGTCGGGAGAATGCGAAGCCGGGAGGATGGCGCGACCGGTTTTGCGGGGCGATTGTTAGGATAGGGAAGCCGTTATCGATCAGGTGAAAGCATGGCTTGGTTGCGGAGGGCTGACCTTTGCCAAGGCGAAGGTTTTCTAGCAGAGAGACCTGGGCATTGAAACCATTTGCGCCTGGCTCCAAGACCCGATTCGGTCGGCGTACTTAAGATTTCCACCTGCAGGCGCATGATGGCGCGGGCGGCATCGGCGGCGGGTCCGGTCAAGGCGGCGCGATACTCGCGGTAGCCGGTGCCTTGCCCGACCAACGCCGGCGCGGCGAAGGCGCCCGCGCCCTGTAGCCGCAGCGCTCTGGGAATTCGGCGGCGACTGCGGCGTCGGTGGCGGCGAGGCGCTGGCGATAGACGACTGCGCCTGGTTCCGCCCAAATTTCAGGCAGCGACCCGGCGTCGGCGGGATCGCCCATCAACGCGTATTCGGCGGCGGTCGCGGCGCCGTCTCCGTCGTGGTCCAAGGCGAACGCTCCGAGCGACAGCACCTCGGCGGGCAAGGCGGCGCGGAACCAGGCATCCGCCGCACGCTTCGTCAGGACCGCGATCCACCGCATTGCCAAAGACGCGGGGGAAGCCGTCGATATCGCGGGCGTCTCCCGGCGCGGCTCGCCCAGGTATCGGTGCCTGCATCGACGGCGGGCGAGGTCGGCGCGATGGCGAACCGCCCGCCGGGGACGGCGATCAACTGCGGGTTGGCGAAAAGCGCGCCGGTGCCCTGGGGGATGCCGCATACGCGCTGAACTCCCAGTATTCGCGCGAGCCGCCCGCGTCGTCCGGCCCAGCGCCACCCGGCATCGAACGCCCCGGAGGCGGAATACCAGAGGTTGTGGCTAATGTATTCGCGCCGATTGGCGTGTCCCTCGGACCAGAGAAACTGCGGCGAGGTCGCCCGCGCGAAGACGATGTTGTTTTGAAACGTGCAGCCCGCCGCGTTTGCAGCGCGACCTCCTCGTGCCAGTCGTTGAGCGTGTCATTCTGGTAGAGCAGGTTGTTGTAGAACGCGCAGTTCCGGGCAAAGCCGTTGCCTCGCCGGAGCCGCCGATGATCAGCCCGCCTTGCGGTTGTTCTTGGCGATGTTGTTCCGGGTGTGGATGCGCTCGGCGTCCACGCCATTGTCCTCCGCGCCGACCGAGATGCCGTAGTCGCACCCTCGGCGATGTTGCCTTCCACGATGATATCGTGCCCGCCATCCACGTAGATGCCCACGGCGATTCCGCCGATGGGATCGAGGCAGCGCACGGCGCGGTTTTCGGCGCAGATCCCGTGGCGCGCGCAGCGCCGGGTTGGGCTGGATGTCCGCCTCGCCGCCGATCAGATCGATGCCGATGTAGTTGACGTCGTGCACGTACGGTTGCCCACCTCGAATTCGGTGACGTTGCCGTTGAGGGTGAGCGCCTCGCTCGGGCGCGGCTCGCAGTTGAAAATTTCGTTGCCGATCACGCGGAGACCGCTGATCGGGGCGGCCGCCGTCGCATACACGGTGATCCCCATCGCGTTCTGCCCGCGGATGCCGTGGATCCGGTTGCCGATCAGTTCGACGCCCGCCCCGGAGCCGGTCACGCGGATGCCGGACCCATCGGTCGCGCCTGCCAGGTTGCGGATCTCGAAGCCCTCGACCCGCGCGTGGCTCACGTTGTGCAGCCGCACCATGACCTGCCCACCCGCCACTCCCGTGCCATCGAGGACCACGCTGCCGGGCGGTCCGTCTACCACCACGGCGATCTTCGCCAAGGCGGTGCCGAGGCGTTGAGGCTCACCTTTTCAAAATACGTGCCGGGTCCAACCCGCAGCGTGTCGCCCGGCTGCAGCGCGTTGGAGTCCACGCTGCACCGTCCGCCAAGGTGCGCTACCGTTCCGGCTGCCGCATCATTCCCGAGCGGCGCAGGCGCGACATAGTAATGGGCCCAGCGCGGGACTCGGCGGCGCAATGGCTACGAGGAACATGGCGGCGGCAAATGGGTGGGGCAGCTTCATCGGCATAATCCCACTTTATACGCGGGAAGGGACGGGGTGAAGCTCGCCTTGAGCAATCTGCGCGGTCAGATTCTTTGCCATTCCGCCGCCGTTCCCAACCTCTACGGACAATCGACATTCGCTCCTCATTTCTTGAACTCGTCACCCCCTATTTTGGGCTAAATCTAAAATTCTCTGAAGAATTGGTGATTTCTGTTGGACAGGTCCATTCGGCTGATGGTAGAAACATCGCGGGCTTGCGGCGCAATTTTTAGAAATTTTTCAATTTCTATTGATTTCGCCTACAGCTTACTCCAATAATTTGAGTTGCTCTAGTCGGGGGAATCTGAGCGACGCGAAAATTTTTATTGCCTAATTATTCACAAATATTAACAATCAGGCGTGGATTACCTGCGCCTCACCGATCCCTCAGAGATGCCTGAACTCGAATCGTTCAAGCACTACCAACTCTCGCAGACACCTTCGGGTGCTCCGCTAGAGGTGGCGCGCAACACTGGCGACCTCTGTTGCCTGGCCTTCGATACCCAAGCTCGCCAACTGGTTGAGCTTCATATCCTTGAGGATAGCGACGTCCTTGGCGAAACCGAGGTCGCCTCGTTCTTAGGAAGGGCGAAAGAGGCGTCGCAACTCCGGCATCCAGCGCTGCCCGCCGTTTTGGATTTTGGGAATGACGACGGTCTCTTTTATTACGCGAGCGAGTTTACCGATGGGGAATTCCTCGGTGCCTACACGCGGCGGATCGGCGGGATGCCGACGGGATTGGCTCTGACCACGGTGATTCAGGTGGTCGATGCGCTGATCGCGCTGGAATCGCGCCCCGCGCTGGCGGCTGGTGTCAATTTGCTCAATGTCATGCTGACGGTCCGGGGCGCGTCGGTGCCGCAGGCGCGGCTCGTCGATCTCGGTCTCACCCGCCCCGAGGTCCGCATCGGCGGGGCGGAATTGGAGCGGCAGCGGATCGATGAAGTCACCGATCTCTTCTATTACCTGCTGACTTGCGAGGAACTAGACCGCGGTCCCGGTTTGCGCCGCCAGCTTGAATCGCTTGCGCCCAACGTGCGGGCGCTGATGACCGCGTTGGTCGAAGAAGATTCGTTCGGCCATCCCAAATCGCTGGAAGATCTCCGCCGCGCGGCGGAGGAGAGCCTCGCCTCGACGCCGAGCCACCTGAGCGTCCGCCGCGTGAAAGGTCCGGTGGCGCTCGATCCGGAGATCGCCCCCGAATTTTCCCTGCGCAGTGTGATGCTCAGCGGCACCGAGCTGGTCGAGGTCGTCGACAGCTTGGGCGGCCGCTTCATCATGGACGAGCAGCCGCGGGCGATCACGCCGTATTCTTGCCATGTGCGCCGGGCGGGCACCGACCTGCCCTGCCTGCTGCAAATCCTGCCGCCAGGTCGCCTGATCGACCAGGGAAATTACACGCCGATCTATGCGCAGATGCAGCGCGTCAAGGCGGGCGAATCCGACGGGCTGGTGGCGGTTTGCGGCCTCTACGAGACTGCCGATGCCGTCTTTGTGGTGGAGGAGGGCACCGTCGGGTTCACGCTCTCCCAGCTCGTCCACCATCGCGGAAAGTTGGGTCCGGCGAGGCGAACCTGCTCATGGCGCGGATCCGCGCCTCGCTGGATGAAGCGGAGTCCAGGGGCATCGAGATCTTCGACCTCGACCCGACCAACGTGGTCATCGACTTCCCCAGCCGCCCGCACAAGCACGGCCGCGAGATCCTGCTGACCCGCCGCCTCGACGTGTGGCCGGATTTTCGCGTCAAGCTGCGCGCCCACGCCACCGCCCCCAGCCTCGTCTCGCCGCTCCTCGTCGGCAGGGCGCTGGAGGGCGAGCCGGAGGCGGAGCACAAGCGGCGGCACCGCGCGCGCTCGTTTGCGGGGCTCGCCGCGTTTCTCCTGACCGGGCGGACGCCGGGCAACGGCGGGGCGGAGATGCTCGCCGGCATCGAGCACGTTTCGGAAGCGACCAAGTCGCTGCTCGGCGAATACCTCGCGCCGCCGCAACCCGGCATCCACCTCTCGGTCGATGAGATCGCTGCCGCCTTGGCGAAGGAAGCGGGGGCGGAAGCTGCGCGCGCCAAAGAATTGGCTGACTTGCCTGCCCGGGGCATTTCCGTCGTCCCAGCAGCACCGCCTCCCAAAGAATCAAAGCCGCCGGTCGAAGCGCCGCCCATGACTGTCGCCTCGCCGCCGACCCAGCCGATCCGCCCGGCCGTAGAGCCTGCCGGGCAAAGTGGCGCGCCGGCTGTAGCGCCGCGCCCCGCCGCGGGCATCACGGTGCGGAAAGTCGAACGCCCCGCGCCGGTCGCCGGTGCCAAAGCGGGCCATAATGAGCGCCAGCCGGCCGGCATCCCGATCCCGCCGCATTCACCGCCGCAGGAAGGCGATGACTTCGAGCGCCGCCAGATGCAGCTCACCCGCACCGTCCGGCTCCTCGATGTGTCCAACGCCCAGGAGCGCGCCCGCCAGCGGCGCAAGCGCAACCTGATCATGGCGGCGACGGTCGGAGCCATCGGCGTCTTCGGGCTTTCTGCGCTCGTTGGCGCACTCGCCGGAGGCGGCGACAACGCCGAAGACCAGCCCCCCGCACCCGCCGGCAGCAGCGGTGCCAGCACGATACCCGCCGCGCCCCAGCCGGTCGCCGCCGAGCCATCGCCAACCCCGGTTGCCGCCGCGATCCCGCCCACACCCGCCGACCTCGAATTCTCCGTCGAACACAGCGGCAACGCGCCCGCCCAAGAGCAGCTCCGCGTCGCCCTCCCGGTCGACCCAGACTGGACCCGCTCATCGACGCCGACGGCGAAGCCGCTAATCCGTAGTTTTTGGAGGCAATGCGCCCCGAAGCGTGCCGCTAATCTTGTTTGCCCCTCCGCGCGAGCTTCGCAGATCAATCAACCTGCCCGTGGTGCCGCGATTCCGCTAGCAAATCGCCCCGGCATGGCGTAAACCAATCGCGCGGCAGGGCGAAATTTCCCGCCACGCCTAGCGCCCTTGAAGCCAGATGGATAGAGCAACTGCCTCTAAGCAGTCGGTCGCTGGTTCGAGTCCAGCAGGGCGCGCTTTGGTTGGCGTATATTACCTCTTGAACCTTCGATCGCCTCCGAAATTCCTAATATGGAAATGGGCGCTTCAACTTGGGGCGATCTCGGGTCTCCGCCTACCCGATGATCTCATTTTTTTCGTTCAGGACGATCCGCTTTGGGGTGACCGGAGTCTCGCTGAGGGCGAAGGACATGATGATGATCCGGTGTCCTTTTTGGATCAGGTGGGCGGCGGCTCCGTTAATCACGACCTCGCCGGTGCCTGGGGCGGCGGGCTGCACGTAGGTTTCGAGCCGGGCGCCGTTGGTCAGGGAGACGACCAACACCTTTCGTTACCAGAAATCGACCTTTTCCATCAGGTCGGTCGGGATTTCGATGCTGCCCTCGTATTCGAGGTTGGCATCGGTCGCCATCGCGCGATGGATCTTGATTTGGCGATCTCTCGAGCATGGGGTCGGGAAAATCGGGCGCGCACCAACGGTCTGATGCTACCGGTGGCGTCAAGCCGATCCGGCGGGGCGAGGGTCCCGGATCGGAGGGATTGCGCGAGGTACTCGCTCGCGTTCGGCGTTCGGCGTTCGGCGTTCTGGCGGGGCATTGATCTGGGCGAACGAAATTGACCGGGGACTTGCGCGGTCCGTTGCGCCCGCCACTGTTGACCGTATGTTGCCCATTCTTTCGCCTCGATTTCGACCGGCGGCATTGGCGGTTCTCGCGCTGGTGACCGCCTTTTGGTATTTCCTGCCTGCTGGGTCGCCCGCCGTGCGGGAGGCGTGCCCGCCCGGCGGGAGTGGCGGAGATCGCGGCGGAACCGATGGGCGACTACTACGTCGGGCGGCGCTACTACACCGAGAAGACGCGGTTTTGGGGATACGTCCGGCGCCCCCGGCAGCCGTGGGAGAAGTCCCAGCTTGTGATCATGAATGAGCGCGTGTCCCGCGTGCCCGACCGCCTGCCTGAGGAATCGCCCGACGGCGGACGGGAGTTCGGCTATGACCACAACCGCGAATACCGGATCCGCGGGCGCTTCTCCGGCGAACCCGCCTACGATCCCAATTCGAACCTAGTTTTGCCGGAATTCGTGCCTTCGTCGTTTGATTTGATCAAAGAAAGCGGCGGCTGGCTTTTCCATCCGGAGGAAAGCTATAGCCCGTTCCGGCTCCCGCCTCGCCCGTGATCCGATGACGCCGCCGGGAGCCAGGATACTCGTCGCCGAGGACGAGCCGTCGATCGCCGACAACATCAGCTACGCGCTGGAGACGGAGGGCTTCGTGCCGCATGTCGTCGGCACGGGCGGCGAGGCGCTCGCGGCATTGGCGGAAGGCGGGTTCACCGCGGTGATCCTCGACGTCGGGTTGCCGGATGGGTCGGGGTTCGACATCTGCCGCGAGATCCGTTCGGCATCGCAGATCCCGGTGCTTTTCCTCACCGCGCGTTCGTCGGAGATCGACCGGGTCGTGGGATTGGAGATCGGCGGCGACGACTATGTGGTCAAGCCGTTCAGCCCGCGCGAGCTGACCGCCCGCCTGAAGGCCGTGCTCCGGCGCAGCGCGATGCCCGCCGGGCCGGCGGGAGCCGCAATTGCCGCCGCAAGTTCCGGGGCGCCCGGCGCGTCGCCGCCCGCCCCGGCGGGCAAGCCCTGCCGCGCGCCCGGCTTCGCGATCGATGATGACCGGATGGTGATCTGGTTCCGGGGCGAGGCGCTCGCGCTGTCGAAGCTCGAGTTCCGCCTGCTCAAGGCGTTGCTCAGCCACCCGGGCCGCGTCTTTAGCCGCGACCAACTCATGGAGCGCGCGTGGGACGAGCCGGAATCCGCCGCCGACCGGACCGTGGATGCGCACGTCAAGATGTTGCGCGCCAAGCTCAGGCAGATCGATGCCGCAGCGGAGCCGATCCGCACGCACCGCGGGGTGGGGTATTCGATGTGGGAGTATGATTAGAAGGATGGAAACGGAAGGATGGCGTTGAGGCGATGAGATGGAATCTGCTTGCGCCGATCAGCCGTGTCCTTCGTTTCATCTGTCATGCATCGACTCGCCCACCGCCCTCGCCGTTTTCCTCCCCGCCGCCGCTGCCGCCGATCCGGCGGAGGAACTTGCCGACTACTTTGCCTGGAAGACGGATCTGATCGAGCAGCGGACTGATGAGGCGATGGCAGCGGCGTAGCCAAAGACTGAGTGACTTAATCGGGTTGGCGGGCGGAGCTGCGGGAGATGCTGGGGCTGGACCCACTGCCGGAGCGCACGCTGGACGCGCAGGTCACCCGGGCGGCGGAGCGCGGCGGCGTCCGCGTGGAGAACCTCCATTTTCAATCGCGGTAGGGTTTGTATGTCACCGCCAATCTCTATCTCCCCGCCCAGCCGCCCGCCGAGAAAGCTGCCCGCTATTCTCTATGTCTGCGGGCACGGCGCGGAGAAGAAGGACGGCATCTCCTATGGCAACAAGGTCCACTACCAGCTTTCACGGCGCGTGGTTCGCGCAGGGCAATACGCCTGCCTGATGGTCGATTCGCTCCAGCTCGGCGAGATCGAGGCGCTGCACCATGGCACCTACCGCGAGGGCATGTGGTGGTGGAACGCGCGCAGCTACACGCCCGCTGGCGTGGAGCATGGAGCTGCGTGCGCGCCCTGGATACCTCGAGTCGCGCCCCGAGATCGACGCCGCGCCTCGGCGTGACCGGGCGCTCCGGCGGCGGCGCGTATTCGTGGTGGATCACCGCATTGGATGACCGGATCAAGGCGTCGGTGCCGGTCGCGGGCATCACGAATTTGCACAACCATGTCGTCGACGGCTGCGTGGAGGGGCATTGCGACTGCATGTTCGTCGTCAATACCTATCGCTGGGACTATGCGCGGGTCGCCGCACTGGCCGCGCCGCGACCGCTCCTCATCGCGAATTCCGACAAGGATTCCATCTTCCCGCTCGATGGCGTGGTCGATGTCTATAACGATGCCCGCGATCTATATAAGCGCTCGGCGCGGAAGATAGGATCGGGCTGCACATCACCAGTGCACAGCGACGCAACCGCTGCGCTCGGAGCCTTCCACTGGCTGAACCGGCACCTGCGCGAGGCAAGATCGGCGACGTTTTCGAATCCGCTGCCAAGCCGCTGTTCACACACGAGGAATTGCGCGTGTTCGAGGCGCTGCCGGAGGACCAGCGGAATACTGCGGCGCAAGATTGGTTCGTCCCCGCCGCGCCCGATCCGGCCGTCCCGGAGAATGCGGAGGCTTGGGCGGCGCAGCGTGATGCCTGGAGGCGGGCGCTGCGCGAAAAGGCATTCGGCGGTTGGGTGGACGCGCAGGACCCTGCCGAACCTGACGCCGCCTTCGATGCGGAGGCGGAGGGCGTCCGGCTCCGCGCGTGGGACTTTCAGTCCGACGGTCCGATCCGGCTTACGGATTCTCGCCACCCCGGCGGACCTCGCCGATGCCGCGCCCGACCTGTACGTGTTGTTGACCGTGTTGGGCGACGATGGGTGGCGCGGTTCTGCCAGACCTACGGCGGAGCCTTCAAAAGACCATCGTCCGGGGGCGGAGGCGGATGACAAGTCGTGGGGGCAGACCAAAAAAATGTTTGGCGCCAACAAATGGGCGATGGCGTGCTACGTCGCGCCGCGCGGCATCGGGTTGGAGGCGACTGGGGCGGCAACGACCGCAAGCGCATCAGATCAACGGCGCTTCGTACTGCTGGGCGAGACGCTGGATGGCGCGCGTCTGGGAACACCCGGCGGGCGATCCAAGCCTTGCGCGCGACACCCTGCGGCGGCCTGCCGCTCTGGCCTGGGAGCGAAGGCGATGCCGCCGCGATCGCGCTACGCACCGCTCTTCGAACCCGGCACATCAAACGCCTCGATCTCCACGATCTGCCCGCCAGCCATGCGCTGGGACCGACCTTCCTCCAACGTCCTCCCGGTTCCTCGATATGCAGGCTGCCGCGATAGTAACCGAGCGCTCGACCTCCGATCTACGGCGCAGACAGGGGAGGCGTGGGCATTCCCGCAAAGCGTCGCCGCCAAGCTGGGCTGGGGCGAGAAGCGCATCCAGTTGCGCTAGATGATTCAGGACTGCCGCTTTGCCGGTTAACGATCAGAGCAGGGATTTGATCTTGATGCGAACGCGTTCCCGCAGGGGGCGCGAAGGCAAGTGGAGAACGCATCTGGTATCTGCGGCTCTTTTGTCGTGATCGATGTGTCCCATCCGGATGTTCGGTCGATTTACCGAAACTTTTCCGGATCGCTCGCCGGGTGTCAGTCTGCGGTTTGGAGAAGGCGTTTAGATTCTTTGCCGCGAAGAGAAGCCGAAGTCAAAACCGCGAATGTTTTAGGACAGGATTGGGAGTGAATGAAAGTGTGTGTGTCGAGCGGCGTCCGTAGACCGTCGGGTGCCGCGCCAGATGGTAGGGAGCGCCGCCGATAGAAGGGCGCAGCGCGACGCCCATCTTCATCTGATCCAGGACGAAAACCCCGCCGATTCCCGCAACGGATCTCGGGAATCAATCTATCGGAGACGGCACGGGCTACGGATATCGTCCTTCAGTTTTGTTCACACCCCGACAGGATTAGGCGGAATTTTTGATTTTGATTGTGGAGGCGACCGCGAACTGTTCAAACAACCAATCGTCCGATCTCAATCCCTCCACGTCACTCTTTTCCTCTTTACGACCCAGGAGAATTCCCTCAAGGTCCCATCAAAATCCTGTAAATCCGTTCAATCCTGCTAAACACAAGCCATCGCCACCGACCCGACAGACGCGCTCGACAGCACTTTGGATTCACCAGTTTTCTTGACGGGCGGGAGCCGGTGGTGTCGGCGATTTGTGCGCGGCAGGATACACTGGCGATCATGCCGTGGGTGGGGAGAGGAAAGTCGCTGCCACCAGCTTCCATGATCCCACCGGGGAGTGACGCTGGTGATCAGCCCGCTCATCCCTTTGATGAAAGACCAGGTCGATGCGCTGCAGCAGCGCGGGATCACGGCGGCGATGATCAATTCGACGCTCTCGTTCGCCAGCAAAAAGGCGCATCGCCACGCTGCGGGCAAGGCGAGATCAGAAAGCTCGTTTACATCGCGCCAGAGCGGTTTCACCGTCAGTCGTTCACCGGGCGCTGCGCGGTCGGGATCGCGTTCGTCGCGGTGGATGAGGCGCACTGCATCTCGCAGTGGGGGGCTGACTTTCGCCCGGACTACCAGCGGATGGGGCGGGCGATGGGATCTCAGCGCCCGCAGGTGCTGCGTTTACCGCCACGGCGGCAGCAAGCGGTGCGCGACGACATCGGGCGTGCCTCCAACTGCGCGATCCATTTGTCAGCGTCAGCGGCTTCGAGAGCGCCCGAACCTGAGCCTGAACGTGACCCATACCGAGAAGGTGAAGAGAAAAGTTCGCGAGGCTCCGGCCAGTCATCTCGCAGGAGCGCCTGGGCATCATCTACTGTTCGACGCGCAAGAACGTGGAGGAAGTTTACGGTGCCGCGAGTGGAAGATCAGGCGCGCCATCGCCTGCGGCGGCATGGATGATGCGACCCGCGAGCAGATGCAGAACAGATTCAGCAACCGCGACGCGGACATCGCGGTGGCGACCAACGCGTTCGGCGCCAGGGATCCGACCCGCCGACGTCCGGTTTGTCGCCACTATGACATCCCCGGCGGCATCGAAGCCTACTACCAGGAAGCCGGGCGCGCAAGGGCGCGATGGCGAAATACCGTACCTGCGAGCTGCTCTTCAACTACGCCGACACGCGGACCCAGGAATTCTTCATCGAAGGCAACAATCCGGCACGGACTGATCCGGTCGCTCTACGCCCTGATCCAGCATGAAGGCCAGAGTACGGCAGGCGAGATCAGCCTGCCGATCCGCGCGCTGGGTGATCTGTTAGGGTTGAAGAACGACATGGGCGTCGGCTCCGCGCTCACCCACACCTCGCGAGGGGCTCGGCTTCACGTCGAGCGCTACGACATCCCCGGGCAGCGCGCCCGCGGCACCCGCCTTACCCAGCCGATGCTTGGCGCGGAGGACCTCCAGCTCGACGAGCGCGGGCTGGCGGAAAAGGAAAGCCGCGACCGGGACAAGCTACGCGGGCGATCATCGATTTCTGCTATGCGCAGACCTGTAAGCAGGCGTGGATCTTGCGCGCTATTTCGGCGAGGAGGAACCGGATTGCGGGAGCTGCGACGCGTGCCGCGAGTCCGGACCGGCGGCGAACCGCGCGCCGACCGCCGAGGAAAAGGTGATCGTCCAGAAGGCGCTCAGCGGGGTGGCCCGGATGTCGGCGCGGACCGGCTCCGGCGAATGGGTCGGGCGCTTCGGGCGCGGCAAGATCATGCAGATGCTCCTCGGCAGCCGCAGCCAAGAGGTGCTCAATGCGCGGCTCGACGAACTCTCGACCTACGGCTTGCTGGAAAAATTCGGCGCGCCCTTCATCCAACGCTTTATTCGAGGAAATGCTGGCGAGTAGACTGATCAAATCGGGCGATGGCGTATTTACATTGCTGACGCAGGCCCCGCGCCGGGGCAATGCCATGCGCGGCAAGCTCGATTTCCAGATGCGCTGGTAGAGTGAGGGCACCGGCTCCGCTAAGAGCGATCGCCGCAGCGCCTCGCCGCGGTCGGGCACCAAGGCGGAAACGCCGGACCTCGCCATCGATGAACTCGGGTTCAGCCAGCGCCTCTTTGACCGGCTCCAGGCGAAGCGGCTCCAGCTCGCCAACGAAGAGGCATTCCCGCCTATCGGATCTTCGGCAACGACACCCTCAAAGGCTTCGCCCGGCTCAAACCAAAGACGTGGGACGAAGGGCTGCGCGTCAAAGGCGTCGGCGAGTTCAAGGCCGAGCGTTATCTCGAAACATTTTTGGAGGTGATCCGGGAAGGGTGAATTCAGCCGCCGGGATTCCAAAACGATGAGCTACGCGATTACGTTTAGCGGCGATCCTTCGGAAGGGGACCTTCGGATTTTGAGGGAAGGCTATCGGGTATTCACCGAAGCGCAGATCGGTGCCGAGCAACGCCGGGAGATCGCCTTCTTTTTGAAAGATGGTCAGGGTGCCGTGGTCGGGTGCGCTACAGGTTTGTTTGGGAACTATGGATGGCTTTGGGTTGGTTTGCTGTGGGTGGTCGAGGAGCTGCGGGGCAGGGGATACGGGCGCGATCTCATTGCTCGGACCGAAGGCGAAGCGAAGATGGGAGGATGCGCCGACGCTTGCCTTGCCTAAACAGCTTTGGCTTCCAGGCGGTCGAGTTCTACAAATCGCTTGGCTACCGGGTCTTTGGAAAAGTGGAGAACTTCCCGCCGGGTCACAGCGTGTTTCGCCTGGCGAAGGAATTGATCTGAGGCGCGGGGCAAATGGCCGCGGATTCGGGCGGGACCCCACGCTGCCGCCGATCAGGCACCCGCATCGTCGCCGTCCTTCCGGTAGGATCGGACGACGAGGTCGCTGAGGAATTTTTCGGGGCTGGCGATGGCGGCTTCGGTGATGGTGAACTTGGCTTGGCCGGTGTTGTTTTGGACGAGTTTTAAGCCGAACTGGTAGTCGCGGAACAGATCCCGGGCGGTCTGGGCGGCGGATTGGTCGCGGGCGGCGGCGGCGGCTCCGAGGGCGCGGATGGCGTCGCGCTCGAAGGCGATGGCGACGCCGTGGCGGCGCTCGAAGTCGCGGGCGAAGGCGTGGGCCTCGGCGGCGATCTGCTCGAAGCCGGATTCGCCTGCGTCGGCGAGGTATTTTTCCAAAGCGGCGCGCGGGTTTTCGACGAGCGCCTGGTCGATGATGATTTCGGCGACGCCGGAGCCGGGCAGCTCGAATTTGAAGTCGCGGAGGATCGATTCGCAGACGGTGAGGAGCGAGCGGGCGCCGGTGTCTTCCTTGGCGCCCCGTTCGGCGATGGCGCGGAGGGCGTCGTCGCGGAAGCGTGCGCGGATGCCGTAGGCTTCGAACTCGCGTTCGTATTGGCGGATGAGGCTGCCCTCGGAGGTAGTCATGATCTGGAAGAGATCGTCGGCCCCGAGCCGCTCGCAGACGACGCGGACCGGCAGGCGGCCGATGAATTCCGCCTCGAACCCGAAGTCGATAAAGTCCTTCGTCTCCACGCGGCGGAAGAGTTCTTCATCCATCGGCATCTCTTGCGCCTCGGCGGAGAATCCGATGTGGCCGGAGCGCAGGCGCTTGGAGGCGATTTTTTCCAGGCCGGCGAAGGCTCCGCTGACGATGAATAGGATGTGGCGGGTGTTGATAACCTCGCGCTCGGGGGCGCGGCCGCCGCGCGACATGTTGAGCATCGCCATCATCTGGCCCTGGATGTCGTTCGGGTTGCGCAGCGGCACCTCGGTCTCCTCCATGAGCTTGAGCAACGCGGTCTGCACGCCGCGCCCGGAGACGTCGCGCCCCATCGAGTTGCCCTGGGTGGCGAGCTTGTCGATCTCGTCGATGTAAACGATGCCGTGCTCGGCCAGCGCGAGGTCGTTGCCCGCCTTCTGGTAGAGCTCGCGGACGAGGTCGTCGACGTCGCCGCCGACGTAGCCGGTCTCGCTGAACTTGGTGGCGTCGGCTTTGACGAAAGGCACGCCGATCAGTTCGGCGATGTGTTTGACCAGGTAGGTTTTGCCCACGCCGGTCGGACCGACGACCATGACGTTTTGCTTGGAGAACTCGATGTCCGCCGCGCGGTCGGGATCTTCATCGGCGAGCTGGCGCAGGTAGCGGGCGTGGTGGTAGTGGTCGCACACCGCGATGGCGAGCGCCTTCTTCGCCTCGTCCTGCCGGATGACATAGCGGTCGAGGTGCGCCTTGATGTCGCGCGGCCGGTAGTCGAACTCGAAAACGTCTTTGCCGCCCGGTGCGGGGGCGGGCGCCTCGCTTTTTTCCTCCGATTCGCCCATGCGGAAAAGGTCCTCCGGCGACATGGCGCGCATGCCTTTCAGCGAGACGGAGCCGCCGAATGCCTTCTGCATGAAATCGGAGAGTTTGCGCGAGAGTTCTTCCGGCGTCGGGGGGGAGCCGGGTTTGTCTTTTTTATCATCATCTGCCATGCCCGACCATCCGGCAGCGGCGGCGCGATGCAAGGGGCGATGGCTCCCATCCGCGCGGAATGCGGCGGCTGCCGATTCGCGCGTTTTTTTGAGGCGGAAAATGGGGGGAGGAATTCGCGACTTTCAGACCGGGCGGTGGGAACGCGGCATCATGCTCACCAGACCGGCGAATTTTTACCCACTTTTTTGATTGACCGGCCGGATTCGATTCCTAGGATCGCTCCTATGCGAACGAAACTCCCCCTCATTCTTTCGACTGGAATCATGGTCGCCGCCTTCCCGAGCGCGCGGGCGTCGCTGGTTGCCTACTGGGATTTTAACGATGGAGTCGGCAGCCCGACAGCGGCGGATGCCTCGGGCAACGGGCGTAACGCGACGTTGCAGAATATGGACCCGGCGACCGACTGGGTGGCGGGGCGCACCGGCGGGGCGGGGGACTTTGCGCTGGATTTCGACAATGTGGATGACTTTGTCGAAGCGGACACTTACCGGGGGCAAACCGGGCGGTCCGAGCGGACGGTCAGCGCGTGGATCAACTCGAATGGCACCAACGACGGCATCGTCTATTTCGGGACCAATACTGCGGGTCAGAAATTTACCTTCCGCACCAACAGCAACAATGGAAACGCCGACACCCTGCGCGTCGAGGTCAACGGCGGCTACCAGGTCGGGAGCACCGACATCGTCGGCGAGGGCTGGACGCATGTGGCGGTCACCTGGGAGGACGACGGCACGCCGGACGTCCAGGATGCCAAGCTTTACGTGAATGGCGTGCTGGAGCCGAACTCCGCCTCGCTGGACGAGGTGATGAATACGGCGGCCAGCGCGCTGGTCCGCATCGGGCTGAACGAGAGCAACAGTTATTTCTCCGGCCAGATCGACGACGTGGCGATCTTCAACAATGCGCTGAGCGACACGCAGATTGCCGCGCTGGCGGCGGGGACCTCGCCCAAGGATCTGGGCGCGGGCGCGCCGAAGCCGGCTTTGGAATACGATGCCTCGACCGATCCGAATACGACCAACGCCACCTGGGAGAACACCGGTCGCGCCGGAAATGACTTTTCGCTGAACAACAACGCGGGCGGCGCGCGGCACCAGCAGGTCGTCGCCGAAAACCTCGGCCTGCTCCGCAACGCCTATTCCTTCGGGGCGGGCGATTCCTCGACCTCGCCGACTTTTGAGGCTTTTGCCGGCAACCCGACCAACGGCGACTCGGCCAGCTTTGAGATCGTCGCGCGCCCCTCCGATCTCGCCGGTCGCGAAGTCCTGCTCGACACGGGCGGCAACGGATTCGGCACCTCGTTGACAATCGACGGCTCGACCCTGCTCTTCACCTCTGGCTCAAATACCGCCACCACGGTGGGATCGGTGACCTACCCGACGCTCGACGGCGAATTCTTCCACGCGGTTGGCGTGATCGACATCGGATCGACGGGTGCGGAACTGAGCCTCTACTTCGACGGTCAGCTCGCCGACTCGATCTTCCTGCCCGGCTTTACCGACTGGGCGGGCGGTGACGCCTCCGGCATCGGCATCCAGAATGCGACGCTGGGCGGCGACTTCGGCGGCTTCTTGACCAGCGGCGGTGCCTTCGGCGCATTCGAGGGCGACATCGCGCTGGTCCGGTTCTATGACACCGCGCTGACCGCCGCCGATGTCACCGACCTCTATGGTCGCCTGGTGCCCGAGCCTTCCCGCGCGCTTCTCCTCGCCCTCGGGCTGGTCGGGTTCGCGCTCCGCCGCCGGCGCTAGGCATCTTCCGGATGATGCCTTAAAGCGACCCGCGGCGCGTTTCAGTGCCGGGATAATTGGCCTGCCAGTATTCGCCGGTCTCTGCGTCGAAGCAGGTGAGCCATCCGTCGTTCGCATAGACGCCGGTGTCGATGCAGATCGCATGCCCGATGCTGGTGGGGCGGCGTTCCGGCTGAGGCGTATGGCCGCAGATCACGGTTTTGCCGGAGAAATGGGGCGGCAGTTCGCCGAACCGGATCCAGCGCAGCGCCTCGCGCGGCTGCATGGCCAGCGGCAGGTCCGGATCGAGCGAGGCGTGGACGTAGATGTGGCTTCCGGTTTCAAAGTAATTCGCGCAGCTTTTGAAGAACTGCCAATGCGCGGGCGGCACGCCCATCGGGCTGTCTGGATCATCGGCACCTGCGGAGCGGTAGGATTCGAGCGTCTGCCAGCCGCCGCAGGCGGATTCCCAGGCGTGGCGCATGATCGGGTCGCCCCGGCTGGTGAAGAGCAATTCCTCGTGGTTGCCGAGGATCGGGATGAGCCCGGCGGGACCGAGCCGGGCACCCCGCGCGATCAACCACTCCACGACCTCGTAGCTCTGCGGCCCGCGGTCGATGAAGTCGCCGAGCGCCACGATTCGGTCCTCATCGCGGAACGGCACGAACTCCTCCAAGGCGCGGAGGGCGGCATAGCATCCGTGGATGTCTCCGATGGCAAGCGTTCGCATCGCGGAGTCGTAGCGCGGATTGAGCGGTCGCGCCAGCGGCGATCCGCCGCGCGCGTCTCCGCGCCGATTCGGGATCTTGGGAACGCATTGGACCGATGGGGATGGCGATGCCGCGGATCGGAGACGGCAGGAGTGCCGTCTCTACAGGCTGCGCCGATTCGGGATCTTGGGAACGCATTGGACCGATGGGGCTGGCGATGCCGTGGATCGAAGACGGCAGGAGTGCCGTCTCTACGGGCTGCCGATTCGGGATCTTGGGAACGCTTTGACCGAATGGGGATGGCGATGCCACGGATCGTAGACGGCAGGAGTGCCGTCTCTACGGGCTGCGCGTCGGCCGCGAAACTTCGGATTGCCCCGGTTGCTGCGATGGGTTATGGGAGGCTCCGGGCGAATTCAAAACGACCGCTCGATCCGCATGGGTCGGGAGGAAAGTCCGAACACCGAAAGGCAGCGCGCCGCGCCAACAGCGCGGGCGGCGCCGGGCGAAAGCCCACGCCGACGGAAAGTGCCGCAGAAAATATACCGCCGGTGGCTGGCGCCAGCCCGCCGCCGGTAAGGGTGAAATGGCGAGGTAAGAGCTCACCGCCCCGACCGCAAGGAAGGGGGCAGGGCAAACCCCGCGCGGTGCAAGACAGAACAGGGGGCATGGGTCGCCTGCCCGCCGCCGGGAAACCGGGGGCACCCCCGGGTAATAGTCGCGCCACGCCGTAAGGCGGGGCGGCGGAGCCATCCGGCTCCCGCCGACAGATAAATGGTCGTTGCCGCCGGTCGCCTTAACGCAAGGGGAGGTCCGGCGGAACAGAATTCGGCTTACCAGGGTTCGCCCGCCCTTGCGCCTGTACATGTGGCGGAAGGGTAGCTCGGCATCATGCCGATCATCGCCGCAATCGGAGGAGCCGCCATTTATCATCTGGGGTGGAAGGGCGGGATGCGTTTCCGCTCGAAAGCTACCCGACAGCGCATATTGCTGGTGCTCTCGGCAAATCTTCGGCTAGATTCCGCGATGCCTGAAGCCCCGCCATCCACCGAGAAAAAGTCGAAGCTTGAGTTTGTGATCATCTCAGCCGGTCTGGTGACGACCGCGCTGACACTCGGGGGCATTTACTGGATCAATTCGGTCTCCGATGACTTCAATATCATGGGGTGGTATTGGCTGTTTGTCATTCCGGTCGGCGCCCTCCTCGTCGGGGCGGCGGCGTCATCCGGCTACGGACTCGCTATCTGGCTGCTGGGGGTCCGGGTAAGCCGAGGGTTACTCGTCACGATCATCCTTCTCCAAATCGCCGCCTATTTTGTGGCGCAGCATATCGAGTTTGAATCGCTCGATCTCGTCTATGAGGAAACCGGCGAAGCGGTCACGTTTTGGGAATACTTTGATTTTTCGACACGGGCTTTTGCCTTTCAAAGCAAAAGCGGTGAGGCTGGTGAGCCGCTAGGCGGGCTTGGGTACGCCCTCCGCTTGCTAGAGATCGGCGGCTTCGCGCTCGGCAGCGTCTTTGCCCCGCTCTTCCTGTTTTCCAAACCCTACTGTCTTGGGTGTCGCTCCTACATGCGGACGAAAGTGATCGCCAGCATACCTGCCTCGATCAAGGCAAAGAAGATCAGCGCCAAGAAGCAGGACGAGATTCAGGCCTTCCAGGCGGAGCAGCAAGCGGCTTACTCGGCGGGCGAAGCCGGTTGCCGGGAGTTTGTCGAAGCGGCGGAAGGAGGCGATGCCCCGTTGTGCAAAGCCCTGCAAGCGAGGCATGCCGGAGCGAAGGTGGCAAAGCTGCCGATCCATTTTGCGATCCGGCTCGTGAGTTGCCCCAAGTGCTCCGGCGGGCATATCGACGCGGTCACCAGGACCTTCGATGGCCAACATTGGAGCGAACAGCCGGTCAGCACCACCGAGGTGTCGCCTGAATTCGTCCGCAGCCTAGAGTCATGATCCCGGCCGCGATCCGATTTCGCCTATCCGGCATCTGGTTACAAACCGAATCCCGGGCATAGACCGATCCTGAACGCGCCTTCCGATTGGTGGCACCTTCGCGGCAGTTCCGCGTTCCCATCCGCTGCGTTTTCGGGTATCGATACGGATGCCTGTTGTTTTGCCGTACCCTTCGCCGCATCTATCCCGATTTCCCCTTGCCCTCGGCGCGGGATTTTTGCGCTCGGCGTCCTGACCGGTGCGCCGATGACTTCCCGCCGAGGAGCAGATCGAGATCCCGCCCCCGCTGACACGGCGATCATGGAAACGGACCCGACTTACAATCTGGGGCGGCAGCGGGATGTGCCGGCCGGGACGCTGGGGTGCAGGCGGAGCCGCCGCTGGCTATCACGCGGGCGTTTTTTAAATTCGACCTCTCGGCGATCCCGGCGGGATCGGTTATCACCGGGGCGTCGATCCGCATGTATTTGACCAAGGCTCCAGACAGCGCGGCGTCCTCGACCTTCGCCTTCCACCGGATGCTCCGCGATTGGGGCGAGGGCAGCGGCTTCGGCGACAACCCCGGCGGCGAACCCGCGCAGGCGGGCGAGGCGTCGTGGAATTCGCCTGGTGTCGGTGCGCCGTGGGACCAGCCCGGGGCGACGGTGGGCGAGGACTGCGCCGCGCGCCGAGCGCGCAGCGGGGCATCGCGGGCTTGGGCGAATACACGCTTCCGCTGAGCGCGGCGGGCGTCGCCGAACTACAGGCGATGCGCGACGGCGCGATGGAGAACTTCGGATACCTCTTCCGGTCGATGGCGGAGCAGACCGCGTTCACCGGGCGCCGCTGGGCGACGCGCGAGCACCGCACCGATCCGCCCGCGTTGGCGGTGACCTACGAGCCGCCTCCTCGATCCTGCCCGGCACGCGGATCGATGCCGAGACCGGCGAAGTCGTCATCCCCTACGAGGCGGAGATGGGGTTCGCCTACGTCTTGCAAAGCCGGGCGGAACTGGGAGCGGCGACTGGGCGACCGCTGCGGAATCGCCGCCCGCCGACGCCACTGAACCGGCGGAATTCCGGGTGCCGATGCCGGAGGTCGGCGTTTTATCGGGTCGGCAAAGTGGTGCCCCAAATCCTGTGACAAATCGCCAAGCCGAAATAGAGGTAAAAATCTGACGCCCCGAATGAATAACGCCGACCAGGACCCGTCCAATAAGATGAGCCGCGAGCCCCGCCCCGGGCGCCTCCTCCTCCCCGGACGATGGTCCGCCTGACGCCGAATTGGTCGGGCGCTGCCAAGCCGGGGACATACCGCGTTCGACGCGCTCGTCACCCGCTACCGCGGAAAAGTTTACGCCATGATCTTCCACCTCGTCAGAAACGATGCCGACGCCTGGGACCTCGCCCAGGACGCCTTCGTGCGCGCCTGGCGGGCGATCGACAAATTCGAGGCGCGCTCATCCTTCTACACCTGGATCTTCCGCATCGCCCACAACGGCGCCTACGACTTCCTCCGCAAGAAACGCCCGACCGGGGAGGAGGAACTCGGCGACCTGAACCAGGGGCGCTGCCGCCGGCCGCCAAAACGCTGCCCAAGGCGGACGCCGCCCCGGATGACGCGCTGTCCAATGCCGAGCTGGGCGAGCGCATCACCGCCGCCCTTGCCGAGCTGTCCGAGGAACACCGCAGCGCCATCGTGCTCAAGGAGGTGCAGGGATTAAAATATGAAGAAATAGCCGAGGTTCAGGGCGTATCCATCGGGACCGTGATGTCCCGCCTTTTACGCCCGGAAGAAACTCCAGGGACTTTTACAAGACACCTACGAATCATGAAAACGCCAGACGAAGACCTTATCAACCGCTGGATCGACGGCGATCTCCCGCCCGAAGAGATCGCGCGGCTCGAGGCGGAAGCCGGTGCGGAGGACGCCCGGTTCGCCGCGGAAGCGCGGCGGATCGGCGATGCCCTGCGCGCCGCCGCCCCTGCCGAGATCGCACCGCCCGGCGGCGATTTCTTCAACCACCAAGTCCTCAAGCGCATCGCGGATGAAGACGCGGCCGCCGCGCGGGCGAGCGCGCCTGCCGTGCGGGCGGAGGAATCCGGCTGGCTGTCGTGGTTCCGCCTGCCGGCTGGCGGGCTGCCGCCTGCGCGATGCTCGCCGCGTTCTTTGGGATCAAAACGATGGGACCGGGCGGAAGCGCGGCGGGCACCGAGATTTCGAGCCTCTACACGCCGGCCTCCGGCGTCGCCGCCACCGCCGAATACCGCGCCGATCTCGACATGACGATCGTGACGCTCGACGGGCTGGACGAGATCCCACCGACGATGATTTATCGACCCAGCGGCTGATCGGATCGCGCCGCGCGGACGACGGTTCACGCTTCGTCTTCGTCAGCGCCGACGGCGGCGATGGCATCGTCCTCGTCCCGGGCTTAGGCGCCCCATCGATCTACTCCGTCGATCTCTAAAGCGATGCCGATTTGCCGACAGATGCGAACCGTGATGAAAGGCGAGGTGCCTGTATTCCCGCCTTTCCCAGCAGCAGCAAGGTTGGTGCTAGCAACTAGGACGCGGCATTTCCAGCCCGACCGTTCAAGTGGGCGTCGCGACGCAAGTCCCCTCCTTGGAGGGGATTTAGGGGTGGGGCGGAACCGGCGGAGTCCATTGATCATGCGGAGGGGCATCTCCCAATCGCGGGTCGCTGACCCACCCCTAGCCCCTCCAAGGAGGGGAACATTCTCCGCGGCGCCAAGATTTATTCGCGCAATCGGAATCGCGCCAATTTTCCCTCTTCTACTCATCGCCCTGTTTCTGTTCGCCGCCCCGCCTTCCCCCGCCCAAGACAACGGCGGAAAAGCCGCCGCCGCGCCTGATCAGCCGCAGCAGCCGCAGCCGCCGAAGGATTCGGTCGAAGGCGTCGTCTGGGGCGCGCTGGTCCACATGACGGACAAGGCTGCCGATCCGCCGAATCCGGAGACGTTTAAGGCGATGGAAGAACGGCTCAAAAAAGCCTACGAGGGCAAAGAATTCTCCCTGCTTGGCGAGCACACCCAGAATGTCTTCAAAGCCTACGAAACCTGGGTCGTGCCGTCGAAGGAAGTCTTCCTGCGCGTCGATTCCAAAGGACCGGCGGAGGGCGGCGGCCTGAAGCTCAACGTCCAGCTCTGGCGCGGCGAAAAAGTCCTCGTCAAGACCGACGCCGACCTCAAGCCCAACAGCCCGCTGGTCCTCGCCGGCCCGAAATGGCGCGGCGGGCGCCTCCTGTTCGTTTTGATGCTGACGGGGGAGAAGGCGGTGGAGTGAGAGGTTTTCGGGAGGTCCCGGTCAATTTAGTTTTATTAGTTTTATTGTGTTGCCGCGCTGCAGACTGCTAAACTGCCGGGTATGAAAGTCTTTCCTCTCTTCCTTGCCACAGCGGCGGCTTTTGTCGCGTTTAACTCAGCCCACGCCGATCTGCGCGCCGGGGCGGCGGCGATCGACATCACGCCGACCGAATTCCCGGTCCGGATCAATGGCGGGATCGCCGAGCGGCTGGCGCACCAAGCGATCGACAAGCTCCACGTGCGGTGCCTCGTCCTCCAGAACGGCGGCGAGCCGCTCGCCATCGCGGTCGTGGATTCGTGCATCGTGCCGCGGGCGCTGCTCGATGCGGCGAAGGCGAAGGCGTCTGAGGCGACTGGGATCCCGGTGGCGCGGATGCTGGTATCGGCGACGCATTGCCATTCTGCCCCTTCGGTGGTGGGCGCGCATGGCACCGATCCGGAGGAGGAATATGCGGAGTTCCTGACCGGCAAGATCGCCGAGGCGGTCGCGGCGGCGCACGGGCGGCTCGCCCCGGCGGAGGCGGGGTGGGGGACGGCGCGCTGCCCTGACTATGTGTTCTGCCGCCGCTGGGAGATGAAGCCGGGCACCGCCTTTACGATCAACCGCGACTTCACCGGATCGCCGGGCGACATCGCCCAGATGAACCCCGGCAAGAACAACCCGAATGCCGTCAAGCAGACCGGTCCCGCCGACGATGCCGTCATGGTGCTCGCCGTGCGCGAGGCGGGCGGCGGCCCGCCGCTCGCCTTGCTCGCCGCCTACTCGACCCACTACGCCGGCGCGCCGCAGGTCTCCGCCGACTATTTCGGCGAGTTTTGCAAGACGATGGCGGCAACGTGGGGCAAGGCGAACCCGGATTTCGTCGCGCTGATGGCCAACGGGACCAGCGGCGACGCGAACTGCATCGACTTCACCAACCCGGACCAGAAATTCGACCACAAGGTCGTCGCCGCCGCCGTCGCCAAGGCTGCGGCGGAGGCGCTCGAGGGCATCGCCTTTTCCGCCGATCCCAAAGTCGCCATGGCGGAGGAAAAGCTGACCCTGGGCGTGCGGATGCCGACCGTCCCGCAGGTCGCCGCCGCGAAGGCATTCATCGCCGAGACATTCCCCGACCGCCTCCCGCAAAGCTGGGAGGAAAATTACGCGCGCGAGACGGTATTGCTCAGCGAGATGCCGCCCGAGCGCGAGCTCAAGATCCAGGCGATCCGGGTCGGCGACCTCGGCATCGCCGGGATGCCGAACGAAGTCTATGGCCGCACCGGCTTGGCGATCCGCGAGGCGAGTCCGCACCAGGGGCAGATGAATATCTCGCTGGCTAACGGCGGCGAAGGCTACCTGCCGCCGCCCGACCAATTCGCCCTCGGCGGCTACACGACGTGGCGGGCGCGGTCGAGCTGCCTGGAGGAAGGCGCCGAACCGAAGGTGAGGGAGGCGGTCCTCCGGCTGCTGAAGAAAGTGGCGGAGTGAGGCGGTGCCGCGCCGCCGGGAGACCAGACCGCCGGAGTGATTCCTAATCCGCTTCCCTTGAATTCGTTTCCGCGCGGTGCAAGGGTGACCCCACCTGCCCGATCTGCGTCTTTTTGAAAAGGCAGCGCGTTCCCAAAAGCACAAACCACCTACGATCCGAACAGCCATGAGCGACACCGCCCCGACCCACCCTGAAGCCAATCCTTTGCAGGCGAGCAAAGAACACGCCCAGCAGGCGGCGCAAGAACTCCGGTCCGCCGCCGAGCATAAGGTCCAGCAATTGCGCGGCTCAGCCGAGCAGAAGGCGGAGCAGTTCCGCGACTATGCGGAGACGACCTGGCAGGATGCGAAGCTCAAGGCGAACGACCTGCTGGAAGAGGGCGAAAAATACGTCCGCGAAAACCCGACCCGCTCGATCCTGACCGCCGTCGGCGTCGGCTTCGTCCTCGGGCTGATCTTCCGCCGCTAATAATTCCGAGCCGTCCGCCCCCGCGCCGCGAGTGCCGCCTTACGACCCAGAGCCGCCGCGCGGCGCGCCCCGCATGGGCGGTGCCGAGCCAGGCGGAAACCTCGGCGATGTGCCGGGGATGCTGCGCGGATTCGGGCGCTCGGTCGCCGCCTATTTGGACGCTCGGCTGCGCTTGGCGGGGATCGAGGGCAAGGAAGCGGCCGGGCTGGCGGCGAAGTCTGGCGCGCTGGTCGCCAGCGGCGCGGGACTCCTCTTTCTCGGCTACGCGCTGGTCGTTGCTGGGGCGGTCGGGCTGCTCTCCGGATTGCTCGGGTGGCGCTGGGAAATCGTCGCCCTGGTGCTCGCCGCCCTCCACGCCGCCGCCGGGTGGCTGATCCTCCGCTCAGGTCTCCGGGCATTCGGCAAGCCGATGTTCGAGGCCTCACTCCAAGAATTCGAAAACGACCGCCGATGGCTGGAAGGGACCAAACCACCGAGAAGGCGCGGCTGATCGCCAAGCTCGAAGCCGCCCGCCGCGAGATTGCTTTCGAGCTAGGGTCGATCGGCAGCGTCGGCACCTCGCTCGGGTCGTCGCTCAACCCGCGCCGCCGCATCGCGGACTCGATCCGCGAGCGCCCGCTCGCCTGGGCGGCCGGCGGGCTGGTCGCCGGCGCGCTGCTCGCGTTGGTCGCCGTGCCGCGCCGTTCTGGCGGGCAGAGCGGGGTTTCGCGGCTGCGCGCGGCGGTCCGGCTGCCATTTGTCACGGCGGTCTACCGCTCATTTCTTTCAAAACAGGCTTGAAATTACTCTGCCTTCCCTTGAGACTCTGGCGCGCGATAAGCTTTCGAGTTTTCTCTCCGCCCGCCTCGGCCGTTCGTCTTACGATGACTACCCGGATGGTCCGCGAGAGGATCCGTTCGTTTAAGCAAATCTCCCCCTCCCTCCCCAAACTCCTCCTACCTCAACTCGCCTCCTTTTTCCTATGAGTGATACGGTCGCCGTTCTCTCCCACGTGGATGAATATCTCAAGCTCGGGCAGGAATACCTCTGCTCCGACGTCCACGTCGCCACCAACGCCCAGCCCTCCTGGCGCCGCAACGGCCGCCTCGAAGCCATCTGGGAAAATGCCGACTTCCTGACGGCGGAGGATACCGAGCGCCTCGCCCGCGACTTCTTGACCGAGGACCAGTGGAAGCGCCTCCAGGAGCGCGGCGATGTCGACTTCGCCTATGCGACCGAATTCGGGCGCTTCCGCGCGTCGATCGTCTATCAGCGCCTCGGCTACGACATGGCGTTCCGGATCATCAACACGTCGATCAAGACGATGGACGAACTCGGGCTGCCCGATTCGCTCAAGCCGCTCACCGAATTCCAGAACGGTCTCGTCCTCGTCACCGGCTCGGTCGGCTCGGGCAAATCGACCACCCTGGCCGCCCTCATCGACTACGTGAACAAAAACCGGGATGACCATATCATCACGCTGGAGGATCCGATCGAATACGTGATCCCGTCCAACAAATGCCACGTGAACCAGCGCGAGGTCCACTCCCACACGAAGTCATTCTCCCACGCGCTGCGCGCCGCCCTGCGGGAAGACCCCGACGTCATCATGGTCGGGGAGATGCGCGACCTCGAAACGATTTCGCTCGCCATCACGGCGGCGGAGACCGGGCACCTCGTGCTCGGGACGCTCCACACCGGATCGGCGGCGCGGACGCTTGACCGGGTGCTGGACGTGTTCCCGGTCGAGCAGCGGGACCAGATCCGGATCATGGTGTCCGAATCGCTCCGCGGCGTCATCTCCCAGCAGCTCGTCCCGCTGCAGGACGGCACCGGCCGGGCGCTCGCCATGGAGATCCTGATGAACACGCCGGCCGTCGCCCACTGCGTGCGCGAGGGCAAGACCTTCATGCTGCCGGGCGTCATGCAGACCGGGAAGAACCTCGGCATGGTCACGATGGATGACTCGCTGCGCGCGCTCTACAACCGCGGTCACATCTCGCAGGAGGAGTGCATGTCCCGCTCGATCGACAAACAGGAGATGAAAAAATACTTCGAGGTCTAGACTGCCGCCGCCTTCCAAAAAATCCCCCCAACGCCCAACCGTTTCCCTTTTCCCCATGGCCAATAAAATTGACGCCTTGTTTAAATCGCTGATCGAGCACGGAGCCTCCGACCTCCACATCAGTGAAGGGCAGCCGCCCAAGATCCGCACCCATGGCGCGATCCACCCGATCGACGACACCGTGCTGACCCACGAGCGGATGTCGGAGATGATGCAGGAGATCTGCCACGAGCGCGGGTGGGAGCAATACGTGGCCACCGGCGACCTCGACTTCGCCTACGAGATGGACGCGCAATCCCGCTTCCGGTGCAATTTCTTCAAGCAGAAAAACGGCTACGGCGCGGTCTTCCGGCTGATCCCGACCAAAATCGCAACGATCGAAGAACTCGGCGTGCCTCAAGTCATCAAAGAATTCGGCCACCTGCGCAGCGGTCTCGTCCTCGTCACCGGTCCGACCGGCTCGGGCAAATCGACGACCCTGGCCGCCCTGATGGACTACATCAATTCGAACTTCTCCCGCCACATCATCACCGTCGAGGAGCCGATCGAATTCGTCCACAACAACAAGAAGAGCATCATCACCCAGCGCGAGGTCCCGATCCACACGCCGTCGTTCGCCGACGGCCTGCGCGCCGCCCTGCGGGAGGATGCCGACATCGTCCTGGTCGGTGAGATGCGGGACCTCGAAACGATCTCGCTGGCGCTCACCGCCGCCGAGACCGGGCTGCTGGTCTTCGGCACCCTGCACACCAACAATGCGCGGAAGACCGTGGACCGCCTCGTCGACGTCTTTCCATCCGACCAGCAATCGCAGGTCCGCACCATGCTCTCCGCCTCGCTGCGCGGCGTGATCGCCCAGCTTCTCATGAAGCGCTGCGACAAGCCGGGCCGGACTGCCGTGAACGAGATCCTCGTCTCCACCCCGGCGGTCGGATCGATCATCCGGGAGGGCGCGACGCAGAAGCTCTACGACGTGCTCGCCGCCGGCAAATCGCAGGGCATGCAGTTCATGGATGACGCGATCTGGGAGAAGCTCCGCAACGGGATGGTGACCCCGATCGAAGCCTACATGAAGGCGATCGACAAGACCCGCTTCAAGTCATTCTTGCCAAAGGAAGCCGAGGCGCTCGGCTTTGCCTCCGGGGAAGGCTTGGAAGCCCAGCGCGGCAAATAGATCGCCGCGGGCGGTTCGTTCGTAAGCGCGCGGCGGTTTCGGTGCGCTATCGGCATCGGGCTGTCTGCCTTCGGGCAAGGCGATCCCGCAATCTGGGATCGCGGATGTCACCGACCGTATGCTGGATAGGAGCCGCCGCTTTCCACGGATTGAAAGTCCGTGCTACGAACGCCGCCGGCAGGTGGTAGAGACGGCACTCTTGCCGTCTTGGGTCCGCGGCATCGGCTTCGCCTTCGGACGATCGCTTTGCGAATTCCGGCAGGCGGGCACCTTGGGATCGCTGACGCCGGGGGGGCGAACCGCCGCTTTCCACGGATTGAAAGTCCGTGCTACTCTTGCCGCCGTGTTCCGCCAGCGTTCGTTTCTCCAGTTTCCAAGGTCAATTCCCGCGCCAGATTGCGGTGATCGCCCATGGATCTGCCCGACATCAGCCTGACCGCCGTTCTTGCCCCGCTCTATGCGGTGATCGAGGTCGTGGGCATCGCCAGCGCGGTGCATGCGGCGATGCGGGTGCGGACCGCGCAGGGATCGTTTGCGTGGTGCCTCGCCCTGATCGCGTTTCCGGCAATCTCGCTCCCGCTCTGGTGGGTCTTCGGGCGGCGGAAAATCCACGGATATTTGCAGACGATCCGCGATGCGCAGGACCAGAATCAAGGCTTGATCAACGAAGTCTATTCGGCGCTAGAGGTAATGCGGGTCGATCATGGCTGGTTGGCCGAGCGCGACCTCGTGCCGCTCGAGCGCCTCAGCGACCGCCGGTTCACGGTCGGGAATTGCGTCAAGCTGCTCGTCAATGGCGAGGAGACCTTCGGTGCGATCTTCGAGGCGATCGACGCTGCCGAGCACTACATCCTCGTCGAATACTACATCGTCGCCGACGACCAGATCGGCGGCGAATTTCAAAGGAAGCTCATCGAAAAAGTGCGCGCTGGAGTCCGCGTCCATTTCCTCTACGATGAAATCGGGAGCTACGAGCTGCCGAAACGCTATGTCAGCGAGCTGCGGGAGGCGGGCTGCGATGCGTCGGCATTCAAGACGACCATCGGCAAAACGAACCGGTTTCAGATCAATTTCCGCAACCACCGCAAGATCGTGGTCGTCGATGGGCACACCGCCTTCGTCGGCGGACTCAACGTGGCGGACGACTACCTGGGGCGGAATCCGGAATACGGGCACTGGCGGGACACGCATCTGCGCCTCCACGGGCCTGTCCGCCCTGGCGGTCCAGCTTTGCTTTTTGGCGGACTGGTATTGGGCGACCCGCACCTTGCCGCCGCTGCGGTGGAAGCCGGTCCAGCCAGAGGATGGCAGCACCGCCGTGCTCGCGCTGCCGACCGCGCCGATCGACGACCTGGAAGCCTGCGCGATTTTTGACCTGCACGCCATCGGGCGCAGCCGCCGCCGCCTGTGGATCGCCAGCCCCTACTTTGTGCCGGACGAGGCGGTCTCCGCCGCGCTGCAAGTCGCCGCCCTGCGCGGGGTCGATGTGCGCATCCTGATCACCGGCAAGGTCGACCACAAGATCGTCGAGATGGCGGGGATGACCTACGTCGCGCCCCTCGCCGCCTGCGGCGTCCAAATTTTTCGCTACACCGGCGGGTTCCTCCACCAGAAAGTGCTCCTCTCGGACAATGACTTCGCCTCGGTCGGCACCGCCAACCTCGACAACCGGTCGCTGCGCCTGAACTTCGAGCTGACCGCCGCTGTCGCCGACGAGGGATTCGCCGCCGAGGTCGCCGCCATGCTCAAGGAGGACTTCCGCCAAAGCCAACTCATCCCCGCCGACTTCATGGAGCACCAGGGCGTCGCCTACCGCGCCGGCGCGCGGCTCGCCCGGATGATCGGTCCGATCCTCTAGCCGGTCCGGCGATGAGATCGACGCTTGCCGCCGGGCGAATCGCGCTACAGTGGGGCATGAGAACCCCGTCCCTTTTCCTCCCGTTCGCCGCCTTCACCCTCGCGGCGGCTCCGCTCGCCACCGCCCAGCAATTCTACGGCGATCCGCCGGACGAGACGCATCCGTGGGCGGTGCACGACATGAACCGCCCGCAGCCGCCGCGGGTCGAGCCGGGCACGTTCAGCACGCAGGCGGAGCCGGGCAAGCCGCCGTCGGACGCGGTCATCCTCTTCGACGGCACCGAGGCATCGATGAAAAATTGGACGTTTGGCAAGCCGGACAAATCGTGGGCGCTGGTCGACGGCGCCTTCCAATGCGTGCCGGGATCCGGCTCGGCGGTGACCAAAGAGCAGTTCGGCGACTGCCAACTGCACATCGAATGGTCTGCGCCGACCGATGTGAAAGGCGATAGCCAGGGGCGCGGCAACAGCGGCGTCTTCCTCCCGGGCAATACCGAAGTCCAGGTGCTCGACAACTACAACAATCCGACCTACGCGGATGGATTCGCCGGCTCGGTCTATGGCGTGATGCCGCCGATGGCCAACGCCTTGCGCAAGCCGGGCGAGTGGCAGGTTTACGACATCGTCTTCCGCCGCCCGCTGTTCAAGGATGGCAAAGAGATCGATCCGGGCCGCGTCACCGTTTTCTGCAACGGCGTATTGCTCCAAGACAGCACCCCGCTGGAAGGCGGCGGCGGCCACAAGGGGCGCTCGCACCCGCGCGCCTTCCCTGAAAAAGGTCCGCTCAGCCTCCAGGACCACGGCAACACCACCCGCTTCCGCAACATCTGGTATCGCCCGCTCCCGCCGCGCGCCGCAGAGGGCGGCACCGACGGCCAGCTCTCGCCCGAAGCCACCGAGGCAAAGCGCAAGGAAATCGCCGCCGAAATCCGCAAAGACGCCGCCGGGAAGCAGGGCAAAGACAAGATGCTCCGCCTCATGGAATCGCTCTGCTACGAAGTCGATCCCGCCGCTCTCGAACAATCGACCAAGATGCTCGACGAGTTCCTCGCCGGAGTGAAAGCGACGCCCAAGGACAAAGCCGAGGGTCGCAAGGGCGAAGTTATGCAAGTCCGCAACGCCGTCGATTACCTGATGAAGCACAAGCGCCTGCCCGGCGACTTCGCCGCCAAAGGTGCCATCAATGAGATCGTGAAAGAGAACGGCTGGGATAAGTAAGGTTCGATCTTCCCCCTTGCCCGCGCCGCGCCGATGTGAAACGCTCGGCGATCATGCGCTGCCTTTTCACTTTTGCCGTTGCGTCAACGCTGGCGTCCTCGCTGAGCCTGGCTGCTGACAGGTCCGCCATCACGCCGCGGGGCGAGGTGCCGCCGCCCGGATCGGGCGAGGCGGCCGCCTCGGTCGATTGGCCGCCGCTCATCGCCGCCGCCGCTCATCGCCGCCGCCGATCCGGGGTCGCGCGGGGAGTCGTGGGCGAAGCCGGAGTTCGATGACTCGGGGTGGGAGCCGATGCGGCTGCCGGTGCATTTTGAAGACGCTGGGCTGCCCGGCTACGATGGCGTGGTCTGGTTTCGCAAATCCGTCGATCTGCCCGAATCGCTGGCCGGCAAGGAAGCGACGCTTTCGCTCGGCGCGGTCGATGACATGGACGTGACCTGGGTGAATGGCCGGCGCGTGGGCGGCTATGAAAAGGCGGGGCATCACTTCACGCCGCGCGACTACCCGGTGCCGGCGGGCGTTTTACAGGCCGGGAAAAACGTGATCGCGGTGCGGGTCATGGACCATGGCTGGGGCGGTGGGATCTGCGGGGAAAAGCCGCAGCCCGAGCAGATGCAACTCGCCATCGGTGGCAGCGCGATGTCGCTCGCCGGCCCGTGGCGGTTCAAGGCGGGGGCCGACCTGAAGTCGCTGCTCGCCGCGCAGGGCGGATCATCGGCCGCCAGGCCTGCGCCGTTCGCCGGAAAGTTTGCGCTCGCCGATGGCGATGTCGTTGTCCTGACGGGCGGGACCGATGCGGTCAAGGCGGCGGAAGCCGGGCACCTGGAGGCGCTCCTCACCCTGTCGGCCGCCGACCGGCGCGTCTTTCTCCGCAGCATGGCGTGGCAGGCGGACACGGTCTATCGGCAGCAGCGCCCGCTCAATTTCGCCTCCCACCGCGATGAATTGGAGCGGATCGGCGCCACGGTGGTGATCGCGATGTTCGGGCAGATGGAAGCGCTCGACGGCGCGGCGCGGCTGGCGGATTTCGCCGCCGCGTATGAGGCGTTGCTCGACGGCTATGCGGGGCGCACGCCGCGCATCGTGCTGGTCACGCCGCGCCCGTTCGAGGCGGTGCCCGGGCTGCCGCACGCCCCGGATTTGACCGCGCACAATGCGGATGTCGCCGCCTATGCGCAGGCGATCCGCGATCTCGGCGCGCGCCGCGGCTATCCGGTGGTGGACCTGGCCGGGTTCAAGGCGGGGCCGCTCACCCGCGACGGCATCCACCTGACGCCGGCCGGCCACTGGCGGGTCGCGTTTGAGATCGGCGCGCAGCTCACCGGCGAAACGCCGATCAGCCAGACGGCGGCGGACGAGAATGGCGCGTTCGCCGACGGGCGGCTCGAGGCGCTCCGCCAAGCCATCGCGCGCAAAGAACAGCTCTGGCACCAGCACTGGCGCCCGACCAACTGGGCATTCGCCTACGGCGACCGGCAGCATGTGCCGAGCAGCCACGACCACCGCCCCGGCATGCCCCGGTGGTTTCCCGCCGAGATCGACTCGATCATCCCGCTCATCGACGCGCAGGAAGAACGGATCGCCGAACTCAAATCCCAAGCGCTCGAACGATGAAATCCGGATCACATGGAAACATCGGACCCGATCGCGGGTCCGCGAGGATTAGCCATCGGCGGTCGGTCAATGCTCGCGTTTCGAAATGCCTGATGCCAACGAACCCGGCATCGGGCGGCTCCATTCTCTACGGCTTCGCCGATGGGTGAGATCGGCAGGATGCCGATGCACCTGTGCCGCCCGCCGATCAGCCCCGGCAACCGGCAATCGCCGATCAGTTTATCGACCCCGCCTTGCCGCCCTCATCGCCCTCGCCCTATCATCGCAGCCGCTGCTGGGGCAAAGCGTGCTCGAGCCGGTGGCGGATAATTCGCCGGAGGCGGAGCTGGCGTCGTTCGAGATCGCGCCGGGCTACTCCGCGAACCTATTTGCCTCGGAGAAAGACGGCGTCGCCAATCCGATCGCCATGCGCTGGGACGCGCGCGGCCGCCTGTGGGTCTTGTGCTCGCTGGTCTATCCGCAGTTGGTGCCGACCGATCCGATCGACGACAAGCTCTATATCCTCGAAGATACCGACGGGGACGGGCGGGCGGATTCGACGAAGGTCTTTGCCGAGGGCTTAAATATGCCGACCGGATTCGCGCTGGGCGACGGCGGCGTTTACCTCGGCGAAGGCGAGGACCTCGTCTTTCTCCGGGACGCGGATGGCGACGGCCGCGCCGATTCGCGCGAGGTTATCTTTTCGGGCTTCGGCACCGGCGACACGCACCAGAATATCAACTCGTTCACCTGGTCGCCGGACGGCGAATTGTTGTTCTGCCAGGGGCTGCACGCCTTCTCGCGGATCGAGACGCCGTGGGGGATCGAGCGGCTGGACCAGCATGGCGTCTGGCGGATGCGCCCGCGCCGCCGCCAGCTCCACGCCTTCCGCGGGTGCAGCGGCCAGAACCCGTGGGGCATCGGCTACGGCTACTGGGGCGAGCCATTCGTCAAAGGCAACAACACCGAACTGAGCGAGCTGCTCCCGGTCATGGTGGCGACCGAGAATTACCATCCGCCGCTCGACATCGGCGCGACGAAGATCAAGGCGATGATCGCGCTGGTCGTCGATTCGCCGCACCTGCCCGACGACCTGCAGGGCGATGTCTTGATCGCCGGTTATTTCGGGCGGCTGATCGACCGGCTCGCCATGGAGCCGGACGGATCCGGGCATCGCGGCACGCTGCAGCCGCCGCTGCTCCGGACCGACCACCGCAGCTTCCGCCCGGTCGATCTCAACATCGGACCCGACGGCGCGCTCTATGTCGCGGATTGGTATAACCCGATCATCGGGCACTACCAGGCGTCGTTCCGGCATCCGGACCGGGACAAGGCGCACTACCGCATCTGGCGGATCACCGCTTGACGGGCAGCCGTTCGCCAAGGCGCCGCCGTCAGCCGGTTCGGGCGCGGCGGAGTTGGTCGCGCGCCTCGCCTCGCCGGTCCGGTGGGAGCGCGAAGCGGGCGAAAGAATTGCTCTCGGGCATGGAATCGGCGGCGGTTGGCGACGCGCTTTCGGCGTGGGTCGCGCAGCTCGATTCCGCCGATCCCGGCTACGAACATTGTTCAGATGAGGCGCTCGGCACCCTGCCTGGCACGAGCGCGTCGATCCCGAACTGCCGCAAAACTGCTCGGCGCCGAGGGAGCTGCTCTGCCCGCGCCTTCGCGGTGCGCATCGCCGGGCGCTGGGCGGACCGGCTGGGCGACCCGCTCGCGCTTGAAAAGGCGGTCGCCGACCCGCATCCGCGCGTCCGGCTCGAAGCGGTCGTCGCCTTGAGCTATGTCGCCGACCCGCAGGCGGTCGCCGTCGCGCTGCGGGCGCTCGATCAGCCCGCCGACCGGTTTACCATCGCCGCGCTGACCCAGGCGTCCCACGCGCTCAAGCCGATCTGGTGGCCGGCGCTGACCTCCGGCGCGCTCCGCTTTGCCGACCCGCGCCACCTCGCCTTCGCCTTGGAAAAGACATCGGGCAAAGAAGCCGCCGCCACGCTGCGCGAACTGCTCGCCGATCCGGCGATCGACCCCGGCGTGGAGACGACGCTGCTCGGCATCCTCGCCTCGGTCGGCAACGCCGATGACCTCGCCGCCGTGCTGGCGCGCTCGGCGGAAAACCCCGATGCCATGGAGGCGCTGGCGGAGGCTGCCGCGCTCCGCGACCTGGTGCCCGCCGGCGAATTTGGCAAGCCGCTCGCTGCGATCCTGGCGTCGGGCGGCGACCGCGAGCGGGCTGCCGCGCTGCGCCTCGCCGCCTGGTGGCGCGCCGAAAGCCTGGCGGATCGCGCGGCGGCGCTGGCGACCGACCGGGGCGAGGCATCCGCCGTCCGCGCGGCAGCGGCGGCGGCGCTCGGGCATCTGCGGGGCAAGGCGGCGGTCTACGCCGCGCTGGAGCCGCTTTGCGCCGATCCGGACGCCCTGGTTCGCTCGGCGGCGTTAGCCTACGCGCTCTGCGCCATCGATTTGCTGCGCGCGGCGGAGCTGGCGGGCGAGGCGCTGCGGTCCGCGCCGGACGAGGCGGCGGCCGCGTTTTGCTCCACGCCTTTGCTCGGTCGCCAAGGCGGGCTCGATGCGCTGGCGGCGTCGTCGGCGCGTCGCCCGTCGATCCCGCTGCCGCCGCCCGCCTCCGCGCGATCCTCGGCGCGGCGGCTACACTCGGCGGCGCTGGAGAAGGCGCTCGGCGGCATGGCGGTACGAGGGCGCTATCGGGATTCCGGAATTCAGCGAGGCGCTGGTCCAGTCGCTGACCAATGAGGTGCGCGAGAAGGGCGATGCCGCCGCCGGGGCAAAGATCTACGCCTGCCCGCAGCTCACCTGCGCTACCGCCACAAGATGGGCGGCGCCGATGGCGTCCTCGGTCCCGACCTCAGCGCGGTCGGCGCGGGCTTGCCGGTCGAATTGATCATCGAGGCGGTGCTCGGCCTGCATCGGCAGGTCAAAGAAGGCTACCTTCGACCACCCTGACGACCAAGGCGGGTGCCGTCCTCAGCGGCTACGTCCAAAGCGAGAGCGCGGACCGGATCGAGATCAAAGATGCCGCGACCGGCAAATCGCAGGTCGTCGCTGCGGGCCAGATCGCCCAGCGCCAAGACGCCGGCACCCTGATGCCGCCCGGCTTGACCGCCGCGCTGACCCGCGGGCAGTTCGCCGATCTCATCCGGTTCTTGGCGGAGCGGACCGGGAAATAGCCATTTCTTTTGCGCGAGAAAGCAATCGCTCAACAACGAAGAATTTTTGTTTACAAAACTGGAAAAACCTGATGATTTTACCCCGATGAAACAACCCTTTTTCTATTCAGCCATTTTGGCGGGAGCCACCCTCACCTGCGGGGATGCCCGCGCCGCCACGCCGATCATCGACGCCAGCCTGCTCCTCTGGCTGGATGCCTCGAATTCCAGTTCCGTCGTGATGAGCGGCGCCGACGTCACGCAATGGCAGGATCAAAGCGGCAACGGATTCCACGCCATCCCGACGGCGAATGCGCCGGGCTTCGAGGCGGCGTCTTCGATCAACGGCCAGCCGGCGATCCGGTTTACCGCCGGGGATGGGATGGTGCTGCCGGATGGCCTCAACGTCACCCGCCCCTACACGGCATTCATCGTCGATTCCTATTGGGGGGCGGCGCATGGGCGCACGCTCCAGAGCCGAGACCTCAACTGGCTGATGGGGAAATGGGGGAACCGTGACGCTCACTTTGCGGAGGGCTGGGTTAGTCTTCTTGATGACGGGTCGCACAGCGTGGCGATCGGCGAAGCTCTAGGCAGTGCGACGGGTAGCGAGTATTACGTCAACGGGAACAGCGCCGATGGGACCAACTCGCTGGCTGCGGGACCAACGGCCGCCCCTGGGCGCCTTGGGATCGCCGCTGGCGGCGCCTTTTCCGGGGAGGTTAGCGATGCGGATATCGCCGAAATTTTGATCTATGATCGGGTTCTTTCATCCGCCGAACGCGAGCAAGTAAGGACCTATCTGGGGGAAAAATATGGCATCACAGTCTTCAACGGAAATACTGCGGCGGTATCGACCTATTCAGGGGCTGACCCTGGCGAGGGACTCGACTTGAATGGGATCTTTTCGTACGCGGTCAATGTCGGGGGTGGTGACGCCGGGCTTGCCGGAGCCGCCGATTTTACCTCGCAAGGAACTCTCGGTGTATCGATCGATGCCGCCAACACGATCGGGGCTTGGGGCGGTGCGCCAAATCTCGGCGGCTCTGCGGCAGACGATGTGCTGGAGGCCGCCACGCATTCGATCCGCTGGGATGTCGGAAGCACGCCTCCGCTGACGGTTGACCTTGACGGGCTGATCCCCGGCGCGCCCTACGAGTTGCAATTGCTTTTCCACGAACCCGGCGTCAACCCCAATCGGGTTTTTGACGTGTTTGTTGAGGGCGAACTCGTCTATGACCAATTTTCTTCGGCGCTCGGTCAGACGGATGCCAACAACGGCGCTGTTCTCACCTACAATTTTGTGGCGACCGATACGATGCTCAACATTGCGCTGAGCGGTCTCTAC